>JBCLES010000006.1:0-89725 GCA_038913135.1 Anaerolineae bacterium
GAGGCCGCCAGCGAGCACGTCTGCTTGCTAGTGCCACGCTTGCAGATGATCCATGCTCAGCTCAAGGTGATCGACAGCCGGACCGAGCGCATCCTCGAGCAGATGGCCGCTCCGTCCGACACCGACCCCGAAGGCCGCGAGCATCGTGACATCGACATCCTTCGCTCCGGGCCAAAAGTCGGTCAGGTCACCGTCGCCACGATGCTCGCTCAGGCCAATCGGGCCATCGGTGACAGAGACTACCACGCCTTCCGATCCCAGGCTGGTCTCGCTCCCGTGACCAAGGCCAGCGGCAAGTCGCGACGCGTCGAGATGCGCCGCGCTTGTGATCGCCGGCTCCAGAATGCCCTCTACCACATGGCGCGCGTCGCCAGCATGCACGATCCGGCAGCTCGCGAGCACTACCAGCAACTCCGACAGCGAGGTCACTCACACGGACGTGCCCTCCGTGCTGTCGCTGATCGCCTCGTTCGAATACTCTTCGCCATGCTTCGCGACCAGACGTTCTACGACCCGTCGCGGCGTCCGCGACAATCCGACCAACTTGCCCGGGCCGCTTGACAGATGGTGGGGAGTCCGCACCGGCCCTTGTGCCCCGCCTGTGCCACCGTGCCCACGGCCCCCTAACCGCCCGACTGGGCGACTGCCCCGGCCACCCCTGGGGCGCGCTCCAGCCTCCGCGGAGGCCCCCGCCGCACCTCCACACCCGCCGAAGAGGATCACGAGACGCCTCGCACCGGCTCCACGCCCGGATGACACCCCACCCGGCGCGTGCCCGAGTCTGAATATCCCCAGCTCCGTCCCTGTGCTCACTTACGCTCGAACAGGATTGCCTTGATGTCCGTGGTTCCAATGTTCTCTACACGGTGAGTCCAAGGCTCGTGCTTCATGGTGTACCCGTCTGGTATCTCCAGCTCGACGGCCTCCGCGTCGGGAAGATGAATCCGCATCCTACCGCCGGTGATGAAATACACCATCTCGTTAGGGTGCGAATGCTCGATGTCGCTGGTACCGGCGGGTAGCCACATTTCCACCATCCGGTAGTTCCCGTCCTCGAGGAGCAGGCGGTAGTTGTTCGGTGATACCGTGATTGGATCCTTGTACTCCATGGCTCTTCTCCTTTCGATCGCTTCTTATACGCTCTTGAACCCAGCCCCTAACTACTTCCTTACTTGGACTCATTCCACATAACCATCACAAACCGCTGCTTATGCCGTCGAACTTCCACCTCTCCATGCGTCCCCGATAGCTTAGGCGGGCGCCTGCTTCCATATAACCACCGAGGACTCTACACGCAGGACGCACTCCGGGCGCACAGTCCGACTCTAGCGCGGGTCCGCCTAATCGTCAATCACCCTTGCCGGCTACTCCCGCCTGTCGTCTCACGTGCAGCCCACCTCCCTTCACCGCGGACGGGTCTCGTGTGGGCATGGTTCAGGGCAGCCGTGAGGATGAGCTTAACACTTTGCCTCGGAGCTTGGCGGTCGGGCCAACCACCAATGGCCCGAGCCGAGGCGCGGCTGGGGCGTGACCAGTATGCGCGATCGAGGTGCCGACTGTCAAGCTCATGAGAACCCGAACTGAACCATGCGGAACTCGTGGTGAGCGCGCTCGACATGGCCATTGCGGCGCGACAGCCGCAAGGCGTGATCCACCACTCGGACCATGGCAGCCAGTACACCGCGCTCAAGACGGGCGCTCGGTGCGCGGCCGCCGGCATCGTCATGTCCATGGGCAGCGTCGGAGACTGCTACGACAACGCCATGGCAGAAACCTTCTTCGCCTCCCTGGAATGCGAACTGATCGACCGGACCACCTTGAGGACGCCGGTCGAAGCCCGTGCGGCCGTACCCGACAGATTCAGCGTGGCGGAGTACTTGTGCCGCCTGTCAACTTCGAGTACGCTACGCTGCAGCCGGTGGTTGCTTGAGGCACCATTTCCCGGCTGTCCGCGAAAGCGGGGTCATTCCAAAGCCGGTAGCGGATCGATTTCGTACAAAGTCGAGCTTAGATCAGCCGGGTGAACTCCGCCCGGCGCCGTGTTCAGTCTCCGCCGCGTGATCGCGCCTCCACCGCGCGCAGCGCCTTCATCTGAGGCGGGGTGATCGTGATGAAGGGGCGTACCGTCTTGATCAGCGCGATCGCCTCATCTGTACTCATACCTTCGGCGATGAAGTAGGCGGCGGCCATCGTCGGGGCTCGGCCCACACCGGCCTTGCAATGGATGTAGACCGTGCCGCCTCGCATCACCTGCTCTCGGATGAAAGTGACGCCCTGGTCGAAGTGCTCGGGCGCGATGGCGTCGTCGTCCACCGTGGGCAGGTGGCAGTAGTTTTCTAGCGCCAACCCGTGCTCCGCGTCGTCGTGCTCGATGCGCAGGTTGACGCCCGCCGTCACGCCGTGGCGCTCCAACGCCGCCTTTCCCTTTCGCCGATACTGCGGGCCAACCCAGAGCTGTGGCGTCACAGCGCTATAGCGCACCATCGGCACGCCGGTCGCTAAGGGCAGCCCGCGCCCCCACAGCCAGTGCAGCGTTACCCGAAGACCCTGAGTCCGCAGCCGCCGCACGATGATGGCGAACCCTTTGCGGACATCGTTCACGTGGTCACCGTACGTCTCCGTCCCCAAACAAGTGCCTGATACACGACCGGCGCACCGCCATGGAAGAGCATCAGAATGATCGCGATGTGCAGCGGAAAAATGGCGAGCGTGATCCGATTTGCGAGTCCCATGGGCGTTACTCCGCGTGCGGGTTCACGCGCTGCGCGAACCGCTGATCTTCCGAGCCGGCGATCGGATGATGAGCCGAGAGTACCGACACGAAGATGGCGAAAGCGTAGTGTACCCGGATGGTGGGCCGATCGCCGCTCATCGCACGCCGTTCTGGGACGAGCATCGCCCTCAACCTCGTGATGCCTTCCGCCGATCTTTCGCCAAGGCGATCGCATATCTTATACTCCCCGATTCACACTGCGCCGGGTAAGCTAAGTCGGCGCTCTGGGCTCAGCAGTGGTTAGTCGTCGGTCGGCACACGCCAGTGGGCAGATGTAGCAAGGTCTCGACACTCGGCAGTGGGCAGACGTCGCTCGGCCTTGGCACCCGGCGCTCGCCACCCAGCACTCAGCAATTCACCGAAGCACAGGACGCAGCGAATCATCCGGGAGCACAATAATGGCACGCACATACGACCACAACGCGATCGAGGCCAAGTGGCGCGCCTGGTGGGACGAGCACGGGACGTATCGCACGCTCGGGCCCGATGATCCCGGGTTCGACGCTTCCCGGCCCAAGTTCTACGTTCTCGACATGTTCCCGTACCCCTCCGGCAAAGGCCTGCATGTCGGCCATCCTATCGGGTACATCGCCACCGACGTCCTGGCGCGCTTCAAGCGGATGCGCGGCTTCAACGTGCTGCATCCCATGGGCTTCGACGCCTTCGGGCTTCCGGCCGAGCAATTCGCGATCGAGCACAACATCCATCCCCGGATCACCGTCCAGCAGAACATCGAGACCATGCGGCGCCAGCTGCGCGAGCTCGGGCTTGGTTATGACTGGCAGCGCGAGATAGCGACGATAGACCCGGCCTACTATCGCTGGACACAGTGGATCTTCCTTCAGCTTTACGGCAGCTGGTTCGATCCGTCGGCCAACGCCGCGCGCCCGATCGGTGACCTCATCGCCGCGCTCGAGCGTGGGGAGTTCGCCGTCGACGAAACGGGCGGACCGGTCGCCGCGCTCGAGCGCGAGGAACTCGCCGTCGACGAAACGGGCGTGCCGGTCGCGGCCGATTCGGAAGGCGGGCGGCCCACGCGTGTGCTGCGCGCCTGGTCCGAACTCGACGAAGACGAGCGCCGTGCCGTTATCGACGGGCGGCGCCTGGCCTACCTCGCCGAAGTGCCCGTCAATTGGTGCCCCGGGCTCGGCACGGTGCTGGCCAACGAAGAGGTCACCGCCGACGGGCGCAGTGAGCGCGGGAACTTCCCGGTCTACCGGCGACCGCTTGAGCAGTGGATGCTCCGAATCACAGCTTATGCAGATCGGCTGATCGTCGATCTCGATCGCCTTGAGTGGCCGGAAGCAGTCAAGTCGATGCAGCGCAATTGGATCGGCCGGAGCGATGGCGCCCGCATCCGGTTCAAAGTCGAGGGCGCGGAGCAGGTGATCGAAGTCTTCACCACCCGGCCCGATACCCTCTTTGGCGCGACTTACATGGTGCTGGCGCCCGAGCACACACTTGTCGATGTCGTGACCGGCGAAACGGAGAGGGCGGCGGTCGAGGCGTATCGGGCCCAGACGTCGCATCGCAGCGACGTCGATCGCCAGGTCGAGCTTAAAGAGAAGACCGGCGTTTCCACCGGCGGCTACGCCATCAACCCCGCCACCGGTGGACGGATCCCGATCTGGATAGCGGACTACGTGCTGATGGGCTACGGCACCGGTGCGATCATGGCCGTCCCGGCAGGCGACCATCGGGACTTCGAGTTCGCGATCGCCTTCGACCTGCCCATCGTGCCGGTCGTCATGCCGGGCGACGGATGGCTCCGCGAAATGGCGGAGCGCGCCGGGCGGAGGGTCGATCTCGACGACGCGGGGGCGCTGAGGGCGGACTACCTCCTGCACGCCGACGAGTATCCAGAAGGCTTCGTCGGCGAAGGGACCGGCGTCAACTCGGCCAACGGTCAGGTCAGCCTTGACGGTTGGCCGACCTCAGTGGCCAAGCGGCGCATCGTCGATTGGCTCGAAGAGCGCGTGATCGGGCACACCGAAGTGCAATACAAGCTGCGCGATTGGCTGTTCAGCCGCCAGCGCTACTGGGGCGAACCGTTCCCCATCCTGCATGGTCCAAACGGAGAGATCCGGCCGGTCGATGAAGACGACCTGCCCGTCGAGCTCCCGCCGATGGACGACTTCAAGCCGCGCAGCGACGACGATCCCGATGCGAAGCCGAGACCGCCGCTGTCGCGCGCGCCCGAGTCGTGGCGCGTTGTCGAACTCGACGGGGTCCGCTACGAGCGCGAACTGAACACCATGCCGAATTGGGCCGGCTCGTGCTGGTACTACCTCCGCTACATCGACCCGGAGAACGAGGGACGGATCGCCGCGCCCGAGCACGAGGCCTATTGGATGGGCGATCACGGCGTCGACCTCTACGTCGGCGGTGTCGAGCATGCCGTCCTGCACCTGCTCTATGCACGCTTCTGGCACAAGGTACTCTACGATCTCGGGCACGTTTCGACGGTTGAGCCCTTCGCGCGACTGATCAACCAGGGCTACATCCAGGCGCCGGCTTTCGTGGATGATCGCGGCGTCTACGTCCCTGCCGACGAGGTCAAGGAGCGCGACGGAAAGCACTTCTTCGGCGCCGTCGAGGTCGCCGTGGAATTCGGGAAGATGGGCAAGAGCCTGAAGAACATGGTGACGCCGGATGCTATCGTCGCCCGTTCCGGCTGCGACACGCTCCGGCTGTACGAGATGTACATGGGTCCGATCGACCAATCCAAGCCGTGGAATACTCGCGACATCGTTGGCATCACGCGCTTTCTGGCTCGGGTCTGGCGCAACGTTCTCGACGTGGAATCCGGTGAGGCGATCGTCTCGGATGCCGCTCCCAGCGCCGAACTCGAGCGCGCGCTGCACCTGACGATCCGCCGCGTTACCGAGGACTACGAGCAACTGCGCTTCAACACGGCTCTGGCGGCGCTGATCGAATTGAACAACATGCTTGTGGCGCTCGATTCACCTCCGCGTGCCGTCATCGAACCGTTCGTGATCATGCTCGCACCGCTTGCGCCGCACATGGCGGAGGAGCTGTGGGAGATCCTCGGCCATCCGCCGTCGATAACGCAGCAGCCGTGGCCGGAGCATGACCCGGCCAAGCTCGTCGCGGACACGCTCGAACTTGTGCTGCAGGTCAACGGTAAGGTGCGCGGTCATATCACCGTGCCGGCGAACGCGGACCGCGATTCGGTCGAGGCCGCCGCGCTGGCCGACGAAGGCGTGCGAAGGCATCTGGACGGCGCCCCCGTTGGCAAGGTGATTGTCGTGCCGGGCAAGCTGGTCAACATCGTCGCGAATCAGTGAGTCCGCCGATCAAAAAAGCTTGAGGAGCCACCGATGAACGCGCTGCTTGAACGACTCGGCGTCGCCGACGTGAACCCAGGCGCTTGCACCGGCGCAGACGGCTGGATCGAGGACGCGGGCGGCGCCGTACTCGATTCGATCAACCCGACGACCGGCGACACGATCGCGCGCGTCGTCCAAGCCAGCGCCGCCTCGTACGATCGAGTCGCCGAACGGGCCGTCGAGGCATTCGAGACGTGGCGCATGGTGCCCGCCCCGAAGCGCGGCCTGGTCGTTCGCGACATCGGGGCGGCGCTGCGAAGGAATGTCGAGCCGCTGGGCGAACTCGTCACGCTCGAGATGGGGAAGATCCGCGCCGAAGGGATAGGCGAAGTGCAGGAGATGCTCGACATCTACGACTTCGCGGTCGGTCTGTCGCGCCAGCTCTACGGCAAGACGATGCACTCCGAGCGGCCCGGCCACCGGATGTACGAACACTGGCATCCGCTCGGACCCGTCGGGATCATCTCGGCCTTCAATTTCCCCGTGGCGGTCTGGTCATGGAACAGCGCTATCGCTGCCGTGTGCGGTGACACGATGATCTGGAAGCCGTCGCCGTCGGCACCGCTTACTGCGATCGCCGTCCAACATCTGTGCAACATGGTGATGGCGGATCACGGAATAGACGGCATCTTCTGCCTGGCCATCGGCACCAACGACGAGGTCGGCGAACGTATGATCCGCGATCGGCGACTGCCCTTGATCAGCTTCACCGGCTCGATTCCAATCGGCCGGCATGTCGCTGAGGTCGTCGCGGGTCGGCTAGGCCGAGCGGTGCTCGAGCTGGGCGGGAACAACGCTATCGTCGTCGCCGAGGACGCTGACCTGGACCTCGCCGAGCGCGGCATCCTCTTTGGGGCGGTCGGCACGGCCGGACAGCGCTGCACCTCGACCCGCCGGATCATCGCGCACGCGTCGGTGGTCGACGAACTCTGCGAGCGCTTGGTCCGCGGCTACGGATCCGTGTCGATCGGCGATCCGATGGACCCGGGCACGTTGATGGGTCCGCTGGCGAGCGCCGGAGCGGTCGAAGGGATGTTAAAGGCGATCGATGCGGCGAAAGCTCAAGGCGGAACGGTCCTCACCGGCGCTGAGCGACTGCCCGAGATGGGACCGTTCTTCGTCCGGCCGACGATCATCCGGATGCCGGAGCAGACGCCGATCACCTGCGACGAGACTTTCGCCCCGATCCTCTACGTGATGAGCTATGACACGCTCAACGAGGCTATCGCCATGCACAACGGTGTCACGCAAGGCCTTTCGAGCGCGATCTTCACGCGCAGCGTCCTGACGGCCGAGCGCTTCCTTTCGGCCACGGGTTCCGACTGCGGCATCGCGAACGTGAACATCGGCACCAGCGGCGCGGAAATAGGCGGCGCGTTCGGCGGCGAAAAGGACACCGGCGGCGGCCGTGAGGCCGGCTCGGACAGCTGGAAGGCCTACATGCGCCGCCAGACGACGACGATCAATTGGACGACCGAGTTGCCGCTGGCGCAGGGGATCACGTTTGGGGAAGAGGGGTAGAAGGCTGAACGCTTGACACATTTTTCGCGCAATGTGGTGTTGATGGCGCCGAGTGGTGCCGTCGTCGACGCCAGGGGGTGAACCCCCCCCCCGGCTCGTTCATGACGAAGCCCCTCCGGGGCTGATGACAGGTAGCACCGCGTCAAGCCTCGCTACCGTGCGTGCCAGCCAGTGAGCTTAGGGCTCGTCTGGCGAGGATGCAGCGGAGGCCGAATTGCTCAGGTTATTGCCGGATGAGCCCTTACGGTGTGGCGGTAGGAGTCGCGGTCGCAGCGGGCGTAGCAGTCGCAGCGGGCCGCCTATTGGAAGCGGGCGGTGTATTGGCGACGGGCGTCGCAGTGCCGTCCTCCCCCGAGGCCTCGTCTTCAACCGCGTCGTCTTCGCCCGCCTCGGCGTCATCCGCCGCCGCGGCTGTCACCTCGCCGGTCAGGAAAGCGATAAGCGCTTCGATCTCTTCTTCGGTCAGGCCGCTGAACGACTCGGGCATAGGAGCGGCGTCCTCGAAGCCCGAAACGATGTGGACGGCCGGGGTGAGGATGGATTCGCGGATGTATTCGACGACCGTCGTCGCTGCGCCGGCGTAGTCATCGGCGGCGATGCGCTCTTTCGCGACGCTGGCGATGTCGGTGAGCGGCGGGCACGTGGCAGGCTGCGGATCGCTCACGCCTTCGTAGACGTGGCACCCAACGCAAGCCAGATCGGCGAAAAGCCATTCTCCGAGCGCGGCGGGGTCGCTTCCGTCCGGACGAGGGACCGCATTTGGCGCGTCGAAAACAGACACCTGGCCTTCGACGGAGTCAACGAAGGCTAGGGCTTCTTCGGCGTCTTCCGGAATATTGTCGCGATGCGCCACGATGTAATTGGTGATGTCTTTGATCTGATCCGGGCGGAGCGGGCCGTTGTAATCCTGACCCCACGCCGGCATAGCCATATCGGTAAGATTCTCGCCGACGCGATTGCCGACCCAGCGCCACGGTCGCGTCGAGACCTGGCGCCCGCCCTCGATGACCGAGTAGACGTAGCCATACGGATCGTTGCGATCCCAGCCCAGCTCCTCGAGTCGCCAAGCTATGCCAGGGCCCCGGGAGCCGGCGTGAAGACCGGAGGCCTCGTTGAGCGGCGGGCACTTAGCGCCGGTCGCCTGCGGGCCGTGGCATAGCACACAATATTGGGCGAACATCTGGGCGCCGCGCTCGACGCTGCGCACATCGTAGGCGCGGGCGGTCTCTTCCATGCGCCGGTCTTCGCCCAGGCCTACGAATGCGATAACCGCGATCGTGGCGATGGTGGTTATGAGTCCAAGGGTGATGTCGATTCGGGTCATGCGCCGTGCTCCGGTAGGTCGATCATGTTCGGGAGCCGTCCATCACGGATGGCCTTCTGCGTTCGATGATCAATCATCAATGGCCGTACTTCGAATCGGCGTGGATGGCGGCGGTGCTCTCTTGATAGTTCTGCTTGCCGTCAGCCAGCTTCCACTCGAAACTGCCATCCTCGTTCTGCAGGAAATTGCCGTCGGCGTCAGTGACGATCTCATCCCATTGGATCGTCCAAATCGACCACTTCAGCTCGGGCATCAGGTTCTCGACCGTCACTTTGGCGAGCGGCAGCGACGTGTTGGACGGCGGGATGAGCTTGGCCGCCTTTTCAACCTCGGCCTTGAACTCCCGCAGGAGGTCATAGAACTCACCTTCTTGACCTTCTTCTTCGTTCAAACTCGCAATGAAGACGAATTTGTCACGATCGGCGTAGTTCGGATCTTCCTCCCACCCATCCGGATACGAGACGAAGTACGTCCGCTGTTCGCCCCCCTCCGCGGTATCGATCGTATCCCAGTCCAGTTCGCGGAATGGCCCCGGATGCGTTGCAGGAAGGAAGTGCGAAAGGATGTCCTGGGCCGGCGGCGTTTCGATGCCGTAGCCCGGGGTCCCCATGTAGGTCAGGATCAGGAAGATGATCGTGAGCATGACACCGATGCCGATCGCGACCGGTCGGCGCTTGGCCAGTCTATGCGGGTTGCGATCTATCCATGGCACCGCGAAGAGCAAGGCGAAGATGATCGTGGGCAGGATGATGCCCATCAGGCCTTTGCCGCCCAGCTTCAACATTCCTTGTAGCCAGAGGAAATACCACGGCGCTTCGGTGTGGAGCGGTGTGATCTGCTGGTCGGCGTGGTGTTCGAGCGGCGCGTGATAGAAAGTGGCGACGGCGAGGATCATCAGGAAAGAGGCGAACGCCGTGAGCATGACCTCGTGGATCAAGAGATCCGGGATGAGGTCGATCCGCTCTTCCTGATACTTCTTCTCCGCCGGATCCATGTCGCCTTCTTCGACGACCGCCGGCAGAGAGATGGAGTGCTCGCGGGCCACCTTGTAGTAGTGGATGCTTATGAAGATGATCGCTAGGAGCGGCATCAAAAGTACGTGTAGCAGATAGAAGCGCATCAGGCCGTCGGCCCAAATGTCGATCGCCCCACGGAGGAGCAGGTTGACTTCGTTGCCGAATCCGGGGGCAGCCTCGGCCATCGATGTGCCGATCGTGACGGCCCAATACGCCAGCTGGTCCCAAGGCAGGAGGTAGCCGCTGAATGAAAGGAGTAACGTGACCAACAGCAGGACGACGCCGGTGAGCCACGTGAATGAGCGAGTACCCTTGTACGAACCGGTGAAATAGACGCGCATCATGTGCAGGATGACCACCGCGACCATGCCTTCCGCGCCGAGTCGGTGAAGATCGCGCATGAACAGGCCGAAGGGTACGTTCGACATGATCTCGAGCATGTCGCCATATGCTCGCTCCGGTGTCGGAGCGTAGAAGAGCATGAGCACGATGCCGGTGATCGTCTCGATCACGAAGAAGTAAACACTGAACCAGCCGAGGCGCCATGTGTGGGTGAACCAGGTGCTCCCGCGCTGGAAGTACTTTGGTCTGATGTGGAGCGTGAAGCTCTTGACCTGCGCTTTGTAGCGCGGGTTCGGCTTCTCCGTCGGTACGTCGCCGCGCAGGATCGAGCGGAGCTCCTTAGCGCTCAGCCCTGCCATGACGTAGCGGACGACGCCATCGACCATGCCTCCGCCGAAGTTTTTCCAATCGTATCCGCGCAGCCGCTGCCACTCGGTGCTCACGTTAGAGCGGAGGTTGCGCATCGGTCCGGATCCAAGCATGGCTCTGCCTCTTTGAACACGGTCAAGATTGATTCGGAGCCGCCGTCGGGCTCCGCGAGGTGGTCCCGATTATTGATTCTTAGGCTGACCCTGTATCCGAGCGCCGGTATCGACTTCGACGATCGATCCTGCTGGGATAGGCAACGGATCTCCGATTTCGTTCGTCTCGCCGACCAGCGCGCCGCCTGAATCGTAAGCGCGGATGACGAAGCGGTCGAGATTGCGTGGCGCAGGACCCTTGACGAATGACCCGTCCCGCTCGAATGTCGAGCCGTGGCAGGGGCAGATGAAGCGATTTTCGTTGGGCTTCCAATCGTAGATGCAGCCTAGATGTGTGCAGACTTTGTAGATCGCCCGCGCTCCGATGTCGTCCACTATCCACCAGAACTTGGCGCGTGAGAAGGCAAAGGGCTGCTCACCTACCGCCGGAAGTGCGTCGACCGGCCCGAGCGGAAGAACGCCGCCGAAGTCTCCCGGCTTGAGACGCGGCAGGGCGAATTGATACGTCAATACGCCAGTCTGCGCCGTCAGGATGCCGAGAGATGCAAGCCACGCGTAGTTGAGAAACTCGCGACGTGACATCTCTTGTTGAGCATCGAACACTTCGGTCTGGGCGGTCATCGAACGGTCCCCTTTCTTGCGTCGCCTTGCGTCATAGCGAAATCACCGCGCGCCGGCCGTACATGCGATCATAGTAATCTCTGAACTCGCCGCTCTTGATAGGCCGCCACCACCATTCGTTGTCGGCGTACCACTTGGCCGCCTTGGCGATGGCTTCCTGCGGCGTGTGCCGCGAAACCCACCCGAGCCCGGAGAGCTTCGAATTGTCGATCATGTATCGCCGATCATGCCCGGGCCGATCCTCGACGTGCCGGATCAGAGTATCCGGCTTGCCGAGCGTGTCGAGGATGATCCGCACCATCTCCAAGTTCGGGATCGAGGTCCCGGTGGCGACGTTGTAAACCTCGCCGGGCGCGCCCTCCCGCAGCACGAGGTCGATCGCCTCACAGTGATCGCCGACCCATTGATAGTCGCGCTCTTGGAGTCCGTCGCCGTAGACGGGTAGCGGCAGGTCGTCGATCGCGTTCGTCGCGAAAAGGCTGACGGCCTTCTCCGGATATTGATAGGGCCCGACGTTGTTCGAGCCGCGCGTGATAGTTGTGTGCATGCCATAGGTCACGTGATATGCGTTGACGAGCAGGTCTGCCCCGGTCTTGCTGGCCGAATAAGGCGACCGGGGCTCGACGGCATCGCCTTCGCGCGAGGGCGCATCCACGTGCCCATAAACCTCGTCGGTCGAAACCTGATGGTACCGAATCCCGCGAGCGCGCGCGGCTTCGAGCAGGGTATACGTCCCGATGACATCGGTCATAACGAATGCGCCGGGATCTTCGATGGAGCGATCGACGTGCGACTCGGCGGCGAAGTTGACGATGGCGTCGACGCTATGGGCGTCGATCGCTGCGTCGACCGCCTCCCGATCGCAGATATCGGCATGTACGAAGGTGTAGCGGGGATCGCCGTCGACGTCCTTCAGGTTCTCGAGATTGCCGGCATAGGTCAGCTTGTCGAACACGACGACACGGTCCTCGGGATTCCCCGCGAGAACCTGGTGAACGTAGTTCGCGCCGATGAAACCAGCGCCGCCTGTAACTAGCAGCGTCCGAGACACCATACACTCCGATGCTTCCGCAACCTTTGGGCGTAGCATAGGTCCGCTGGGTCCGAATCGGGTCCGATCAGGGTGGAAAGCCGATCTAATCGAATGCAGGATCGCGTCGCCCCTACCGCTCGGATCCCATCTCTCCGCAGCCAGCGAGCGCTGATTATCTGGGCTTCGGGTGGCTCGTCAACCTGTTGGAGGTCGGGGTGTTTGGCGTGGTGGTGGTGGAGGCCATTCTTGTGCATCGACTCCGCTCAGTCGGCATCCGGTCCTCGGCAGACAAGAGCGGCGACCACAACGGAAGTATCGATGACGGATGTCAACGGCGATCCGCGGCACGATGCTCGAGAATGGCTTCCGTCGAGAGATGACTGTCGGTCTCGCGCTTGCGCTGTCGAATCTTCGCCATGAGAACAGCCGGATCGGGCCGGCTGGCGAGTTCAATCAACTGTGCGCGCAGATACACCTGAAGCGACCGCCCAGTGCTGACCGCGCGTGCCGCCAGCTCGTCGCGGGTCTCGTCCGGCACATCCCGAACCGTGATTGACACTGACATAGCAGCATTTTCGTATCACCGCCTGCAGTTTGCAAGCAGTTGTGTCCTGGAGGTCTAACGTCGCAGCCCACCGAGTACACTGGTTCCCGATCCGCCTTTCTAAGTCGAGGTGCGGCGCCTTCTGCCGTTTTCGCTGCTTGGGCTGGACACCGACAACGGTGGCGCGGTCCTGAATGCTCAGCTTGTTGGCTACTGCCATCGCGAGAGCATCACCTTCACGCGCGGCCGCCCATATCGGAAGAAGGACCAGTGCTACGTGGAGCAGAAGAACGGCGTCGTCGTGCGCCAGCTGGTCTACTATGATGGTTGTCCAGCGTTTGGGGGGAGCCTCAACCATCCAGCTAGGGGGCATCACGATGACGCTTTCGCTCATGCCGCTCGAGATCGGGTGTCACCCGACCATAAATGGAGCGAACGTCATCGTGACGGACTATCTCGGCCGCGAACGGGCGTTTGTGTTCGATGAATCGGAGCGTATGCGTGTTCGTCCCCGCACCGACCGCCACCCCGGTGCCCACCGCCACCCCCACCGTGACGCCCACCCCCGAGTCGCGACTGTTCCGGCTGGTCTTCCCGAACGTGCTCCGATCTTTCGCCGAATGAGTTCGTCGATCGGTACCCAGCGCCGGCGGGGTCGCAGGGCCGCCGCCGTGCTCGACGTTTGGGGCGATCTGGGCACTGCGCCCGGGCTGTTCGATGGGCCGACCGGCATCGCGGTGGCGCCCGACGGCTCGGTGTTCGTGGCCGATACGGGGAACGACCGCGTCCAGCGCTTCGACGCGCAAGGGCAGCTTCTCGGACAGCTCGGAGGACTTCCTGGGTGGCCGGACGCGCTCCATGGGCCTGTGGGCGTCGCAGTTGCTGCCGACGGCACGATCTACGTGTCGGACCCGGGGCACGACCGCGTCTTGCGCTTTGGATCAGACCGGAGGTACCTGGGCTCGTTCGGCACCGAAGGGGAGGCCGACGAGCGGCTCGACGAGCCGCGCCAAGTGGCCGTCGGGCCGGATGGGACGGTGTACGTCGTCGACTTCCGCCACGACCGCGTGGTGCGCTACTCCCCGGACGGGACGCGCCTTGGGCACTTCCGGACGTCCTACCCGTACATGCCGGAGCGGGAGGATCTCTGGCTGAACGCCCTGGCCGTGGGCACGGATGGAACGGTCTACGCCAACCAATCAATCAACGACGTGTACCACTTCACGCCGGACGGCGCAGAGACCGGCCGGCTCGAGATCTCCACCGGAGGCGGGGTGGTCGCGCTTGCGGCGCCGGGCACGGGTCGACTGCTGGTGGGCGTCGAGCGCCACGGAGAGCGGGACGTTGCATTGGGGCGCTTCGTCGCGGCGCCGCTGGTCGTTGCCGAATTCGACGCGAACGATCGGCCGCCGTATCGAGTCATCTTTGTGACGGACGATACGCGGCGCATCGGTCTCCGCGCGCCGGGCGACGCCCAGGGTCAGTTCGAGGCCCGTACAGGCTTCTACCCGCCACGTCTGGCGCTGTCCGCCGCGCCGGACGGCACGCTCTTCGTCGCCGACTTCGGGCTGCGCCGCGTGCAGTGGTTCCGCTCGGACGGCCTCTGGCTGGGCGAGAGGGTGGGCTTCGCCGAGGGGCACTCGTATCCCACGGACGGCTTGGGCATCGCCGCAGCCCCGGACGGGAGCTACTGGGTGGCGGACTTCGTGCGGGGCTCCCTGGTCCACCTCGATCGCGCCGGCGGCGAGCTCGGCGCGTTGCCAATTCGCCTGCCGGTGCCCACTGCCCCCGATCGGCCGGCGCACGCCGTGGCCGTGGCGCCGGATGGGTCGCTCTTCGCCGCGAACGCCGCATCGGGCGCCGTCGTGCGCCTCGATGGCGCCGGCAACCCGCAGGCCAGCTGGGGCGGGGAATGGGACGGGTCGGAGGCGGAGTTTGGGATGTGCTCCGACTGGGACGTATTTCTCCAACCGTGCAGCGCCCAAGCGCTCGCGCTCTCGCCGGAGGGCGACGTCGTGTACCTGCTCGATAGCGCCAGGGGACGCGTTCAGCGCTTCACTCCTGACGGCGGGCCGCTGGCCAGCTTGGTCGGCCTCGGCGCCGCGAGCGAGATCCAGGAGACGGCGCAGGGCATCGCGGTCGGGCCGGATGGGGCGCTCTATGCATCAGACACGCCGAACCGGCGCGTCGTACGGTGGGGCACGGACGGCCTGGTCGACGCCGTTCTGGAAGGGACGCGCGCTGCCCGAGGCCCGCGTGCCGCCTTCGACCGCCCGGGCGGCTTGGCCGTCGCCCCCGACGGAACGCTCTTCGTCGCCGACCGCGAGGGCGGGCGCGTGCTCGCGTTCGGGGAACCGTCGCGGCGCGACTGGCGCGGCGAGTACTTCGGCAACCCGTGGCTGGCCGAGCGACCGCTGGTGATCTCCCACACGGTGGAGATCGACATGGACTGGGGCGAGGCGGCGCCCGCCCCGGAGTTGCCGGCGGACGGGTGGGCAGCGCGCTTCGAGCGCTCATTCCGCCTGACCGGGGGCGAGTACCTGTTCATGGGCGAAGGCGAGGGCGGCATTCGCGCCTGGGTCGGCGGCAAGCTCGTCGTCGACGAGTGGAACGCCGCGCCCGGCCCGTGGCGCAGGTCGTATTACTTCGTTCTGCCAGAAGATGCCGACGTGGCCGTCCGGCTCGAGTTCAAGGATGCCGGTGGCGTCGCATCGCTGAGCTGGAGCCTGGCGCACGGACCCCGTTCGACGTTGACGCCGTCGGCCAGCCCAACCGGAAGTGTTCCGTCGACGCCGACCCCGACCCCCACGGGCACGCCAGAGGAGGGCGTCCGACCCATCGACAGGGTGTTCGTGCCGTTTGCTGGGCGGTAGAGCGGGCCGTAGGGTTCGCGTTGCGGCGGCCGACCTGCTGGCGGCGGGCTGCGTGGACAGACGGCTGCCCGTGCTCATCGACCAACTCGGTCCGCTGCTCGACGACCCGCTGACGGCCGACTACGTGGCGCCGGAACGTCTGAATCAACTCCGAAGCTCGGATTCGTCGTAATAAGCAGCCGCTCGAGCGCGGCGATCTGGCGGGTGGCCTGACGGAGTTGCTGGGGTTGTGGGGGGATGCGGTTGGGTGAGGGATGGTGGGGGGCCACCGAAGTGGGGGTGGTCCACACGATCACAGGCCAAGGCTTACGCGCAAGCACTTGTCCAAGGCTAGAAGTTCACTCGCCGGCAACTGGCCGATGCGCCGAATGACGAGCGACTGCGGAACGGTGAGGACAGTGCCGGCCAGGATAACGGATGCCCGATCTAGGCCGGCCGTACCCACAGTCAGACGATGATTGATCGGGTAGTCCTTATCGGGCACCTTGCTGGAGATGGGCACGATGATCACATTGGCGCTGTAGCGGTTGCCGATGTCATTCTGCACCACCACGGCCGGACGTACCTTCTGCTGGGCGAAGTCCGTGACAAGGGGCAAGGGCAGCAGCACGACGTCCCCGCGTCGAAGTGGGTCTTTATCATTCATCCCAGGACCAGACCTGTCCGACCGCTTCGTCCTGGGCTCCAAGAGTTGAACGCACGTCGGTGGCAGGATCCTCGTTGGTCACTTGATATGCTTCCGCCAGCCGCAGTTCGAAGCGGGACCGCTGCAAGCGTTCAATGCGCTCCATGACCGCTCGGCGCACGAACTCGCTCCGATTCTCGGTCACTGCCGAAGCCGCCTCATCCAATTCCTGGCGCAAGCTGTCCGGCATCGTCACCATCACGCGATCCATACTTAAGGCCTCCATCGAGATGTATCATTCGTTGGCCAGAGTATAGACGTCCAGGCTCTGGTCGGCAATATCAGGCCTGCCCCATCACCGAGTATTACGACGAAAGCGGGCTATGATATCCGCACGATTCAAGAACTCCTGGTCCATCGCGATGTCTCGACGACGATGATCTCACGCATGTCCTCAATCGTGGCGTTGGAGGCGTGATCAGCCCGGCTGATCGCCTCCTGGACTGGTAGCTGAGGTGACCTGGACGAGTCGTGAGGAAGTGAGAGCCATTGGCCCGAATCTTGGGTTATCCGGACCCGTGCATCCCAATGGAACGTGTGGAACCAACGTGCGAAGGCGGGAGTCGCGGGTTCCGGATCAGCGAGCGATGGTCTAAAATCGGTTCGGGCAGGCCTCCGGGGTTGCGCTGAAGGGCGCGGAGACGAGCGAGTGAGGCACGACGTGCTGGGTCGACGCTTGACGAGAGCCCTTGCGCGAACGAGAACGGTCCAGTTCGACGTCAGGTAGCCGAGGTCCAAGAGGAGCTTGCCAATGCTGAGAACGATCGAGGCCATAGTCGACGAGAACGGAAACGTGCGGTTGTTGGAGCCGCTGCGTCTCGACCATGCTACCAGGGCACTCGTCACGATTCTGGAGGCTAGCATAGTGGCGTTCGAGGACGAGCTGCCTGACACCGCAGCGTTGAGCGAGACGGCGCTGGCAGAGGACTGGGAGCGACCGGAAGAGGACACCGCATGGGCGCACCTCCAGCCGGGTCGGTAGTCCTCGTCCCGTTTCCGTTTTCCGATCTCACCCGGTCGAAGAGGCGGCCCGCGGTTGTTCTGGCCTCCGTCTCTCGCGGAGACGTCGTGCTTTGCCAGGTGACCAGCAACCCGTACGGCGATTCGATCGCTGTTGCCATCGATGATCCCGACTTTAGTGAGGGCGGTCTGCGGCGCGAGAGGAGCTTCGTGAGACCCGGGAAGCTGTTTACCGCGAGCAGTGAGCTCGTGGTCGCGAGGGTCGGAAGGCTCACGCAGGAGAAGCACCGAGAGGTACTGGAGGTAATCATCGGGCTCCTTAGGGAGGGGCTAAGCTAAGGAGAGACACCGGCTAACAACAGCATGCAGCGGGCGGCGCTGCGCGCCGCCGCTGATGCTGAGCGTTAGCCCGACCCGATGAACCCCAACACCGCCGATCTTGTTCTTGATCGCGCAGGGGTGGCGCGCGACTCACTCCCCTTGCCGACGTATGTGGACTGGAACATCTGGCCGACGATGGCGGAGCGACCCGAAGACGTCCGGATCCTCTTCGAGAAAGATGCCTCCCGGTTCCGTCGCGGCAGGACCTCAGAGTCGCTCGACGTCCCGTCAGTACTCGCCGGGCTCGGTGCATTGGTTCGCCCGAGTTCCATGTTTGGCCGACGGCGCGGCGAACCGATCAAGCGCGCGTGGCGCGTTCGACCTCGAGCTACGGATCGAGCTCGACCCTTTGAGCATGGCCATCTCCGGGCCGCTGGCGTGCGGCTACTCCCGTCACGACGCCGCCGACCGTTCGAAGTTACACCGAATCGACCTTAGTATCCGGTCACGCCGACTCATCGGCCGTCGGGAGCTGCGCGGAGGCCGTGGTTGTGGAGGGGTCGCGGAACAGTGGGGGCGCTGGTCCATCGGCGGGCCACAATGCGATTGCCCAGCGCCATCATTGTGGCATCCTTGGCCAAGTTCGAGCCGCCAACTCTAGCAAGCTTGGAAAGCGCCTCCGATGCCCTCCTCACCAGCAGCAGGCCCCGCACCCCACCGCAACCGACTCCTTTTCAGCGACCATTATCTCGATCAACGCCTGCCACGGCATCCAGCGTGGTCGGCCGGCGAGGATCGAGCGGCCGAGCTACTCCAGCGCGTCGCCGCGATCCTCAGGGACTTCAACCCCAGCGCGAATGAGGTACAGACCGAGAAGGACTTGGTGCAGCCCGTATTGGACGCACTGGGATGGCATTACGAGGTCCAACCCTCGCTCGCGGCCGGCGGTAGAGTCGTCCGACCCGATTACGTCTTCTACCGGGACGCGCCCGCGGTCGCGGCGGCGAAAGACAAGAAGCTGAACGAGGGCAGAATCGAGGGCGGACTGGCCATCGGCGATGCAAAACATTGGGGTCGTCCATTGGATCAGGCCACCAACAGCGGCAAAGACGCCTTCAGCAACCAGAATCCGGGCTTCCAGATCGCCTACTACCTCCAGCACTCGGGCTTGCCATGGGGGATCCTGACCAACGGTCACTTATGGCGACTCTACCATCGAGATTCGGCCCACCGACTGGACCACTACTACGAGGTGGACCTGCCCGCCCTCGTGGAACGTGCCGACCCCTTGGCCTTCCAGTATTTCAGCCACTTCTTCGGTCCGCAAGCCGGCATGGAAGGCCCCCTGTCGATGGACGCCCTGCTGCGGGAAAGCGCCGACTACGCGCACGGTGTCAGCGAAGGGCTCAAGGCGCAGGTCTACGACGCGCTTTGGCACGCGGCGGAGGGCTTCCTTAACCACAGCGGCAACGGCCTGGAACCGAAGCCGAGCACCCTGTCCGAGGTGCATGCCAACGCGTTGGTTCTGCTGTACCGACTGCTCTTCGTCCTCTACGCGGAAGCAAAGGGGCTGCTGCCACTGCGGTCAAATGAGATGTACCGCCGGCAGTACAGCTTCGACGCGATCAAGAAAGACCTAGCGACCCGGGCCGAGGGCAGTTGCGCAGGGGACATGGTCACTCTTTGGCCGCGCTTGGTCACGCTCTTCCGGGCCATCGACGGCGGCTCGCCCTCCCTGGACGTGCCGGCCTTCAACGGCGGCCTCTTCAACCCTCACGGTCATCCGGCGCTCGAACAGTGGGTCATGGGTGACGCCTCGGTGGCGAAGGTCGTCACCCTTCTTGCCCGTGTCGACGAGGAGTTCATCGACTACCGCGACCTGGCCAGCTCGCACTTGGGCACGATCTACGAAGGTTTGCTGGAGTACCACCTGCGGCTGAATCCGGATGCCGAGATGCAGGGCTGGACGACCGAACTGGTGACTTCCAAGGGCGAACGCCGCGCCTCGGGTAGCTACTACACGCCGGGCTACATCACCCGGCTGATGACCGAGCGCACCCTGGCTCCAATCGTCGATGCCACACTGGCCGAGACCGCGAAAAAGGGCGCCGACGCAATCTCCCGCGCCATTCTAGAGATCGACGTGGTCGACCCCGCCATGGGCAGCGGCCACTTCCTGGTCGAAGCCATCGACTACCTGGCCGAGCGACTTGTGGCCGCCGACGTCCTACCCAACCATCTCCGAGCCGAGTCCGGCGACGAGCCGGGCATCGAGCGCTCCCAAACCGGTCTCGGCATCGACGAGCTGGCCTATTGGAAGCGGCGGGTAGCCCAGAGCTGCATCTATGGCGTCGACCTCAACCCTCTGGCCGTCGAGCTGGCCAAGCTCTCGATATGGCTGGCCACCGCCGCCGGCGACCGCCCGCTGTCCTTTCTCGACCACCACCTGCGCTGCGGCAACTCTCTAGTCGGCGCCAATCTAGAGAGCCTTCACGCCGGCCAGCCCGAGTCAGCCAAAAGGAGGCGCGGGAAGGGAGCGGCTAAGCGCGAAGCTGAGGCCCTGGCCGCCGGCCAGATGAGCTGGCTGGCGGACGACAGCTTCCGCCGCAGCCTGTCCATCGCGGTCGACAACATGTGGTTGATCGAGGAGCACGCCTCCGACACCGTCGACGACGTGCGCGAGCAAGGCCGGCTCTTCGAGATCCTTCGCGAGCGCCTCCATCGACGCTTCACCCGCTTGGCCGACCTGGTCACCGCCGGCCAGTTGGGCCTCGATATCGCGCCGGACGTCTGGAAGCCCCTGCAGGATCTTGCCGGGGACCGCTCCATAGCCGCGCCGCAACGCGTCCACGACCTGCTCGATGAGGCCAGCGCCCTGGCCGAGAGCTGGCGATTCTTCCACTGGGAGCTGGCCTTCCCCGAGGTCTTCTTCGACCGCCACGGCGAGTCCCTGGGCGAGGCGGCCGGCTTCACCGCGGTGCTGGGCAACCCGCCGTACATCCGTCAAGAGGGCCTGGGCGACATAAAGCACTACTTCGCCTCGGCCTACCCGGAGACCTACAGCGGCGTCGCCGACATCTACGTCTACTTCTACCAGCGCGGTTACGAGCTGCTGCAGGCCGGGGGCCGCATGTCCTACATCGTCACCAACAAGTGGCTCCGCGCCGGCTACGGCGAGGGCCTGCGCCGGTACTTCGCCGACACGGGCGCTGTCGAGGAGCTGATCGACTTCGGCCACGCCCCCATCTTCGAGGACGCCGACGTCTTCCCCTGCATCCTCTGGCTCGAACGCCCGATCGATCCGGACAATGCCGCAGGCCATGGCGATGCCGCGGCGGACGCCACGACCCGCATCACCGAGTTCCCGCGCAAGGCCCTGGACCGCGACCACCCGACGACCGAGTCCATCACCGACTACGTCGCCGCCCACGCCTACCCCGTCCCCCGCGGCCGCTTCGGCGCCGAACCGTGGAACGTCGAGCCCCAGCCCATCGTCGACTTGATGGACAAGATCCGCCTCAAGGGCATCCCCCTTGCGGAATTCGCCGGCGTCAAGCCCTACTACGGCATTAAGACCGGCTACAACCAAGCCTTCCTCATCGACACCCCCACCCGCGACCGCTTGGTACGCGAGGATTCGCGCTCGGCCGAGGTCATCAAGCCCTACCTCCGCGGCCAGGACATCAAGCGCTGGTCGCCGGAGTGGGCGGGGTTGTGGATGATCGTCCTGGCCTCGAGCGAGAATCGAGAGTGGCCGTGGTCGGCGCGAACGACGATCGAAACCGCTCGTGCCGAGTTCGCGTTGCATCTCCCGGCCATCCATGAGCACCTGAGTCAGTTCGAAGACAAGCTGATCGCGCGACAGGACAAGGGTCGGTTTTGGTGGGAGCTTCGATCATGCACGTACTATGACGTCTTCGACAGACCCAAGATCATCCACACCGACATCACATGGCGGCCACAATTCGCACTCGATTCAGGAAAGACATACCTACTGAACACAGCCTATGTCTGGCCAACTTCGGACGCTTGGATCCTTGCGGTACTCAACTCGCCGACACTCTGGCCCTACATGTGGCGCAATGCGATGCACGGCAAGGACGAAGCCCTGCGGCTGATCTACTCATTCGTCGAAACGATCCCGATTGCCGAACCGACACATGCCATCCGCGACGAAGTCGAGCCGGCAACGGAGCGACTGATCGCCATCACCCGCGCCGAGCAGGAAGCTCGCCACTCGCTCCTCGACTGGCTGCGGGTCGAATACGGCATCGAGAAGGCCGGCCAGAAGATCGAGGACTTCGGGCGCCTGTCGGATGACGGCTTCGTGGCCGAGGTGCGGAAGCGACGGCCGAAGTCGGCAGGCGGGTTGTCGCCGGCGGGGCTCAAGGAGTTGCGGGCTGGGTTCGCCGAATTGGTCGGGCCCGTGCGCGAAGGGGCGGCCGAGGCGTCTCGGCTGGAGCAGCGGGTGGCGGAGCTGGTGAACGAGGCCTACGGGCTCACGCCGGAGGAGGTGGCGCTGATGTGGCGCACGGCTCCGCCGCGGATGCCGGTGGGTTCGCCGGCGTGATTCGGCGGGTATCGGAGGCCGCCTTGGGCTGCGGAGCGAAGTGTCAGCTATCCGAGCCCGGGCGTGCGCATTGGGCATCGCGGGCCTGGAGCGCGGGCAAGCCGGCCATCAAGTGTGCGCCCGACGACATCTTCCCGTGAGGCAATGCGCCGGGCAGCGACAGAGCTTCGCTTTCGAGACTACGCTGGCCGGACGCTCGACACCCAAGCGGTTGCGCTGGCTGAAGACCAAGGGCTTCCGCAGCCAAGCCATACTTCTGTGGCTGCCCAATCCGCAAATGGCCATCAACCGCGTCCGATCGCGCCATCTCACCGGAGGACACGACGTTCCCCCGGAAACGGTCGTTCGCCGGTACCACGCCGGACCGATAAACTTCCGGAACCTGCTCCGCCCGCTCGCTGACAACTGCGCGTGTATGACAACACCGGCCCGGAGCCGCGACTCAGCGCGTTCGGGCGGCGCATGACCCAGGAGCGAATCAAGGATGACGAAGCATGGCAACGGTTGCTCGCCCCAAGCGCCGGCGCCAGCAATGACCGATGAGGAAGTCGATGTCCTCTGGGAGCCCGGCGACGCCATCCGACGAGGCCCTCCGCCTCGGCGTGATCGGCGCGGTGGTACAGTTGATCGGTACACGGCAATCAAGGGAGGCGCGCAATGTTCGAGCGGATCGTCACACGTCCGGAGGTCTTGGGCGGGAAGCCCTGTATCCGTGGCACGCGCATCAGCGTTGACTTCCTGTTGGACCTGTTTGCCTCCGGCGCGTCGCGAGATGACATTCTAAAGGCGTATCCGCACTTGCAGCCCGAGGACATTGAGGAGGCCATGCGCTTCGCGGCCAGCTTGCTTACGAATGACCTCTACCTGACGACCGACGTCACCGCGTGAACCTGCGGTCGGCGGCATTTCTGGCCGACGAGAACATCCACGCGGACGTCGTCTCCACCTCCTTGACGCAGGTCACGACGTGAGCCACGTGCTGGCCCGTGGACTTACGGGCGTCCCCGACGTTGAACTGATTCGCATCGCCGTTGCGGAGAACAGGGTCATCCTGACCCATGACAGCGATTTCGGTCGACTTGCCATCGCCGCCCGAGAACCGTTCGTCGGAATAGTATTCCTCATAGGAGATGTACACCTGATTCGAAGCCGGTCCTTTAGGTTCAGGTGGAACTCCGGTCCGCTCACGGCGCTGGAGAGCGCCACCCAGATGAAACCGCCTGCTGGCTAACATCGGCATCGGCGGCTTCTGGCGGAACGCTCTAGGTAATGGCAATGAGCACGTGCGAAACAACCGGTCACGGAGCTACGATCACCATCATGACTCACAATCTCAAGGAACTCTTTCGCGAGGCGGCGCAACTGCCGGAGCATGATCGAGCCACTCTGGCCGGTCTGCTCATCGGAACGCTCGATCCGGCACCGGAGCCGGACGTTGAAGCAGCTTGGTCGGAAGAGATCGCGCGGCGCGTGGCCGAGATCGACGCCGGAACGGTAGAGACAATTCCGTGGGAGGAAGTACGCGCGGAGCTGTTTGGCCGCTGGTATGAACGTTAGGTTCCATCCCGCGGCGCGAGCCGAGCTTCGGGAAGCGCGGGCGTGGTAAGATGAGCGCAGCCCATTGAGTGCCGCAGCGTTCGCGCAGGAGGTCGCGGGAGCCATCTCCCGCATCGCGGAGATGCCGGCTCGTTATCCAGCAGCGGAACATGGGACTAGGCGCGTCGTTCTTCAGCGGTTTCCGTTCAATATTTACTACCGTGTTGGTGCTGCTGAGATCGTGATCGTGGCCATCGCCCACCAGAAACGACGCCCCGGCTATTGGCACAATCGATAGGAGCGGCCTAACAAGTGCTTGCAGCCGACGATCGTGTAGTTGGTTCGTTTGTCCGATCCGCAATGTCTCTTGACGCGTTCGCGCCTGAAGCACACGGCGTTAGGCAGCTTGGTCGCTGTGCTGGACGTCAGCGACGCATTGATATGTTGGAGGCTCGGGCCGACGATGGGCTCCAGCGACGGCGACAGCTGTGCACACGCCCTCCACTGCGAGTTCGAGGCAGAGATGAAAGTCCGTGACGTGCTCAGACTTCTCCGCGAGGACGGATGGTTCCACGTCCGAACCAAGGGAAGTCACCGCCAACTGAAACATCCGACCAAGCCTGGCCGCGTTACCGTTGCCGGAGCACCGGCCGACGATCTTGCTCCGGGCACGCTGAACAGTATACTGGCTCAGGCTGGCTTGAAGCCCTCGACAGGAGAGTGAGGAGACGATGACTAGGTATCTGATTGTTGTCGAGACAACAGCCACGGGGTTCTCGGCTTACTCCCCAGATCTGCTCGGATGTGTCGCCACGGGCCGTACCCGAACCGGCGTTGAGGAGAACATGCGTGCAGCGATCGCGCTGCACCTACAGGGCCTGCGAGAGGACGGGTCGCCTGTTCCGCCACCAGAGACTACGGCGACGTACGTCGAGGTTGCTGCCTAACGGGCCGCTGCAGCCGACCGGCTTCGCCGGCGGCTGAGCGGCAAGGCGTTAGCCGTAAGACTGAGACCGACACCGCTCGATTCGCGCGCTCCCTTCACGTGGCATCCAGGGCCGTGGGCCTGGGCAGATCTCGTAGACACCCTAGTCGTCGGGCGTCGAGATGCCCGCCGCGGGTGCGTTACCGGTCCCCGCCAAGCCCCTTGCGCGCAGCCGGAAGATACAGTCGCGCGCCTGCCGCGGTCGGGGAGGGGGACGCCATGGTCGCCGTCGGTGTCGCGCTGGGCCGGCGGGTCGAGTCCGGGGTCGCCGAGGGGCTGGGGCGGGGTCCGGCGGTCGGGAGCGGGATGGGCTCGCGTCCATCGTGCGCGTCCCGCAACCGGGCACCATCGTGCTCATCTCGTCGTCGCGACCGCCAAACGACAGGGCCACCCCTCTTGACGCCCCACCACCCGCCCCGCTAGAGTCGCCGCCCCATGCCCACACAACGTCCCTCCGGCCCCAAGGTAGCGCCCATGCATAGCCGCGATCACGTTCTCGCGTCAGGTCACATTTGTCCTTGAGGCAAGATGCACCTTTCGTCGTCCGCGATACTCATATACATTAGCGAGAATTCGTGACCTAACGGGAGTACGGCTGTGAAGCCCATTTCTGGAGTGATCTTGCTGCTCGGCAGTGTTCTGGCGTCTGCTTGCTCCGAAGCTCCGGTCAAACCTCTGGCTCCGCGCCAAATCGGCGAGGATACTAGCGCCTCGCTCAAGCCCACCGCCACTTCGCGGGTGGCCGAGCCAAGAAATGTTACGCCCACTCACGCGCTCTCGACGACTACCGGCTCCTTGCCTCGATCCGCCGTAGGCATTGCCACCGCCACTACGCGGGTGGCCCTGGAAACACCCGTTGCCTCCGCGGCGGCCTTCGACGCGGTCGTCTGGTCACCGACAGGGCGGAGCTTTGTGGTCGCGTCATACTCGGCCGATACCATGGAGGAAGTCGGCGCGATTGGAGGCTTCCTTGGGTTCGTACAGGGAGCGTTTGGCGTCCACGATATCGAGGCCGGCGAGACGTGCTGGGCGTATGAAGTTGAGACCAGGCATGGACACGAAGGCCCGTCGCCTGTTCCATACATGTGGCTCTCCGACGGGCGATTGATGGCGACGACGCTGGACGGAAGGGTCCTCTTGGTTGGACCGGCGTGTAACGACGCGGAGGACATCACGGCGCGAATGCCGATCGTACCGACTCATTACGGAGCAGCGGCCCTGGACGGCAGAAGCGTCGTACTAGGCGACGGATGGTGGCTGCTCGACCCCACCGATCTGAGCGCAGTGCGAATCGAAAGTGTCCCGGGCGACCTGACCGACCAAATAGCATGGTCGCCCGACGGCCGACATGTCGCCGTGACGATCAGCGGCGTCGGCGACAACGACCTCAGCGGAACGCGTATCGTCAACGCGTCGTCGGGAAAGCTAATGGCAGCGCACGACTGGCAGGGATACAGCGGCATTGGCGGGGTATTCGGAGACGCGACGTGGGTGTCCGACAGCCGCGTCGTTGTACCGATTACGGTTGATCAGGGTCCGCTGTTCCTTGATCTCGACGGCGCCGTATCGTCGGCGCTGGAGCCGTTCGGCGAAGTTTTCGAGCCCGCGCCCGTTGACGAGTTCAATGTCGAAGAATTTCTACCCGAGGTGCAGGGGCGATTCGATTCAGCCTCAGGCGCGATGCACCTCCTTCTGATCGATCCATTTCTTCCAGGGTCCAAGACTTCCCCGCGGCTGGTGCTGTTCCATGGCGAAACGGGGCAGCTTGAGAGCTTCGGTTCGGTGGATAGCGGCGTGACGCCGTGGCTAACAGAGGATGGGCAGATCGAGGTATACGAAGGTAGCGTCGCTTCGAAGGCGAAGCGGCGCCCATTGGACCCACCCGGAAGTGCGTTCGCTGAGGTGCTGGAGACGGCGTGTATCCCCATTCAAACGGACCAGACGCTCCTGCCCCGGTGGCAGGATCTACCCTATATCGAGATCGTCAACCATTCCTGCGATGTAGTAGACCGCCTGCGCCTGCCGGGGACCGAAGCACCACACGTACAGATGGCGAAAGTCTCGCCTGACGGACGACACCTGGTCGCAATCGTCCGAACTTCGCCTGACGACCCGCAGGCGAATCTCTATGTGGTTGCGCTCGCCGCCCCCGGTAACGTCGACTAATCGACCGTCAGGAGCAACCGTTGTCGTCGAAGAGTAAGATGAGCATTCCGGTGGGGAGGGTGGGCAACTCCAGGCTCCGTCGCCTAGCTGAGTCCAGGTCCCCAACGTTCGAGGAACTCGACTCGATCGACCACATCTTCGGCCGAGCGGGCATTGACCAGGTGGATGATGCGGCGCATCTGTTCACCGATCGAATAACGCTGCTGGACGGCAATGATGATGCCGGCGTGGTGCCGGCCGTCTGCCATCAGCACATCGTGGAGTTGAAGGAAGTCACCTACGTTGAACGTGAACAGCACTCGGCCGCGGGCTGTGGCTAGAGCCAAGTGATCGGAATCCGCCCGTTCGATCATCCGCTCATCAAGGGCCGTTACAACGTCCACGTCCCTTGTTCTGAGCGCGCGCACGAGCGCATGGGACATGGAGTCCTCGTCGATGTACAGTCGGGCGCGGGTCATTAATCAGGCGCCGGCCGCTGCAGGCTATGCGCTGGCCAGGTCGGCTGCCGCGGCGTCTGCGGCCAGGTCTGCATCGATCTCGGTCTTATTGGCATGGTAGAACGCGAGCGCTGCGTGGACCTGGGCCAGAGAGAGGTGCCCGATTTCTTCGGCGATCTCCTCCGGTTGCAAGCCCATCTTGTACCATGACACCACCCGACGCACGCTGATGCCCGTGCCCGAGATGCGCGGGCGCCCGCCACACACCTCAGGCGTGGCGACGATCATGGCTCCGATATCAACCAGTGTCCGCATCACTCGCTCCTGCCGGTCCTGTCCCTACCAACTCGACGCCCACGATGAACGGCACAGGCTACCCTGAAGAGTGACACCGTAGGGACCGAAGCGCAAGATGGCGCCGTGGTCTGGATCTCTCGCCCCCATCCGACCGTCCGTCGCACGCTCCCGAGCCCGTCACTCCGCCCTTCCAGTCCTCGACGGCCCCCGTCACGCCCGCTCAGGCCTCCGACGCCGTCTCAATCACAGCAGCCCCACCTCGCTGTAGTCGCCGAGCGTCAGCTTGTGGGCGACAGGTTTGATCGAGGAGCGCGACAGCTTTGCGTTTCGGCCGATCAGGCTGTCGGCGATACGGCCCGGAATTCCGATCACCGATGAGTTTTCCAACACGATCGAGTGCTCGATCTCCGAGTTTTCCACGACGACATCGTGGTAGATCGACGTGAATGGGCCGATATAGCTGTTCACGATGCGGGTGTTTCGCCCGATGATCGACGGCCCACGCACCACGCTGTTGATCACATGCGCTCCGGCCTCGACCGTCACCCGCTTGTCCACATGGCTATCAGCATCAACGAAGCCCTCGATCTTCGGCGTTATCTCCTCGAGCACGTGATCGTTTGCGTCCAGCATGTCGATCGGCTTTCCAGTGTCGATCCACCAGCCCTTGTGCACGTACGGATGCACGGCACGGCCGTGGTCAACCAGCCACTGGATCGCATCCGTGATCTCAAGCTCACCGCGCCCGCTCGGCTCGATCGCATCGCATGCCGCGTGGATCGTGTCGTCGAACATGTAGATGCCGACCAGCGCCAGGTTGGAGGGTGGCTCGCTTGGCTTTTCGACAAGGCGGAGAATCTCCCCTTCCGCGGTGAGTTCCGCTACCCCATAGTGCTGAGGATGGCTGACTTCCGTCAGGACGATCTGCGAATTCCACTTCGAGCTGCCGAATTGCTCGATCAGCTCGTTTACCCCGCCCTGGATAACGTTGTCGCCCAGGAACATCACAAATCGGTCTTGCCCAAGAAAGTCGCGGCTGATCTTGACCGCATGCGCTAGTCCCAGCGGAGCATCCTGCGGGATGTATGTGATCTTGACGCCCCAATGGGACCCGTCGCCGATGCGCTCCTCGATCTCGGGCGCCGTGTCGCCCGTCACGATGCCGATCTCGTGGACGCCGCCGTCGCGCAGCGCCTCGATCACGCGTACCAGAACCGGCTTGTTCGCCACCGGGATCAGCTGCTTTGCGCGCGTATACGTCAGCGGATAGAGGCGCGTGCCCTTGCCGCCGGACAGGATCAAGCCCTTCACGAAGCCTCCGAGCCGTAGTACTCGCCGCCGCGTTCCCGCTCGGCGCCCGTCAGGACCACACCGATCACCTCGGCCCCGACTTGGGTGAGGAGATCGCGTGCGCGCTGCGTCCGGTCGCGGCGGCTTCGGCCCGCTTCGAGGACAAGGAGCGTGCCGTCGAGGTTGGGCGCGAGGACGGCCGCGTCGGTGACCGCGACCACCGGCGGCGCGGCGAAGATGACTAGGTCGGCATCGGCTGATAGCGCCTCGATAAGGGACGCCATACGCCGAGTGCCTAAGAGTTCGGCCGGGTTCGGCGGGATCGGTCCGCTGGTCAGAACCCGCAGGCCGTCGACCTCGGTGGCCTGAAGCGGCAGCGATTGGAGTGCGGCATCATCGACCAGCGCCGTGGTCACGCCGCGCTCGTTGGGAAGGCCGAAGCGGAGATGTTGGGAGGGCCGTCTGAGATCGCAATCGACCACGATCACCTTTCGTCCGGCCTGCGCCGCAACGACGGCGAGGTTCGCAAGCGGCGTGGACGGATCCTCGTCCTGCGTCGGAGATGTGACGAGCAGTGTGTGCAGTCGGGCGCCCGGCCGCGCGAAGTCAAGGTTGGTCCGGAGGCTGCGATAGGCCTCGGAAACCGTGGACCGCGGATCGGACAGCGTGATCAGATCGCTCATCGATTTGGCTCCTAGCGGTCGAAGATCGACCATCAATTTGGCGGGATTATGCCGAGCGGCGGGGCGCCGGCGGCGCGCGTCGCATCGGCCGATGTTTCGATGATCTGTGAGCGCAGCAGCAGGAGCGCGAGGACGACTCCGGTGCCGACGAGCAGGCCGATGACAAGGCCCGCCAGTGTGTTGGCCAGCGTGCGCGGTGAGTAAAGCCGCGATGTCGTCACGTCCCGTTGGCGGACCAAGATCCGATCGCTCTGGTCAAGAAGGTTGTTCTGACGTGAGCGATCTTCGATGAACACTTGCGCCCATTCGCGGCTGATCTGCGTCGCGATGTCGGAATCCCGATCCTTGATGTCGAGATGAATCTCATAATCGCTTTCCCGCGGCGCTACGGTCAGCTTGTCGGCAAGCAGCCGCTCCGGCGGCAAGTCGAGCTCCAGGCGGGCGTTGACCTCTTCGGCCATTCGCCTGGTCGCGATGTCTTCGCTGAAGCTCCGCATGATCTCGGGAATAGCCTGGGTCTGGCCCCAATCGCTGGCACGCGCCGGCTCGATCGCGATCCGCGTGCGCGCCTGCCACACCTCCGGCTGCATCCGAGACACTGCGAAGCCGCTCGCAGCACCGAGCATGGCCAAGAGCGCTGCCGGCCAAGCTGCGCGCGCCCCTCGGAGCAGCGCGACGACGAGGTCGCGGCCGCCGATCTTTAGAGCCGAACCCCTTCGTAGCGCAAGCCCCCTGCCTCCGCGCATAGGCGGGATCATGCCAAGGACGGAGGCGCCGGCGATAGATTCGGCATCCGGCTTGTTCCTGATGACGGTGCGCGACATGTATTCGAGGACAAGCATCAACACCGCGCCAAGGGCTAGCCCGGCGACGCTCCCGACTCCGACCAGCACCCGCCGGCGGGGGCTGTGGAGTTCCGGCGTCGTGGTGTCGCGGCGTCGGACCGAGATCCGATCCTGGAGGTCCAACTGCCGATTCGCCGTTTCGCGGCGATCTTCAAAGGCGATCGCCCACTTTTCGGAGACTTGGACCGCCGTATCCGGGTCAGGCGAGCGGGCTTCGAGTCGGAGTTCGTATACGTTTTCTTCCGAGCCGACCCGGAGCATGTTGAACAGTTCGCCTACGCCCAGGCCACGCGCTTCGAGCCATTCTTCGCCCAGCTGGTCGGCCGTCGCTGCGGCCATGTCGTAGGTATGGATGTCCTTGATGAAGCTCCGCATTATCTCTTTGGTCGCCTGCGTCTGGCCGAGGTCTCCGGGTCGCGCCGGTGCGACGGCAAGTCGCGTCACGGCCTTGTACACCGGCGTTTGGACGCGGGCGTATGCAAGTCCGGCGGCGGCGCAGAGGACGCCAAGAGTGATGGCGATCCAGGCGCGGCGCACAAGAAAGCGCGCGAAGTCGTTCAGATCCATCCGGTTCGACTCGGCTCCGATCGGGCAGGGGCGGGGTTAGGGGCAGTGTTGGGGATGGTGGGCGATTCTATCACGGTGCGTCGGGCTCGCGGGTGTCGGAGAGGCGAGAGTCGGGCAGGCGGGAGTCGGGCAGGCGAGAGTCGGGCAGGCGGGAGTCGAGAACACGGGAGTTGGACTCGCGCGATGTTCGAGCACTGTGCAGAGCGCGCTCTTCCTGTTCGCCATGTCGAGCTAACTCCATATTGCGCACGCGCCCCAATGTGTTTTCGAGAAGCGTCCGATTAGTAGCGATCAGGTCAGCCACCACGCCGGTCAGGACCATTTGGAAGCCGGCGAGGAGGAGGATAGCGGCCAGGATGACGGATTGGATGTGAAGCTCGCCCTCGTTCGTGAAGAGGAAGTAGTAAAGGAAGCGGATGCCAAGGGCGATACCGATGCTGATCGAAGCCACTCCGAAGAGTGAGAAGATTCGGAGCGCTTGATACCGCGCGTAGGTCCTGAGGCTGATCAGACCGGACTTGGCAACGAATTCGCCGACGCTGCCGAAAAGTCGCGATTCGCGGGCCTTCGGATTGGTCCGGATCGGGACCGAAACCACAGCCAACTTCTTGTGCCCGGCCTCGATGGTGTGTTCGACCGTATGATCGAAGTCGGCGTGATTGGCCAAACGCATCGCGGTCTCGCGAGTGTAAGCCCTGAAGCCGCTTGCGACATCGGGGACGTCGACCATCGCGAGGCGGCTAATCACCCGACTGCCGAGGCTCTGGAGCGCCCGTTTGGTCGGCGAGAAGTGGGCGATGGAATCCGTCTGCCGATCGCCGATAACCATGTCGGCTCTGCCGTCGATGATCGGCCGCACAAGTCTGGCTATGTCCCCGCCGAAGTATTGGTTGTCGCCATCGGTGTTGACGATGATGTCCGCGCCCAGCGCGATGCAGCGATCAAAGCCCGCCTGCATAGCGAAGCCGAGACCACGGTTGCGAGTGAACGACAGCACGTGGTCAACGCCGGCCGCGCGTGCGACATCGGCGGTCCTATCGGTCGATCCGTCGTCGATCACCAGGATCTCGACGGAATCAATCCCTTCGATTTGGCGCGGTATGTCGTTGACCGTCGCCTCTAAGGTCAGCTCCTCGTTCAAGCACGGGATCTGGACGATCAATTTCATCTGATTCCCCGGCGCGACAGTTCGCGCGACTGGCGTGGTATGCGGCCGAGTACGGTGAGCCGCGTCTGCGACTCGACGGCGGTGGCGTCGAAGAGGCGTTGATCCAAGGCATGCAGCGCGAGCGCGAGCCCGAGGGCGACCAGCGCCGCGAGCGCGATCCGCAGCGGGATTTCGACGCGGTCGCGAAGGGAGGGCGTGACGGGGCCGGCCGGATCGGGTGTATCGACGATCGCCAGGTTGACGTCATCCGCGCCGAGGAGGGAGAACCAGGCGTCGCCGTTGTCGACAAGCTCGTCCAAAATCGCCGTTGCGATGAGCCCGAGCTCTTGTTGTGTCTGCGCGATCGCTTCGGGCGAAGCGTCGGCCGGCAACAGTCGACCCACGGTGATGTCGGCCACGCGGTGCCTGTCATCTGCTGAAAGCGAGCTTTGACCATCGCCCGGCGAGAAGTTGATGCCGCTGAGGAGTCGGGCCTGAACGGCGGCCGCGAAGACGTCGCCCTGGACGATCCGATGAATGTCGTCGATCAATGCCTCGCCGACCTTCGCCGAAGTCCCTTCGTCGCTGCCGGGGACGAGTGCGGATTGCGGGACGTCGACGGCAAACGTCAATTGCGTCTGGTAGCGGATTGACGGCGGCTGGTGAAAGACTATCGAAAGCCCCGCGACCGCTAGCGGCAGCCCGACGAGGAGCGCAAAGCGTCGCCGCAGTCCGACCAGCACGGCGAAGGGATCGTCGAAGGCGCCGACCGTCACTTCGTCATAGCGCCCGACTGGGATTTCGTTGGCTGACGATGGGATCATGACGTCGGACGTGTCCTTTCGTCGTTTCGGTGCGCGGCGCAGCTCGCGCCGGGGTCGGCTGAATCCAAGTCGATCACGCGCAAGGCGGCGCACAGTATAGTGCCGCAGAAAACAGTGCCGCGGAAAGTTGTGACGCGGAACATGGACATGACCATGTGGAAGAAGATGGGTACGAGGGTGGGCACGAAGTTAGGCATGTCGTTAGGCATGTTGTTGGTCATGATCGTTCCTCGGAACATCGGCACGAACACGGACATGATCGTTCCTCTGTACAGAGGCGAAGGTCAGTCCCCGTCCGGCTATCACTCCGGCGTTTGTAGTCTGCGTGTGGCCTCAATGCCCGACAAGAACTCAGACAAGCGGCGTTCGAAGACGTCGCGGCCGAATTGGTCCGCCCGCGCTTGCAGGCGCGCGCTATCCCATTCGACTCCGTCCGCCTTGTGCAGCGCGGCTTCGAGCGCTTCGGCCGTCGGCTGATCGAAGAAAGTGCCGGTCGAACCTTCGACTACGGTGTCGATTGCGCCGCCGGCTTTTAGCGCGACCACGGGTCGGCCGGCGGCCATCGCCTCGACGGGGACTAGCCCGAAGTCCTCTTCGCCCGGCCAGATCAGCGCGCGGCAATTCGCTATCAAGTGAACGAGATCGGCTTGCTGAACGCGGCCCAGGAACTCAACGCTCGGCCCGGCAAGCCGCTCGAGCCGTGCTCGATCACGCCCTTCACCCACGACGACGAGTCGGCGGCCCATCCGGGTGAACGCTTGGACCGCGAGATCGATCCGCTTGTAGGGGACCAGCCGGGCGACGATGAGATCGTATGGCTTCTCGGCACCGTGGCGACTGCCCGCGCTCTCGAAAGCGGCCGCGCGGAAGGCCTCCACGTCGACGGGCGGATGTATGACGATCGCTTCGCGGTCGTACACGTCGCGGATGCGGTGTTGTACCGCCGTCGAGATCGCGACGAAGTGGTCAACCCGATCGGCCGCCCGCCGATCCCATCGTCGCAGCCACGGCATGAGGAGGCGCATGGCGAGCTTGCCGGCGGCTGGCACGAGTTCGTTTTCGAGATATTGCCCAGGCTGCCAGACGAAGCGGGTCGGGGTGAGGCAATAACAGACATGTGTCGCCCCGCCGGTCCGCACCCCATGGCAAAAACCACTCTTGTTCGAGATGACGAGATCGAAGGCACCGATCGGCAGTGGCGCCGTGTCCCACGAGAGCGGATAGAGCGGCAGGTACGGCTGGTGATGTTCGTGGATCCCGGGCAGCCGGTCCATCCAATTGGTTCGAACGTCCCAGGGCTTTGATGCCGGAACGCGCTGAACGTCCTGGATGGTCGTAAAGATGGGCGCGGAAGGGAACATGTCGTGCATTACGCCCAGGACGTGCTCGGCGCCGCCCGCCTGGTTGAGCCAGTCGTGAACCAAAGCTACCCTGGAGTGGTCGGCGATTTCCCTCACCTATTCTCGCCATCGTAGGCGACGGGCGGCGTCACTTCGATGCCGCCACTTTCGGCGCGGATGATTTCGCCTGCGCGCACGTGAAGGACCAAGGCTCCTTCCCTGAAGTCCGTGGGGAGACGATCGGCATCCGTCGTGGTCACGATGACCTGCTGGGTCGGGTCGATGTGCGAAAGCAGGTGGGCACGTCGCTTCGCGTCGAGTTCGGAGAGGACGTCGTCCAGCAGGAGGACCGGCCGCTCCCCGGTTTGCGTCCACATCAGCCGGGCTTCGGCCAGCTTCATCGCCACGGTGATGGTACGCTGCTGGCCGCGCGAGCCATAAAGCCGCATGTCGAAGCCGGCGATGGAGAATGAGAGGTCGTCACGATGTGGCCCGAAGGTCGTGATCCCGCGCGCCACATCGTCATCCCGCCGGGCCGCGAGCGCCGCAGCGAACGCGGCGCCAAGTCCGGCGGGGTCGACGGCTCCGCCGGCACGGCTGTTTTCGGCCGGCGAAAAGCTGGCTTCGTAGTGCAGGTTGAGGCCTCGACCCGTTTCTTCGTCAGCCAGCTCGCCGTGAATCTCGGCAGCATGAACGGCCAGGTCGGCGACTGCCGCATGCCGGCGGGCGACGATAATGGCCCCTTCGACAGCCAAGCGCTCGTCCCAGAACGCAAGCTCGTTCCTATCGCCGCCCCGATCCCGCAGCCGACGCAAGAGATGATTCCGCTGCGTGATGAGGCGATTGTAGCCGGCTAGCGCTCGGCAATACTGCCGGTCGATCTGGCAGAGGAGCACGTCGAGGTACCGCCGCCGCTCGGCCGGAGCGCCGGCGACGAGATCGAGATCGCGCGGCGTGAACAAAACTACGTTGAGCGTCCCGATCACGTCGAGTGCGCGCTTGGGCACGCCGCCGATCCGCGCCCGCTTCGAAAAGCTCTCTTCCCCGTAGTCATGGGCCTGCAGGACGTTCACCACTTCGATCGCGACCGACTCCCCTGATCGAACGACTTCGCCTTGGACCCTGGAGAAGGGCATCACGTCGTCGAGGGCATTCCACCCGATGAGCTGCCTATCCGGGATCGAATACGGCGCGCGGGTGGTCGAGAGCAAATAAATCGCCTCGAGCAGACTGGTCTTGCCTTGAGCGTTGCGCCCGCTAACGACGATCGTACCGCACGGCAGGGTCAGCTCGAGCCGGCGGTAAATGCGAAAGTTCGTCAGGGAGATCCGCCGCAAGTACACGACGGGCGATTATAGCGGCGTCACCAGGGAGGGTGCTTGGGACGAAACGCCGACGATGCCGCGAGGTCGATGCGCCCCCCGGCGGCCGAACTAGCGAGTGATGTGCATTGGCATGATCACGTGAGTGAAGCCCGTCTCATTTCCCGGTCGCAAAACCCCCGGCGAACTCGGCCCGCCAATCTCGATGATCGTCTGCTCGCTGTCCATTACGCCCAACGCATCGAGTAGATACTTCGCGTTGAACGCGACCTCGAGCTCTTCACCTTCGATCGCCGCTTCGATCTCACTCTCGTTGCCTCCCACTTCGGCCGATTGCGCCGTGACCGTAAGCGTGCCGCCCAGCTCATCGCCCGGAGCGAAACGCAGCCGGATGACGTTGGCTGCGTCGCGCGCGAAGAAGCTGGCGATGCGCGCGGCACCGTGGAGTGCCTTCGTGTTGACGACCGCGCGGGTTGCGTGTTCGCGCGGGATGATCTTTTCGTAGTCGGGGAAGTTGCCTTCGAGGAGTTGCGAGATGATGTCGATGTTCCGCAATTGGAAGAGGATCTGATTCTGATTCGGCGTGATCGCGACCGTGATCCGATCGTCGTCGTCGTTCGAAACGCGGTGAAGCTCCAGGAGAGCGCGCGCCGGCACGACGACCTTGACCGGCCCGTCGAGCGGCGCATCCAGTTCACCGGTTCGGACCGAAAGACGGAAGCCGTCCGCGGCCGCCAAGGTGAGCCGCCCGCTGTCCGGATCGGCATGCAGCAGCACGCCGGTCAGGACCGGGCGCGTGTCGTCGGTCGCGGCCGCGATGACCACTTGGCCGATCATGTGGCGAAATTGAAGGGAATCGAGCGAGAATCGGACGCCTTCGGATATCGTAGGTAGCGCGGGGAAGTCGGTCGAAGATATGCCTTTGATCTCGGCCTTGTATCGATCCAACTCGATCTTCAGCGTGTTGTTCCGACCGTTGAGCGCCATCTCAACCCGGCCTTCCGGCAATGAATTGACGAAATCGCTCAGCAGGCGGGCCGGAATGGTCGTGGCGCCGGAGTCTTCGATGTTCGCGTCAATCCAGCAGGTGATCCCGATCTCGAGGTTGGTCGCGGAAAGCTTCACCCGATCGTCGTCGGTCTCGACGAGGATATTTGCCAGAATAGGCATGGTGCTGCGCGTTGCCACGGCGCGATGCACTATTCCTAGGCCGCGTGAAAGCTCGGGCTGAGAGCAGGATAGCTTCATCGATTAGCTCCGTAATCCGGGGCAGCCGGGTGATCGGCCGCGCGGTGGGCGCGGTCAGCGCGGCGGAGTATAGGACAGATGGGGTTGTTCGGACAACGGGATTGCGGAGGGATGCTTCTTCAGTACCGCCACTCCTCGTGCGCCAGCGGCGCCCGATTGAGCTCATCCCGGTGGATCTGCCACGAGGGCATCAGCGTGTCCATCAGCTCGCGAAAGCGTTCGGTGTGGTGACGCTCGATGAGGTGCACCATCTCATGCACCAGGATGTACTCCAGGCATGCTACCGGTTTCTTGGCCAGTTCGAGGTTCAGCCAGATGCGTCTGGCGTCGGCGTTGCAGCTGCCCCAGCGCGTCTTCATCCGCCTGATGCGCACGTCGAGCACCGTTTCGCCGACCCTGGGCTCCCACTTGGCTACCAGCCCGGGAATCTGTTCGCGGAGCCTCCGTCGATACCATCGCTGCAGGACCCCGTCACGTGCATCGCGATCGGCGCCTGGCCGCACCTGGAGACGCATCGTGGTGTTGTCCGCCAGGTGTACGCTCGCCGGACCCGCGCGCTCAACCGCATCGAGCAGGTAGCGTCGGCCCAGATAGTAGTGGCTTTCTCCCGACACCAGCTCTCGCTGCGACTGACGGTCCTGCTGCTCGAAGCCGCCTTGCTTCTTTCGGATCCAGCCCAGACGTGACACGATCGCCACGCGAATGGCTTCGTCATCCAGGCGAAGCGGAGCGGCCACCCGAACGCGTCCGTGCGGCGGGTAGACGCCGACGTGGAGATGCTTGATCTCCTTCCGGACAACCTCCACTGCGATGCCACCAACCTCGATCTCTTGACGATCAATAGTCACGTTGCGCCTTCACGATCTCGAAGATCCGGTCGGCCAGGTCGTCCGTATCACCGAGGACGGACTTGATGGCATTTCGGACCTCGCGCTCCTTGAAGACGTTCCCCCTCCAGTCCGCCTTCTTTTCGCGGCGGATGGTGTCGTCGATCAGGATCGCGGCGGAGGCGGCGGCGTCTGGAGGCGGTTCGGCGGCAGCCCGGCCACGGAGGCCTACGCGGCCATCCAAGACGACGCGCAGCTCGATTCCGGGGATCTCCTTGAGATTGTCATAGAGCGCCCGGAGTACGGGGGTCACGATACCAAATGGGTATGACCCTGACGACGGATTAGCGACCTGCTTGGTGAACTCAGCGATTTGGGCAAGGTAGGCCTTGTAGTCCAGCGCTTCCTGCCGCCGCTGCGTGATCAGGGCGTCGAGCAGCTGTGACATCTTCTCGTAGTACTTCGGGTTGACCGCCATCTCGTCGATGATCAGCCGGCGGACGTTGTTCTCGATGGTCTCTGCCATCGCCTCGCGGTTATCGCGCAGTCCCTTCGGCAGCGCATCGACCGCCTGCTCGCCGCGCTCCACGATCAGCTGCACGAGCGTCAGATCATGAAAAGCAGAGAGCTGCTCGCTATCTTCGGCGCGGATGTAGGCGTCGAGCAGGTGGCGCATGGCCGGCTCGTAGACCTTCATGTCGATGTAGTCGCCGCTTGCGAGCTTGACCTCTTGGCGGACCTTTTCATAGTGGTCGACTTCGGCCAGAATCGCCCGCGCCTCGGCATCGCTGTAGCCCGCTTCACGCATCTCGTTGGCGAGGTTGGCGTAGGCTCGCAGGAATGCCGCGGCGAGCCTGTAGAGGGCGACGCGCCTGGGTTCGTTCTCCTTGAGCTGCGCTGCGTTGCCGCTCTCGGCGGCACAGAAGTAACGCAGATAATCGGTTGTATCGCGCGGCGGCTCAACCGGCTCGCACAGCGCCTTGACGGCCTCGCGTGCCTCCTCCAGGCGTTCGCGCCCTTGTTGCAGGCGATCCTTCAGCAGGCCTTCGACGTCATCCCTGTCATAGCCCGCGAAAGCCTCGCCGTCGAGCCGATTGACGCGACAGATCGCCTGGAACAAGCCGTGGTCCTGCATGGTCTTGTCGATGTAAAGGTAGGTCGCGGGCGGTGCGTCGAAGCCGGTCAGCAGCTTGTCCACCACGATGAGCAGCTTCATCTGCCCCGGCTCTTCGATGAAGCGCTTCTTCACCTCCTGTTCGAATCGCTCGATTTTGTGCATCGCCGTGTCTTCGGGTTCGTCGAAGTGCGCGGCAAGCATCTTTCGGTAGATTTCGTACTGGCGCAGCTTCTCGGTCAGCCCCTCGCCGGTCACCTCGCCCTTTATGTCGGCGGGCGATGGCTTGTAGGAGGTGACGATGGCGCACTTGTCCGCAAGATCCGTCTGCTGGAACAGTTCGAAGAAGCGGCAGGCCGAATAGATGCTGCCCGAGACCAGCATCGCGTTGCCGTGCCCGCTCTGCAGGCGGTCGCGCGTCGCCATGTCCATCAGGATGTCGGCGACGATGGTCTCCAGGCGGCTTCGAGCGGAAAGCACCTTCTGCATCGTGCCCCAGCGCTGCTTGAGCTGGGCCTTGGCGATGTCGGTGAGCAGCGCCTCCTCGAGGGAGGCGTTGTCGGGGCGGTCCTTCCAATGGCCCAGGTAGGCGTAGCCGAGCGCTTCCCGGAAGAACGCCAGCACGCGCTGCTGGGTCCGGATCTCACGCTGGCCGACGCTACTCATTGCCGGCCCTTAGGACTTCCCATCGGCCCTTCTTGGTCGGACCCACATGACGGATGCGGCCGACATCGCGGAGTTTGTCGAGATGGTATTTGACGCCATCGGGCGTGATGCCGATGCGGTCAGCCATGACTTTGCGGGTCATCGTCGGATCGTCGCGCAAGAGGGCGAGGATCCGTTCTTGGGTAGTTTCTTGGGTAGTTTCTTGGGTAGTCTTCCCCGAACCCCTGCCAGGTTCTTCTCCCGAGTGCAGGCTGTCCAGGTAGGCATCGGAGAACGGAAACTCGAACCAGAAGCCGCGCGCGTCCAGGCGAATCTGCGGCTCCGGCGTGCCTGCCTGCTCGCAGGCCGCCATCACTCGCTCGATACCCCGCCCCCAGGCCTCGATCTCGCCGGCCCGGAAGAACGTATTGGCGATGTCGGGATTGTAGGGTTGCGATGCGTGCGGACCCAGCAAAGTGGCCTGGGTCCAGTTCTCCGGCAGCTCCCCCGGATTCCAGATCGACAACCGATCCTCGTAGACCCGAATCTGGATCGGCGCCGGGACCGCGTAGTCGCGATGCACGACCGCGTTCAGCAGCGCCTCGCGCAAGGCCGGCGCCGGCATGGGGAAGCTCTCGATCCGCTGAATTCCCTCGTAGCTGATGACGGCCTTCAGGTACTTGGTCAGCAGCAGCTCCATCGTCTTGTCGACCTGCGTGAAGAGGTCACCCGCGATCTCGTCGTGTTAGCGGAGGTCCGACTCGCTGGCGAAGTACCCGACCTTGACCGAGGCGCCGGTAACGAAACGCTCGGGATCTGGGTGAAAGAGCAAGACGGCGGCCCGTTTGAGATAGTCGCCCTCGGTGAGCTTGAGCTTGTCAAGCAGCGCCTCATCCGGCTCCTTCAGCGCGGCAGCACCCAGCCTCCCGCTGCGCTCGGCCAGTTGCCGGAACCTGCACAGGCCCGCAGACGACAGATCGGAAACGGATACGCCGGGAAGCGGTAATCCGTCCCAGGTGCGCCCGTAGCGGCGCAACAGAAACCGGTCCAGGGCGGCGCCCTTGAGCAACTGGTTGGTGCTTCCGCTGCGTTGGTAGTACTCGCCCTTGTAGCTGATCGGATTGGGATGGGCCCCGACCTCGATCTCCAGGTATTCCTTCCCGCCCTCGGCACGCAGGTTCACCTCCACCAGGATGCCCAGCAGGTCCCGCACCTTGTTCGGCAACAGCTCCAACAGGCGCTGTGCGTCGCTGATGCCCGTGACGTGCCCATTGTCGTTGCGGCCAATCACGAGCGTCCCGCCTTCGGCATTGGCGAAACCGCAGATCCATTTCAGGTATTCGTCGCGCCAGGACGACTTCCATTCGGTGTGCTGGTTCTCAACGCTGGATCGGGGCATCTCAGTCATCGGCGCCCCCTTGTGATTGGCTCACGCGAAGACGCGAAGACGCGAAATCCTGATGGTTGTTCACGATGCGCTTGATGCCTTCCTTGAAAGTCGGCGCTCCGAAGTTGATCAGCAGGCCAATCGGGAGATTGAGCAGCCGCAAGTAGGTGAGAAGTTGCTTGGAGTGCACGCGCGCCAAAGTCTCGACAGACTTCAATTCGACGACCAGGCAGCCATCGACGAGTAGATCCACGCGTAAACCTTCGTCAAAGTGCATTCCGCGAAAGTCGAATGCTACGACTTTCTGCCGCTCTACGCGAAGGCCGCGGTGTTCGAGTGTTCTGGCCAGGACCGCTTCGTAGACCGATTCTAGAAGACCCGGCCCGAGGTCTTTGTGGAGGTGGAATGCAGCGTCCACGACCACGGATGAGGTTTCCTCAACGTTCATGAAGGCCACCGGGTTGGGCTCATGCGAAGACACATGAGAACAGATCTCACGCGAAGGCATGCAAGAAGGAGTCTCACGCGAAGCCGCGAAGCCGCGAAGAAGAACAGCACCTTTTGCGGGGAGTCATCGGGCGACTTCACTTGTTTCCTTCGCGTTCTTCGCGGCTTCGCGTGAGACTAGTCGAACCCGCCCGGTCAGCAGCTGATGCATCATGCCCTGCTTGATGGCGCGGGTCTTGTCGCGGCGGCTTCTAGGCTGGCGATCTCTGCGTCGATGTCGGAGAGGACGGTGGCGATGGCGGTTTGCTCAGGGGGAAGTGGCAGCGGAATCGATCGGGTTGAGAAGTAGGTTGGGCGAAGGTTGTGGTATGCGCTCGTTGCAGTGTGTTCACAGCGTCCCTCGCGGCCCAACGTTCCCGTCGCCCAACACGCATTCTGCCCAGAACATCCGTTCGGCAGCACAATCTGCACGAAGACCAGAATCTATATGAGCGCCACCATGTAATCGACCGCCCAAATCGCCGCAATCGGCTCGACCACCACGACCACGGCACCTAACTCCGATCGCAAACGGAAGCTCTGATCACCGCAAGCAACCCGACGACGCCGGCTCCCTAACGACACCAACTCCCCGATGTTGTGAGTTTCTAATTGTAGTTGGGCGTCCTTTCCGGCGTTTCTGAAATCAGGCTAAGGGAACGGGGCCTTCATGCTAAGCAATTGAGGCACTCATGCTAAGCAATGTGGGCGGACGTAATAAGGATTGTTTCCAGGCATGTTTACCGGGGAGTTTCAAGGGCAAGAGGAGGACGATCCGAACTCCGGTAGCGACCTGCTCGACCTTCTCGAAAGCGCGCCGAACAGGGCGCTGGCGACGGCCGCACCCGGCGTCGACGCCCGCACCGCAGCGACACTAGCGACCCGACGACGCGAAAGGACTTCCTTTCAGTGAGCCCTACCTTCGCGTTCTTCGCGCCTTCGCGTGAGATTCTCCAGGGAAGGATTTCCGGATCGACTTTGGCCACACCCGGCGCCCCGCCCCCCAACGCCCCCGGCTCCCTTACAGCACCATCTCCCTTACGACCCCGGCGCTCCACCCCACCCCACCCCGCCCCCGCCCTACCTGAACTGGTAAATCCCATCCCGTATCGCCCAAACCCGCCCACAAGCCGGGCACGGCACACTATCCCCATCCTCTATCAGCGGTTCGTGCCCACAGTCCGGACAGCGCCACAGGTTGGGGGCTAATCCGCCGCCATCCAGCCGGGCGGCGCGGATGAATTGGCTCGGGGCCAGTGCCAAACGGGCCAGTGGGCGGCCGATGGCAGCGTCAAGGGTCGCTAGGAGATTCGTCGGCAAGAAATTCTTCAGCAGCGGCAGGCGGAAGTGCGATACGGCGCGTCGCTCGCGCACGGCCAAGCCCGATTCGGCTAGCACGGCCTCTACGTGTCGCGGATGGAAGTTCCAATTCAGCGAGACGAACTCCCACGGTTCCTCGGCGTACGGGCACTCGGTTTGTTCGCCCGCTGCGTGGCGCAGGATCGCTTTAAGGTTGCGCTTGTTTGCGAACTCGAGCACATAGGAGCCGCCCGCCCTCAGAGTCCGAGAGACCTCGCCGATAGCGGCCGAGATGTCCTCAACGTGATGGAGCACGCGAATTTGAGTGACCGTGTCTAAGGAGTGAGTGGCGAAAGGCAAGCGGTAGAGATCGGCGCACACATATTTGAGGCCGTCGCCATGCAGTTCGCGGGCCTCCTTGAGCATCGATTCCGCGTAGTCAAGCAGGATGACTTCGTCGTAGCCGGCGTACTCGTTGACCAGCCGGCCGAATCCGGCTCCGATGTCGACAAGTCGAGAACCCTGCTGAGGAAGCAGCGCGCGCAAGGCTAAACGCTCTGCTGAGTCCTCGAAGCCTCGGTCGAAGTCTTCCCAGAAGACCTTCCGATAAGGGCTGCCTTCGTAGTCACAGATGCGGTGCTGCGGCTCCGGGGATGTTTTCACGTGAAACATAACATCACAAGTCACCTTCCAAACGGCCCACGATTCGCTGATAGAGGGCCGAAAGCTCCTCCTCCGAATAAAAGTGGATGATAAGCCGACCGCCCTCGCCACGTCTGAGGATCTGGACGTTCGTGCCCAGCACGTCCTCTAGTGAACGCTCGGCCGCGGAAGTGTTCGGGTCGGGCCGCACCGGTTCTTCGGGCTCGGGATTGCCCACCCTTGTGCTCGATCGCGGCGCCTCCGGTGCTGAAACCACGTTCGCCAGTCTGACTTCGGCTTCCACGCGACGGACCGGCCAACCGCCATCCACCGCGCGTTTGGCCAACGCGATCCGATCCGCCGAAGTCGCCAAGCCAAGCAATGCGCGTCCATGACCTTCGGACAAAAGGCCGGTTGTGATCAAGGACTTGATCTCATCCTCAAGCCCAAGTAGGCGCACGGTGTTGGCCACGGCCGTTCGCGATCTGCCGACCAGCGCCGCCACCTCGGCCTGTGTCAGCTCGAACTCATCGATCAAGCGCTTGAAGCCGGACGCAGTTTCGATCGCGTCGAGGTTCGAGCGCTGAACGTTTTCGACGATCGCGATCGCAAGCATCTCTCGCGGATCGGCGCTTCTAACGACAATCGGCACCTTCTTGAGCCCAGCTATACGGGAAGCCCGCCACCGGCGCTCGCCCGCGATCAGAACGAATCCATCGTCCGTATCCGCTACGACCAGGGGCTGGATCAAGCCATGAGTTGCGATCGAATCGGCAAGATCGCCCAACTCTCCTTCGTCAAAAAGCTGCCGAGGCTGATATGGATTTGGGCGAATATCGTCGATCGCGAGCTCGCGGATGCTCGATTCGGCACCGTCGCTCGACTCGGCACTCGTTGGGGAAAGGAGTGCGTCCAGGCCGCGTCCAAGCGCGCGACGGCGTGTCACGATTGATCCCGCCCGTTCGTGCTCGTCCGCCGGATCAGCTCGCTGGCAAGTGCGCTATAAGCCAGCGCGCCGGATGAACTGGGGGCGTACCTGCTGATCGGCTCACCGAAGCTCGGCGCCTCACCAAGGCGGATCGAGCGCCCGATCACCGTGTTGAAGCGCTCGCGCGGGAAGTGCCGCCCGACTTCTTCGACGACCTGGGTCGACAGGTTTGTGCGCGAATCGAACATTGTCATGAGAAGGCCGGTCAGCTCCAGATTCGGGTTGAGCCTGGCGCGCACCAGATCGAGCGTTCGCATGAGGTGCCCAAGGCCCTCGAGTGAAAGATATTCGCACTGAACCGGCACGATAACGCCGTTGGCGGCCACCAGCGCATTGACCGACAGCAGGCCGAGACTCGGCGGGCAGTCGAGCATGACATAGTCGTAGCCCGCCGTCGCGCCTTCCAAAGCAAGGCGCAACTGAGCTTCGCGACCGATCTTCGAAACCAACTCGACTTCGGCGCCGGCCAGTTCAGGCGACGACGGAATGATCTCGAGGCCGTCGACCGCCGTAGACAGGATTACCGAATCCAACGTCGCGCCGTCCAGAAGCAGGTCGTAGAGCGTCGGTTGGTCCGGGTCGTAGACGTTCAGGGAACGGGTCGCATTCGCCTGCGGATCGCAATCGATCACCAGGGTGCGATGCCCCGCCATGGCTAGCGCTGCGGACAAGTTCACGGCGGTCGTCGTCTTCCCGACGCCGCCTTTTTGATTGACGATCGCGATGATGCGTGTCATCCGAGATAGCTCCAAGCGCCGGCGGTGATGGTGTCGCGCAGAGCCATCCGAGTCTGAGCGAGTTCGCGAAGTGATGCTGTGGGGGGGAGAGGATAGCTACGCGTAGAGGCGGCGGCAAAGATGTCAGTACGAACTGCCGACCGGAACGCATGTTCTGCTCAGATCGACGCCATCGCCTAAGCGAGACCGTCATTATCGGCACAAATCGGTGCTCTCCCATCCCTTTCGAAGGAATCGGCCGGGCGGGTGACTTACTGTGGTTTCTTAGATGCCAGCTGTCTTACAGCTCCGGCAGCAATTGATCCCTTCGTCGCACAGTAACTTTGCGACGGTCGCCTTCGCCGATGCTCTGAGTCGCTATCGTTGGATGGTCACGCAAGGCGATGTGGACTACCCGCCGCTCGTAGGCGTTCATCGGAGGCAGGGATACCGCTCGGCCGTCGTTTTCGACCAGATCCGCCGACTGCTGCGCCAGCGCGAAGAGTTCTTCGATCTGACGCCTGCGGTCGTTGTCCACGTCGACGAGCAAGCTGACCCACTCGCCGGTCGCCCGGCTTACGATCAAGCGCGTGATGAATTGCAGAGCGTCGAGCACCTTGCCTTCCTGGCCCAGCAGCGATTCCGTTCCTCCGCCATGAACCGAAGCCACCTCGGACTCGTCATTCATTTCGGCTTCTTCGGGCAAAAGGTCGGCGCCCCGCTCGATCCGAAAGCCCTCGAAGCCAAGTCCGCTTAGAGTCTTGTCAAGCACGGCGCTCGCTACGTCGAAGGGTGCGCCCGCGGGCAGAGAGAACACGCCCGTCGGCTCGAAAGCAATCTCGTCCACGGGCTCCGAACGACTGGCCCTGCCGCGATTGGCACCGCCTGATCTTCGCGATCGAGGCCGGCCTTCGGACGGACGGCCGCCCGATGATCGGCCGCCAGACGGACGACCGCCGGAGGAACGGGCACCAGATGTACGATCACCAGTTGACCGATCACTGGATCTTCGATCACCAAACGTGCGATCGCGAGACGACCGATCCTGACTTGGCCGGGAGTACGACGGTGGGTCGAACGGAGCGGTCCAATCATCATTGCTCAGGTCGTACCCTGCAGCCGCCTGGTCGCCGGAACGATCGGCTGGACCATCGCCGGAACGATCACCGAGCCTTTCTGCTGGGCGCTCGCTCGCTCGCTCGTCGGGTCGATCGTCCGTCGTCCGGCGGCGCCTTCTGCGACGCCGGCGCGCTGGATCGAGTTCTTCGTCGGGCTTTGAGATCGGTGCGGCTGAGTAACCGGTGTCAACCGTCTCGGCTCTGCCGGCTACAGGGTATTGTACTCCGGGGCCTGTATCCAGTGCTCGACCGGACGGTTCAGCCTCCGCGCCGCCATCGCCGCTTGCGCGTCCACCTTGGCCCTGGCCGCGCCGCCCCCGGCCCGAGCGACCTCGCTTCTCCGCTGGAGCCGCCGCACTCTCCGGCGCGGACCATGGCTTGACCGCCGGCTTCGCATCGCCCGATTTGGGCGATATGCGGACAATCGCATCCGAGGCCCCAAATCCCAAAATCCCTGACTTCGCTTCGCGGACGACCTCAATGTCCACTTCGTCGCGGCTCAGACCCCCCAGCCGGACGAGACCTCGCACGATCGCCTCATCCACGCTGCCCGCGGTGACTTCAACCACCCGCTTGCTGTCGCTTGCTCCGACGCTTTCTGCTGTCACGATTCCTACTCCTGTCGACTTTTGGAGGTGTCTTGGCGGCGCCGGGCGTAGGCAGAACTGGGTCGGCCGTTACGGCAGACTCGGCGTCGGTCTGCTCGACCGAAGCATCTTCCGCCCCGCCTTCGCGCCGCATGATCATCTGCTGAACGATGTTCACGACGGTGAACGCGGTGTAATACAGCACGAGCGCCGCCGAGAGTTTCGCGAACATGAAGGCGAAGATAAGCGGCATCCACTTGAACGCGGCTTGCATCGCCTGCTGCTGCGGATCGGTCGTCGGCGGCGTCATGTGCTTCTGATAGGCCATCTGGGCGATGGTCATCGTGATGAGCAGTATCGGGATCGGCAGCCCGAAAACCGCGCCCATTTGCGGTTCGCACAGTGGGTTCGGCTCGCAGAGTGCGAGGTCGGACACCCAGAGGAAGCGCTCCTCGGCCAGGGCGCCCTCCACCTCCAGAATCTTTATGGCCTGATACAAACCGATGAGTACCGGGAGCTGAATAAGCATCGGCAGGCAGCCGCCGAGCGGGTTGACGCCCTCGGACCGGTATAGCTCCATCTGGGCCTGCGCAAGCTTTTCCCTATCGTCCTTATGCTCGTCCTGCAGCTTCTTGAGCTTCGGTTGCAAGGTCTGCATGTTCTTCATGGACCGGAATTGCGTCGCATTGAGCGGATACGTCACCAGCTTGACGATCACAGCGATCAATATCAGCGCGACGGCATACGACGAGATCGAGTCCGGCAGAGGAATGAAGCCGGTCACCCAGGCGTCGAGCGCGACCAGAAAGCCCTTGATGGGTTCGACGATGAAGTTCACGGGGTGGTGTTCATGAATTGACGCTCATGGTACGGGATCGTAGCCGCCGGGGTGGAAAGGATGACAACGTGCGAGCCGGCGCGCGGTCATCCAACCACCTTTCAGCAGACCATATCGGGAGATGGCGTCGAGGCCGAATTGCGAGCACGACGGCTCGAAACGGCATGTCGAAGGGAGGACGCGGCTCAGCGTGAGCTGATAGCCGCGGATCAGCCAGAGTGCGAATCGACGCATGCCTGATCTCTCTCCACCCCTGCCCGTGCAAACAATTGGGCAACCGCGCCGTCAAGGGCGCGAAAATCTGAATCCGCTGCCTGCGAGCGGACGATGAACACGATATCCCAGCCCCGTTCAAGTCGATCGTAACGCAGGCGGACGGATTCCCGCACCCTGCGCTTGACGCGATTCCTGACGACGGCGCCACCGACGCGCTTGCCCGCAACGACCCCGATGCGTGTCCGATTATCCGGGCCATCGGGTCGGCGAGCGGCCTGCAAAACCAGAAGAGGCACAGACCACGACCGACCCTCGTTGCGGACACGCCTGAAATCACGGCCGTCACGAAGCCGTCTCGCACGCGGCAGCACCGGCGCGAGCGCAGGAACTACTTCTTGTAAGGTTGGACGGTCAGCTCGGTCCGACCGCGCGAACGGCGCCGCTTCAGAACGCGCCGCCCGACAGCGGTAGCCATCCGGCTTCGGAAACCGTGAGTCCGCATTCTCTTGCGCTTCTTTGGTTGCCATGTACGCTTCATTATCGAACTCCCGACATCGAGAGATACATTTCACGGCGTTCAAACGCAGTGATACGCTCGGAGTGCAACGTTGACATTATATGAGAGGTCCGCCTGGGGGCAAGACCGCGGGGTCTTGATCTTGGAAGCGGTGATCATATAGCTGGGCGTAGAGGCCTCCGGCGCCCAGCAGGTCGGTGTGTTTGCCCTCTTCGACAATCCGTCCGCTTTCGACGACCACGATCCGGTGCGCGTTGACAACCGTACTGAGTCGATGCGCGACGACGACCGTTGTCCGATCGGCCATCAAGTGCTCGAGCGCGTCCTGAACATGGCGTTCGCTCGTATTGTCCAGGCTTGAGGTCGCTTCGTCGAGCAGCAAGATCGGCGGGTCCTTCAGGACGGCGCGCGCTATCGCGACCCGCTGGCGCTGACCCGTGCTGAGCCGCATGCCGCGCTCACCGACTATCGTCGAATAGCCGTCCGGCAGCTGTTCGATGAACTCGTCGGCATGCGCGGCGCGGGCGGCCGCCCTCAAATCGGCATCGCTCGCGCCGGCGCGGCCATAGCGCAAGTTCTCGGCGATCGTAGCATCGAGCAGGATCGTGTCTTGGGGCACCATTCCGATGAAGCCGCGCAGGCAGCTCAGCCGAATTTCGCGCAGATCGATCCCATCGAGCGTCAGTCGTCCGCCGCTAGGATCATAGAAGCGCGCGATCAAGTGCATGATCGTTGTCTTACCCGCGCCGCTCGGCCCGACGAGCGCGACGGTTTCGCCCGGCTCGATTCTCAGTTCGATGTCATCGAGCACGATGTCGCCGCGCTCGTAGGTGAATCGAACGCCTTCGAAGGCGATCCGACCATCCACACGCGCGATCACCCGGGCGTTGGGTTCATCCCTGACCGTCGGCTGCGTATCGATGATCTCGAAAACTCTTCGCACCGCTCCGAGCGCGGATGCCCAGCGCCCGACAAGGGCGATGAGCGCCGACAGGGATGATCCGATCATCGCCGAATAGCCGACGAACAGCACGAGATCGCCGGGGCTCAGGCGGCCTGCGAGCACCTCCCGGCCGCCGAACCAGGTCATCGCCGCCAGAGAGACGAAGGTAAGCGCCTCTGTGCCTGAGCCGAAAACCGATACGTTCCTGGCGCGCGAAAGAACGGCCTGTTTCAGGGAGTCCGCGGCCGTGTCGAAGCGCGCGAGTTCCTCCGGTTCGCGCACAAAGCTCTGGACCAAACGGATGGCACCAAGTGCTTCGTCCGCGATTCCGATCAGGGTCGCATATCGGTCCTGGATCAGCGATCCGAGGCTGTGGAGCCTGCGGGCGTAGACGCGGGAAGTGAGCGCGACTAGAGGCATGACCGTGATGATCGCGCCCGCGAGCCGCCAATCGCGCCACGCAAGAAGTGTGAACGCGCCAACCAATATCATGCTGTTGACCACAAGCGCTGCGACGTCCGAAGTCACGACCCCCTGGACGTTGACAACGTCGCTAGCTAGGCGTGAGACCAGAGATCCGACGCGCCTGTGGTCGTGGAAGGGGGGGCCGAGACTGAGCAGGTGTTCGTAGAGCCGTCTGCGCAGGCGGAGGACAACGCGCTCGCCTGCACCAGCTAGGATCCAGCCCTGTGTGCCGGAGATCACGGATCGGACGATCACAAGCGCGAGCAAGACAATGGTCGATCGCCCGAGCAACGCGCTCGCGGCGCTGGCCGCGCCGGAGCCGACTCCTGCACCCACCTCCGCGCCGACCGCAGAGACCAGATCGTCGAAGAGCCGAGCGAGGCGCCAGGGTATGGTCAGTCCTACGGCGGAGCCAAGAGCGAGCATGACGAACGCGAGCCCAAGCGTCGAGCGCTCCGGTCCTGCGAGACCCAGAAGCCGGACAAGCTCGCGCCGTTGTGGCCTAAGCTTAGAGATGCGTGCGCGGAAAGAAGGCGCGTCCAGAGATCAGACGCCCAGCGCTGGGAGCGTCCGCCGGATCAGAGCGTAGTTCTCGAGCGCATGGCCGGCGCCCAGCGCGACGCAGGCAAGCGGATCTTCGGCGACATAGAACGGCACGCCGATCTCCTCGGTCAACAAGACGTCGAGATCGCGAATCTGTGCACTCCCGCCGGTCATGACCACGCCGCGATCGATAATGTCGCTGACGAGTTCCGGCGGAGTGCGCTCGAGTACTTGGCGAGCAACACCGACGATGGCCTGCAACGGCTCTGCGATAGCCTCCGTGACCTCGCTGGTCCGCATCGTGATCGTCTTCGGCAGGCCGGTGACTTGGTCGCGTCCGCGAACCTCCATGTTGCGCTCATCCTGCGGGTCATCCGGGCGGATAGCGCTGCCGATCATGATCTTGATCGATTCGGCCGTCCTATCGCCGATCATCAGGTTGTACTTGCGCTTGACGTAGGCGGCGATTGCATCGTCCACGCGATTGCCGCCAACGCGGACCGAGCCGGCGACGACGATGCCGTTGACCGATATGACGGCCGCTTCGCTGGTTCCGCCGCCCAAGTTGAGCACCATGTTGCCGCTAGGCGTGCCGATCGGGAGCCCGGCGCCCAAGGCGGCAGCAAGCGGCTCGGGGATCAGATAGGCGTCCTTCGCCCCTGCCTGCTCTGCGGCCTCACGAACGGCGCGGCTTTCGACGCTAGTGACGCCGACCGGGACGCTGATCATCACTTCGGGCTTGAACAAAGAAAGGCGCCCGCACACTTTGGTGATGAAGTAGCGAAGCATCGCTTCCGTGACGACATAGTCGGCGATTACGCCGTCCTTGAGCGGTCGGGACACCTCGATGGTGTCTGGCGTGCGGCCGAGCATGGCCAGCGCCTCGTCCCCGACCGCGATAATCCGATTGTCGTTAATCGAAATCGCGACGATCGACGGCTCTTTAAGGACGATCCCGCGGCCACGTTCGTGCACGAGCACGTTGACCGTGCCGAGGTCGATTCCAATGTGACGAGTGAACATTATCTCTCCGGCGGCTGCGCACGCTGGCTTTCAGCCGCGGCGGCGCGAATGGTAGCGCAGGAAGCCGTGGGCGAGAATGGCCGATAGGTTCTCTGTTCGAATTACGGATCGAGTTACAGAAAAGCCGTATCGACCGTGTCGGAGTCAGCCTCGCACTCAGCACCAAGACCGCGGAGCCGGCCAAGGAAATCCGCATAGCCGCGCTCGATGTGCTGAGCATCGACGACGGTGGTCTCGCCGTCGGCCGCGAGGCCGGCCAGTACCGCGCTTGCTCCGGCTCTCAGGTTCAGCGCGTTCACTGTCGCGCCGTGCAAGCGTGTTGGGCCGTGGATGAAGGCGGTCTGCCCCGTCACTTCGATATTAGCGCCCATGCGGACCAACTCGTCGACGTAGCGGAGACGATCTTCGTAAATCGTCTCGTGAAGCACGCTTTCGCCTTCGGCCTGGGTCAGGAACGTGCCGAAAACCTGCTGCAGGTCGGTCGGAAAGCCCGGGTACGGATAAGTCCGGACGGAGACGCTGCGCAACGGTCGACCATGGTCTGCGCGAGCACGGATGGTGTGCCTGCCGACTTCGATGTCGACGCCGGCTTCTTCGAGCTTCGATGTCAGCGAGCGAAGATGATCCGGCACCACGCGGCGGACCGTCACGTCGCCGCGCGTGATCGCGCCTGCGAGCAGAAATGTTCCCGCCTCTATCCGATCGGGCATCAGACGATAAACGGCGCCGTGAAGTCGCGGCACGCCCTGGATAGTGACCTGTGACGGTCCGGTCCACGCGATCCGCGCTCCCATCGCGCGCAGGAAGTCGACCAGGTCGAGCACCTCCGGCTCGATGCTCGCGTTATCGATAACGCTGGTACCGTCGGCCAGAACGGCGGCCATTATCACGTTCTCTGTTCCGGTGTGACTCGGATAGTCGAGGATGAAGCGCTCGCCGCGGAGGTTGCCGCTGGCCGCGAAGCGTCCATCGACGTACGCCACCTGCGCACCTAGGTGGCTGAAGCCCTGGCTGTGCACGTCGACCGGACGTGCGCCGATCGTGCATCCGCCGGGCTGAGGAGCGCTGGCCTGGCCGAAGCGAGCTAAGAGCGGACCCATGACAAGGAAGCTGCCGCGGAGTCGGGTGGCTAACGCTTGCGGGGTTGTACGACTGCGGATGTCGGCCGCTTCGACGCTGAGGCGCCCGCGGATCGGATCGTGCTCGACCTCCGCGCCGAGATGGCGCAGGACCTCGAGCATCGTCCGGATATCGGAAAGGTCGGGAACGTTCTCGAGGATGCATCGATCTTTTGTCAGGAGCATCGCGGCGATGATCGGCAGCGCAGCATTCTTAGCGCCATGGATGTCGATCTCGCCTTTAAGAACGGCTCCACCCTGGACGTGATAGGTTCGACCGGGAGCACTAGGCTCACGCTCGCCTGTACGATCCGTGATCATATCGATTGGGGCGGCGATCGTCATGATCGTCCTCCAGCTCACCTGAAGTTTCGTGCAGACCCAGCGCAGTATACCCGATGGCAGATCGGGCATGAACCGCGCGTACCGACCGTTAGGCCGTCGACAGACCACCGAATCGCCGGTGCCCCGTGGGCTTGACAACCTGTGCGCCGACAAGTCGGGCCGGCGATTCTGTATCATCCGTGTGATTGAAGGCGATCTGGTTCAGCCAAGCATAGGAATGGAGGTGACGTCGTGGACGATGTGGCCATCGACAAAGCGAAAGGCACTCCGCGGCCGTCGAGTGGTAGAGGCGGTGGTTGCATCCGAAGGCTGGCGATCGTACTGACGGCCTCCGCCGCGCTCGGCTTCTGTGCCGGCAGCATATTTCTTGTTTTGGCGCTCCAATCGGAGACGGGTCAGGCGGCCATCGTCAGTTGGGCCCTTGTCGAAGAGCACGACGGGATCGTCATTTCACTTTCCGATCGCCTGATCGAAGAGTCGCCGGACGACTGGCAACACTACCGTCGAAAGGCGCTTTCGCTGCGCCGATTGAGTCGCCACGACGAGAGCTTCGCCGTCTATCAGGCGGCCGCCGACGCGATACCGGACCTATGGTGGCCCCACAGTCACCTCTGCTTCTACGGGGCGCTCTATGGGGATCCTGACATAGCCCTCGAACATTGCGACAAGGCGATCGCGCTCGAGCCGAGCGAAAGGGACGTCGCCCTTTACCGTCGATCGATAGCGCGTGCGCTCGTCGGCGACCTCGACAGCGCCGCCGCGGATATGCAGGCGTCGATGGACGCGCTTGACGCAGAGAGTTCGGGCAGGAGGCGGAATACGGAGCGCGCCGAAGAGCGGGCGGAATGGCTCGCAGCGCTCGAAGAGGGGCGAAACCCATTCGACGATCGTACGCTGGCCGAACTGCGCGTGCGCTTCTCCGGGCCTCCGGAACGACAGACGGAAGACGGATGAGCGCCCGTAGGTCGCCAATTCGTCACGAATGCGTCGCAGATGTGGCGCGCGAACGCAGTGCCGCGACCCGTCCCGCGTTAGGGTATCTCCTCATCGAGAAGTTACTTCGGAGGAGACGGCATGCTCGCCCGAGTCACAAGCTGCGCCCTGGCCGGGCTTGAGGGCGAACTCGTCCAGGTCGAAGTCGATATCCATAGCGGATTGCCGCACACTACCGTGGTCGGCTTGCCGGATGCTTCCGTGCGCGAATCAAAAGATCGGCTGTACGCCGGGCTGAGGAACGCAGGTTTCATCTATCCGCTGGCCCGAATCACGGTCAATCTTGCTCCGGCTGACGTCAGAAAGGCCGGACCGCTGTACGACCTTCCGATAGCGCTTGGAATCCTCATCGCCAGCGGTCAACTCGATGCCGATCTGAGCAAGACCATCGCAATCGGCGAGGTGGCATTGGACGGCGCTCTTCGCCACACCAGCGGCGTGCTGCCCGTCGCAGTCGCGGCGCGTGCCCACGGTTTCGAGCGGCTCGTCTTGCCCGCGGTCGATATCGCGGAGGCCGCGTCGGTTCCCGATCTAGAGATAGTCGGGGGCAATAATCTCGCCGAGTTGATCGGATTTCTTACGGGCAAGTCGATCCCTCCTCCGCTGCCCGCAAGCGTCTTCGAAGCCTTCGGTTCGAACGGAGCCTCCACCCAAGGGGACGAGGACGGGTCTCCGAATCCCGAAATCGATCTCGCCCACGTACGCGGCCAAGCCCATGCCCGGCGCGCGCTCGAGATCGCGGCGGCAGGCGGGCACAACCTGCTACTGACCGGGCCGCCCGGAGCGGGCAAAACCATGCTCGCGCGCTGTCTGCCATCCATTCTGCCTCCGCTAACTCTCGACGAATCGCTCGAGGTGACCGCCGTTCGATCGATAGTCGGCGCGCTCCAAGCCGGAACATCGCTGATCTCGCGGCGCCCGTTCCGCAGCCCGCATCACACCATATCTAACGCGGGGCTGATAGGCGGAGGGTCTTGGCCGCGACCAGGGGAGGTATCGCTCGCCCACCACGGCGTCCTATTCCTCGACGAGTTGCCCGAGTTCGACGGCGCCGTCCTCGAAGGGTTGAGACAGCCGCTCGAGGATCGCATCGTGACCATCTCCAGGGCAGCCGGCACGGCCACCTTTCCGGCCAGCTTCACGCTGGTGGCGGCTCGCAATCCGTGTCCGTGCGGGCATTACGGCGACAAGGCGCGATCTTGCACGTGTTCGATCGCGTCCGTGATGCGCTACGAGCGCAAGGTGAGCGGTCCGCTTCTTGACCGGATCGACATGCATCTCGCCGTCCCGCGCGTTGACACGCGTGCTTTGCTCGAAGGTGCGGACGGTGAGTCGTCTCGTTCGGTAAGGGAGCGGGTGGTCGCGGCGCGCGCACGGCAGCAATACCGGCTGGCCGGTAGATACGAAGACGCCGCCTCAGCCCCCGGCGGAATCGGACTGCGGCTTGATCCGCATCGGAATCGCGTTCCCAAAAGCAACGCAGCTATGCGGCCGGACGATTTGCGCACCGACTGCCGCCTGGACGGCGAAGGCGAGCGGCTGCTCAGGGCTGCGACACGCCAGTTGGGGCTCTCAGCCCGGGCGTACCATCGAGTGCTGAAGTTATCGCGGACGATCGCGGACTTGGAGGCCGCGGAAAACATCGATTCGAAGCACCTCGCCGAGGCGCTTCAATATCGGCCGCGCGACTCTTGACGCCGAGAAACTTGACGGCAAGCAATCGATACAAGGCCGAAGAAATCACTCCTTGTCTTTTGATTCGAGGACTGAGCCTCGCCAAAGCCAAAGCAACATCATGGCGATCGCGAAGAAGGCGACTACGGCGAAGACCATCGACAGCGCGCTCACTGATCTAAGAGCCGAAAGGAAATCGGAAAGGAACGATTCTTCCATGGGAGTGCTCCGTAGTAACCGGGGGAAGGGGGTAGTTGCGTTCGGAGCGATACTTGCGCGAACGGCCCGGACTCCGATGGCCGCTCGCGCATGCAGCTATCAGACTGGAATTAGATCAGCCCTCGACAAGCTGAACTCGGCGCGAGTCAGTTGCGTCAACTCGCGACGGAAACGGAATCAAGTGAGATTTCCTCATGCGGACGATCGTTTCGATCCCGTGCCGCCTGGCTGACCGTATCTGCGACGTCCTGCCCGCTCGTAACGCCGCCAAACGCGGTGTACTCGCCGTCGAGCCAGTCGGTGTCGGCAACGCAGATGAAGAACTGGCTTCCCGCGCTGTTTGGATCCGAGGAGCGTGCCATCCCCAGCGTGCCTTTCTTGAACGAAGCATCGTTGAACTCCGCGTTCAGCGACCATCCCGGCCCGCCGCGACCCGTTCCGTCAGGACAGCCGGTTTGGATCATGAAGTCGGGGATGACTCGGTGGAACACCAAGCCGTCGTAGAAGCCGGAAGACGCAAGCTTCTCGAAGTTCGCAACGTGGTTGGGCGCCTTATCAAACCACAATTCCACTTCGATCGTGCCGGCGCTTGTCCGGATTGTCGCAGTCTTGTTCGCCATTTTCAGGAGTTCCTCTAAAGGTGTGACACGCCTGATCGACCCGGCGTGGCGAAAGCCGATGGTGCAGGCAGCCTCCAGGGCCGTCAAGGTAGTTGATCAGCGCCGTCGTCTTCTCGCGGCTCAGGCTCGCCGCTGCCGGGCAAGCCGCCTGAAACATCGTGTTCCGGACGCCACGCCACGTCGGCAACGCCGGCGTGAGAGTTAGCCGTTCGCGCCGCCACAAATAGCCAGTCGCTCAGCCGGTTCAGGAAGCGGAGGACCTCGTCCGAAATATCCTCCCCCGCCTCGCGGGCGAGAATGACGCGACGTTCGGCGCGCCGGCAAACCGTTCTCGAAAAGTGTAGCGCGGCGGAGCCGGCGCAACCCGCGGGAAGAATGAACGTTCGGAGTGGCTCGAGGTCCGCCTCCATTGCGTCGATCTGGGCCTCTATCGCCGCGACCCATTCCGGGCGTGTCCGCACGACGTGTTTCGACGCCGGGGCGTCCGGCGGCGTTGCGAGGTCCGCACCGAGATCGAACAGCCGCGACTGAAACCGGGCTACGTCCTGACGGAGGCCGTAATGCTCGATCGCGGCCGCCGCCATGCCCAGCGAAGCGTTCAATTCGTCGACGGTGCCGTACGCACGAACGCGATCGTGCGCCTTAGAGACGCGCCGCCCTCCGAACATGCTGGTCTGCCCCTCATCGCCCGAGCGGGTGTAGATCTTCATAGACATCGCTCCCGCGTCATCGGCGCCCAATGCGACGGACTATCACTGGCCCATCGTCGGTCCGATTGTCGCCGTGCTGATCGTCGCGTCCAGCCGCAATCCGATCGTCACCGCGCTGCTCGCCGCGCCGATAGACATCGGTTTCCACCGTTGAAAGCAATGGGACGAATGATCGATCGAACAACCCTGCGCGCTGCATGCCCGCGACCATCAGCCATCCGACGACAGCGCCAACCGCCAGCGTGACGGCTGTTTCCGCGGCTATTTCTCCAGGCGCCATCAGCCCGGGTATAACCAGAAAAGTCGCTATCACCGAGCCGAGCCCAAGCAGAAGCCCGATCACCGAGCCACCGAGCGGGGTGCGGTGCGCGAGCTCCGGGCGGCGTGCCCACTTGGCTGCCGACGAATACAGCTCGACCGGGAGCATCGCCAGCGGGACTTGGAGAAGCGCGAGCGCCGGATATGTCGATGCGCCGGGCAGCCCGGTCGCCACCGCAAGCGCGAGGCGCGTAACGTGACCAAGAGTCGCAGCTCCGGGACGGCCGACTACAACCGTGGCAGCAAGTGCAGGGACCATCGCGAATCCGAGATCCAGAACGGTCGGTACACCCGAGGCCCGCATCGGATCAAGCGCGCTTGAAAGCGGGTGCCAGGCCCAAGTGATCGCGGTACCGATGGCGCCGACGAGAAAGGCTAACAAAACGGTGCGCACCGTCCACTCTTTGCCGCCGTCGGAAGTGACGACCAAAAGCCAGCCGATAGCCGCCGCTGCCAGAAGCGGCGCCAGACGCGCGGTTCCACCCTGAGACATAGATGCCTCGACGCGAGTTGTGTAGACGAGTGTTACGACCGCGATAGCGAAGGCGGCACCGGCGCCGATGGTGCCCCGGCGTAACCATGCGCGCGTCTCAGCGGCCGTCTTCGACGCCCTTAGGTTCGCCGGGTCCTGACCGATAGCCGGCGAGGGTCGCCAATCGCTCCGCGAACTCCGCGATCGCGACCGGACCTATCCCGCCGATCCCTTTGAGCGATTCGCCATCGCCCCCAAATCTGGCCGCAAGCGCGCCGACCGTGTCAATCCCGGCCTCCCGCAACGAGCGCGCGAAGCGCGGTGTTAGATCAAGGGCGACAATGTCCGCGTCGTCGGACAGGGCAGGCGCCGTTGAAGGCGGTGGAGCTTCCGCGGCGCTCGGAGCGCGGAAGCGTGCGACCGCCGGCGGGTCGTATGTGACGGCCGGAGCGACCGGGGATGCCAGAAGATCGGGTTCGAAGGCATCGCCTTCGTCCGTATCGCCATCCCCGCCTTCGCCCCTTCGCCACGGCGGGGCGAACAGCGCGTCCTCCTCGCGCTCCGGCACCGTCGGGCTGATCGATTCAGACGGGCTGATCGAATCAGTCGAGCGGGTAGATTCCGTCGGGCTGATCGTTTCAGGCGAGTCGACCACGGCCGCCGGGCTGATCGATTCCGTCGGACTGAAGGGGCTCGGCGAATCGTTCCGTATGCCGCTCGGCGTCGATCGATCGTCAGCGCTGGGCTCTGTAACCGGTTGATCGAGAACGCGCGACCCGCCGGCGCGGAAGAGATCTCCGATCGCGCGCGCCGTCGGGACGTTCGACGTCCTGACGACAATCGCCGTAGCGCCTTCCGAGAGTGCATCGAGTACGGCAGCGGTATGCGCGGCCGGAACGCGGACCGTTTCGGAAAGTAGGCCGAGCGCCAGCCCACCCATCGCGCCGAGCAGGATCCCTCCGGACACCGTTAGGAGCGGACCGAGCGATGCCAGAAGGCCACTGCCTACGATGTAGCCTCCGACGGCGCCGAGCATCGCGCACAAACCCACTGCCGGCCCTACGCCGCGACGCCCTCTGTCGAGCCCATATTCCGAAATGAGCTTCCTCTGCATCTCGAGATCGTGACTTACGACCTCGATAGTCTCCAGATCCAAGGGCGAACCCGCGAGTTGCGCCAACACTCCGCCCGCCTGCGCGTGATCGTCGAATAGCCCGAGCACGACCGTCTTCATCGGGTGAATCCCCATCGAATGCATGCGACGAAGAAGCGCGTCGCGGCGAGCAAATGAGCGATCATTCCTGATCCGGATCCGGTTCAGGGGCGGGGCCGACGCGGATCGGGACACTATACGGCGGATTCAGGAAATTGCCGTCCGTTTTCACGAGTACGAGCCTAACGATGTAGTCCCCGGGAGCAAGCGAAGCCGCGTCTAGGACCTCCATCGGACCGTCTACGATCGATTGGCGGTGGACGTCGCCGAGCGTGATCCATTCGGATGGTTCGCGTCCTGGACCCAATTCGACCTTGAAGTACTCGATCTCAGACGGGTCGAATACAGCGGTGCCGGTAAGTACAGTCCGCGCGTCGAGTCTGGTGTCCGGAGCGATCCCGAGACGGTACTCCGCTTGCCCGCGCCTGCCCTGACCCACGTTACCGTCGAACAATATCTCTGAGCCGGGCAGGCTCCCCGGCGCCAGCGCGGCCTCAATCATTTCGTTCGAGCAGAGCTGAGACGGTTCCAGCGCCCCCCAGTTGTTCTTTGTCGCCCATTCGAGGACGAATCTACGCTCCTCTTCATCCGCCGGAAGCGGCAAGACAGCGACGGACTGCGCCTTGTCCAACCCAAAGCCTTCTGCGCCGGGCAAGCAGAGAAGGGCGGTCGGCCACCGGAGCTCCTCTTCCGCCGCCGCGGCCGCCGCGACCTGTTCAGGCGACGGCGGCGGGACGGGCACGACCACTGAAGGAATAGTCGTCCAAACGTCCGCGGCTTCCGAAGTGCCTGATTCGCCGTCCGTCCCGATGTTCTGCGGCAAGTATTCTTCGATGAAGAGCTCCGTCTGACTCGACTTGCAGGCCGATCCGAGCTCATTCAGAGACTGCAGTAGGCAGACCGACCTTTCGACGATGCCGGGTGGCCGAGCGAACGATGTGGAGAATTCGAAGCCCATCGATTCGCGGACGGCTTGTACTTTGGCGCGCTGGTCCTCTTCGAAGACGACGTTGCGCATGAATGCTTGCCAGATCGGTGCAGCGCCCGTCAGTCCGCTCGAGTTCCGCATCGGAGTGTTATCGTTGTTGCCCGCCCAAACGCCTGTGACCAGATACGGTGTGTAGCCGACGGTCCAATTGTCCTTATAGTCGTTGGTTGTGCCGGTCTTCGCCGCGGCTGGGACCCCGAGATGTAGCGCGCTTGACGAACCGAAGGCCGGCGATCGCGCCGCATTGTCCGAAAGCATGTCGGTCACGATAAAAGCCGCACGCGGATCGACGGCATCCACTGGCGTGAGAGCCTCTTCGTCCGCTGCAAGATCGTATATAACCTCGCCCTTCGAATCCGTGATCTTGAGGATTGCGTTCGGTCGGACAAACGTCCCCATATTAGCTAGCGTGCCATAGGTCGTGGTCAGGTCGAGTAGCGTGACTTCGCCGCCGCCGAGCGTGAGCGACAGCCCGTAGTCCCATGGGTCTCGATTGAGGCCTGTGATTCCCATACGCTTGGCCGTTTCGATCGTCAGTTCGACGCCGTGCTTGCCCGCGTCCTCTTCGTTACTGGCGAGCGGCGTGATAGCCGAAAGAAACTTGAGGGCAGGGATGTTGTAAGAGTTCGCTAGGGAAGCGCGCATGCGCACGGGTCCGCGAAAGACCCCGTCATAATTCTTGGGCTCGTACTCACCGTTCGGCGTCCACAGTTTCATCGGTACGTCCCAGACGAACGCGGCGGACGACATGCCGTTCTCGAGCGCCGTCACATATGTCACCGGCTTGATGCTCGACCCGGGCTGGCGGTCGCGGACGGTCACGTTCACGCGGCCGTCGATAGAATCGTTCCAATAGTCTGTGCTGCCGACCATCGCGAGCACTTGGCCGGATCGGGGTTCCATGGATACGAGCGCGGCGTTGGACAAATCATGCCGCTCCCCCAGAAGATCGACCTGCTCCTTCACGACGCGTTCGCCGAGCCGTTGCATGCCGAGGTCGAGCGTGGTGACGATCTCGAGCCCCCCATGCGCAAGGCGTTCCGCCCCGATCATGTCTTCGAGCAAGTCCTGGACGTGGACGACGAAATGCGGGGCGTCGAAGAGATCGTCGTTGGGGTCAGCGAATGTAAGAGTCTTGCGCTGGGCCGCGTCTGCCTCGGCATCCGTGATGAATCCGTTGGCCGTCATCAGCCGCAGAACTTCGCGCTGACGGTCCGCCACCTTGCGCCGAACGTCGGGATCTGGACTCAGTGGATTGAACTCGACCGGATATTGCGGCAACCCGGCCAGCAGCGCGCTTTCGGCCAGGTCCAACTCGCGCACAGGCTTACCGAACACTGTCTGAGCGGCCGCTTCCGCGCCATACGCAAGGTTGCCGTAATAGATTTCGTTCAAGTACCACTCGAGGATCGAATCCTTGTCGTGGCGGTCGGTGAGGATTAGCGCGAGGACGATCTCCTTGATCTTTCGCGTGTAGCTCCGTGCGATCCGCTCCTCGTAAGAGAAAGCGACGTGCCTCACAAATTGTTGGGTGATCGTGCTCCCCCCACCCAGGCCCGGCTGCCCGCTTACTTCGCCGTATGCGGCGCGCATGATGCCCGTCAGGTCGACGCCCGCGTTTTCGTAGAAGGTTTTGTCCTCTGTCGCGATTGTCGCTTGGAGGAGCGTTGTCGGAATCTCGGAGATCGGGACGTAGGTCCGCCTACCTTCACCGAACATCTCGCGCAGCAAGACGCCGTTCCGATCATAGATACGCGTGGTCTGGAAGCTCTCGCGCTCTTCGATATCCTGGAGCGATCCGATACCTTGCTCCAGCTCGTCCGCCAGGTTGATGTAGAGAATCGCCGCGCCCGCGACGCTCGAAAAGGCGATGAAGAGCGGGATGAGGACGATGACGGCAAGCGTGCCGATCAGAAGCCCCGCCGCAACGCCGGATCCGCCGCGGCGACGCGCGAGGCGACGTTGGAGTATGCTCCGCTCAACTTCGGTAAGGCTCATGGTTCGCGATTATACGTTGCCCGAAAGAAGCGGCGAAAGGTCGGCGTACCGACTTGCGTGAATCTCCTCGCGGACGACGGACTGCTATCACGCTGCCTCAGGGGGCGTCTATCGCCCAATCATCTGATCGGCGATCGCTGTACCGACCCTCGTGCTAGAATCCGCGCCCATGTTAGAAGGCCGCCCTTCAATCACCGTCATCGGGCTCGGTCCGGGTGATCCAAAGCTTCTGACCGTCGCCGCCGCGGACGTGCTTTCCGCCGCCGAACGAGTATGGATACGCACCGCGGACCATCCTTCGCGCGCCGCCATTCCAACCTCATGTCAAGTCTCGGCTTGCGATGACCTGTACAGGGCGCACCAGACTTTCGAAGAGGTCTACCGCGCGATCGCCGAGCGCTTGATCGCCGAGGCGCAAGAGCGAGAAGTTGTTTACGCCGTCCCGGGCGACCCATCGGTCGGCGAGACATCCGTGCGAATTCTGGGTGATATGGCGGCCAAGGGCGATGTGGTCTGCCGGATCGTTCCCGGTATCTCGTTTATCGGTCCGACTCTGGCAGCGCTCGGCTGGGATGCGCTCGACGGTGTTCAGATCGCCGACGCGACGGCGCTCGCATCGCGACACCATCCCGATATCGACCCTGAGAGACCGGCGCTGATCGCGCAGATCTATAGCCCCCTCGTCGCTTCCGACATCAAGCTATGTCTTCTAGCGCGCTATCCGGAAGACCATCCGGTGACGCTCGTCAGCGGTGCCGGTGAAGCGGGCATCTCAGGCGCTTCAGCGAAAGGTAGGCTGATCACCTTGCCGCTTTGCGACCTCGATCGTGACGGCGAGTTCGATGACGTCACGACACTGGCGGTGCCCCCGCTGCCGGCAGGCAGTTCGATGCTCGGCTTGGCCGAAGTCATCGCGCGGCTGCGCGCGCCCGACGGATGTCCGTGGGATCAGGAGCAGACTCACGAGTCACTTAGGCCCTATCTGATCGAGGAAGCCTACGAGGTCGTCGAGGCGATCGATGCCGACGATCCGACGGCACTCTCAGAAGAGCTCGGCGACCTCTTGCTACAAGTCGCCCTCCATGCGCAGATTGCAACCGAATATGGCGAATTCACGCTTACCGACGTCATCAGGAGCATACACGACAAGCTCGTGCGCAGGCATCCCCATGTCTTCGGCGACGCGCACGCGGAGACCGCGGCCGACGTGGTGGAGCGTTGGGCGGAACTCAAGGCGGAGGAAAAGCGGGAGAGCTCCGTGAACGGTTCCGTCGAAGCTGTCGCCGACCCAATGGCGGGCGTTCCGAAGACCCTGCCCGCTCTAGCGAGGGCGCAAGCGCTGGTGCGCAGAGCACCGGGAAAGCGCTCGGGCGAGGGCGACTCCGAGCTTGCGCGCGCGGCGATAAAGGGGATAGAAGGGATAGTCGCGCTCGGAGAGGGCGACCGGGAAAAGGAAAGCGACTTCGCGGACGCGGCGATTTTGATCGGCGATACCCTCTGGGCGCTCGCGAAGCTAGCCGGGACACGTGGAATCGATGCGGAAACAGCGCTACGCGAGGCCTGCTCGCGCTTTGAGGCGGCAATTCGATCGGACGTTTCGAACGCCGGAGAACAGACATGACTAAGATCGTCGAAATCCGAGCACTCGAAGTTCTCGACTCGCGTGGCAACCCGACGATCGAGGCGACTGTCGAGCTCGAAAGCGGCGCTCGCGGTAGCGCGATCGTCCCATCCGGCGCATCGACCGGGGCTCACGAAGCGGTAGAACTTCGGGATGGTGACGAAGCGCGCTATGGAGGGCGCGGGGTCTTATCGGCGGTCAGGGCGGTGACCGAAGAGATCTTGCCCGAACTCCTCGGCCACGATGCGCTCGACCAGCGCGGTATCGATCAAATGCTCATAGAGCTCGACGGCACCGAAAACAAGGGCCGACTCGGGGCGAACTCCACTCTCGCGGTAAGCCTTGCCGTCGCACGCGCCGCGGCGAATGCGCTCGATCTACCTCTTTTCCGCGCGCTGGGCGGCGCAGACGCGCACATTCTGCCCGTGCCGATGTTCAACATTTTGAACGGGGGCAAGCACGCGGACCGCTCAACGGACTTCCAGGAATTCATGGTCATGCCTGTCGGCGCGCCCACATTTTCCGAAGGGCTACGCTGGGGAGCCGAGATTTATCAGTCGCTGAAGGCGGTGCTCAAGAAGGCCGGCCTGCCGACGAACGTCGGCGACGAAGGCGGATTCGCGCCGAGCTTACCGACAAACGGGGCTGCGATCGATGTCATCCTGGAAGCCATCGAGCGCGCGGGCTATCGGCCCGGCGAGGATGTAGTGCTTGCGCTCGATCCGGCCGCCTCCGAGCTATGGAGCGACGGCGCATACGTCCTCAAGACGGAGAATCGATCTCTCAGACCAGACGAAATGGTGGCCTTCTGGATCGATTGGATCGAACGCTATCCGATCGCGTCGATCGAAGATGGTCTTTTCGAAGATGATTGGGGCTGCTGGACCGAATTCGTACGCCGAGCCGGCGATCGTATCCAAATCGTCGGCGACGACTTGCTCGTAACGAATGTCCAAAGGTTGCGCCGCGCAATCGAAAAGGGCGCCGCCAACAGCATTTTGATCAAGCTCAATCAGGTCGGGACGCTCTCCGAGACGCTCGACGCCGTTCGAATCGCGCAGCGTGCCGGGTGGACAGCTGTGATCTCTCATCGCTCAGGCGAGACAGAGGATTCTTTCGTCGCCGATCTGGCCGTGGCGACCAACGCCGGTCAGATCAAGGCCGGCGCGCCCGCTCGATCCGACCGCGTGGCAAAGTACAACCAGCTCTTGCGGATCGAAGCTGAGCTAGGCGCGTCCGCGGGATTCGCCGGGCGCGACGCGCTCCGATCCCGCCCACCGAGCTGAGCGGGCGGGGCGAAGTCACTTGTTGCGCAATTTCGCTGTGATAGAATGTCGCCCATTCTTCGGCCGGTGAAAGCAAGGAAGCTCCGCGATATGAAGGTCATTCTCACCAACAACGTGCCCAAACTCGGTCAAGTCGGCGAGGTTTGCCGCGTGTCCGATGGTTATGGTCGCAACTACCTTATCCCTCAGGGGCTGGCAATCCTGGCGACTGAGGGCGGCCGGAAGAGTATCGACGACCTCAAGCGTTCAGAGGTCAGGCGGCAGGATCGGGTGCGTTTCGAGATGGAGGCCCTGGCCAAACGAATCGAGGCCCTGCGGCTTACCTTCACGGCGAAAGTCGGTGAGACCGGCCGACTTTATGGCTCGATCACATCGTCCGACATCGCGGCCGCCATCGAGGCGGAGATCGATACCCCGATCGATCGGCGCAAGATCGTGCTCGACGATACTATCCGAACGCTCGGCGAGCAATCGGTTCCCATCCAGCTCATGCCGGGCGTGACCGCCGAAGTCAGGCTCGAGGTCATCGCTGACGGCGAGTTGGTCCAGGACATTTCAGTCGAAGTCGACGAAGACTCCGAGGTCGATGAGCACGGCGTGGCCGACGCGATGTACGGCGGCTACGTTCCGAGCGAGGACGACGACGATGACTACGAGGACGACGATCGGGACTAGCCTCCCGAAAGGACGACCGAAGGATGGCTGATACAGCGGATCGAGTCGTCCGCTTCCTCGTCGCCAACGCATGCTGCACGGAATGCGACGCGAGTTACCATCTAGAAGACGTCCATGTCCTCAACCAAATTCGTGGACGTGTTTGGGATCTCGCCGCCGTATGCCATGAGTGTCTCACACTCAATATCGTGCGTGCGGTGGTCAGCACCCCGCCCGACGTGCGACACGCCCATCCGGAGCCGGCCGCTGATCTGCCTGGGGTTGAGGCCAATGGAATGAGCCGAAACAGAGGCCGTTCTGCATTGACTCTACACGAAATGACCGCCGCCGAAAGAAGTCACTTCCGCTCGCTCCCCCCGATCGACGTCGACGACGTGCTGGATGTCGCTGCGTTCCTCGAGGACTTCAACGGCGATTTCCGGTGCCTCTTCTCGAGCGAGCCGGGCGATCCATGAAGCGGAACGACCGGACGTTCCAAGGTATCACGCGCCTCGCGAACCCGGCAGAATTCAATCTGATGGCCAATCTGGTCAACAGTACGATGGCCAAATCGCCAGCCGACGTGACGGGCCGAAAGAACCCAGGTCGGCTCGACCGTCTCGACTGTACCGACCGGCTTAAGAGACTTCGGGTCGCATCGTCGCTCAGCCGGCTAGGACTCGCGACTCTTGCAGCGGTCTGCCTGGCTGTCTCACTCCCGATCTCAAGTCGCGAGACCGCCCGGGCGCAGCCTGCCGTCATCGACCGTCCCGAGCCAGGCGCCAGTCGTTTCATCGGACGCGTGACCGATCTTGCCAGCGATCTACCCATCGCCGGCGCGCGTGTAGGTGCCGGGTCAGCGTATGCCGTCACCGGCGAGGACGGTCGCTACGCGATCAATGTTCCGCCTGGTCGTTATGACATGCGGGTGACGGCGATCGGATTTCAGGGCGCGACGATCGTGGGCCAATCGACCGGTGTCTCGTTCTCACGCGAAGTGCGACGCATGTTGCCTGACGTCGGCGATTCGGTAAACGTCGATGTCGGCCTGCCCCCGTTGATCGCAGATGACGAGTCGATCCGATCCGCGGCGCGCCGTCTCAGGGGAATGGCCGTCTCTTCTTCGGCGGTCGGCGAAGAGACGATGATGCATTCCCGTGGGCCGACTGCGCCGACTTCAAGCGCCGCCGAGCCGGAGCCGGTGCCGCGCGACGTGCGCATCCTCATGCCGGACGGCAACATAGTCCAAGTCGAGATGGACGAGTATCTGAAGGGCGTCGTACCGGTTGAGATGGGCTACGTGTTCCGTCGTTCTTTCGAGGCGCTCAGAGCACAGGCCATCGCGTCCAGGACTTATGCCACAACGAGCTGTTTGCCGGCATCTGCCGGAGATCCGGCGCGCTGTGAACGTGGGCTCGACGCCAACGTCGACACTACGACGCGAACGCAAGCGTGGGGTCCCGTCCATTACGACATAACGGATTCCGCTGTCGAATCGACGCACGGCCAGGTGGCGCGCCTCGAAGGTCGGATCGTCCAATCCCTGTATTTCGCCAGAACCGTCGGGCGTACGCTCGACAGCGAGTCGAGCCCGTGCTGTGGAGGGCGCACACTCTCTTATCTGCGCTCCGTATGGTCGCCGGATGCTTTTGATGCCCGTCGTGGCCACGGCTCAGGGATGAGCCAGGAAGGGGCTGCCGTACTTGCCGATTGGGGCGCGACCGCCGAAGAGATCATCGAGCATTACTATCGTGGCACTGAGGTTGGGGCTCCGGAAACGGGCGCGGCTTTACCCGATGCGGCGGAAAGTAGCGGATCCGAACCCCGCGATGAGGCGGAAACACCTACTTCGCCAGGCGACGGCGCATCCGCTGATTCGCGGGTGCGCGCGGGCGAGATGGAATTCGGCACTGACGACCTGACGCCGGGCCCCGCGCTCGGTGCACACTCCGTTCTACCCTTTGATTCGCCGGCGATCCGTTGGCTCGAGGGGCCCGAGACCGAGGCCGATTTCCCGTTCATGGCATTGGCCGCACGTTGGAGCCGTGCGGAGTCCGATAGAACCGGGGTCGAGGACGAAATTGAAGGCGTTGCCCCTGAGGTAGCTCAAGTCGAAGAGAACGGTGACGCGCGACTGATGGTCAGGGTGAGCGACGACGGGATCGAATGGTCTGCCTGGAGCGCTTTGCTTCCGGACGAAGGCGACGGCCGATCGCCGGCTGAGATGGCGGGCGGTGATCGGTCAGCCGCGGCCGACGAAGCCGCATCTTCGTGGACACGCTTAGTTATCGCGCGTGGCCGCTTTGCGCAGCTCCGCATCGCGCTCCTAGCAGACCAGGAAGGAGCGACGCCGGCGGTGGAACGCGTGACGCTCTACTACCTCGATGCCGATTCCGGCCCCGTCGCGCCTGATGCTCCGGTGCGGGCGTCTGCTGAAGACGCTGAGTTCTCATCTCAATCGATTGAAGACCGCATAATTTTGCGCTCCGGGTGGGGCGCCGACGAGTCGCTGAGATTCGACTCGGACGGAGACCAGATCTGGCCGCCGTTCTACACCGCACCGCGCGCACAGATCGTCCATCATACGGTCACGACCAACGACCCGGCAGATCCCGCCGCCATAATGCGTGCCGTCTACCACTACCATGCGGTGACTCGCGGTTGGGGCGACATCGGCTACAACTTCTTGATCGACCACCGCGGCAATGTCTACGAAGGACGCTTCGGCGGCGAGCGCGACGGTCGGATCACACAGGGCGGGCATGCACTCCAGTTCAACTCGAACAGCATCGGCGTCGCGTTGCTCGGCACATTTACGGCATCGGGAGCCAAGGCTTCGGATGCGGCCGAAGCAGCGCTGGTAGATGTCCTCGCCGCAAAAGGCATACGCTACGGAATCAATCCCAATGCGCCTGTAACACTCGTCAGCACCCGCTTCACCCATTCTGTCATGGGTCATCGGGATGCTTTGCCGGGCCACACGGCTTGCCCCGGTCTCGGGGTGCACGAACAGCTCGACAGCATTCGCTCCCGCGTCGTCGCCCGTATGGCAGCTAGCGGACCCGGCCCCACTCCGACTACGCCTCCGAGCGCGACACCGCGACCCACACGGACGCTCGCGCCGCCGTCGACGGCTGTCCCGACGACGGCGCGGACGAGAGTGCCTACCGCAACGACCGCCCCGCCAACAGCCGGTCCGGGCGCGAGCGCGACGCCCGGCCCGGCGTGCATCGAGATGGCCAAGGACGGCGGTTTCGAGGCGAGCGATCCGATTTGGCAACGCAACCGAGCCTGGTTCACGGGTTGGGACGTTTTGCACGGTGCCACTTCGATGTTCGTTGGCCTGCGCAACACCGACCCCGATAGTGTGACCACATATGCATCCGTGGCTCAGACGATACGCCTGCCCGAGGAAGTTGGCTCGGCGGCGCTCTCTTACTCCGCTCGCAGCTCTGGTCAAGCGTCTGATAAGCGCCGCGTCAGGATCTTCGACGAAGCCGGCGGGACCGTAGCACTTTCCGGAGCAACGCTGCCCGCGACGAGCGGATGGCAGGAATGGCGCCATGATTTGGGAGACTCGCTTGTCGAGCACGCCGGTCGGCGCGTGCGACTGTACTTCGGCGTAATAAACGACGGCGATGCACGGAGGAGTTACATTCGCCTGGACGATGTCTCGCTCAGGGTCTGCGGTGGCGTAAGCCCTGCGTCGCCCACGTCTGCGCCTGCATCTCCCACGCCGAACCCGACGCCGACTTCAGCGCCGACGCTGATCTCCGAACCGGGGCCGACGTCGCCGACCACCGCGCCCACCGCGTTGCCTCTTGGGTGTACGGACACGATCGTTGGGGGCGACTTCGAGTCGGGCGACTTTGGGCCATGGCGTCTAGAGGGCGATCACACGCCTGCGATAGTCGACGAGCCAGGAGTCGCGCGGAGCGGGGATGTTGCTGCTCGGCTCGGCCTGCTCGAAGCTGACGGATTCGGCTACAGCGCGATCGCCCAGCGCGCCACGTCGGTCGGTGGGGCCAATAGCGCGTCATTGGCGCTCTGGATGCGGGCCGAACGCATGTCGGAAGGGGACACGGTCTCGATCGAGCTCCGGTGGCCGGCTGATGGCATTCGCCGCTCGCTATTCGCGGACACACCGCCGTCCGGGGAATGGACCGAGTTCTCAGCTCCTCTCCTGCCCGAAGAGCTTGTCGACGGACTCGAAATCTACGCTTCGGTGCTGAATCGCGACGCCGCTGCATCAGACGGAGAAGCCGGCAGCTCGACATTATCCGTTTTGATCGACGACATATCGCTGATCGAATGCAGACCGCGGACATTCCGCCACATATTCCCCCGCCTGTTCGGGCGGCCCGAAGATCCGCTGACGCGACCATGACGGACGGCAATCGTCGCGGTCGATGACCGCGGACCGGTGACCCTCCGACAAGCACCGGTGCCTCCCGGTTGGTACGGCGAGGCCATGCTCTCGACGTTTGCCGCGGGTGAGTATGAGGCTTTTCTGGCCGCCGGTGGGCTCAAGCTCCGGCTGAGACTCGCTCGATCTCTCGATCTCGCTCGGGTATCGCCCGGTATCCGGCTTGTCGATATCGGGTGCGGCCGAGGTGAGCTGGCGGCGCATGCCGCGCTACGGGGTGCGCGCGTGACGGCCCTGGACTTCAGCCTCGACGCGCTGGCGATGACCCGGAGAACGGCGCAAGTTGTCGCCGTCGGCCATGGCCTCGCGCCGGATGCCCTGGCTGTAGCAACCGTAGCCGCCGAAGCTTCGAACTTGCCGATCGCTTCGGGCAGTGCTGATCGCGTGATGATCCTCGACGTTGTCGAGCACCTTCGAAACTGGCAGCTTGGCGCTATGCTCGAAGAAGTTCGCCGTATCCTCGCGCCCGGCGGTCTCGTCGTGATGCACACACTGCCCAACGCGTGGGCATTGGCACTCGCCTATCCGGCGCTCCGCCTTTTGGCACCGGATCTGCCGGCCGAACCGCGCTCGGATTACGAACGGGTGGTGCATGTGAACGAGCAATCCCCGCGATCGATGCGTGGCGCGCTTAGGCGCGCCGGACTTCGGAGCAGGGTGTGGGTCGAGGAGTGGACCACGCGGCAGGCCGCGTTGGCGGACGGGCGTTTGTATCCGGACCCGCTCCGCGGAAAGGGCTACGTGGTGCTCAGGCGGCCTTTGTTCGGGCGGCTGGCCGGACGGATTATGAAAACTCCGCTCGGACCGATCGTCGGCAACGATATCTTCGCCCTTGCGTGGCTCGATTCGGCCCCTCCGCCGCGCGACGTGCTGGGCATAAGAAGGCGTTGACGGGGAGCCTCGTATCCGTTAGGATTGTCAGCGGCCGGACCCCGCACACCGGTTGGGGACATTCGCGCAGACTTAGAACACGCTGAAGGTTTGTTAATGCTAGGGCCGTATCTCGCGCGGCCGCCCCCCGTTAATGAGCATAAGGATGCCGGCCCGTGCACGAAGAGCACGACCTGATACGAAGAGCTCAGGCGTACGATCCCGAAGCGTTCGGCGAGATCTACGAGCGGTATTACAACGGTGTATACCGATATATTTTCTATCGCGTGGGCGAACCGGGCCTGGCGGAAGACCTGACGATGGAAGTCTTCGTCAAGTCTATGGAAGCGATTGATTCGTTCAGCTTCCGAGGGGTTCCATTCTCGGCATGGCTGTACCGTATCGCGAGCAACCTAGTCGTCGATCACTTCAGACGACAGCCCGCCAAGACGGCGATTTCGCTCGAGGAAAAGCTGGTCTCGTCGATCGAAGCGCCGACGAAGTTCCTCGACTCGGAGTTCACGCACGATGCACTCAGGCGAGCATTGTCCGAATTGACGGACGATCAGCAGCAAGTGGTCATATTGAAGTTTGTGGACGGCTTGAGCAACTTAGAGGTTGCTCGGATCCTGGGCAAGACCGAGGGGGCCGTTAAATCGTTACAGCATCGCGCGCTCTCATCCCTAGGACGCGTACTGGGGGAACAAGGTGAAGTACCGGCTTGAGCATGAATTGGACGAGTGTCTCGCCCGCCTGAACGGCGGCGATGAGCTTGAGCACGTGCTCGCCGGATTCCCGGATCAGGCTGATGAGCTTCGACCTTTGTTGGCCGCGACCGAGTGGATGCGCGACCTTGTACCTCTTCCGACCGGCAAGCGCGAGCGAAAGTCCGAGTTGCTCGAGACAGTAGCCGCGCGCAGGCGTCTGGTTGAGGCCGCGGAAGGCGTAGTAGTCGAGATCAAGGCCGGCGTACCGGAGAATGAACTCCTCGAGCGCTGCCCTCAGGCGCTTCATCCCGTGATACTTGCCGCACGCACGCTGCGTGACGCTGAGCCGCCATGGCCGGCCATCGATCGCCGCGAGGCCGGAAAGCGCCGCCTGACGGCCTTGGTCGAACGACGTCGGCGAGAGCGACTGACTTCGCGAAAGCTGGTGGCCTCCGTGCGCTATGGGGTCGGCGGACTTGCCCCGCGGTCGACGTTCATGCGGCGAGCGCGCACGGCGACGATGACGCTTTCCCTCACGGCGGCCGTGGCATTTGCCGGCACTGCGGGGGTTGCTCCGGTCGCTGCTAGCAGTTTGCCCGGCGAGCCGCTTTACCACGTGAAGCGCTTTGGCGAAAGTGCAGAGCTTCTCGTGACCTTCGATCCGGAGCGTCGCGTAAGTCTCCGCACGTTGCATGCGCAACGGCGTTTGGACGAAATGGCCCGCCTTCGGGAAGCAGGTTCCGAGATTCCGGACTCCCTTTTCGAAAGTTGGTTGAGCGGGCAGGCGGGAGTACCTAATGCTCTCGCCGGCCTTTCCACGGATCAGCGGCGAATGCTGGCCGATTTGGTTGACAGATTGGGACGACAGGCCGACGCGGAATCCGAAGCTGTCCTGTCAGAGCTCCGCGCGATAAGGGCAGCCGAAGCGAATGAAGCGGCACGGCTGGCGGAAGAAGAAGCTGCCAGCGCCGCAGCCAAGCCCCCGAGTTATGATTGGGCTACACGCCCACTCCTGCGCCCGCTTCCGCAAGAGCCGGATCCGACTGCCGATGCATCGAAGAAGACGGCCGCACCGGCTCAGCCGCCTTCAAATCCGATCGTTGATAAGCTCGTGGATGACGTTCCCGGCGCTATTCAAGTCACGATTCCGGAAGAAGAAGACGATCGGGATGAGGGTGCGGGCAATGAAGCGCCGGCAGGTGGTGGTCAGCCGGGCTCGACTGGCCCAGGTGCCGGCGGAAGCGAGCCGCCGAGCGGCGTTGCGCCGCCGAGTGGTGGTGGAGCACCCGTCGGGCCTCCGCCTCCGTTCGTTCAGCCGCCGCCGGCCTCTGAGCCGCCGCCTTCCGAACCTCCTGGCGGAGCTCCGTAGAATTTGAGTACCACACGAACCGATGTAAACCGCGCCCGCCAGGTCGGCGGGCGCAGTTTTGCGGTTGGGGCGCTTGTCGTGGCGCAATTGTCGCATGGGAGGTCTACGCCATACCATGCCATGCACACGTTAGACAACGCGAAGCTCACGGCCGTGCGGAGTTAACGACAAGACCGGCCGAAAGTTTTTCCGGCCGGCCGTATCTAATCGAAAGCAAATCCCGTTTATTAGGTTGAGTACAGCGATACTCGATTGGAAATTTGGCTGAGTGGTGCACATCACGCACCGATGGGGGGAAAAGAGGAAGAGAGCCGCGTTCGCCCGAGGGACAGGGGGGGAATTGGGTTGAACGCGGCTCTCTGCCCTCGCGGGGGCATTATACGCGAGCCTCCGACAGACTGTCAATAGGTTCAACATTTTGGAAAACGAGCCGGCCGATTCCAGGCCGGCTTTTGCGTTCAATACACCGACTATCGATGCGTGCCTGTCTGGGTGACACAGCGTTGTGGGCTAATTCTCCGCCACGCTGAATCCGTCGGGTTCGGCCAACGATGCACCGGCACCCTCACCAGTCGAGATCCCCAGCGGGGCGGAGTACGGGCGGAACTATCGCAACGATCGTCGAATCTCCCGTGACGTTCGGGCGAAGCCATGCCCTAGGCCAAGGCCGAGACAGTCACCGAACGACTTCCGCAGTCAACGCGCCCGCGTCTCCGACGATCACGAGCTTTTCAAGCGCAGCACCGAACGCGGTCGGGACGATTGCGAGCGCGTGCCATTCCCTACCTAATCGCGCAGCCGATGTGACGCTCCCGCTCTTCCGGCGCGCTCCCGCATGCTCGATTCCGGGATCAGACGTATACGCGCGATCGCCCGAACTCATCGGGGCGCTGGATCGGAGCCGCACCATCTGGAGTTGGATCTTGTCATATGTGTCGAGCCGCGCCACGATTTCCTGTCCGATGTAGCAGCCCTTGCTGAAATCGATGACTTCGCGAAGATCGAGCTCAAGCGGATTTCGGGCACCGTCTATCTCGTATCCCCAAGCCGGACGCCGGGCTTCGATTCTGGCCATAGCGTAATTGTCGACATCGGCCAATCCTACGCCGACGCCGGCGCCGGCAATGCGGGCGCGCATGTCGATCGACCGTGCCCCCTGCGGCACAACGATGTCGAAACCCAACGATCGATCGGGTGGCACATGCGGCAGGACCCACGTCGACTCTTCACCTTCGCCGATCTCCACCCAGGCCGATGGCGGCAGCGCTGACGCGTCGACCGTCGTGACCGATCGCAAGATCTCGGCTGCACCGGGTCCGACCAGCCGGAACACGGTCACCTGATCACTCGCGTCCGTGATGCGCACACGATCGTTGAAAAGAATGTACTTGCGGAGGTGGCCGGCTAGCGCGGGGGCTGCTCCAAGGGCGCTGGTCACGACGATCGCCCCTTCGGCCGCAGAGAAACAACCAACGAAATCGACGACCCGCCCGATGTCGGAAAGAACTGCGGTCGCGCGGCCCATTCCGGATTCAAGATCCGACAAACGGTTCGTGGACATGCGCTCTAGAAAGTCGAGACGGTCTTCGCCCGACATCCACAAGACGCCGGCCGAATCCAGGACCAAGGCGGTTGTCACTAGGCTCATGTTCGCGCCGGTTTAGACGGGTTCAGCACGGCTTCCGCAAGGGCACGCGGATTTCCAGCGAATCGCTCCGCCGGAATACGACTCCGCGCGATCCCGTCGACGAGATCGCAGAGAGCGGCGCAAACGGGGGTCGCAACGCCACACTCGGAGCCCACTTCGGCGATTATCCCGTGCATCGCGTGGATCTCGGATTCGACGCGCCCGGCGATGATATCGGCGGCCGTTCCCGGCAGGCGGTCACCGCGTGCCCGCGCCAGCCGTCTACTGAAGAGCGCGCCCAGAAGCGGCGCCGGCAGCGCGGAGGCGGCTGCAGCGTAGCGATCGACCGGATAGCCGGGCAATCCTTCCGCGGACAACCCTAGCCTTCGCATTACGGCGATCGCCTCTCGCCAAGCCCTGTACTCGATAGCGAATACATCGCGCCTGGCCAGGATCTCTGAAGGCGGACGGCGTACGATCGCGCTAGTCGCGGCACCGAGCATGTTCAATAGGAGCTTGGACCATTTCATCGCATCCGGATCGGAATAGCGCCGCACGGTGACGCCGCCGGCGACGAGGGCCGCAGCGAGGCGATCCGAAGTCGCTTCACCGCGACTCGGGAGCCCAACCCCACTCTTGGCGGATCCACGTAGCTGTACAATCCCACGTTCGATCATCTGAACGGCCGACGTCAGAGTCGCCGCAATGACGGGCGTACCCGGGTAGGATGGAACGCGAGCGAGCGCGACGCCCGACGGGGCTTCGCCGCCCGTAATAATTGCATCGAGCATCGATTCGTTCCCGATCCCATTCTGGAAGCTGATGAAAGGCCCGCGGAGTCCGGCAGCAGCGATCTCTTCGGCAATTGCAGTCGTATGGTAGCTCTTGACCGTGACCAGCGTGCAGTCGAATGGACCGCTAGCCGCCGCCCTCGAGATCGAGTCCAACACCTTGACGTCGAAGCGCTGGACCGAACCGTCGACCCGCCGCCTCAGCCCCCCTTCCGACAGCGCATCAAATTTCGATCCGCGGGCGACGAGCGTCACCTCCGCTCCGCCGGCCGCGAGGCCGGCTCCGAGCCATGAGCCGACGGCCCCCGCACCCGCGACAAGTGCTCTCATCGTTCCGACCCAGACAGCCCGTGCCCGCCATAGATCGCGATCAAGATCAGGGTCAGAAGGAGCGCGCCAAGCGCTTCGAGATGTCCAACCCGCTGATAGACCAAAACGAGAATCGCTAACCACAAGGTAGTGATGATCCAACGCGTGGCAGCCATCAGCTGGAACCTGAACGAGGCAGCGGAGGTCCCTGCGCCCTCGCTGCAGAGGCACAATCCGACCGAGGCTCGTTCACTCTTCGACTCTTCAGGTGACAAAGTCCTTCGAAAGTGAAATCCGACGTTCCTCGCCGCGAAGGAGTCGGGCGATGTTCGGCCGCAATGCCCATACGACAAGGACAAGCTGGCCGATGCCGTAGACCAAAATCGAGCCCGGCCGAACGCCGTCGATGAAAAGCCAGATCGTCACAGCGAACACGATCGCCGAAATCGTGAGTGTGGCAAGCGACGCGATGCGGCCCAGCGCCCAAACGAGACCGGCCGCGACAGCGGTTGGAACGAACGCAAGTGGAAAGATCGCGAGGAGGCCGCCGAGATTAGGTGTGCCGCCAGCGCCGCCGCGGAAGCCGATATAGACAGAGTAGTTGTGGCCAACGATCGCGGCCCCGGCCGCCAACGATTGGGCCAGCGTTACCAGATTCGGATCCGGTGCAATCTTCCCGGCGATGTAGACCCCCAAGGTGGCCTTGAGAACGTCGCCGGCAACGGTCGCGAGCCCGCCGGGAAGCCCGACGGTCCGGTAGACATTGGTCGCGCCGGTCCTTCCGCTGCCGACCTCCCGTGGATCCTTGCCGTAAAGACGGCAGACCAAAATGCCGACCGGCACCGAACCGAGCAGGTAAGCGATCACGGTCGAGAGGGCGATCATAGCATTGGCCATAGCAATCCTCGTCTTGGGCCCGATCAGCGCCAGCGCCAGGATAGCAGCTGTCCGGCCGGCGGGCGAGACCGCACGTTTCCATCCGCGGCAGCAGGCGTCGGCAGACATCCTCCACCAGGTGACCCTATTCTGCCCGCCGTCTGATTCCGCGCACATTACCGAGAATCAGCGCGCTATACTGCCCCGCGTGGAACCGACGACCGTTATCGAGGTGCTAGACCGCCTCGCCCAAGCAGACGTCACCCTTGAAGAGGCTGACCGGCTGATAGTCCGCCTCGCCGGGCGCGAACTCGACGCTCTGCCCCTCGTATTCCGTCGCCTCCACGATTCGCGCGAACCGTCCGCTGTCCACGCCGCCGCGCGTGTGTTGCATCGGTGGACCGAGCTGCCTTTGGCGGCGGCCCTACCGCCGGCGCTAAGAGCTTTGATCGGCGAAAGAAGAGTGCCCGATCTCAACCGCCTTGCCGCGGCTGCGTTGCTCGAGGCGCTCGATGATCCGATGGAAGACGCAGAGCTCGTCTCGTACCTTAACGACCCGGGCGCATTGAAGCGCGAAGCGCTCGCCCTCGCCGTCCGATCGCTGGTGGATCCCTTCGCGGCGATCAACACGCTCGAATCTCTCGCTCACTTCCCGATACGCGACGTACTTCACACTATCGACGACCTTGCGCGCCTTGGCGATCCACTGGCCATCGCGCTCCTGGTGCCGCTCGCGCATGCGCTGAACACGGACATCGCGATGTCTGCCGTCGCGGCACTCGACGCGATGGGCGCTGGGGAGGCATTGGGCGGATTGAGGGCTGTCGCCGCGGCCCATCCCGATCCCACCGTCCGCCGCGAGGCAGCCCTGACCGCGGAACGAATCGGCGATACAAAGGTCGGCGGCGGCAGAGCCGCCGCGACTCCTAAGACCGGAGCTTCCGATCCTGTCGACGCCGATCCTGCCGACGTCGAAACCGCCAGCGGCGGCCCTGCCGATACCGAACCTGCCCATGTCTGGATCGGCGACATCGGAGATGCGACCGTCCTCTTGATCACGCGCCGGAGCCGGATCGATCCGACTACTATCGACGCCTTGACCATCCGCACGTCGTATGAACGTGGGATAGTGGAATACGCGGCCACCGAACGAGTCGCGGACGGATTGCGTTCGGTGTTCGCCGCCTTCGAACAGGCCGGCACGACATTGCGACGTATCGACATCCTCGCTTCGAGCCGGCACCTCGAAGCCGCTACCGATCGCACGCTGGAGACGGGCGGCGGGCACGGTTACGCGTGGGCAGGCTGGCGGGCGGTGCTCGGCTCGCCACCCGGTGAGTAACATTTCTACTTGGCGCAGTCGGCTTGACATTTCTAATGGCGTCCAACATAGGCTCGCGCCCAACATGCCGAACCGGCGCCGACGGCTCATCCTTCGCTTCTTCCACCTCCTTTATGGCCCGCTCTCTGGCTTGCACGATCCCATAGCGTGGATGGTGTCGCGCGGACGGTGGTGGCGCTGGGGGCAGTGCGCGCTAGAGTGGGTGCCGGAAGATGGTCCGCTCCTCGAGATCGGCCCCGGCACAGGCCGATTACTCGAACACAAGATCGCGGATGACTCCAGGCGCGGGAAGTCGCGCTTCGTCGTCGGTGTCGATCGATCACCGGCGATGCTACGCCGTGCTCGGCGTAGGTTAAATCGGCTTTATCGCACCGGGGCTCGCACAGGGCCGGCGTCGCTCGTCATGGCCGATGCTCGCCGACTCCCGTTCGCCGCAGGAAGCTTTTCATCGGCGATCGCGACGTTTCCTTCGCCCGCGGTGCTGTCTCCAGCTGCGATATCCGATGTCCGACGGGTGCTAGCTCCAGGCGGTACGGCGGCTTTCGTTCTTGCCGCCACACCAGTCGGACAAGGGCTATGGGACGTCCTGGCGCGAATTGCTCTCGGCGCCGGTGGAAGCACAGGCGGAGCAGATCGTGCCGGCGGGCAGCGCGACGACGTCGAGGCGCAACCCGGGATCTCAATCACCGATCGTGCCAGCGGGCACCGCAAAGAGGCCGATGTCAGGAGGCATCCCGGCATCACAATCGCCGAGCGCGCTAGAGCGGCGGGGCTGGAGGCGACGACCGTGGTCCGGAACGTGGATGGCGATCAGGTGTGGCTGGTTGTCGCTATGCGCCCTAACGCACCAAGATCGTAACGGGCCAGGCTCGGAGATCCAGCACAGGTATCTCTCCGAAAAATTCTGGTTGCCCGCTCGAAATCTCCCGATTTCGCTCGATGCTGAAAGTCTCAGGAGGCCGCGAAATGCACCAAGGCGATCGATTTCGTAGAATGCCGCAGAATCCCTTGTCAGGAAAATGGGCGGGTGTTATACTCCCGCCCGTCGTAAGTGGAAGTCCGCGGGGGTACGCACAGTGAAGGCGTGGATCATCGCCCTGACCGCCGTGCTCGCCCCGCTTCTTTTTGCCTCGGTTACGCTAGGACTGCTGATGGATCGCCGATTGGGTACCTGGCCGTGGGGAGTCGTCATCGGCTCGCTGATCGGCGCTTCGGTCGGTACGTTGCTCGTCGCTCGAAAGACCCTCGATCGCTTCGAGACCATCGCCCCGCGCGGCTCGAAAGAGGAAGACTGATCCGTGTCACGCATGCTTAGACCCCGAGTGCTCCTGCCGATCACTGCCGTCATCGTGGCGATGGTGGCCAGCGCGATCTTCATCGACATTCCGTTGCCGCACATCCAATTGCCGGCGGAACCAGTGTTTGTGATCCCGGGAATCAACTTCCCCATCACGAACACGGTCATCGCGCTTCTCTCCGCGGACGTCCTGCTCATCGTCCTTGCGCTCATCGCACGCAGTCAGATCGGCGATGTGCCGCGCGGCCTCTTCCACATGTTCGAGGTCGTTATCAGTTACTGGCAGGACCTCGCCATCCAGCTCGTCGGAGAAGAACGCGCCAAGCGTTGGCTACCCCTCATCCTGACCATGTTCTTCCTGGTCGTGGTGTCGAATTGGATGGAACTCGTCCCCGGCTTCGACTCCGTGGGTCTAACGTGCGTGAGCGGTGAGTGCCCCGGCGAGCAAGAAGGTCTGGTTCCAGCGGATCAAGAACACACCTACTTTGTGTTCGAAGAGATCGCCGGCGTTCAGATGGCGGTCTCCCGCGCCGAGGCCAGCGAATCCGAGTCGGACGCCGTGGAAGATGGTGCAGAGGACGCGCATGCGGACGAGGAATCGTCCGGGGACGGCGCCGCGAGCGACGAAGACCGCGCCGCCGCTGGCGAGGGCGATCATGGCGGCCGTCCTGAGAACGAGAGGGTGCTCATCCCCTTCTACCGCGTCCCTGCCTCCGACCTCAACTTCACGCTGGCGCTCGCTCTGATAGCCTTCGTCGTTATCGAATTTGCCGGCTTCAATGCGCTCGGCCTCGGCTATTTGAAGAAATTCTTCAGCTTCAAGAGCCCGCTGGCCTTCTTCGTCGGCTTGATCGAGCTCCTGTCCGAGTTCGCTCGGATCATCTCGTTCTCCTTCCGTTTGTTCGGCAACCTCTTCGCCGGCCAGGTGCTGCTGTTCATTATGCCGTTCCTAGTGCCGTTCCTGCTCGTGATGCCCTTTTACGGACTCGAGCTCTTCGTCGGGATTATCCAGGGCTTTGTCTTCGCAATGCTGACCCTGGTCTTCATGTCCATCGCAATCGAATCGCACGACGCTCACTAGAACGACCCGGGGCGGCGGCTCGGTGCCGACGGACCGGTAACGCGAACACGAAAAGGCCCACACCCGAGTCACGCTCAGTCAGACACGTAAAGCACAGGAGGAACACCGGCTATGGAACTCGATGCAGCTAAGCTTGTCGCTGCCGGTCTCGCGATGTCGGGCCTCATCGGCCCCGGCGTCGGCATCGGGATCGTCGTGAACGGGGCGCTCCACGCGCTCGGCCGCAACCCTGAGGTGGGCGGTGAACTGCGCACGAACATGATCCTCGGGATCGTGTTCTGCGAGTCGATCGCCATCTATTCGATGGTTATCGCCTTCATTCTGATGTTCGTCTTCTAGAGATCTGGATCGAGAATGTACCAGGAGGGACTTCGCCGTGGATAAGTTTGGCGTCAACGGCCCCATGCTGCTCTTCCAGATCGTCCATTTCCTGCTGCTGATGTGGCTGCTTCGGCGGATCCTCTACCAGCCGGTGATGAACGCTTATGAAGGGCGAAAGACCAAAATCGCCGAATCGCTGGCAGAAGCCGAGCGTGTCGCAGCGAATGCAGCGGAAGAGCGCTCGGCGCTGGAGGCACAGATCGCGGCTGAACGTCGGCAGGCTCAAGCGAGCTTGCAGGCGGCTGTCGCCACAAGCGAGGAAGCGGCAAAGAATCGGCTGGCCCAAGCCAGCTCGGAAGCCGATTCGATGATGGCGAAGGCGCGCGATGATGCGGAGCAAACCCGCCAATCCGCGCTCGCCGGCGTGCAAACGGACATCACGGAGTTGGCGCTTGCCGCGGCGGCGAAGGTGGTTGGAGTCGCCGTCGATGAGAAGCGCCATCGCGAACTCATCGCCGACTTCCTCAAGAACGAGATCGGAGAGGTAGCGTGAGCGGGGCCGGCGACCTTCTCGACAGCCTGCAAGAAAGGGCGCGCGAGCTCCTGAAGGGCGCCGCGGATGCCATCGACCTCGACACCCTACGCAGCGCGCTCGAACACGTCGAGCACGGCGGCAGCGGCGCGCTGCTGATCAACGCGACGGTCACCACCGCGGTTGCTCTCACGGACGCTGAGCGCGAAATCATCGAGACTCGACTTCAGGCGAAGCACGGGAAGGATCTGCCGATCGCTTATCGGATTGATCCATCGATACTTGGCGGAGTCATCGTCCGCGTCGGCGATCGCTATGTCGACGGAAGTGTGGTCGCGCGGCTGGGGCAGCTGCGCCAAGAGCTGACCGGAACCGGCGCCCGCTGATCTAGAACTCAGGTGGACGCGGCATAAGCGCGAGGAATCAACATGGCGGTCAATGTTCAAGATATCGCGGCCTCACTCAGGCGCGCGATCGATCAATTTGAAGCCAAAGTCGAGGCTGTCGACGCCGGCACGGTCATCGAAGTCGGCGATGGTATCGCACGTGTCGAGGGCCTGCGCGGAGCGCTCGCCAGCGAATTGATCGAATTCCCTTCCGGCGACGGCGAATCCGTTTACGGGATGGCGCTAAACCTAGAGACGGACTCGGTCGGCGTCGTCATCCTCGGCGATGCGACCGCGATCGAACAAGGCGATGTCGCGCGCTCGACCGGAACAGTCATTTCGGTGCCCGTCGGCGACGGGCTGATCGGTCGCGTGGTCAACGCGCTGGGTCAGCCGATCGACGGCAAAGGGCCGATCCGATCGGACAAGTCGCGGCCGATCGAGCGCATCGCGCCCGGTGTGACCGAGCGCCAGAACGTGAACGAGCCGGTCATGACCGGCATCAAGCCGATCGACGCGATGATCCCGATCGGCCGCGGCCAGCGCGAGCTGATCATCGGCGACCGCCAGACCGGCAAGACCGCCATCGCGATCGACGCGATCATCAACCAGAAAACGTCGGATATCACTTGCATCTACGTGGCGATCGGGCAGAAGCGTGCCCAGGTAGCCAACATCGTTGCCACGCTCGAAGTGAACGGGGCCATGGACCACACAATCGTGGTCGCGGCGACGGCTTCTGAATCGGCGGCGCTCCAATTCATCGCCCCGTACACCGGCACCGCGATGGGCGAAGAGTTCATGGAGAACGGGCGCTCCGCCCTGATCGTCTATGACGATCTGTCCAAGCATGCCCAGGCCTACCGCGAGGTCTCGCTCCTCTTGCGCCGCCCTCCGGGCCGGGAAGCCTATCCGGGCGACGTCTTCTACCTCCATTCGCGGCTGCTCGAACGCTCCGCCAAATTGAACGACGAGCGCGGCGGCGGTTCGCTCACCAGCCTGCCGATCATCGAAACTCAGCTTGGCGACGTCTCGGCGTACATTCCGACCAACGTCATCTCGATCACCGATGGCCAGATCTACCTCGAGCCGGATCTGTTCAACCTTGGCATCCGCCCGGCGGTGAACGCCGGCTTGTCGGTCAGCCGTGTCGGTGGAGACGCTCAGTTCAAGGGCATGAAGAAAGTAGCGGGCAAGCTGCGGCTGGAGATGTCCGCCTTCCGTGACCTTGCCGCCTTTGCGCAATTCGGTTCGGATCTCGACGCGGCCACCCGGCGACAGCTCGACCGCGGCACGCGCCTACAAGAGATCTTGAAGCAGGGGCAGTACGCTCCGTGGTCCTTCGCGGATCAGGTGATGGTCATCCACGCCGTAACCAACAACTTTGCCGATGATGTGGCGGTCGATGACATGCAGGCCTGGCAGGACGGCCTGGTGCGCTTCATGGCCGACACCTATCCCGACAACGGCCGAGCGCTTCAGGAAAAGAAGGCGATGGACGACGCGATGACGGCGCAGTTGAACGAGGCACTGGCTTCGTACAACGCGACATGGGCCGCGACGCGCGGCGCTAAAGGCTAGTCAGCGATGGCAGCCGGTCAGACACGCGACATTAAACGTCGTATCCGCTCGGTCACCAACATCGGGAAGGTGACCCGGGCGATGGAGGCCGTGAGCGCCTCCAAGATGCGGCGTGCACAGGACGCTACCCTTCGCAGCCGTGCATACGCGCAGCGGGCAGCGGACGTGATGTCGTATCTTCGCGCTCAATCCGGCGGCAAGAATGTCGGACATCCTCTTCTGGACGTCAGTCGTACCGGCAATTCCGGTGTCTTGTTGATCACACCCAATCGCGGTTTGACGGGCGGTCTTGTGCTCAACGTCATCCGGCATGCGATACGCGATACCGATGAGCGGATAGGCGGCGATATTCGATGGGTCGCGATGGGCAAAAAGGGCCGCGACTTTCTTGCGCGCCGCCACGCCGATTTGGTCGCGGAATTCACCGACGTCCCAGACGCGCCTTCGATCCTAGACATCACCCCGATCGCGCGGCTCATCCTCGACGGATACCTCGGCAACGACTTTTCGTCCGTGGACCTGGTATTCGCCGACTTCGAATCTGTCGTGAGGCAGACGCCGGTGACCCAGCAATTGCTGCCCGTCGAGATCCCGGAGAGCGTGCAGACCAATAGGGCGGTCTTCGAATTCGAGCCGAGTCCCGAAGAAGTGCTGGACGAAGTCCTTCCGCGGCTCGTGGAAATGCGAATTTATCAAGCATTGCTCGAGGCACAGGCTAGCGAACACTCAGCACGAATGGTCGCGATGAGCAACGCGACCAAGGCCGCCGGCGACTTGGTCGACGACCTGACGCTTCAATTCAACAAAGCGCGGCAGACGGACATTACCGCCGAGATTCTCGATATCGCCGGCGGCGCAGAAGCGCTGCGCAAGAGCGGCTGAACGCCGAAAAGACGGAGGCTTTCGTGGCTACAGACGGCAATGGGAAGGGCGGCGAGGTAACCCAGATTCTAGGGTCGGTCGTCGACGTGCGCTTCCCGCAAGAAGGCATGCCTGAGACCTACTTCGCAGTTGAGATCCCGCGGGAAGGCCAAGCTTCGCTCATCGTCGAGGTCCAGCAACACCTCGGCAACAATGTGGTGCGCTGCGTCTCCATGGGATCTACGGACGGGCTCGCACGAGGCTCCGCGGCGATCAATACGGGTGCCCCGATAACGGTTCCGGTCGGCGACGCTACTCTCGGACGCATCTTCAACGTGCTCGGCCAGGCGATCGATCCTGGCGAGCCGGTCGTGACCGACACGATGTACCCGATCCACCGTCCTGCGCCCGAATTCATCGACCAGTCGACGCAGACCGAAGTTTTCGAGACTGGATTGAAGGTCATCGACCTGATCGCGCCTTTCACCCGCGGCGGCAAGACGGGAGTCTTCGGCGGAGCGGGCGTCGGCAAGACAGTCATCATCATGGAGATGATCCAGACGATGGCTCTCGAGCACTCGGGCGTCAGCGCTTTCGCCGGCGTGGGCGAACGCTCGCGCGAAGGCACTCAGCTTTGGGGCGAGATGCGCGAGGCCGGCGTCATGGAGAAGACCATCATGGTCTTCGGCCAGATGAACGAGCCGCCTGGTGCACGCCTCCGCGTCGCGCTCACCGCTTTGACGATGGCGGAGTACTATCGCGATCAGGGCATGGACGTCCTCTTGTTCATCGACAACATCTTCCGCTTCGTCCAGGCGGGCTCCGAGGTCTCAGCGCTCCTCGGCCGCATGCCGAGCGCAGTCGGTTATCAGCCGACGCTTGGCACAGAAATGGGCCAGCTCCAAGAGCGGATCACGACGACGACCAAGGGCGCTATCACAAGCCTTCAGGCGGTATATGTTCCTGCCGATGACTACACCGATCCGGCGCCGGCTACGACATTCGCCCACCTCGACGCCACCATCTCGCTCGAGCGATCAATTTCCGACCGCGGCATCTACCCGGCCGTCGATCCGCTGGCGTCGTCCAGCCGCATCCTCGACCCGGGCATCGTAGGCGAAGAGCATTATCGGACTGCGCGCGAAGTGCAGCGGGTGCTTCAGCGCTACCGCGATCTCCAGGACATCATCGCCATCCTCGGCGTCGACGAGCTATCTGACGACGATCGCATACTTGTAGCGCGCGCCCGCAAGATCGAGCGCTTCCTCAGCCAGCCGATGCGCGTCGCCGAACGATTCACCGGCCTCGAGGGCAAGTATGTTCCCCGCCTCGAGACGGTGCGCGGCTTCCGCGAAATCCTAGACGGCAAGCACGACGATCTGCCGGAGCAGGCCTTCTATATGATCGGCGGCATCGACGAAGCGGTGGAGAAGGCGCGCGGGTTGATGGACTGAACCGCCGCCCGTTGAAGATGAGAGGCGAGGCGAGCGACATGACGCACTTGCCGAGCGAAGAGCCAGGAGCCCCCTCGTGCCGCTGAAGCTCGATGTAGTGACTATCGAACGCGAAGTCTACAGCGCCGCCGACGTCGACACCGTAGTGGTGCCGTCCACCGAGGGCTTGATGGGTATCAGGCCGCGCCACGCACCTGTGGTCGCCGCACTCAAGGCCGGAACCCTCGAGATCATTCGCGGTGACATCCGCGAGGAACTCGCGATTGGCGGGGGCTTCGTCGAGGTCGTCTCGAACCATGTGATCGTCATGGCGGACATAGCCGAGAAAGCCGACGAGATCGATATCGATCGTGCCGAGAAGGCTCGCGAACGAGCCGCCGCCACGCTGGCGAGCGCTCCGGAAAAAGCCGAACGCTTGGAAGCGCTGGCCGATCTGAGGCAGGCCGAAGTGCGGCTGCGTGTAGCGCGGAAGCGACGTGGGCGGGGGTCAGCGCGCGTTTCGGGCGAGTAGAGATCCGAGACGAGCGGAGTCCCTTCACGCCCAGCCCATTTAACCCAACCCGAAACGAATCGAAGCGAATCGCACCAACCAGCGGCGACCGGGAATGACCCGTTCGCCGGCGATCCGCGATCGATCGTTCAGCCTACCCGCTTGCGCCGTCTTCCAGCGTGAGCCCGATCTTCAGCGTGACCTGGTAGTAGGCTACGCCGCCCTCTTCGATGTAGCCGCGCGTCTCGGTTACTTCGAACCAGCGCATGTTCCGGACCGATTGCGCGGCCCGACCGATCGCGGTCTGTATGGCGTCCTCGATCGAGACCGAGGACGAGCCTGTCAGTTCGATGTTCTTGTAGACGTGATCGTGCATCGGATCGCTCCTTTCAATCGTGCTCACTCTAGCACGCTCATCTGCGTCTGCGCCAAGATCGTCCGCTCGACTTGCCCCGAACACCTGTTATGATGTACAAAGCGCTCAGCAACGTCGCTCGCATGGCTTCGCGGCGCTGTTCCGCACTCCCAAGGAGGAATAGTCCCATGATTGGTTTGATCTCGTGGATCATCGTAGGTGCGCTCGGTGGCTGGCTAGCCGGCTATGTTCTTCACAAGAACACGGCCCTGAACATCGCCGACGTCGTCACCGGCATGATCGGTGCGCTGATCGGCGGCTGGCTCGGCAGCATGTTCTTGGCAGTCACTGTCGAAACGTTCAGCGTGCTCGGGATTCTGGCGGCCTTTGTTGGAGCCGTCATCGTGGTGGTCGTGTACGAGAAGCTGACAGGGCGATCGGCGCAATAGTCGTTGGTGCCACGCCTCAGGGCGCAGGATTGCCGACCGCATTGCAAGTAGCTTCGCAAGGCAGCAGCCGAAGGGGCGTGTCGAAGGCAGAGACACCCGGAGGTGGACTGTAAAAGAGAAAGCGCCCCGGCCGCAAGGCCGGGGCGCTTTCCAGTTTTCGACGTACGCGCTGGGCGCTAGTCGCGCAACGCTACCGGTCCTACTCGTCGTCGTCCGGAATGACGAAGGTCTGGCCCGGATAGATCAGGTTGGGATTGCTGATTTTGCCCTTGTTGGCCGCGTGGATTTCGGGCCAGCGCGAGGCGTCACCGTAGTACTTCTTGGCAATCCCGCTCAGCGTGTCGCCCGGAACAACGGTATGCGTCCAATCCTCGGTGGCGGCATGTGTCTCCGCCTGCTTGGACAACTCCGTCTCATACTGCCTGCGCAACTCGCGGAGCTTCGTGCGCTCCGCGATGACCTTGCTGCGATCTGTGGCGGCCGCCTTAGCCTGCTGGCGCTTGAGCTCAAGCTCACGCTTTCGCATTTCCGCCTGGATGTCGCGGGCCTTCTCTTCGGCCTTGACCACGGTTGGCTTCTTCGCGTCCTTCTTGTCGTCCTTCTTGGCCGTGCCGGGCAGCGGCTTGTTCAAGAAGTCGATCACCTTGTCGAATACGTTTGCCATTGTGAATCCTCCGTCGCTTGGGGGGATGAGGTCGTCGCGAGTAGTCGGTGCGACTCGATGTCACACTCTTGCCGATGCGCCGCTTCGGAGAAACCGAGCCAAAAATATCCGGGCTCATCAAATGAGGCTATCTCGGCGGTGTTGCAGACCGGTCCAACGACACCTAATAGATACTCCGCCAAACTCAAATGTCAATTTCAATGACGAGACATGAGACGGCGCGATAAACTAGATACGCAACACGCGCGCCTTGAACGACGAACGCTGACGTGATAGGGTCAATGCCAAGTGCGTGCGACCCAAGTGCCTCGGCCGAGCCCGTCACAAATGGATCTTGTCGGCCAATCCCCCAGTCGATCGATCCACCGCCCGACGCATGGCCATGCCATCTTCGTAGACCGACGCGACCGCCTTGTTCACGACTCGGTTGGTGTAGACAGCATCAGGTCGCAGAAACGGCGGTTGAGAGCGAAAGTACTGCCGGCACCGACTGCAGTGGTGGACGCTCACGGTCACCCACAGCACGACGGGGTGATCCAGATCGAAGTCGATGGCGGTGCGCGCTGCTTCGCCAACCTGCCTAGCCGGTTGTCCGCAATGTCGGCACGAATGATCGTCAAGACAGCATCGCACCCGGCGCACGTTGCAGGTGGTCACGTTCAGTGACGTCATGCTCACCTCCCAGGCCAGCTCACGTTGACTTGTGCGATTCTCCCCCACATCCCGAAGGGCTGCCAACGTCAATTGCGCAGTGTCGATCGACGTGGCTCACTTTTGGGTGATCGATAACAATACTGGATTGACTGACATAATGTCAACACCACTTCTGGATTTACCCGAACTTTTGGGGGAAGAGCTCGGACTTCGGCGCGTCTGGTCAGGACGCGGCCGAAAAAGTGGGCGACCCGTGGAAATCGGGACTCGCCTCCAACCTCCGCCGGACTGATGGGAAGGGTATCGACGGAGAAACGGCGAATTTGGGTGTCCGTTTGACAGGGTCGAGTGTCTGAGGTGCGCTGCGATTAGCATTTCATGGGCGGAATAAGCTTGGAGCCCCTGTTTATATCAGAGCGGCGATCGTCCGAATTGCAAATGCAAAGCGCACCTTGGACACACCCTCCAGAGCGGGGATGACAGCATTGACGCGGTTCGCACACTCCGGTGCATAATGACAGGAGTAAGAACCATGCGAATATTCTCCCGGCGAGTCTGGAAGGTCGAAGTTCCTGGTTTATTGGTCATCACGATTGCTCTTGCTCTATTCACCGAACTGGGGCGGCACAGTTGAAACAATGGAAATCCACCCGGATGGGGCGACATCTGGAACTCATCCAAACATCAAATTTCACAACGGAAGCATCTCTACTTGGTGCGACGATTTCACTTCCTCCGCTGGTGTGAACTACACCGCAGGTGGCGCTCCGTGTATCGAAAGTATTGACTACCACATTGACTGGAATGAAGAGGTCAGCGACAACCAGTGGGACTGGCTCTATTTCTGGGTTCGAGATCCCGACTTCGTCGCGATGAAAGCCGTTGATGCAGAGGACTGTGATGACACGGCATGGCCGTACGAGTATGTGAACCAAGGACCGGTCTATAGCATATGCCAAAGCTTCAGCGAAACGTACGGTGGTGCCCACGGACAGACCGGCGGCGATATCGTCTATGAAGTACTTTATCAGCCTGGAGCACCGGCCTCGCCAACTCCGGGATCAACCCCGACGCCTCCGGCCGGCGCCACGCCCTGCAACCCAGATGTGAATGTCTGCCCGTGACGAAGCGCTTGCATCGCACATTCGCAACGACGGAGTCTTCATCAGTTCGATCGAGCCGGGAGTTCTGTGTTGCGCTAGTCGTGTCACTTTGTGTGTGTTCTGTTGTCGGCGCAAGTACTTCGTCACTTCACTGGGTGTCAGCAGAACTCCTTGCCACCAGATATGCAGTGGTGGAGACTCACATCTGGCATGTGCCGAGCATCCCGGATGCTTGGCCGATGGATCTGGCGTATGCAGAAGAAGATAGGCTTATTGTTATCCGAGACCCTGATAGACCCGACCGATCCTACCGTGCCGTTGTACTGGATTCTGAGGGCAACGATACTGGTGACTGGCCAGCCCCACCGGATTCTTCGCGATGGTTGCCGATTGCAGTAGCAAGTAACGTCGGCGAATCAGTGTTCCTCGGCGGGGGGGATGCCCCCGCACAGGTATTCGCTCCGTCAGGAGTCCACCTATCTGACAGGCTGATTA
>JBCLES010000007.1:0-87951 GCA_038913135.1 Anaerolineae bacterium
CATACTGCGCGGCCAGGGCGGCATCGACATCGGGGACCGGGTGTACTTCGCGCCGCTGGTGCAGGTGCTGGCGGTGGACCACGTCTTCGACGATCCGGATCGACCGTTCACGGAGCAAGGAATCACGGCGCGCGGTGTGAGGATTGAGGACGACGTGTGGGTTGGGGCGGGCGCGGTGATCACGGACGGCGTTCGGATCGGCCGCGGGGCGGTTGTCGCGGCCGGGGCTGTCGTCACCCAGGACGTCGCGCCCCATACGGTGGTCGGCGGGGTTCCGGCACGTGAGATCAGGGACATCCGGTCCGCCGCCGATGCCCGGCGCGCAGTGGTGAACGGGGCGGGATCGGCATCCCGGGCCGCGGGGGTGAAGACGTGGTAGAAGCGATGGGCGGTCTTTCGACGCGCCCAAAGGACAGCGCCGAAATGCTCTCGATCGTGATCCCGGCCTGGAACGAGGCCGATGGGATCGAGGACATCTGCCGCCGGGTGCTCGATGTGAAGGACGCGCTCGGCGCTGTGGGAGTCGGCGATCTGGAGTTGATCGTCGTCGACGACGGCAGTTCGGATTCCACGGCCGCGATCGCTGCCGCGATTCCCGGCGTGACGGTGATCGAGCACAGTGTGAATCGGGGCTACGGGGCGGCGATAAAGACAGGCTTCCGCGCGGCCCACGGTGATTTACTCGCCTTCCTGGACGCGGACGGTACATATCCTCCGGAAGCGTTTGCCTTGATGGCGAGTGCGCTTTTGGAGGAGCGGGCCGACTTGGTCGTCGGTTCTCGGCTGGGCGATTCGGAGAGCGGCATGCCCTTGGTTCGGCGCATCGGCAACTCCGTTTTCGTGCGCCTTGTGAACCTTATCGGCATGGTGAAGATCACGGACAGCGCGTCAGGGCAGCGCATAGTGCGACGTGAGTCCCTGGAACGTCTCTATCCGTTGCCCGACGGACTAAATTTCACCCCGGTGATGACCACCCGCGCGATACATGAAGACCTGCGGATGATCGAAGTGCCGATAAAATACGAAGAGCGGGTCGGGCGTTCGAAGCTTTCCGTGGTCCACGACGGCCGGCGCTTCCTGACTACGATCATCTGGACGGCGCTCGGCTACAACCCGGCTCGGGTGCTCGGACTCTTCGGTCTCGGCGCGCTCGGATTGGCCGGAGCACTGGGCGCGGCCCTGATCGCGATGCGGGCCGCGGGCGTGGACGAGCTTGGCCCGTGGGGCGTGATGATGGCCTTTGCGACTATGGTCTTTGGGGTCGCGGGCGTCTCGATCCTCAACCTGGGGATCACGTTCAACTATCTGGTCAGCCTATTCCACGCTGAGCCGGTTCGCCAGGGCCTTTTCGGCCGGCACCCGGTCTTGCCGGGCCTCGACCGGCGCTTTGGATGGATCGGACTCGCGGCGCTGATGAGCGGAACGGTGTTCGCGGCGATCGGTGTAGCGCTCGGCTTGCGAGGCTGGGAAATCACTCGGGTGTGGCTGTGGTTGCTGGGCGGCACTCTGGGCGCGCTTGTGGGATTGCAGCTCCTGATCTCATGGGTGCTGATGCGGGTGCTTGAAGAGCTTTCCGTGCGCGAGGTGATGGTGCGGGCGGAGATCGACGGGCCGGAAGCGGAACGCGCGGAGTCGATAGTCGGTGCCGCGGGTGGCGAGGCGATCGCCTCGACGAGAACAGGTGTGCGCGCACGGGTGTGAAAGCCCGGAGCATGAGGGGGGGAAGAGGATGAAGGACGGAGAAACGAAGATGATCGATCCGAAGGAGATCGCCGTGCGGCGCAACCTGGGTTCTCGCCCGGTCAAGGCGCTCCGGAACGCCGGCTTCCCTGACGCCGGCGCGGCCGTGCGGCATCAGACGCATACCCGGCCCCCAGGTTCGGTCGACGTGTTGTTGGTCAACCCGCCGACGCCGGATGGGGGCATTTGGATCCGGACGCAGCACCGCGTGGGGCGCCGCAGTCGTGAGGAGATGGTGTGGCCGCAATGCTCGCTGGCGCAGCTGGCGGCGATGCTCCACCCGGAGTACAGCTTTGAGATCGTCGACGCGAACGCGGAACGGATGGGCTGGGTCGAGTTCGAGCGGATCTTGCGAGCGAAAGCGCCGAAGTTCTACTTGACGCAGGTGACGGCGCCGACGCTGACCAACGACATGCTGGGCGTTATGCTGGCGAAAAGCCTTGGCGCGAAGACGATGGCCTTCGGCACGCACGTCACGCCGATGCCGACGGAGACGATGCGCGACTTCCCGGCCCTTGACTACATCGTGCGCGGCGAGCCGGAGTTGACGTTCCGTGAGTTGATCGATGTCGTGGAAGGGCGTGAGGGGGATCAGCCGGGGTGGGTGGTCGAGCTGCTTCAGAAGACGGATCCGATGTGGAAGCCGTCGGGTGGCGGGATCGCGCTTCACAATAGTGCGAAGAACAATGGCGGTGCGGAGAACAGCGGGGGTGCGACGAACAACGGGGGTGCGACGCATAACGGGAACGGTCATGTGAACGGCGCGGTCGTCGCGGAGACGACCATCACGGAGGACGCCGAGCTCGATGCCAAGTTGCGGGCGGTCAAGGGGCTTGTCTGGCGCGAGGATGGGCGGACGGTGGTGAATCCGGATCGGCCGTTCATCCCGGATCTGGACGATCTGCCGATGCCGCTGCACCACTTGCTGCCATTGGACCAATATCGCATGCCGCTGATGAAGGGCCCGTTCAGCTTCATCGTGACGAGCCGGGGTTGCCCGGCGGGCTGCAAGTATTGCATCAAGCACGTGACGTATCAGTGGAGCGTGCGGCTCCATTCGCCCGAGCGGATCATGCAGGAATTGTGGCTGCTGCACGATCTTGGGATCCACAACATCCACATGTACGCGGACCTCTTCACGGTCAATCGGGAGCAGGTGATGGAGCTGTGCAAGCTGATCATCTCCGAAGAGCTGCCGATCAAGTGGACGTGCAACAGCCGCGTGGACTACGTGGACGAGGAGATGCTCACCCTGATGGGCCGCGCGGGCTGCTGGCTGATCAGCTGGGGGATCGAGAGCGGCAACGAGCTGATCCTGCAGAAGGCGGCGAAGGGGACGGACCCGAAGCGGGCGCACGAGGCCTTGAAGTGGGCGCGCAAGGCGGGGATCAAGAATTGGGGCTACTTCATCATCGGCCTGCCGGGGGAGACGGAGGAGACGATCCGCGAGACGATCGACCTCTCCAAGGCGCTCCCGCTGGACATCGCCCTCTTCCACGTGGCGGCGCCCTATCCGGGCACGCCCTTCTTCTTCGACGTCGTGAACAACGGCTGGTTCAAGGAGGGGACGCGCTGGGAGGAGGTCGACATGGACAAGGGTACGGTTCTGCAATACGACAACCTGTCCTCCCAAGATCTGCTCGACTGGCAGCAGAGGGCGTTCCGCGAATGGGCGCTCCGACCGGGGCCGTTCTGGACGTACTTGAAGATGCTCTTCTCCGACTACCACACGTTCAAGCGGGCGCTGCGGGTGGGGATGGAGCACTTTACGTGGGCGATTGGGGTGAAGAAGACGCATTGAGGATCGGAGACATGATGCGAATTCGACGGGCGCCATGCGCCTGATCGAGCCATACGGCGGGCGGCTCGTGGACCTTTTGGTCCCCGAGGCGGAGCGCGCGGCGCTGAAAGAACACGCCGGGCGCTTGCCGAGCATCCAGATCTCGGAGCGCGCGGCCTGTGACCTCGAGCTCTTGGCGACCGGGGCGTTCTCGCCGCTGGACCGCTTCATGGGGCCGGACGACTTCGAGCGGGTCGTGTCCGAGATGCGGCTGGCGGGCGGGAGCGTATCGCCGATTCCGATCACGCTGCCGGTGGATCCGGAGGATCTGAGCGGGGTTGGGAGCGAGATCGCGCTGCGCGATGGCCGGAATAACTTGCTTGCGGTGATGGATGTCGAGGACATCTATCCGTGGGATCGGCCGAAGTCGGCGCGGGAGGTGTTCGGCACGACCGATGCGCGGCACCCGATCGTGGCGGAGATGTTCCGCTGGGGCGAGTTGAATGTCTCGGGCCGGCTGCGAGTGCTCGAATTGCCGCGGCACTACGACTTCCCGCGGCTCCGGATGACGCCGGCCGAGACGCGGGCGCGGCTTGGTGAGATCGGTCGCGGGAACGTGGTGGCGTTCCAGACGCGGAACCCGCTGCACCGGGTGCACGAGGAGCTGACGAAGCGCGCGATCGAGCGCGTGGACGGCGTGCTGCTGCTCCACCCAGTGGTGGGGATGACGAAGCCGGGCGACGTGGATCACTTCACGCGCGTCCGGACGTATCAGGCGCTGACGAAGTACTACGATCCGGATCGCATTCTGCTCGCTCTGTTGCCCCTGGCGATGCGGATGGGTGGGCCGCGCGAGGCGCTGTGGCACGCGCTCATCCGGCGGAACTACGGGGCGAATCACTTCATCGTGGGCCGTGACCACGCGGGGCCGGGCAACGATTCGAGCGGGAAGCCGTTCTACGGGCCGTACGATGCGCAGGAGCTGGTGGCGGAGTACGCCGACGAGCTTGGCGTCTCCATGATGCCCTTCGAGCGCATGGTGTATGTGCCGGACGAGGATCGCTACGAGGAAGAGGGGAGTCTGACGGAGGCGCAGCGGACGGCGTCAATCTCGGGGACGCAGGTGCGCGAGGAGTATTTGGACGCCGGAAAGACGCTGCCGGAGTGGTTCACGCGGCCGGAGGTGGCGGAAATCCTGCACGATGCGTATCCGCCGCGTCGGAAGCAAGGCGTGTGCTTGTGGTTCACGGGGCTGTCGGGCAGCGGGAAGACGACGACGGCGAACATAGTGAAGGTGATGCTGGAGGAGTGCGGGCGGCAGGTGACGGTGTTGGACGGGGATGTGGTCAGGACAAATCTGTCGAAGGGACTTGGGTTCTCGAAAGAGGACCGGGATATCAATATCCGGCGCATTGGATTCGTGGCGGCGGAGATTGTGCGGCACGGCGGGACGGTGGTTTGCGCTGCGGTGAGCCCGTATCGGGCGACGCGGAACGACGTGCGGAACTTGGTGGGCGAGGATCGGTTTGTGGAAGTGTTTGTCGATACGCCGATTGAAGTGTGCGAGGCGAGAGACGAGAAGGGGATGTACGCGAAGGCGCGCCGGGGGGAGATCAAGGGGTTTACGGGGATCGACGATCCGTATGAGGCGCCGGAGCACGCTGAGATTCGGCTTGAGACGGTTGCGGTTGAGCCGGAGGAGAATGCTCGGCGGGTGGTGCGGTGGTTGGAGGGGTTGGGGTTTGTGGGGCGGGTGATGGATGACGGGGCGGATGGGGCGACGGCGAATGGCGTCGGGGTAGTGGCTGCTGGTTCTGCTGGTGCTGCCGGTGCCCTCCGTGCTGCCGGTGCTGCCGGTGCCGTAGGCCCTGGCGCGGAATCGAGAGACGGACGCGACGGCACGGCTTCTCGTTGATCGGCGTCGCCGTCGTCGGCTACGGATACTGGGGCCCGAATCTCGCGAGAAATTTCGCGGTGACGGAGGGTGCTCGGCTGACATGCATTGCGGAATGTTGCGCGGAGCGGCGCGAGCGGGCACGACACGACCATCCCTCGGCGTTCGTGGCGTCCTCGGCGGAAGAGGCGATCGAGTGGTGGGAGACCGATGCGGTCGTGATAGCGACGCCCGTCACCTCACACTACGAGATCGCGAAAGCGGCGCTTCGTGCGGGAAAGCATGTGCTGGTCGAGAAGCCGTTCGTGGCGACGTCGGCCGAGGCGGACGATCTCATTGAAGAGGCTCGGCGGGCCGACCGGCTGCTCATGGTCGATCACACGTTTCCGTACACGGATGCGGTTCGGGCACTGAAGCGGATGATCGACGATGGCGAGCTGGGGCAGCTGCACTACTACGATTCCGTCCGGGTCAACCTCGGTTTGTTTCAGCATGATGTCAACGTCATCTGGGATCTGGCGGTTCACGACCTCTCGATTCTTGAGTACCTGCTCGACCGGCAGCCGTGCGCGGTGAGCGCGACCGGGATGAGCCATGTGCCGGGGCAGCCGGAGAACATCGCCTTCGTGACGCTCTTCTACGAGGATGATCTGATCGCCCATCTCCACGTCAATTGGATGTCGCCGGTGAAGGTCAGACGGACGCTTGTCGGCGGGAGCCGGCGGATGGTTGTCTACAACGACCTCGAGGTTGACGAGAAGCTCAGGGTGTACGACTCCGGGGTGACGCTAGAGACCGATCCGGACAATATCCATGCGATGCGGGTGGGGTATCGGACGGGGGATCTGAGCGTGCCGAAGCTGGGTGGGGTTGAGGCGCTGGGACGGTTGGCGTCGCACTTCGTGGAGTGCGCGGGCGGGAAGGCCGAGCCGGTGACCGGGGCGGAGTCTGGGCGGAACGTGGTGCGGGTGCTGGAGGCGGCGAGCGTGTCGATGGGGGGGCGGGGGGAGGCGGTTGAGATCGGCGGAGGGCGTAGGTGAACGCCCTGAGCCCTACGAACACCACCGTCATCGAGCCCTCGCGTGGTTGGAGCAGCGTTCCGCTACGCGAGCTTTGGGATTTCCGTGAGCTGATCTACTTCTTCGCTTGGCGCGACATCAAGGTGCGCTACAAGCAATCGCTGCTCGGCATCTCGTGGGCGTTGATTCAGCCCATCGTGGCCACGGTACTCTTCACCGTCGTCTTCGGACGCTGGATCGGCCTTGAGTCCGCGGACATTCCATTCCCGCTCGTCGTGTACGCCGCTTTGCTCCCATGGCAACTCTTTGCCAACGCGACGGCTCGGGCGACTCAATGCCTAGTAACCAACGGCAACTTGGTGCGGAAGGTGTACTTCCCACGGCTGATCATGCCGCTGTCGAGCGTCGCGGCCTCCCTCGCGGACTTCTTCGTTGCCTTCGCCGTGTTCGTCGTCATGCTCGTCCTGTATGGATTTCGCCCCGGCTCACAGATATTTCTATTGCCGCTGTTCTTGGCTCTGGTGATCGCTACGGCGCTGGGTGTTGGCTTCTGGTTCGCCGCGCTCAACGCGCGGTATCGTGACGTCGGCCTGGCGACGACTTTCCTGCTGCAGGTGTGGCTGTACGCTTCGCCCGTCGCCTATCGGACGGAAGATCTCGTCCCAGAAGGCGCACGGAGCCTGTATGCGCTCAACCCGATGGTCGGCGTGATCGAGGGCTTTCGATGGTGCCTTCTCGATGGTGCCGGGAGTCCGGGTGGCGCCTTGAAGAGCTCGACGGTGATCTCCGCTGTGCTTCTGGTGTCCGGACTCCTGTACTTTCGTCGGGTCGAGCGCACGTTCGCCGACGTCGTATGAGCATTGAGACCGCGAGTGACTGCGGGACATCTCGCCGAGCTGCGAACATCGTCGTCAGCGCGGATGGGCTCGGCAAGAGATACCGAGTCGCCAAGGCGCGGCAGCGGGACGACACGCTCAGAGATCAGATCGACGTGTCGCTACGCTCGGCTGCCTATGGTGTGCGCCGGCTCTTAGCCCCTGGTTCGGTCGATCCGTCGGAAGATCCCGCGACGACGATCTGGGCATTGCGCGACGCAAACTTCGAGGTCGAACGTGGTGAGGTTGTCGGCATTATCGGGCGCAATGGAGCAGGCAAGAGCACGCTCCTGAAGCTGCTCGCCCGGATAACAGAGCCTTCCGAAGGGCGCGCGTTGATTCAAGGCCGCGTCGGCTCGCTGCTCGAGGTCGGGACCGGATTTCATCCGGAGCTTTCCGGACGCGAGAATATCTTGCTCAACGGCGCGATATTGGGCATGCGACGGACGGAGATCATCGATCGTTTCGAAGAAATCGTCGAATTCTCGGGCGTCGGCGAATTCCTTGAGATGCCGGTCAAACGATACTCAAGCGGCATGCGCATGCGCTTGGCGTTTTCCGTGGCGGCGCACTTGGAGACCGACGTGCTGCTGATCGACGAGGTTCTCGCTGTCGGCGACATCGCCTTTCAGAGCAAGTGTATGGGCAAGATGGAGGATGTGTCGCGGGCCGGGCGCACGGTGCTGTTCGTGAGTCACAACATGGCATCGATTTCGAACCTGTGTCCGCGAACGATGTACGTCGACGGCGGTCGGATCGTGCGAGATGGGGACACCGGTGACGTCCTGACTCAGTACATCGCTGATGCCGGCCTGCGCGCCGCGACGGATCTGGACCGGCGCGAGGACCGCCAGGGCGACCAAAGCATCCGATTCTCCGCGCTTGAGCTTGTGAATGGACTGGGCGAGGTGGTCTCCCAAATCATTTCCGGCGAGGACGCAACATTCCGCCTGCATCTTGTCCTCGACGAGCCGTTGCCCAAGAATGCCGTCTACGTGGGGCTCAGCATTCGAGGGCGCCACGACGAGAAGCTGATCGAGATGGCCACCGAGTACACGGGATTCACAGGGCCGGCAGAATTGCAGCATTCATCCGTGGTGGAGTGCCGGGTACCGCGGCTTCCGCTCGCGCCGGGACGCTACTACATCAACCTGTACAGTGCCGCGCAAGGCAGTGTTGCGGATTGGGTGGCTCATGCACACGTGCTTGACGTCGTCGAGGGAGACTTTTTCGGAAGCGGGCGACTTCCGCCGGATCATGGTGGTCGTATCCTGGTGCCCCATGCATGGCACTTGCTCGGATGATGAGCCTCTTGAACGGACGTGATCGATCCCGTAGAGCGGCCAAATTCTGTTCGGCCATCGTGATCGCAATCTCGCTGCTGTGGTGCTTGCCTCATCCGGCCGCGGCGCAAGGTGAGTGGTCACCGCCCGTCGACGTGAGCACTCCCCGATTTGATGGCGAGCGTCAGCCGAATTGGAATCCGAGGATTCTTTCGGACCGCTCGGGTGGGGTGCACGCGTTGTGGGCGCTCCAGACACCTGGCAGCTCGGCCACCGGTGGTGACTTTATCTTGTACGCACGATGGCAAGAAGGTGTTTGGAGCGCACCGAACGAGATCATCGCCGGCCCTGATGGGCGCGGGGTATCACCGTTCGATGCTGTCATCGATGAATTTGGGGTGATGCACATCATCTTCTACGGACGCGATCCTGGTCGGGACGCCTTCCTATATGTGACGAGCGCGCCGGTGGCCGAGGCCGGAGACTCCCGCGCCTGGAGCGAGCCGCAAAGCCTTGTCTACTACGCCGGTGAAGCAATTTTCGGCGCGGCTGGCGATTTGCTCGTAAGCGGCGATGAATTGCACATGGTCGCGGTCGAGGAAGGTATCTTCTACGACGATCTTGTCCACTGGCGATCCGAGGACGGCGGTCACACTTGGATCGAAGGCAAGACCTTCAAAGCCGCGGTGATTGACGGCGCCCGATTTTGGTCTCCTCGGCTTGCCATGGACGAGCTCGGCAATCTCCACGTCGCCTGGGTCACTGAGGCGGCGCCTGGCGAGGGCTATGATGGCGCCCACGCGCTTTACCACGCCGTCATGCCACCCGGGGGCTCCTGGTCCGAGCCCTTTCAATTGGCGCTTCACGAATCGCGGGATGTGTTCTTCAACGACGTCAACATCGCCGTGGATGGATCGGGTGCCTTGCATGCGATCTGGAATACTTCGGGTCTCGAGACCTATCGATGGCACCGGGTGTCTCTGGACTACGGATTGACGTGGAGCGAGATGCAGCCGATATACGCGGGGAGCGGCCGAACACTCTGGCCGGCCGTGGCCATCGACGGAGATGGCTGGCTTCATGTCGTGAGTTCCGGCAACGCATTGAATTCAGGGAGCAATCTCATCCACGCTATGTGGACGGGCGGTGAGTGGTCGCCGCTTGAGAGCCTGAACGCGATTCACGATGTAAACGGCGAGAGCCCTTCGACGGCCGTACGCCTTGGAAACGAATTGCATCTTCTGTGGCGGAACGACAAGCGGGCTGCGATATCGCATATGGTTCGGACGTTGGATGTGGCTGCGATCGAGCCTGCCGACTATAGAACGCCAGAGTATCTCAATTCTCCATCGTCTGATCAGTCGAATCGAGATCATCGTGGATCGACTCCGGCTGATCAGTCTCGGACTGTTGACAACGTGGCGTCGAAACGCCTTGAAGGCCAACCGGACCTCGACGCGAGCGATGCCTCGCGTTCAAATTTCGGACTTATGCTGAGCCTCATGCCTGTATTGATTCTCATCGCAGCCATTGCATACATGCAAACCCGAGGTCGCTGAGGAGTGGCACGGTTGAGGCAGGGCTCGCTAGACGAGTCCTCACTGTCAATAGCCTATGTCATGCAAGGTCGGTACGATCCGCGGTCCAGCCGGGCCGCAGAGTTGCACAGCTATTATTTAATTCGTGCTCTGAGGGCGAGCGGTGCTCGCGTCACGCTCGTCATGCCGTGGCAGAGGGGTGTCCTTTGTACCGAGGATGTGGATGGCCTACGGAGCGCTAGCGACCTGTCTCCCTTTCTGTATGATGAATGGACGGTTCTGGACAGGCTCTTGCTCCTCCTTGTTCGAGTATTCGGAAGCATTGGAGCCAGAATACGAGTGCCCTACAGTGCGCTAGGCGAATCCATCACGATGACATTGGTGATTCGACGTCTGTATATTGACGGTATCTACGAGCGTTTCAATCTCATGTCAATGGCGGCCGCCCTGACTGCACGAATGTGCAAATTGCCGCATTTAGTGGAGTTCAACGGAGATATGTTGAGCGAATTAGAGTTTCAAGGACGTCCGCTGCGGGGTGTTCGGCGCTGGTGGGCGAACTGGACGATTCTGTTCTGCACGAGCACGGCTACGAAAATTGTCGCAGTTACCGATGGCTTAGCGACTTGGCTCACAAATCGTTACGATCTGGAATCAGACAAGCTAATCGTTGTTCCGAATGGCGTCGCCTGCGACACGTTTCCTGAGCACTCGAGCGAACAGTTACTTGAGACGCATCATTCCGGAAAACATCGGGCAGTACGTGCGATATTCGTTGGGGGATTCTATGACTGGCATGACGTTGATGTCCTCCTGCGCGCGCTCACTCACATGCAATCCTCTTCTGAGAATTTTCAGGTCTTGCTCATCGGTGATGGACCAAATAGAAGAGATATCGTGCATGCAGTGAATGAGGCTGGACTATCTGACATCGTCAAATGCCCAGGAGAACTTCCGCACGATCGCGTTGTTGAGAATCTCTGCGCAAGCGACATCGGACTGGCACTATTCAAGAGCAAGGGCTGGAGCTATTCTCCGCTGAAGGTATTCGAGTATATGGCGGCTGGCCTGGCTATCGTCTGCTCGAATCTCGCAGGCTTAGACGATATCTTTCGAGACGGAGAAAACGGAATACTTGTAACCGCAGAAGATCATCTTGAGCTTGCATCTGTGCTCGATCGGCTCGTTGAGGACGTTTCGCTCCGAAAGACGCTGGGTCGCCGTGCGCGGACCGATGCAGAGACTTTGCATGACTGGCGCCAAAGCGCCTCAATTATCCTCGATGCCTATTCAGCGTTAACTTACCGCTCACGATGACTAGTACTACAGTTGTGAAGCGGCCAGAATGGCAGCGGATCGTCGACGAACATGATACATGGAGGCGATGGCTTGATGTCGCCGACGCCAACGGGAAGTGGCGAGGATCGCGGAGCGGGAGCGCTGGAAGGTGAGCCAGAGTCGACAGAGGAGTCGTCGAATCTCCGGGATGCTCAGGGAGACGAGAGGCCCCGACTCGCTTTGAATGCGCCCATCGTCGGTTGGTCCTGGATCAGGGCCCCCTTTTTTACGGCCTCCACCTCGGCCGGATCACTCGTGGCCTTCATGGCAGCGAGGAAGGCGTGAGCGAGCATCGCCAAGCTGATGTGGCGATGCCATCCGGTCCAGCTGCGGACTTCGTAGTGGGACAGGCCGACCTCGCCCTTGGCCTCCTCGACTTTGGTCTCGATGGTCCAGCGGCAACCGGCGACACGGACCAGCGTCTCGATCGTCGTGCCGTCGGGATGGAAGCAGCGGTAGACGGCGAGCGCGCTCGGATCGCTCAGGGAGCGACGAACCAGGATCGTGCGACTCCAGTCGCGTCGCGGGAAGATGGACAGTTCGACCATCGCCCACTCATACCATCGCTCGCCCTGACTGCCTGCTCCCGCGCTCAGGCGGTGCCATTGGTCCGGCTCGATCGCATCGATCACCGCGCGCAGGCCCATGAATTCCAGCTCGATCGGCACCTTCGCGTCATTAAGGCTGGTGCCAATTACATAGCCGATGGGCCGGGCTTCAAGCGCGGCGCGCAGCGCCGGACTGTCGCCGTAGACGCTATCAGCCGTGAACCAACTGGCCGGCACGCCCTCGTCCAGCGCCCGCGTCACCATCGCCTGCACCAATTCGGGCTTCGTCTGGAACTCCACATCGGCCGGCACGCCGACCTTGTCGCACCGCGCCCGATCGTCCGTCCAACTCTTCGGAAGGTACAGCGCCCGATCGATCAGTGCTCGCCCGTGACGGCTCGCGTACCCAAGAAAGACCCCGATCTGACAGTTCTCCACTCGACCCGCCGTGCCGCTGTATTGTCGCTGGACCCCGACCGAATGCCGCCCCTTCTTCAGGAATCCCGTCTCGTCGGCGACCAGCACTCCCTCCGCGTCTCCCAGCTTCTCCGCCACGTAGTGATGCGCCAGACGGCTCACTTCGTCTTCGTCCCAAAGGCTCCGATAGATGAATTGCTGCATCGCGTACGGCGTCGCATCGCCCGCCTGCTCGGCCAACTGCCAACCGTTCTTCCGCTCGACCCCCGCCAGCAAGCCCCGAACGTAAAGCCCTGCTCGCTCCCGACCCAGCCGGCTCTTGAACGCCGTTCCGCACCGGCTCATCAGCTCCTCGAGACGTCCCTGCCACTCCGACACTTCGTCCATTCGGCATGGTTCAAATCGACCAAAGCGGAGCTTGACACATTTATGTTCACTGATCGTAGGTCAAGGGCGTACTTCTGGGCTCCGGGTGGCCGACTCCCCGCTGAAAGTGTCAAGCTTGATTCCGGCCGGTTTGAACCATGCCGTCCATTCTCACCGTCCCCATTTGCATCTCGGACGGCAATTCTACCCCATTACGACTGTAGTACTAGGCGTCGAGGTTCACCTCTTTCTGCAAGCGATGCACCTACCATGAACTGCAATGATTGAGGAAGACTCGAAGAAGATCCGACAACCTGACCTGGGCATCGTGATTGGGGATAGTGACACGTTCTTGCGTGACACACTGCCATTCCTGAGAAACAGCTTCCACATCGAATGCTTCGAGCCAAAGGGCCTTGCCGACTTTCAGGGGAGACGACGAATCCCTCGAATTCTTCATGATGCGCAATACGTGCGATTCGCGAGGCGGCAAGATGTCATCCTTTTCGAGTGGGCATCTCAAGCGTGTTGGCGGGCGGCCAAGGTTCCGACATCGACACCGAATGTCGTGCGTTTGCTTGGCTACGAGATGCATACGTGGGCAACCGACATTCGATGGGATCGAGTTGACATGGTCATCGTGCTACTGGAAGCAGTGAAACTCGAATTCGCCAGGAACTTCCCTGAGCATGCTCACAAGTGCATTGTACTGCCAGTCGGAGTCGACCTCTCGACACTGGGTCTTGCGAAGCGAGATCGCTCTCTCAAGACAATTGGCACCCTAGGATACTTGACACCAAGAAAACGAGTGTATGAGCTAATTCTGGCATTCGCCGAGCTTATTGATGAGGGTCTTGACATCGAGCTGTCGGTCGCTGGAGGTCACTTGCCAGAGCATGTGCGTGACGTACTGCCGATTCATAGACTTCCTTCATTGCTCAAGATCGAGGACCGAGTGAATTTCGAAGGATTTGTCCCTGACTTGGAAGCTTGGTTCGGCGGAATAGATCTCTTTGTGTCGAATAGCTATGCCGAAACTCAGCATGTCGCTCTTCAGCAAGCTATGGGCACCGGGTGTCCTTGTCTTGTGCACCGCTGGGATGGTGCTGACGAGGTCGCTCCCGAGCACGTATTGTTCGATACGCCATCATCTTTCAAGAGCGAGGTACGTCGCCTTGCGAGCATGGAATCATCCGAGCGTAATAGGGAAGGTGCTGAACTTCGCGACTTCGTTGCCCGCCGCTTCGATTCAGCGATCGTCATCCCAAAGCTCAAGTCAGTCCTATTGGACCTTGCGAATCAAGGGCCCAAATCACGGTGAGCAGGCGAGCACTAAGTTCGAGCGGATACCGTGGTACCAGGCATAAGGGGAAAAGTTCGGTCCGGCAACCTGTGCGACTGGTGCTGCACATGGTCGAATTCGGACTCCAACGAATCCTCCGCCGGCAGGATCGCGCGACAGGCACGTTTCGTGCCCCGTGGTGGATGGAGATTCACCCTCAAGGTATGCGTTTGAGAATGATATATTGGAATGTCGTGTTCCAGGGCCTTCCAGCCGGCGTAGTGATTCACGATGGGGTAAAAGTGATCGCTCCGACGCGATTGGACCTAGGTGCGCGTGCGCGAATCGCAAGCGATGTCATCCTCGATGGCCGTGGCGCTCTTCGTGTTGGCTGCGATTCGCAAGTAGGACTGCGCTCGGTTGTCCTGACGAGTACCCATGAGTGGCGTGGTGACGGACCGATCATCGATCAGGGTATGACAGGCTCGTCAGTGGAGATCGGTGACGATGTCTGGATCGGTGCGCAGGCGATCATCTTACCTGGGGTAACCATCGGTGATCGCTCAATCGTCGGCGCCGGCGCGGTCGTCACAAAGGATGTTCCACTCGGTGCTATTGTCGCGGGCAATCCGGCCCGAGTGATCGGCCGGAGAGGTAGTGACGCGACCGACGTGGCCGGCTCAGTCCTGTCCGAAGCGTCAGATGCCTGAGACCGGGACAACCGCAGACCGGGTTCGCTTGGTGATAATCTCGTACACTTTTCCACCGTGGCAAACGAGTGCGGGCTCGTCGATTCGAACCGCAAAGTTGCTGAAGTACATGGCGCGCGCGCGGCCGCAGTGGAGATTCGATGTCCTCACCGCAGGCTACGCGGGACGAGAGCGCGAGGTAGGAAGAGGTGGTGCCTATATGCTCGCCGACCTCGCCCGATCGTGCGAAATCATCCGAATTGATGACCCTTCATTTGCGTTCGGCTCGGGCAGAATGCGGCGGCGCATGTCACTTGGAAGGATCACCGTCAAGACCGCGAGGGCTGTCGCCCTTCGATCACCGCGATTATTCCTCGGTCTTCGACGAGCCCGATTCTGGGCCGAGAGCATATATATTCGCGCGGGTCGCCAATCGAGTCACTCAACCGAATTGCATGATGTGATAGCGCCTTTGAAGGTGCCCGATCAGATGGTCGATTGGAGTCGAGCGGTCGGCTCGTGGCTGACCAAGAAGTGCTCAAGTGGTCAGGACTACGATGTCGTCATCGCTACGATCCCACCGGTGTCGGTTTCACTCTTGATCTCGCTGCTGAGGCAGTGCTCGAACGCGTGGCTCATTCTCGACATTCGGGACGATTGGGCTGAATACTGGCCTGGAAGCGATCCCAAACGCGTCGCATTGGAACAGGGGATGGAGCGAGATGCGGTGCTTGCAAGTGATGCGGTGACCGTCGCAACACCACTTTTGCGAGAAAGTTTGTTTTCAAGGCATCCCAACGCTCCCAAAATCACGGTCATTCGGAATGGGGTAGATCTCGAAGAACTATCCACCGTGGCCGAAACGAAGCTTCCGGACGTTTTCGCGATCAGCTGCATGGGAAGCTTGAGACACCGCGATCCCACGATGTTCTTCGAGGCGTTCGGACGTTTCTCCAAGGATCGGGACGTCGATGCGGAGAGCTGTAGGCTCTACTTTCCAGCGCAGATGGATACGGCTCACTGGGCCCACGCATTTGCTCATGGCCTGGGGAGATGGCTGCGACCGATTCCAACGTTCGAACTCGACGGCTACCGGAGACAGTTGGTCAATTCCAGCGTATTGCTCGTTCTCCAGATCCCAGGGCGGCAGTCCGCTATCCCGGGAAAGCTCTACGAGTACGCTGTCAGCGGTCGGCCTGTCCTCCACCTTGAGAACGACGGTGAAGGGCCACGCTTCGTAATTGAGCACGAGCTTGGGGAGGTCGTTGACCCAGACGATGTATCGGCAATTCACGCCGCGATTAGAAGGCTCTACTTCAGATGGGATGTGAATCGAAACGCGCTTCCAATTGACCCTCGACTTGAGGCTTTTAGCCGCCAACGGCAAGCTTCGCAGATGATCGATGTCATTGAAGATCTCCAGTCACACGGAAGGGCCCCGCGAGCGTGCGAGCGCTGCGGGACAGAGTGATTTACAGCGCCGTGCTGCAGATCGACTCGGTGTCGTTGACTAGACGTGGGCTCGGTCGTGCCGAACTTGCAGCGACAATCTTCAGTCTGACGACATTGAACCGAGTGGTGATCTACTGAAGGGACGGTTGTGGAATTGAAGATATTGCATGTAGTCGGAGCCCGCCCGAATTTCATGAAGGTTGCTCCCATCATTTCTGAGATGTCACGACGTCCGGGCGAATTCGACCAAAGGCTAGTCCATACTGGTCAGCACTACGACAAGAACATGTCGGACACGTTCTTTCGCGAACTTGGGATCCCGGAGCCAGACCAGAATCTCGGCATTGGATCTGGCACTCATGCAGAGCAGACTGCCCAGATCATGCTGGGATTCGAGCCCGTTGTATGTGCTTTCGAACCAGACTGCGTGATTGTCGTAGGCGATGTGAACTCTTCGTTGGCTGCAACGCTGGTGGCCGTGAAGCTCGGTATCTCGGTTGCACATGTTGAGGCCGGCCTAAGATCATTCGATCGCAGCATGCCGGAGGAGCTCAATCGAGTGCTCATCGACCAGGTCGCTGACATTCTCTTGACGCCTTCGCCTGACGCTGATAGCAATTTGAGGCGCGAGGGAGTCTCTCAATCGCGCGTCGTTCGTGTAGGCAATGTAATGATCGACGCATTGGTAGGTCACCTTCCTGCCATAAGAACACGTACTGTTCGTGTTCAAGCGGGACTGTCGCCTCGGGAGTACGTCTTAGTCACTCTCCATCGACCCGCGAACGTAGATGATGGCGAAACGTTGGGCGAGATAGTGGATGCCCTGATCGAGGTATCTCGATCGTATCCTGTCGTGTTCCCAGTTCATCCACGTACGCGTTCCCGTATTGATGCTTTAGGCCGCAATTTTGATGCCCAGAAACTCAAGATGCTCGAGCCGCTTGGATATCTAGACTTCGCGGCCTTGGTTCTTGATTCGAAGTGCGTATTGACCGATTCCGGCGGAGTTCAGGAGGAGACGACTTTCCTTGGTGTGCCCTGCATCACGATACGCACGACGACTGAACGGCCGATCACAATCCAACTTGGCACCAACGTCCTTGTGCCCGCAAGAAGGGCCGATATCGTACTTGCGGTTTCGGAAGCTCAAGAGCGCCGGCTCGACGGTGGAGCCAGCATCGAGCTATGGGATGGGCGAGCGGCTCAACGGATCGTTGACGTGTTGCGAAGTGAGTTTGGCTGATGAATGATCAAAAGGTTGAAGACGTCTCTTGAGAGGTACCCACTAAGAAAATGGACATCGACTCGTATTCACGTCTTGGACTCGGACTCGCGGCTGTGTTTCTCAGTATCGCCTCCGTCGGAGTAGCCACTGTTTTTCTCGTGCCCGAGGTCTCCACGATCCTTACGATCGCCTTCGCGGCGGTCATTCTAGTCTACCTTCTCTACCGTTGGCGCATGGTGATTCCAGCCCATGATCGCGAACTCCGGCAGATCGAAGCCGCTATATACCTGACCCCATTCTTGAGTGACTCTCTCATCGTGCCTAGTCGATGGTCGCTCGATATGCCTGCACTACAGCGAATCATCGGCCAGATACAGGGAAGTGGCTTCGAGACGATCGTGGAGTGTGGCTCCGGTGTCTCAACCGTAGCGCTGGCAAGAGCGATTCAGCAGCAGGGGCGGGGACGCATTGTCACCTTCGAGAATGATCTTCGATGGCACGCACTTGTAATGCGCCAGTTGGAGCGCCTTGGTCTTGAGGATTCGGTCCGCCTTATTCATGCTCGGATGGAGGAGTATGATGGCGGACACTATCAAACACGGTGGTACTCGACGCCGAGCGTCCGAGAGGCGCTGAGCGACGTGGAGCGCATAGATATGCTCCTCATTGATGGACCGCATTGCGAATCGGAGTGGTCTAGGGCTCCGGCATTGAAGGTGTTCCGCCCGTGGTTGGACGCGCATTCGCAGATAATCTTGGATGATGTGTCACGTCCGGAGGAACAACACGTCGTGAGGGACTGGTCGAAGTTCGAAGAACTGTCAGTCGAGATCGATTTATCAACCGCATCTGGTCAAGCGTATCTCTCAATTCACGATCGCTTATCTGGGACCAGCAAAGATGATCGTTCAATGACTGGTTCGTGAAGATCCTCGTCATTTCGAACTTCTACCCTCCAGTACGCAGCTATGGCTATGCCCAGTGGTGCCAAGAGGTCACGGAGGCACTCCGCGCACGAGACCACGATGTCAAGGTCTTGACCAGCCGACACGATGCGGAAAGTATCGTGGAACAGAGTGTGGATGTTCGGCGAGAGCTCTACCTCCAGACGCCGAGCCTCTACCATTACAGCCTATTGCACTTCTTCGTCCATCGCGGTCGCGAGCATCGTGCGAATCGATTCTTCGTCCGCAGGGCGCTCGAAGACATCCGGCCCGATGTCGTCTTTGTTTGGGGAATGTGGAGCCTGAGCCACGACGTTCCATGCGAAGCCGAGCGGTTTGCGAACGTGCCCGTGGCGTACTTCGTTTCCGATGTTTGGCCCGCGCGCCCCGATACGCACACCGGATATTGGTCGCTGCCCACTCGTCGTCGCCTCTTCTCGCTGCTAAAGGCCGGGCTTCGTCGCCTGGCCCTGCGACGATTGCGGCGCAGCGGCTGGCCGTATCGACCCCGATTCGAGCATGTCATCTGCGTCAGCGAGTTCATCCGGGATTCGCTGAGCCTGGCGGATCTGCCGTTCGAGAACGCTATCGTTGTGCATGGTGGCACGGATCCCGAACGCTTCCGTGAGACCAATGCGCACCCCGCAGCGCCGAACGGCCCTCACGTGCGCGTCCTCTACGCGGGCTTGTTCGCAGATCATAAGGGAATACATGTGATTCTTGAGGCTGTCGGGGCGCTTCTGAAGGACCGCCCGGAACTGAACTGGCGACTTCGTCTCGTCGGTGACGGACTCCCGGAATATGTCGCTGGGCTCAATGATCAAGTTGAGCGATTGGCGCTCTTGCATCACGTAGCCTTCGAGGCGCCTCGAACACGCGAGGAAATGCCAGCGCTCCTTGCCCAGAATGATGTGCTGATCTTCTCCTCGACTGGGCCGGAAGCGTTCCCTAGGATGCTCCAGGAAGCGATGCTCTCAGGCATGGCCGTGATCGGGACCGTCTCCGGTGGTACTGGCGAGATATTGGTCCACGACGAGAACGGGCTCGTCTACGATGCCGAATCGCCGGAAGCGCTTGGCGCCGCGCTGGCTCGAATCATTGCTGATGATGCGCTGAGACAGCGGCTGGCTGCTAACGGGCGAAGGACCGTGGACGAGCGATTTACACTCACAGCGATGGTGGACGCCATCGAGGCGCATTTGGTTGACTGGGCCACACAAGCGGATTCCCATGAGAACATGCCTGCTCCGCGGGCTTTGGCCGAACTCGCCTGAATGCGTGTCCTTGTCCTCTCAAACTTTTACCCACCGGCCGAGATCGGCGGCGAGGAGCTCTCCGCCCAAGCGATCGTCGATGGCTTCCGTGAGCGCGGGCATCGAGTCCGAGTGCTGACGAGCACCCATCGGCGAGACTCCGGCGGGGACGATGTCCACCGTGTCCTTAAGTTGGAGATGCCGTCCGTGCCGTTCGTCGCCGGGCTGCGCGCGTTCTTTCTGCGCAATTGGATCATCCGCCGCGACTCGGCGCTCGTCGAGAAGCACGTGGCGGACTTCGATCCGGATGTCGTGTTGATCTGCGCCATGTGGAACCTTCCCAGGGAAGTCCCCGCCACGGCCGAGCGGCTGGTCGGCGAGCGCGTGGTGTACCGCTTCGGCAGTCATTGGCCAACCCTCCCCAGTCAACACGACGAGTACTTTCGATCGCCCGCGAGATGGGCACCGGTCGGCTGGATCAAACGGCTTCTCGGGGCCGCTGTGGCAAGTCGCCGGCGGCGGCACACTCCGCTGACCCTGGCTCGAGCGATCTGCATAAGCGAGAGCGTGAGACAGGTGCTCGCCGAGCACGGTGTCGCGCCCGAATCGACGTGGATCGTATCCAACGGTGTCGATGCGGATGCCTTCGATCTTAGAGGCGGGTGGGCCGGACGGAGATCCCAGGAACCGCTTCGCCTGATCTACGTTGGTCGCCTTGCCGATGGCAAGGGGGTCGAAACGGCCATCGACGCGCTCGCAGTTCTCGTCGCTGCCGGAGCCGATGTGACTCTGACCCTCGCCGGCGAAGGCCCCCTCCGTGGATCGCTTGAAGAATCGAGCACACGGCTTGCTCCGGGACTGGTCCGATTTCTCGGGTGGCAACCCTTCACCGAGCTGCCAGCATGTTTGGCCGAGCACCATGTTCTGCTCGTCCCATCGACGTGGCCCGAGCCGTTCGGCCGGGTCGTTCTCGAAGGGATGGCTGCGGGACTCGTTGTCGTTGGCTCCGGCGCAGGTGGAATGGGAGTCGCGCTCCAGGAAGGGTTGACCGGGCGAATCTTCACGCCCGGGGATCCGGCCGATTTGGCTCGGGTCATCGGAGAGATTGCGTCCGATCCGACCCTAGGTCCCGACCTGGTGGCCGGCGCCATGCGCGTGATTCGTCAACAGTTCTCGCTCGCGCACATGCTGGACAGATACGAGGGTATCTTGCGTTCGGCGACGAGCGTCGAGGCTGACGAACGATCGACGCAGGAGCGCCCACCGGTAAGTGCCAGCCGTCCACTCGTCCCTGGCCACCGAACATGAGGCCGTCGATCTCTATCATCATCCCGGTTCATGATCGAGAAAGAGAGCTGGCGCGTACGCTTCGCGGCCTCGAATCCCAGGCTCCCGGCGCTCCGCCTTTCGAGGTAGTCGTGGTAGACGATGGAGGCTCGGAGGCTGTCGAACTCGCCGCGCGCACGACGGATCTGAATCTTCGATATCTCCGCCAATCGAACGCTGGCGGCGTGGCCGCTCGCAACAATGGAGCCCACGCGGCGCGCGGTGACGTGCTCATTTTTCTCGACGACGACATGAGCGTCGGGCGGAATTATGTTGCGGCCATCTTCGCAGCATTGCGTGACGATCAGAAGCGCATTGCCCGTGGGCGAACAATTCCGTGGTGTCCGCCTCAATCGTCGGTGTTTGCTCGGACGACTCATGTATTCGACGCCGACCCGATGGCGGATATGAGTCGATCACCTTGGCGCGCCTCACCGGTGGCTTGTTTCACCAGCAACAATTTTGCGCTGTCGGCTGCTGGATTCGCGGAAGTGGGAGGTTGGCGTGAGGTCGTGCAGGGCATGCATGGTCTCAACGGCGGTCTATGGGCAGACCTCGAATTGGCCCACCGCGCGGATGCCCTCGGCTGGAAATTGGTCACCGTGTACGAAGCGGAGGTAGCGCATCGCGATCACGTACTTGAGAGCCTGGAGACCGCCCGACACCGGGCCGAGCGTATGGCGATGCTCGCCGCCGCACTCTTGCTCGAGCACGAAGAGATTCGTGTCCATCTCCCGATGCTCGACGACAAAGAGCCCCTTCGGTGGCGCACCGATTCGCCGGCCCTCTCTGCTCGAAAGCTGGCACGAATTGCGAGCGCGTCGCCCCCCGTTCTCTCGACGCTCGTTGCCGTAGCGCACGCACTCGAACACGTTGCGCCTCGACCAGGGTTGCTCACTCCCATCTACCGATGGATCTTGGGGGCACACCATCTCCGCGGATATCGCCTTGGCGCGCGAAAATTGGAGCGCTCCGCATGACCCGACACCGACTCCGGTACGCCGATCCCGTGACCAAGCCGCGCACATCATGGTTCATTCGATGAACACCCGTTCCGCGACGGACAGTCCACTCCGTATTCTGGTGACGGGCGGTGCGGGCTTTATCGGCTCGAACATCGTCGACGGGCTTATCGCCGCCGGGCACGAGGTCATCGTCGTCGACGATCTGAGCACAGGGCATCGCGCGAACGTCGATCCGCGCTCACCGATCCATATCGCCGATATTCGCGACCGCTCACTGCACACCAGCTTCTCGGAATTCCGACCAGAGGTGGTCGTCCATTGCGCGGCTCAGGTCGACGTACGGAAGGGTAGCGCCGATCCAGTTCACGATGCGAGCATCAACTTTCTCGGCAGCGTCAACGTGCTTCAAGCGTCTATCGAGAACGGCGTCCGCAAAATCGTTTATCTCTCGACCGGTGGCGCGGTCTACGGCGAACCCGAGTACCTACCAGTGGATGAGGCGCATCCAATCCGACCGTTGTGCGAATATGGCGCTTCGAAACATGGTGTCGAGCACTACTTGGATCTCTACGGTCAGACGCGCGGTCTCGACTGGACAATCCTTCGCCTCCCCAACGTCTATGGACCTCGCCAAGATCCGTACGGGGAGGGCGGGGTAATCGCTATCTTCGCTGCACGAATGTTGCGCGACGCCCCGTGCACCATCTTCGGAGACGGGGGTCAGGTTCGGGACTTTCTCTTTGTTCAGGATGTGGTTGTCGCGTGCTGTGAAGTCGTTGGCGAACGCGGATCCGGGATGATCCTCAATCTTGGTTGGGGTGAGGGAACGTCGATCAATAGTATCTTCAAGACGCTCGCAAGGCTCACCGGATATACAAAGTCCGCCCTCCACGCTCCGGCCAAGATTGGCGAGACGTATCGTATCTACCTCGATGCAGCACGTGCGAATCGTGAGCTTGGTTGGCGCCCGACGATCTCTCTGGAAGATGGATTGAAGGCGACGTTGGACTCCTTGGCTCCGGCGGTGCGGGACTGATGTGCTCCCCGCGCCACGGTTCCGATGAAGCCATGGGGGTAAGTGTCGCCGCCCCAGGCGGCCATTCCTCGGTATCGATCGTCATCGTCAATTGGAACACGCGCGACCTTCTCGCTGACGCCATCAGCTCCGTCATCGCGAATGCCGAGTCGTTCGCCAGCAACATAGTCGTCGTCGACAACGCATCTCACGACGACAGCGTGGCGATGGTCCGAAGAGCCTTCCCGGGTGTCGAAGTCATCTCGAGCGATACGAATCTCGGGTTTGGTGCGGCGAACAATCGTGGAGTCGCGACCTCGAACAAGCCGTACTTTCTCTTTCTCAACAGCGATGCCGAATTGCTGAGCGGAACGCTGCCGATACTCGTCGAAGCGCTCGACGAACACCCGGAAGCGGCGGCGGTTGGCGCCCGCCTTGTCCATCCGGACGGCCGATTTCAAGCATCATTTGCGGACTTCCCACGGCTTTGGGATGAGATTGGCATGCTCTTTGCGTTGCCACGGCCGCTGCGTCGCGCGGGCTTCCCATCCTATTCGGAATCAGCAAGCCAAACGGCCTGCGAGGCGGATTGGGTCGGCGCGGCATGTGTCATGGTTCGACGGACGGCGTATGAGGGCATCGGCGGATTCGACCCCTCGTTCCACATGTACTCCGAGGAGCTCGACCTCTGTCGGCGGCTGAGGTCGGCCGGGTGGACCATCCGCTACAGTCCGGATGCCGTCGCGCGCCACCACGGTGGCCAGAGCACGACGCAGCGTGCCGGGGAGCAGCCCGCGTTGCTCTGGGGAAGCCGCCTTCGATACCATCGTCGTTACGGTTCGGCGGGCCGGGCGACCGTACTCACGCTTCTCGTGGCGATCGCGTATGCGTTGCGCGCCGGTTTCTGGGCTGCTCGGGCGATCGTCGCTCGCGCTGAACGGCGAGATGGCTATGCGCGGCGTGCGAAGTCCGCTGCGCGTGCCGCGCGCTGCGACGGCGCGCGGTTGGCCGCCGTACCCAACGGTTTCGACCCCGCGTTGCTTGACGTGCCCCGCTCCCGTTGTGCCGGTGCGACGCTGGTGTATAGCGGCGCGCCGACGTACGGACCGAACCGCGACGCGGTGCTCTGGTTCGGCCGCGAGGTCCTGCCGCGCGTCCGCGCCACGCATCCGACGGCGACGCTCGCCGTGACCGGTGCTCTGGACGGCGTGGACCTGCGGCCCTTCACACCCTTGGACGGCGTTGATCTCACCGGCTACATCGCCGACCTGCCGCGCTTCCTTGCCAACCGAGCGGCAAGCGTCATCCCGCTGCTCGGGGGTGCGGGGACGCGGATCAAGGCGCTGGAGGCAATGGCGCTTGCCATGCCCGTGGTGTCAACATCGAAGGGCATCGAGGGGCTAGACATATCGGACGAAGAGCATTGCCTGGTGGCGGACTCTGCCGAAGCCATGGCGGCCGCTGTGTGTCGGGTTCTCGACGACCCTGATCGATGCGAGGCGATGGGGCGAAGGGCTCGCGACCACGTTGCAACCCGCTACGGGTGGGACCGCATTGGCGCCCGTTTCGTCGACTTGGTCGAAGAAGCGTATGAGGCGGCGGGCAGGCACTCGAGCGGGGTGCGCCGTGGCTAACGACACCGGACGTTTTAACGACACCTCTCGTTCAAGACTCGAACCGACCACATTACGCGAGCCGGGCACGCCCTACGCGGTCTCCGTCCTCATCGTCAGCTGGAACACCCGCGCCCTCTTGGAGGCCTGCCTAGCCTCTGTCCTCGCCTCGAAAGACGCCGCCGATCTCGAGATCATCGTGGTCGACAACGCCTCCACCGATGGCAGCCCCGCCGCAGTGGCCAAGCGCTTCCCGGCCGTGCGCCTCATCGCCAACGCCGACAACCGCGGCTTCGCCGCCGCCACGAACCAGGGGCTGGCGGCTTCGTCCAGCCCACTGGCCCTCCTGCTCAACAGCGACACGGAGGTGGACCCGGACGCCATCGGCGCGCTCCGGGAGGCGTTAGCGCGCGACCCCGGGCTGGGCGCCGTGGGCGCGCGGCTGGTCGGGCCGGACGGCGCGCCGCAGGCGTCGTGTACGCGCGCCCCGACGGCGTGGCGCGAGGCGGTCCACGTGCTTCGGCTGGAGGGCGTGGCGCGTGGCCTGGACTACCCGCCCGCCACGTGGTGCGGCCAACGGCCGGCCGACGTCGACGTCATCCAGGGCGCCTGCCTCATGATCCGTCGCGAGGTCGTGGACGCCGTCGGTGGGCTGGACGAAGGCTACTTCATGTACTCAGAGGAGACCGAGTGGTGCGAGCGGATCCGCAATGCGGGCTGGCGGCTGGCGTGGGTGCCGGCCGCGCGGGTGGTCCACCACGGCGGCGGAAGCACGCGGCTGGTGGCGTCGGCCATGTTCGCGCGCCTGTACGCCAGCAAGGTCCGCTTCCTCCGGCGCAATCGCGGCGCGGCGGAGGCGCGCGCGTTCAAGGTGGCGCTGGCGATGGCAGCGGTCGGGCGGCTGGTCGCGGCCCCGCTGGCGCTCCTGCTCCGCCCGCGCGACGCGGGGCTCCGGCGGCTGACGGCGGACTACGGCGGACTAAGCGCGGCTGTTGGCGCAGTTGCCGGGGTTGTGATGGGAAGGGCGCGGAAGGTTTCGCGGAGAAGGACGATGCTGCATGTCGCGAGAGGAGTCTACGGGCCGACCATCAGCCCTTCGGCGATGACCGCCGCGGACTGGCGCCTGTGGTACGAGATGAACCAGACGCAGTTTTCGGGCATCGCGCGGCGCACCTTCAGCGCGGCCGCGAGGTGGATGGCATCCAAGCCGCGGAGGCCGTGTGCAACGGCCAACCGTCCGGCGGAGCGCTCATCGATGTCGTTCACGCCGATATCCTCCCAGAACCGGTCGAGGCGCGTAACCACCGTCTCCAGCGCGGTATCGTCGATGGATCGATCGCGGTGCCGGCGCCCAAAGGTCTCCATGGCCTCCGCGTACGCAACGCGACGGGCAACAATCATCACGACGCAGGCTACGTTCGAGGGGATGCGCGACCGGTGGTGGCGGGCGGCGCATTCCGCGACGGCACTGTTCGCGCGGTACCCCGAGCTCCTACAGGAGATGCCGATGTTCGCCGATAAAGTACCGGTCGACTGGCCCGGCGATCCGGTCCGCCTTGTCGTCCGCAAGGCGCTTCGGAGGGCGTTCGCAACGCGCCCGGTCGTTGCGGCTCTGGGCGGCGTTCGGCGCGCATTGCGCGCCGCGCTAGGTCCTGTCTGGTTGGTGCAGGCCATCGAGGACCTGAGCATCCGGGCGGCCATGCTCGACGGCTACCGTGCTGGCCTGCGCGATGGCCGCGGATCCGGCATAGTCCCAGGCTTGCGGCTGTGAACGCCTCGCGTAACCTCTTGGCAGTAACCGTGGTGGTACTCGTTGCCATTGGCCTCTACGCGATGCAGCGCCATTCGTTCCAGCTTGGCGTCTACACCGATGATGCCGAGTACATCCTGTTGGCCGAGGCTATTGCGGAGGGCAGGGCGTACGAAGTCAGGCTTGCGCCGGATGTAGGCGTGCCGTCGAAGTATCCGGTGGGGTGGCCGTTGGTCTTGTCTTGGTTTGGGCCCGCGCTCCAGTGGGACCTCGTGCGCTTGCCGCTCATCGCGGGTATTTTGACGGTCGCCGCTGGTGCCGTGGGAATGTTGACCACGCGTGCGATTGGGTTTGCCGACTCTCGGGCCGCGATGATGGCGTGGGCGCTGTTCGCGCTTTCTCCGCTGGCCGTTTCGCACTCGGCGATGGCTATGTCGGAACCCGCGTTTCTCCTGGCCACACTTCTTGCGCTCGCCGCAGTCCATATGGCGCTCTCGGACTCCGAACACCCCGTCCTCGCCGCTATGGCGGCCGGTGCGCTCGTTGCGTTTGTCATCTACATTCGTACGATCGGCATCGCCCTCGCCCTGGCCGCTGCGATTGGTGTCGTGGCGGCGAGGCACTTGACGCCGGCAAGCAAGCTCCGGCGCTCGCTCGCCATGTTCCTCGGTGGTGTGATGCTCTCGGTTGGCATCGTCGCGACGACGTCTGTGGTGTGGTCAGATCTCGCCGGTGGCGTTGGCATCTACACCGCAGAGCAAGGCGCCGTGGCATCCATTCCCAATGCGTCGGATCAAACTACGTCGATGATCCAACGCACGGCGAATGGCCTTGCCGACTATGCGTTGGTCCAGGTTCGCGACGCCCTCGTTCCCTTTGTCGGCAGCCCGTCGGTGGCAGCAGCCTTCGACGGCCTGCGCGTCGGCTTCGTTCCGGCGGTCGTTGGCGGAGTTTTGACGGTGCTCGTGGGGGTTGGTCTGGCGGTCACGCTGCGCACGGCGCCAGCAACCGTGCCGCACATCTACGTGCTGATCGCCATGGGGATACTCGTCGTATGGCCGTGGCGCGGAGTTCGCTTTCTCTACCCCGTCTCCCCGTGGCTCTTCGCCTACCTAATCATCGGTCTACAGGCTCTGTTCAAGCGCTTGCTGCCTTCCGAACATGCTTCGACGACTCGCGCGCTGCTAGCAGCGCTGGTCGTCGCATCCCTGGGAACCGCACAGATCGCGCGGAGCATGCGGATCACCGCATCGGTCGAACATGTGCCCGATCTCTGGCTCGGCACGTCGTGGCTCAAGGAGAACGCTCCAGTCACTTCGGTGGTGGCATCCGAGGGCCCGCTGGTGGTGTGGGCGCTCTATGCCGACCGGCCCATAGTAGGGCTCGAGCCTCGGTGTGCACCTGATCTGTCGTGTGCTCTCGACGGCGTCGACTACATTCTTGTGCGCCCGACCTTCGAGTGGCGCAGCGACGGGCATTACCGGCAGTCCGCGCTTGGGAAGGCCGTTGCAGAGTGGGCAGCGCGCAGCCCAGAGACGTTGGAGCGCGTCTATCACCACCCGCCGACGAACGTTGCGGTCTACCGGGTGCAAGAACCTTGAGCGACGCGCTCCAGAGGGCTGGTGCCGTCCTCATCGTCAGCTGGAACACCCGCGCCCTCCTGGAGACCTGCCTGGCCTCCGTCCTCGCCTCGGAGGACGCCGCCGACCTCGAGATCATCGTGGTCGACAACGCCTCCACCGATGGCAGCCCCGCCGCGGTGGCCGCGCACTTCCCGGCCGTGCGCCTCATCGCCAACGCCGACAACCGCGGCTTCGCCGCCGCCACGAACCAGGGCTTGGCGTCGACCTCCAGCCCGCTGGTCCTCCTGCTGAACAGCGACACGGAGGTGGCCCCGGACGCCATCGGCGCGCTCCGGGAGGCGCTTGCGCGCGACCCCGGGCTGGGCGCCGTGGGCGCGCGGCTGGTCGGGCCGGACGGCGCGCCGCAGGCGTCGTGCTCGCGCGCCCCGACGGCGTGGCGCGAGGCGGTGCACGTGCTTCGGCTGGAGCGCGTGGCGCGCGGCCTTCACTACCCGCCCGCCATGTGGCGCGGCCAACGGCCGGCCGACGTCGAGGTCATCCAGGGCGCGTGCCTCATGGTCCGCCGCGAGGTCGTGGACGCCGTCGGTGGGCTGGACGAAGGCTACTTCATGTACTCAGAGGAGACCGAGTGGTGCGAGCGGATCCGCAATGCGGGCTGGCGGCTGGCGTGGGTGCCGGCCGCGCGGGTGGTCCACCACGGCGGCGGCAGCACGCGGCTGGTGGCGTCGGCCATGTTCGCGCGCCTGTACGCCAGCAAGGTTCGCTTCCTTCGGCGCAACCGCGGCGCGGCCGAGGCACGCGCGTTCAAGGCGGCGCTGGCTCTGGCCGCGGCCGGTCGGCTGGCGGCGGCCCCGGTGGCGCTGCTGCTCCGCCCGCGCGACGCGGGGCTCCGGCGGCTGACGGCGGATTACGCGCGGTTGTTGGTGCGGGTGCCGGGGTTGTGAGGAACAGAGGTTGAGCGCACGGGCCTTCGAACAGAGCGGGGCAACCGTGTGCGTCTACGACACGGTCGACAGGCCTTCGGCGACCGCGGCTTCGACCTGGCGCGCATCGTACGACACGAAGCGAACCGCCGCCGCAGGCGCGGTGTTCGCCAGGGCAATGGCGCAAGCGACGTGAATCGCATCGGCGCCACGCAGGGGGTGAGCCTGCGCGAGTCGGCCGGCCTCGCGCTCGTCGAACTCGAGTATGACGATGGTGCTCCAGCGCCGCTCGAGGCGCTCCATCAGTTCGCGCGTGGTGGCCTCGTCAAACTCGCTCGCGCGCTGACGTCGTGCGATCGCCGAAGCGACTTCCGGATACGCGATCCGGCTCGAGGTGACGTAGCTTGCCGAGCGCACGATGGCATCGACCTCCGCGCTCTCGGGTTCGCTTACGACCAGCTTGACCAGGCTGCTGCTGTCCAGATAGGCGATCAACGACGATCCTCCAGGATGACGCTCGAGAGGTCATGTCCGACGTCCAAAGGGTCCTCATCGACGTGGAACGCCTGCCCGCTCCACTCCGCCTTGCCGTCGGCGATCAGCTTCTGGATGACTTCTCGCTCGGGGTCGATGGGGCCGAGCTCCGCGACCTCGTGGCCTCGGTCGGTGACGATGATCCGCTCGCCCTTGCTGGCTCGAACGACGTATGCGCTCAAATTCTCCTTGAGCATCTTGATGCCGACCGAATGGGTCACCGCGCGCTCCTTAGTGGTTGCAGACGCCAATTGTAGGTGGTCACCGACATGATACAAGGTGGCCCCCTTCGTGGCGATCAACCCCGCATCCTCGTCCTCACCCAGGTCCTCCCCTACCCCCTGGACGCCGGCCCGAAGGTCCGCGCGTACCACGTGTTGCGGGCGCTGGCCGAGGGCGCGGACGTCCACCTGCTGTCGTTCGTGCGCCCCGACGACACGCCGGAGGCCCTGGCGCACTTGCGCGCGCTGTGCGCGTCGGTCGAGGGGGTGCCCATGCGCCGGAGCCGCGCCCGGGACGCCCTGCACCTGGTGCGGGCGCTGGTCACGGGCACATCGTTCATCATCGGCCGCGACGCCGTGTCCGCCATGTCCGCCGCCGTCGCCGGCGCGTGCGCTGCCCAAGCGTTCGACGTGGTCCACGCGGACCAGCTCTGGATGGCGCGCTACGCGGCCGCGGCGCCGGTGCCGCACAAGGTGCTGGACGACCACAACGCGGTCTTCCGCGTCTTCGAGCGACTGGCGGTGGGGGAGCCGGCATGGTGGAAGCGCGCGCTCTGGCGTTTGGAGGCCAAGCGGATCGCGCGGTTCGAGGCCGCCCAGGCCCTATCGTTCGACCGCGTGGTCTTTGTCTCAGAAGCGGATCGCGCGGCCGTGGCGGCCGTGGCTACGCCGGAGGAGCGCGCGGCGCTCGAGGCGCGCTCCATCGTGATCCCGATCTGCGTCGACACTGCGGCCACGGCGCCGCTAGAGGTCCGGCCCGACGCACGGCGTCTGACGTTCCTGGGCACGCTGTTCTGGCCGCCGAACGCGGAGGGCGTGCTATGGTTCGCCGATCATGTGCTGCCCCGAGTGCTGGAGGCCGCTCCGGACGCGGTGTTCACGGTGATCGGCAAGCAGCCGCCGGCGGAGGTCCGTTCACTGGTCGATCGTCATCCGGGGTCTGTGGAAGTTCTCGGATATGTCGAGGACGTCCTGCCCTTGCTTCGGGAGACCGCGGTGTTCGTCGTTCCGCTCCTTTCCGGCGGAGGGATGCGCGTGAAGATTCTGGATGCGTGGATGTGGGGCCTGCCCGTGGTCTCGACGACGGTGGGCGCCGAAGGGATCGATGTACACGATGGTAGCGACATCATTCTGGCGGACCGCCCCGATGAATTCGCGGAGGCCGTGATCCGACTTCTGACGCTCCCGGAAGAGCGGGATCGGATCGGTACTGCGGGAAGAGCAGTGGTCGAAGCGCGATACGAAGCGAGTACGGTATACGCGAAGCTGGAGCACGTGTATCCGCAGATGAGTCGCTTTGAGACGGTGGAGACGGATCTCGATGCCTGAGCGACTATCGGCTGTCATTCGATCGAAAACTCTCGGTCTCATACTCGTCGTGTCGTGCACAGTTCGCGTGTCTACCGCACTGGCGTTCGGTGATCAAGTACAGCCGCTGCCAGGGACATTCGATCAGGTCTCGTACGATGCTTTGGCTTGGCGCGTCGCCAACGGCCACGGATTCTCCTTCGCCACCGATTCATGGCCGATGACCGCCGCCGGCGCTCCCACCGCGCATTGGTCTTTCCTTTTCACGATCTTGCTTTCGACCGTCTACACGATCTTCGGCCACGCTCCTCTCATCGCTCGTTTGATCCACGCAATGGCAACGGGTCTCTTGGTGCCATGGCTGACATATTCGCTGTCGAATCGATTATTCGAGCGACGGACGAGCCTCATCGCTGCTGCGCTCTCGGCTGGATATCTCTACTTCGTCTACTACAGCGCGACGTTGATGACCGAGATGCTCACGATCGCATTGATCCTAGGGTGGTTGATGGTCGCTCTCCTGATCGCAGAGCAAGGGACGACCCGCCGCTGGATCGTCTTTGGAGTGCTCGTCGGTCTCACGGCGCTCATGCGCCAGGTCGCGGTCATTCCCGTGCCCGTCGTAACGGTGTGGCTCTTGTGGAGAGCCTATCGCGATGGCGCGAACGATCCCGACTCGAACAGGAGCGGGTTTCGCCGTGCGCTCGGCGGCGCCGCGCTTGCCGCCATCATCGCCGCTGCCCTGATTCTGCCGGCTACCGTCAGAAACGTACGCGCCTTCGGTCGACTCGTGCCGATCAACACCAACGCAGGCTTCGCCTTCTATTGGGCGAATCATCCCGTCCACGGGACGGACTTCAAAGCGATTCTCGGGCCAGACGATCCATCGTATCAAGAGTTGATCCCGCCCGAATTGCGCCAACTTGACGAAGCCGCGCTCAACGATGTCCTCATGGCGCGGGGCTGGCGATTCATTTTGGATGAACCGCTCCGCATCGCGCGTCTCTCACTCAGCCGCATTCCGGATTACTTTCTGTTCTGGCCTTCGTCCGCATCGTCGCGCGTTAGCAATGTTTCACGCGTGTTGTCTTTCGGCATCATGTGGCCATTCATGGTCGCCGGACTTTGGATCGCGCGCGCGCGATGGCGCCGCTCGATGCCGCTTCTAATGTTCGCGTCGATTTACACCCTAATACATTTGGCCTCGTGGTCGCTCATTCGCTATCGCCTACCCGTCGATGCCGTGTTGATGGTTTTCGCGGCTGTAGGCGTCGAGTGGACGCTGGATCGATCGCCGGTCAGGTTGCCCAAAGGAAGCGATGAGCGATGAATCTTCCCATCCTACGCCGCCACTTCGATGCTCTTGCCACGGCGACGTGGGGATACGACCTCCGACGCCAAGCCATCGTCCGAGGGATGGTCGTTATCGGGGTGCTGGTGGCCGCGGCTTGGCTCGGAAGAGCGCCAACGCGCTCGCTCGTCGCGCTGATGTTCGTGGGAGTCGGCGGTTTCGTGATCCTCAACAACCGCTCGGTAGCGATACCTGGCCTCTTGCTTGCCATCGCGTTCATTCCGGTACAGATCGGTACGAGCACCGAGTCGTCGATCAATATCGCCATGCTCGGCGTCGCCGCGCTCGGCGGCATCTGGGCCATCGACCTGTTCCTTGATCGAAGTGATCCGGAAGCGCACACTGTATCAATGTGGCCTTGGATAGCACTCATCGCTGCTGGAATCTTGAGCGTGTTCGCCGGGGCTGCTCAGTGGAATCCACTCGTGATCGTAAAGGACAACTTTTTTCTTGTCCAGATGGCTCAGCTCTCGATCTATGTGCTCTCCGCCTTGGCGTTCTTGCTGACGTCGCATTTTACTTCGCGGCGCAAAGGCCTGCGTATTCTTGCTGCGCTCGTAATATGCTTCGGCCTCCTTACGACATTCGGGGCTTATGTGCCGGGAGTTAGGGTCGCATCCTATCGATTGCTATTGCATAGTGTCAACCTGCGGGTGTGCTTCACCGCATTTGCAATGGCGATTGCACTCTTTGATCACACGATCGTTCGTCGCTGGCGCGCCCTTCTCGGATTGGCGGCGGTGTTCGGAGTGCTCCTCCCGATGCTAAACGGAGGAGGATGGGTGGCTGGCTGGCTTCCGAGCCTGGTCGCGATCGTCACGCTGGTAATGCTCCGACTGGGTAGCACGTCCTATCGCGTGGCAATCGCGGTCAGCCCGCTCGTTCCCCTGATCGCGATCGTGATGATGAGATGGCAAATCGCTGCCGAGTCCTGGAGTTTCAACACGCGGATGATCGCATGGCGTGGTCTGTTCGATCTTGTCGGTGATCGATGGCTGTTTGGGCTAGGTTTGGCCAGCTACGGTCATTACTGGCGCGGTGTCCTGGGCATCTTCTCTTATCTAGATCCAGAGACCGGCTACCTGCATTTCACGAACGCCCCTCAAGTCAACATGCATAACAACTACCTCGATGTGTTCGGACAGATGGGCGTGATCGGAGTTCTAGCGTTGGCATGGCTCCTCATCGCATTGCTTCTCAATGCTTGGAGCGTATTCCATGCCGAGCCTGCGGGATTCGGCAAAGCATATGCTGCAGCGGCCGTCGGCGTTCTCGTCGCGATGAGCGCGGCGTCCGTGCTCGGCGACTGGCTCTTCCCGTTCGTATACAACATCGGTCTTAACGGCTTTCGCGATTCGAGCGTCACATGGCTGGTCCTCGGCGGACTGCTCGTGCTCAAGTCCACTTCCGGAACCGACAGGCAGGCCGCGGCGCGCGAGTTGTCGCCGCCCGAAGAACTCGCCGAAGGCGCGAACACCTGAGCGCGCTCGGAATGTCCGATCGCCCGGAGTCCTTCATGGGACCGAGGAATCAAGCATGACCCATCCGCCACGATTCATTCCGTGCGCCGTCTGCGATTCTGTCGATCCCGCCCCTTTCCTTCACCCGCGCCGCTCCCCCGGCCCCGTCGTCCGCTGCCGAACCTGCGGCATGGTGTATGTGTCGCCGATCGAGTCCTCCGGCTCCCTGATCGACGACACGACCGCCCTCGGCTTTCCGGAAGCGCTGCGCGAAAGCACGGACCTCAACCTGCTCGTGGGCACCTGGGAGGCCGCGTTGCTCACGCTGGGCTACGTGGCGGACGCCTGGCTTCGCCGATTCGCGGGCACCCGCGTCGCTGAGATCTCGCTCGGCGCGCTCCGGCGCTCGCGACTAGACGATCGCATCGTCCCCCTCAACCTCCGCGACATCGTCATGATCATTGCTGAGCGAGGTGACGCTCTTGCGACCGAAGGATCGCTCGAGACATGAAAGTCCTCTACATCGTGCCCTACGCGCCAAGCACGATCCGTAGCAGGCCGTACGAGCTGATTCTCCAGCTCGTAGCGCTCGGACATCACCTGACTCTGGCCACGCCGGTGCGGAACGGAGACACGTCGAACGAGGGCCGGTGGGCAGTCGACCCTCGGGTACGTATCGTCACAGGATCTCTGTCGCGGTTCGATCGGCTGCTCGCCCTTGGAGGCGCAGCCGTTCGTGGCCTGCCGCTCCAGGCCCGCTTCGATTGGAGCACCTCGTTCGCGCACCGTCTGCGTCGGCTGGTGGACGCCGAGACGTTCGACGTCGTTCATGTCGAGCATATGCGCGGCGCGGCCTATGGTCTGCCGTTGCTGCGTCGAACACCGGTCGTATGGGATAGCGTGGATTGCATCAGCGACCTCTTCGAGCGTGCAGCTCGTCAGAGCGCGAGTCGGCAAACACGGTGGATTGCAAGAGCCGAGCTCGGTAGGACGCGCCGATATGAGTCGAGCCTGCCATGGCGTTTCGATCACACGGTCGTCACATCAGCCGCCGATCGTGACGGACTCTTGCGACTCGCCGCACGAAGAAGGAGAGCCAACCGCCGAGCCCAGCCCAGGGTCTCGGTTGTTCAGCAAGGGGTCGACGCGGAGCGATTCATGCCGGCGCTTGCGAGTGCGCATCGCGATCCAGAGACCGTCGTCATGACCGGCAAGATGAGCTATCACGCCAACGTGACGGCGGCCCAATTCCTAGTGCAGGCAGTGATGCCTATCGTTTGGTCAAGCTGCCCGACGGCTCGAGTCGTCCTCGCGGGAGCTGATCCATCGCCTGAAGTTCGCGCTCTCGGAGCAGCTAATCCCGATCGCGTCGTAGTGACTGGTTTCGTCGACGATCTAAATCCGATCTTGAACACCGCATCGGTCGCCGTCGCACCATTGGTTTACGGTGTTGGCATGCAGAACAAAGTGCTTGAGGCGATGGCGTGCGGCACGGCCACTATCGTGACATCTAGCGCCGCGAGTGCTCTACACGCCAGAGACGGACACGAACTACTCGTCGCGGATGGCGCCGAGAAGTTCGCCTCGCGTATTCTAGAGCTCTTCAGCCGGCCGGAAAGGGCGCGCTCGATCGGCGCGGCGGGCCGTGCCTACGTCGTATCGGAGCACACCTGGGCGAAGTCGGCTGAAGTTCTTGCCGGAGTGTACGAGAGCGCCATCGAGGCCCGCGCCTTGAGCGGAACATGAAAAAGGAGACCGGGCCGCCGCTAGTCGCGCTCGACGCACGCCCCACCCCTCGAATTTCCAAGCGCATCTTGCATCGCGCGTTTCTGCTCTCCCTCGCAGCTTCTGACGCCGCCGCCCTCGCCGCCGCCTTCGCAATCGCCTACCTCATCCGTTTCCGCCCCGACTTCCCTCTCTTTCGCACGGAGATCATCGGCAACCTCGATTTCTACTCGCAGATCGTCTTCTTCCTTATTCCCTTGTGGCTCGCCATCTTCGCCTTCTCCGGCCTGTACGACGAGCACAACCTCCTCGGCGGCACCCGTGAATACGCCCTCGCGTTCAACGCCGTCTCCGCCGGAATGCTCCTTGTCGTCGTGGCGACGTTCCTCAATCCAGAATTCATTATCGCCCGCGGCTGGCTCCTGCTCTCGTGGGCGCTCGCTTTCCTCTTCGTCTCGATCGCCCGCTTCAACATTCGGCGCGCCATCTATTACCTCCGCACCCGCGGCCACTTCCTCGCCCCCACCCTCATCCTCGGCGCCAACGACGAAGCGCTCTCGCTGGCCCGCCAGCTCCATGATTGGAAGACGTCGGGCCTTGATGTCCGCGGCTTCGTCACCCCCGGACTCTCCGACGGCGCCCGGATCTTCCGCAACCTTTACACGCTCGGCGCCCTCGATGACCTCGGCCGACTCGTAGACGAGCACCGCATCGAGGAGATCGTGATCGCCACGAGTGCCCTCACCCGCGACCAGCTCGTCGACGTCTTCCGACGGGTCTCCGCCCAGGACGCCGTCCGTCTCCGACTAAGCAGCGGCCTCTTCGAGATCATGACCACCGGCGTGCGGATCAAGGAGCTCGCGTTCACGCCGCTCATCGAGGTCCAACCCGTCCGGCTCACCGGCTTCGATCGCCTCCTCAAGTCCATGCTCGATTACTCCATCGCCGTCGCCGCCGTCACCATCGGCGCCCCGCTCTACCTGCTCCTCGCCCTCATCGTCCGCCTCGACTCCCCCGGTCCCATACTCCACCGCCGCCGCGTCCTAGGTCTCGGCGGCCACCCCTTCGACGCCTTCAAGTTCCGCACCATGTGCTCGGACGCTGACGCGCTCCTCCACGACCATCCGGAGTTAGCCGAGAAGCTCGCCATCGACGGCAAGCTGAAAGACGACCCACGGATCACCCCGCTCGGCCGCATCCTACGCGCCCTCAGCCTCGACGAACTCCCGCAGGCCTTCAACGTGCTCCGCGGCGAAATGAGCATCGTCGGCCCACGCATGATCTCACCGGCCGAGCACGAGCACTATGGCCAGTGGGACCTCAACCTCCTGACTGTGAAGCCAGGTATCACCGGCCTCTGGCAGGTCAGCGGGCGCTCCGACCTCAGTTACGATGATCGCGTCAGGCTCGACATGAACTACATCCGGAATTGGACGATATGGCTCGATCTTCAGATCCTGATCCAGACCGTCCCCGCAGTCCTTTTCCGTCGCGGAGCGTATTGAGAGAAACGCTCAATCTCGTGCGGGCGACTGACATAGCGCCACCGCCCGGTTATTCTGCTGTTAACATCGGGACGGGGGGCCGTACCTAGCGGCACGTAGATGCGTTGTCTTTGACGACGTGTTTGCTGTGCGGCGGGCGCGTCCGCCCGTTGTTTGCTGCCGTTGGGCGTCACGCCACCCGACCCGCGGGAGTCTTGAGTCATGGAGCTGAGAGAATACCTGGCCATCGCGCGCCGTTGGGCGTGGCTCTTCGGCCTCTCCACCGCGGTCGCCGCCACCGGCGCCTGGGTGGCTACCCGCTTCATGCCGACCACATACATGTCCCAGACCACGCTCATGGTCGGGCGCAGCGTCGACGATCCCAATCCCAACGGCATGACCATTTACTTGAGCCAGCAGCTCGCCAGCACGTATGCCCAGATGGCGACGCGCGAAAGCGTCCTGCGATCCGTCGCGGAAGATCTGGAGCTTGGCGTCGATTGGTCTGCGTTGCGCGACATGGTCAAAGCCTCACCGGTCCCCGGACAGCAGCTCATCGAGATCCGAGTCATCGCCACCGACGCCGAGTGGGCGCGCGTCATCGCCCAACGCGTGGCTGAGGAACTCATCGCCATCAGCCCGGAGAACAGCGGCCGGATCAAGGCCGGCGACCCAAACTTCTTGCGCGATCGCGTCGGGAACCTCGAACAGAACATGCTCTCGGCCGAGGCGGAAATCGACAACATCGAGGCCCTGCTCGAGACCGAGACGAGCGCTCGCGGCCTCGCCGAGCTCGAGAACAGCCGAGCCGCGCTGTTGGACAAGATCGACACCTGGGAAACCCGCTACGCCAACCTCCTCATCGCCACCGAAGGCTCCCCCGTCAACTCCCTCCAGATCATCGAGGACGCCTCGACCGGCCTTCGCATCGGCCCCAACGTCAAGATGAACATCCTCCTCGCCGCCGCCATCGGCTTTGGCCTCGCGCTCGCCGCCGTCCTGGCGCTCGAGTACATGGACGATACGGTCAAGACCACGGAAGAAGTCGAGAAGCGCATCGGGCTCCCCGGCCTCGCCACCATCGAGCGCCTGCCCGATATCGCGGAGCGCCGCGACGGCCTTGTCACCCTGCTCAAACCCAGATCGCCCATCTCGGAAGCTTTCCGCGTCCTGCGAACGAACCTCCAATTCGCGCTCGTCGGGAAGCAGCGCGCCTCGATCGTCGTCACCAGCGCCAACCCCGGCGAAGGCAAGAGCACCATCGCGGCCAACCTCGCCGTCGTCACCGCGCAGGCGGGCCGCGACGTCATCCTGATCGATGCCGACCTCCGGCGCCCGTCGCTCCACAAATTCTTCGGCCTGACCAACAACTTCGGCCTGACGTCACTCATGCTCGACGAAACCGCAGACCCCGAGCAGATGCTGCACCCCGTCAAGGACATTCCGCACCTGCGCATCCTGACCTCCGGCCCGCTCCCCCCCCAACCCCTCCGAGCTTCTCGAGAGCGATCGGGCGGAGAACGTGCTCAACGACCTGCGCGAGCGCGCGGAGCTCGTCCTGATCGACACCCCGCCCGTCCTCGTCGTCGCCGACGGCACCATCCTCGCCGCCAAATCCGACGGCACCCTGCTCGTCTTCGACTCCGGCGTCACCCGGACCGATTCGGGCAAGCGCGCCGTCCAGACCCTCGGTAAGGTCGGCATCAAGCCGCTCGGCGCCGTCGTCAACAAGCTCGATCGCGCCAAGGTCGGCCGCTACTACTATCACTACAACTACTCCTACGCGTATCGCTACGGCTACGATCGCTATTACGGCAGCACGTCGGAGGGTGACGACGGCGCCGGGGGTGGCCCGAGCGGGAGCGGTGGTGGCGGCATCGGACCGAGCGCGGGGCGTAGCGCGCGCGTTGCCCAGCCCGGCATCGCCGGCCTCGTCGGGCGGTTGCGGGATGCTCTGCTCTCGATCTTGAGCTGATCGAGAAGCGCGCATGAGCATCGAGAGGGCCGACCGCCCTGCCCGTAAGTCGAAGGGTGAGGAGCCGAACGGGCACGAGCGCCCGGCCGCGCCTCCGCTCGCCGCCGAGATCGGCGACGACGTCGAGGACATCGACGAAGACATCGACGAGCACGACGACGACGTCGGCTTCGAACCGACCGCCGCAGGCGAGACCTGGTGGCAACGCCGCTCCTTCGAGGAGTGGCTGATCATCGTCGTCACGCTCGGCCTGCTCGGCGTCATCGCCTACGTCGCCTTCATCGGCGGCCCGCTGAAGGATGCGGCCGAGCAGGATGTTGAGAGCCTGCCCGCCATCCAAGCCGGCATCGCCGCCCTCGAGGCGACGAACACCGCCACCCCGACGACACGGCCCACGAACACGCCGCGCCCGACCCACGACACGGACGTCGCCGTCGCCACCGTCGCCTTCCCCTCCCCGCCCGAAGGCGGCCTGACCGCGGCCCTCTCACCCGTGGAGCGCGGCGTCGGCTCGTTCAACGAGCGCGACAGGGTCCCGAAATACGGCGCCCGCGAACTCTCCGTCGGCACCTTCGAAGGCCAGCGCTATCTCGGCGGCGTTCTCTTCTCGCTCTCCAAGCTCCCCGGCGCCTCCCGCATCGAATACATCGCCCTCGAGCTCGCCGGACTCTCCGACTCCAGCCTGATCGGTTCGGGCGAGTGGACCGTCGAGATGCTCGACCCGGCCGTCGCCGACGAATGGGCCAACCTCACCTACACTACTCTCGACGAGGCCCCGGCCACCCAGGTCGAACGCGCGTGGACCATCCCCGGCGACCAGCTCGCCCCCCGCCGCCTCAACGTCCTCGAATTCTCGGACGAGGCGCGCGACGCCCTGATCTCACGCCTGGACCAGGGCCGCGTCGCCTTCCGCATCCGCGGTCCGGAGCCCGTCGAAGGCCAGGGCGACCTTTTCATCTGGGACACCGGCTTTGGCGAGGGCTTCGGCACCCGGCCCGTCTTGCGCATCAACTTCGTCCCGCCCACCCCGACCCCCGGCGCCGCGCCGGGCCAGGCCACCGACGTGCCCCTTATCGTGTGGATCGGCAAGCCGACCCCTGCACCCACCGCCACCGCCCTGCCCGGCAGCCCGCCCGGCGCGCTGGACGGCATGATCCTCTTTCTCTCGGATCGCTTCGGCGGCGACGGCCGGCTCATGGTCTATGATCCCGTCGGGGATCAGATCGGGCAAGTCACGCAGCCCTGGGCCTACCAGGTCGCCAAGGCCCGCGAGCAGGAGCGTAACGGCGAGATCCTTGTTGTCTTCGACGTGCCATGTGGCGACGGCGGCGTGACAATCCTGGACGAAAAGGGCGCTCCAATCCCGAACCCTGACCCCGCACGCCGCTGCCAGCAGATAGCGCTCAACGACGGCAGCGACGGACCGCCGCGCGAGATCACCGAACCCGGCTGGACGCACTACGATCCGGCGTTCTCGCCTGACGGCGAGTGGATCGTCTTCACGTCGCAGATAACTGGCAACGACGAGATTTTCAAGGTCCGCTTCGACGGAACGGAGAACACGCGCCTGACCGACAACGACTGGCCGTGGGACAAGCACCCCTCGTTTTCACCGGACGGGAGCAGCGTCGTTTTCTGGTCGAATCGCGACGGCCGAAGGCAGCTGTACCTCATGAACTCCGACGGCTCCGACGTCCGCCCGCTCCTGACCGGACCGTGGGAAGATTGGGACCCGGTCTGGGTGAAGTAGGCCGTGCAACCATGAAGGTCCTTGTCACCGGCGGCGCCGGCTTCATCGGCTCGCACATCGTCGACGACCTTCTAGCCCACGGGCACGAGGTCGTCGTGGTGGACGATCTCTCGACTGGGCGCGCCCAGAATCTGCCCGACCACGTCCGCGTGATCGAGCTCGACATCCTCGACCCGTCGCTTGCCGACATCGTCACGGCCGAGCGGCCCGAGGTGATCAGCCACCAGGCCGGGCAGACCGACCTGCGCCGCTCGATGGCCGATCCCCTGCTCGACGCCCGCGTCAACGCGCTCGGCGGCCTCGCCGTGATCCGCGCCGCCGTCTCGGCCGGCGTCCGAAAAGTGATCTACGCCTCGACCGCAGCCGCCTACGGCGAGCCGGACACCCAACCCGTGTCCGAGACGGCCCCGACGCGGCCCATCAGCGGCTACGGCGTCTCAAAGCTCGCGGTCGAGGCCTATCTATACGTCGCCGCCCGTGAGGACGGGCTCGACTACACCGCCCTCCGCTACGCTAACGTCTACGGCCCGCGCCAACGCGGCGACGGCGAAGCCGGCGTCGTCGCCATCTTCGCTCAGCGGCTCCTTGCAGGGCGGCCCGGAACCATCTTCGGCGACGGCCTTCAAACGCGCGACTTCGTCTACGTCGGCGACGTCGCGCGGGCGCATCGTTCGGCCCTCGGCGACGCCGGGAGCCGGTTAGCCATCAACATTGGGACTGGCACCCAGACGAACGTCCTCCAGCTTCACGCGGCGCTCGCCCGGCTCGTCGGCCTCGACGCCGGCCCCGAAGCAGGCGCCGCCCGCGACGGCGAGATCCGCCACATGCGCTTCGACATCTCGCGCGCCCGCTCAACGCTCGGTTGGACCCCGGAGGTCAATGTCGAGGACGGGCTGCGAGCGACGCTCGACGAATCGATCGTCGAGTGGGACGCCCCATGATCGTCGTTCAGACGCCCTTGCGCATCAGCTTCCTCGGCGGCGGCTCGGACTTCCCCGACTTCTACGCCTCGGAGACCGGCCACGTCTTGTCGACCACCATCGACACCTCGGTCTTCGTCATCGTGAAGCGCCGCTTCGACGACAAGATCCGCGTCGGCTACACCCGCACCGAGCTCGTCGACGACGTCGAGGACGTCGAGCACGATCTCGTCAGGGAGGCGCTGCTCCTCACCGGCGTGAAGAGCGGGGTCGAGATCTCGACCATGGCCGACATCCCGTCGCGCGGCTCAGGGCTCGGTTCCTCCAGCTCCGTCTCGGTCGCGCTGCTGCACGCGCTGTGGCAGCATCGCGGCGTCCTGCCGACGCGCCGGCAGCTGGCCGAGGGCGCGGTCGAGATCGAGCTTCATCGGCTCGGGCGCTCGATCGGGGTTCAGGACCAATACGCCGCAGCGTTCGGCGGGCTCCGCTTCATGACATTCGAGGGCGACACCGTCCACACCGAGCGCATCGCCGCGGACGGCGCCATGCGCCGGCGCCTCGACGAGCGCCTGCTCCTCTTCTTCACCGGCATCACGCGCAGCTCCGGCTCCGTCCTCGACGAGCAGCGTTCGAACATCGAGGACAAGCGCGGTACCTTGCGCGAGATGGCCGACATGGCGCGCGTCGGACGCGACGCGATCGAGGCCGGCGATCTCGACCAGGTCGGCCGGCTCATGCACGAGGGGTGGCGGCTCAAACGAGGGCTGGCCAGCGGCGTCTCCAACCCGGACCTTGATCGCATGTACGATGCTGCGATCGGCGCCGGAGCGATCGGCGGCAAGATCAGCGGCGCCGGCGGCGGCGGCTTCCTGCTCGTCTATTGCCCGCCGGAGCGTCAGGCCGACGTTCGCGCCGCCCTCGACGGTGTCGTCGAGCTCGAATTTCACCAGGAGGGCGAAGGCTCGCTCGTGATGTTGGACGACCGGCGGCGATGAGCGCCGCCATCCACGGCGGGAGGCGGCCGGACGGCGGCGGGAGTGCCGAAGTGCGCTCGGACGGCGGCCACGAGCCTTGGCTCGTCCTCTTCGCCGCGCCGCTCTTGCTCCTCGCGGAGCGACTCCCGGCGTGGGCGCCGCCGATCGGGCTCGCGTGGATCGCCATGCTCTGGTTCGCCCGCCGCGCGCGCCTCGGACACTGGAGCGCCGCGACCGTCCTAGACGCGCCGGTGCTCGCCCTTCTCTGCACGCTCCCCGGCGCCGTCCTCGTAGCCGGCGACGCCGGGGCCGCCCTGTCCCGCGCGTATAGCCTCGTCTTCGCCATCGGCATGGCGTACGCCGTCGCGAACGGCGTCGCCACGGCGCGGCGCGCGTGGATGGGCGCCACGTGGATCATGCTCGCCGGCCTCGCCCTGTCGGCGCTCGGGCTCGTCAGCGTCGATTGGCTCGTCAAGTACCCCAGCTTGGAGACGGTGCTCGCTCGCCTGCCGAGCCTGCTCGACTCGATTCCGCACGCCACGCTCGGCGCCGTCGAAGGCACGCCTGACGTCGGCGTCCATCCCAACAACCTGGCGGGATTGCTCGTCCTCTTCGTCCCGCTGGCGGCCGCCTGCGCGTTGCCCGGAGGGTGGTTCGGGCGGGGATCGTGGCGTTCTGCGCGGCGCTCGAGCGGCTCTTCGCGACGAGACGTCGCCGATCGTCGCAGCAGCGATCCCGCGCTCGCCCCCCCGCCGATCGTCCGCACCGTCGCGATCACCACGCTCGCCGTCACGCTGCCCGTCCTCGTCCTCACCCAATCGCGCGGGGCATGGCTTGGGCTCGCCGTCAGCTTGGCGGCGCTCATGGGCGTGTGGGCGCGCGGGTCGATCTCGGCGCCCAGCGGACTACGCCGGCACGGTGGCGTCATCGGTGGCGTGCTCGCCTCCGTCGCCGTCCTCGGGGTCCTGCTCGTCTTCACGATCGTCGGAATGCAGAGCGATCGGCCGGACCTCCTGCCGGAGACCACCGGGGGCGCCTGGTACTCCCCGAGCGCGGCCGGACGGCTCCGGCTGTGGCTCGACGGCCTGGAGATGCTGCGCCAGGCGCCGCTGACCGGCATCGGGCTCCACAACTTCCCGCTGGTACACGGCTACCTGCCCGAGTACGACGCCTTCGTCTACAAAGGCTTCGCCCACGTCCACAACCAACTCTTGCAGGCGGCGCTCGACTTCGGGCTGCCCGGGCTCGTCGCCGTCGTCGGGCTCATGACGTCCGTTGGCTGGGGCGTCCGCCGCATCCGCCGGCACACGTCGGGCGGCGCATTCGACCCACTCGTCGTCGGGCTCGCCCTCGGCCTCTTGGCGCACGTGATACATGGGTTGGTCGACGCGGTGGCGATCGGCGCCAAGCCGGGCTTCATCCCGTGGGCGTTCGTCGGCTTGATCGCCGCCATCCGGCTCCGGGTCCATCGCTGGAGCCCCGAACCGGAACGCGTGGACAACGCGCGCGAAGATTTGGTAGCGGACCGCGCCGACCGTATCATCGGCGCGTCCGCGCCCGATGCCGCCGCGCCGCCCTCCGACGCGAGCGACGGAGTGGAGAACTCGACATGAGCGCCAATCCCAAAGTCTCCACGCCCCGCGCCGTGATCGACGACTATCTGAGCCGCCTCGGCGACACCATCCGGGCCATCTCGCGCGACGACATCGCGGCCGCGGCCGAGATCCTGGCCACGGCCTGCCGCGCCCGCCGCCGCGTCTACGTCTGTGGCAGCGGCGGCAGCGCCGCCACGGCCTCCCACATGGTCAACGACCTCTCCAAGCAGGCCACGGTCGACCGCGCCCCGATGCGGGCGCACGCCCTGAACGACAACATGCCGCTGCTCAAGGCGCGGCTGCTCGCCTCATGAGCGAGTCCTCCACCACGTTCAAGTCGCTCGCCGACTGGCTCCGGAGCCACGTGATCGCGCTGGATGACGAGCACGGCGAGCGGTCAGGGGGTACGCGTCACGAGGGCAGCAGTCCCGACATGCGGCGGATGTACTTGCGCTTCGGCGCGATGGGCGTCGTGATGATGGCCTGGATGTGGGGGATGTACGCCAACCGTCGATGGAACATCGGCGTCGTGGCTGCATCGGTTGTGCTTGCCGCCGTGGCGACCTTCCTGTCGCAGTCGCAGATCCTCGTCGAAGACGGCAACTACATGCGCGGCATGATCCCGCACCACTCGATCGCCATCCTCACCAGCAAGCGAGCGGGCATCAGCGACGTGCGCGTCCGCGAGCTGGCCGATGAGATCATCGAGGCCCAGCACCGGGCCGCCCCAGCCGCGCATCGGCGTGGCGGCGACCTTGTGCTCCATTCAGCCGGCCGCGCCTGTGGTTTATAGGCCGGTCTGTGACAGCCTAGGAGAGGCGGGACGGCGGCTAACGACATCGAGTTCAGTAAGAGCTAAAGGCTCTTGGCAAGTGCACACCAGAGTAGTTGGACATGCGCAGGTCGCTTCTGGACTGTAATAGCGTGGTTAGTGCTTTGGTGTTAGCTAAAGATCCGAAATCGAGTGCTTTTCAGGAGGGTACCGCCAGCCCGCTGCAACTGGGCCCGACCAGCCGCCCGCCGCGTGGGTCTGGCATCAGTCGTTTGACAACCGGGTGTGGGGCCGTAGACTCGGCTTAGCAACGGGAATTACGTCCACTGGGCGGATTCTGGGATTGGGGTTCAAGATGACTGATGGGCCAGACTCGACAACGTACGCTGCATTCGGCGGGGTTGTCGTCATCGGTGGCGCGAACTTCATCGCGGTAAGCATCAGCAATCACGAACTGCCCCCGCTCTTCGGGGCTATGCTCCGCTTCGCCCTCGCGGCCATGCTCTTCGTGCTCATTGCCCGCGCTCGCCGGGTGCCCATGGCGCGCGGCCGAGCAGCCATCGGCGCCGCGATCTACGGCCTTTTGGCCTTCGGCATCGCCTACGCGCTCCTCTATATTTCGCTTGTGGGATTGTCGGCGGGCACGACGGCCGTGATCGTTGCCACCGCCCCTTTGTCCACGCTCGTCTTGGCAGTGTTCGTCGGCCAAGAAAAGCTGACATGGTCGGGAATAGTCGGCAGCTGCCTGGCGGTTGCGGGCATCGCGGTCCTATCGTTTGGAGCAATCGGCAGCGCGGCGAGTCAGTGGTACGTGGTCGCCGCCGTGTCCGGCACTCTCGCCATGGCGGCTTCGAGCGTCGTAGCCAAGGCGCTGCCGAACGTACACCCGGTCAGCATGAATGCGATCGGAATGACCGCCGGCGCTATCCTGCTGGCCATCGGTTCCCAAGTGCTGGATGAGGCGTGGACGCTGCCGACCCAGAGTGCCACACTGGTAGCCGTGGCATGGCTGGTGGTCCTGGGCTCCGTCGGGCTCTTCTTGCTCGCACTCCACGTCATTAGGCGCTGGACGGCATCGGCAGCCGCCTTCGCCACGGCCGGGATGCCTCTGATCGCGGCCGCACTCGGTGCACTCCTGCTCGACCAACCCATCACGCGCGAGGTTGTGGCGGGCGGCGCAGTGGTGATCGCGGCCGTGTATCTCGGTGCCATCTACGGCCGCCAGAATGCCTAAAGACACCTGGCCGCTGACGGCCCAAGAACCGCTCGGAATCCAGCGCACTGCCATGGCATTGGCGTTCGCTTTCGCCCAGTTATTGTCGCTTTCTGCCGGGGATCGGCTACGGGCGCGCCAATCCGGCGACCCCCAAACCGCTGCCCCACTAGCCGGAGCATCACCGATGAGCGCTCCGGCAGGCAAGCGCATCGAGGTGCGCGTAGGGTCGGTGGACCTGCCTGGCTGTTTCGCACCCGGAGCGCAGTTTAGTGTTCATGTCGCTTCGATGTGGCGCGGCATGCAATCGTTCAACATGATGCGCTTCAATTGGCAACCTGATCCCGCGTCAAGCGCCGATCCCGCGTCCGGCGCTTCGGTTATCGTGCGCATGGAAGGGCGCGGCGGCGAAAAACGGGCCGCTGTTCCAATAGCGGGCGAGACTGCTCCAACCGGGCGGCTACCGACCCGACGGAGCCGCGAGTCGCGTTGACACACACGGCGGGGCAGGTTACCAATGGCAGTCATACCGCCCGCCCGGAACATTGAGGAGTCTGCCGTGGACCACCGACAACGCCACCCTTGTCCAGGGGCGCTGTTGTGCGCCCCGGGACCTGCCCTCGCATGGGAAGAGTTGAATTGACTATCAGGCGCGAAATGAGATCCGCTGCCTCGAGGATGCGATCGCTGACTGTAACGCTAGCTGCGTTGCTTCTCGTCAAGGAAGCCGGAGCTAGGGACATGTTTCCGCCGGCGAGCGCCAGCACCTTCTCGGTTGTACCTTGTTCAGGCTCGATTGAGCCCGAAGTTGATGCTACGGCAATCCGAGCATGTGAGACTTTGACGATGAATATTGCGACGGATAGCCAGTGTGCCCAGTCGGACGTGCATATTGTCTTTGACCACCCCGAGCGTGCTACCGAAGGTCGCTGGATCGCTGAGCGCTCCGAGCAAATCCTCAGTAAGTTGATCGACTTGCGCGGCACCAACATAGAAGCCGCGTTTGTTGAGTTTGGGAATACGTATATCGGTCTCACGCTTCCGCTTACAACAGATCTTGACAGCGTATGAGCGAACTTCCGTCGGGCTGGAGTGTCGCTCGGGACAGCAAAACTCGAGCGGATCGCGAGCTGCCCAGAGCACTTGGCCACGGAGAACGCTGGGCTGGTCAAGACAAACGCCACCCTGCGCACAGAGCTGACGTCGGCGCAGGCAACGATCGCGCGGTTGGAGTCGCGGGTGACCGGTTTGGTGACCTTGGACGACAACCTGCGGAAGCAGCTTGCAGACCTCAAGTCACGACTCGACACGAACTCGCAGAACTCGTCGAAGCCACCATCGAGCGACGTTCCAGGAGTTACGGGCCGCGGCGGTCGCGGCAAGCCGACGGGACGGCGCCGAGGCGGACAGCCTGGTCATGAGCGAGGGCAGCGACCGCTGGTGCCGGGGGAGGGCGTCGGGAGCTTCATTGATGTGGGTCTATAGCTGTCGTCAGTGCGGGTTTCTTATTATCGTTGGGCGGCCGGTGCGTGTTCCGGTCGGCCCGCGGCCTGCGAACCAATCCGGACAGTCCGTCGAGCCGGTAGGCACGCACCCAACGCTTGGCGGTGCGTATCGAAATGCTGTTCGCCATGGCAACTTGAGTCAGAGGCGCGCCGTCTTCAAAGTGCGGCTTCAACACGTTGAAGCGGGCCAACGCGGATAGCCGTGCGACCTCCGATAGCGGGATTCCGGTAGTTATCGGACCGAAACTGGCGATAACGATCGCCCCCTCGGGCCGGCCACCTACGGGAGTGTCTTCAGATAGGCGATCAGATCGCCCAGGTCGTCGTCCGACATCTCCCACTGCGGCATCGGGAACTCAAGTGGTGCGGCGGCCGGGTCCACGCCCTGCGTGATGGCCTGCCGAAGTGTCGCGTCGTTGTAAGGGGGATGCTCGTCGTGGTCCGCTAACGAGTCTGGGGGCTGGGTGAGCGTCTTGTAGCGGATATCCGGCGGCTCGAAGCTTCCCATCATCGTGGTCACCGTTCCGCCCCGGCCATCCGCGCCGTGGCAGTCGGCACAGGCCATCATGCCGCCGCGCATCCCCATCATTGATCCGCCGCGCATCCGCCCCATAGACATGTTGATCGGCGTGCCTCGCTCCGAAGTAGCCGTGAAGTAGATCCGCTGGCCGTTGGACGTGAAGCCTCCATGTCTCCACCTCGGCGCAAAACCAGCGGCCAGTATCGCCGTCAAGAGGAGGCCGACGAATGCGCCGGCGAGCGCGGCGCGCGCCAGGCTGCCGGAGGCGTTCACGACGAGGCCGCATCAGGCGGACCATCGGATACCAACGCACCACCGCAATATGGGCAGGCCCGCCAACTCGCTTGGACGAACTGGCCGCAGTGGCGACAGGGTATCGCGGTGGACGGTGGACCCGAACCGGGCGGCGGCTGCCAGGCCTGGCGGGCCAGCCAGGCGATGCCGAGCACAAACACGGCCACAAGGGTGATAGGGACGAGCAGCATCGGGAACCAGCCCAGCAGGCCCCAGCCACCCATCATCCCACCCGCACCCATCATGCCGCCCCGGCCCATGATGCCGCCGTCGCCAGACCAGCCCGCCCATGGAGACATCATGCTCGTTGCCACCAGCACAACGAGCAACGCGACCAGTCCGAACACTGCCGCCTGCGCCCAGTTCATACGACCCATTGGAAACCTCCCTCATCGTCTCCCAGAAACTCCCGCAAGATAACCACAGACCGTGGGCGAGGATGGCCCGCTCACACGTCGGTGTGGATTCCGACCGCCAGCCCGCCGAGCTTGAGGCCCAATCGAGCCAACCAACGCTCCAGGCCATGACCGAGCCAGTAGCGCTCGAAGAGAACCTTGCCCCAATGCCATGAACGCCCAGATCTGGGCATGGCAACATCAGGATCGGGCTCGGCGTAGAAGTTGCCGTTGGCGAAGCCCGCCGTGCCGCCCCCTGCCTCGATCCAGCAGTAGCCAAGGCCACCGAACGTGGCGCTCGGCTCGCGATCATCGATCGCCGCGCTGATTCGAGCCGCTACGGTAAGTCCCTCACCGTGGGCAAAGACACCCGCCTTCGGCAGCATCTTGCCGTTGAGGAGGGGAATGGCCGTCACGTCGCCGATGGCATAGACATCGACATGACCGGTCTGTAGGGTGTGCTTGTCCACGGTCAACCAGCCCTTCTCGTTGGCCAAGGGAGATAACCGAATGACGTTCGGTGCGCGATGCGGCGCGACCCCGGCCAGCAGGTCAAACCCAGCCGGAGGGCCGTCCTTGAACACCATCTCGCGGCTGGCGGCATCTACGGCGGTCACCTGCCGGCCCGGGTGAAAGCCGATCTCCTTTTCGGACAGCATGGCAACCACCGATTGGCCCATGGCCGGGCCGGCCACTGGCATCGGTAACGGCTCCGGGGTGTAGACGTCGATCCGACAGCGATCACGCACGCCGCGCCGGCGCAGTGCGTCGTCCAGCAAAAGGGCCGCCTCGTAGGGCGCGGCCGGACACTTGTACGGCAAGCTCGAAACGAGCACTGCGACCCGCCCGCCCTCGAACCGCTGTACCTCCGACCAGAGCGTGCGGGCACCCTCCAATCCGAAGAAGCTGTGAGCCGAAGCGGCGAATCCTGGCAGAGCTTCAGGGTCCAATTCGGCGCCCAACGCCACCACCAGATAGTCATAGGCCAGATCGTCTGTGCCGATCCGTACTGACTTCTCGTCCAGTACGAAGGCTGTGACCTCCGCTTGGATCAGCTCAACTCCCGGATCGAGTAGATCGCGCAAGGGACGCGTGATCTCCTCTGACCGCCGTCGGCCGGTCATCAGCCACAGCAGTGATGGCGCGAAGACATGCTCGGCGTGCCGCTCCACGACGACGATACGGTGGCGGCCGCCCAGTTGCTGCCGCAGCCGATTTGCGGTCACGATCCCACCTACACCACCACCCAAGATGACGACGGTCCTGCCGGCGTTCATATGCCATGCCTCCGGGATGCTCGACGGGTTTCAAACAGTGTGTTCGCGCCGGATTCAAGCCAGGGCGACGCGATCAAAACACCACGACGCTTGCAGCCTCGATCGTCCAGTCGCCAAGAAGGTCCATGCTTCCGGACGCGACACCATCGACGTAGTCCTCCGGCCCGAGCCCGCGGGCCTCCGCGCACGTGCCTCAGGTGGCGACGTCTGCTCGGTGAACAAGGCCTTTCAACATGCGCTCAACGTTGTAGTAGCCCTCAGGTGTCGTCTGGCCCCGCCGACCACACATCACCGCATCGCCGATCAGAAACACCCGGACTTTGGTACCGGGACGCTTCACCACATTCAGCGCCATTCGCAGCGCGTTGAATGGACGCTCGTTGCCGTACGGCCCATCGTTGAGCACGAACAGAAAGTTCCTCTTCACCTCGGTCACGATCGTTCCGAATCCTTCCTGGGCTGTGCCTTCTTGGGGTGTGAATACGGCACCGGCAGACCAGGCCCCAGCGGGGCGCTACGGCTCTAGCTCTACGGGCAGGCCCGCCACCTGCCAGTCCGGAAAGCCCCCTTCGAATCGGGCGGCGCGGTATCCGTGGGCTGTCAGCAGTGCCACCGCTTCGTCCGCCATGAGGCAGTACGGTCCGCGGCAGTACGCCACAATCAACTGGTCCTGGGGCAGCTCACGCAGACGGGTGAGCAGCTCGGCTACCGGAATCGAACGCGCCCTTGGCAGGTGCCCGCTACGGTATTCGTGCTCGGGGCGCACATCGATCACGATCACGGCGTCCGTGGCCATGCGGTTCCGCAGGGCGTCCATGTCGATCGCCTCGAACTGACTGCGGTCCGCGAAGTACTGCTGCACCAGCTGCGAGATCTCCGCGAGGCGGGCCTCACCAACGGCCCGAATGGCCTGCCAAAGGCCAGTCACCAGCGGGTCAGCTAGGCTGTAGCGCACCTCAACGCCGACGCGCCGACGCTCGACGAGCCGTGCCCGCTGCAAGGCCTGCAGGTGAAGGGACGCATTGGCGACGGAAAGGTTGGCCTCCTGGGCCAAGGCGTCCACGCGTCGCTCGCCCTGAGCCAGCAGGTCGATCAGCTCCAGCCGATGGGGGTTGGCCACGGCCTTGCCGATTCGCCCCATCTGCTCGAACAACTCATCCTTGAAGTCACGATCGGGGTTAGCCATGATTTCAACATAGTACTTGAATTCTTGAACGTGCACAAATGACCCTGGCGGTTTAGGGCCAGGGTCTGTGACGAGGAAGGCGCTGCTGAGCCTGGCCGCTGGTCAGAGCTGCTCCACGTAACCGGCGGCAGCCGACTCCGGTGGGTTGGTGTACCTCTCGCCCAAAGTCAACTAAAAACCGGCATCGCATTTCTTATTGTCGTTGGGCGGCTGGGGGTGGTCTTACGGGCCATATGCAACCGGTATACCACACGGAAGGGTCGTTCTGTGTCGTGAATCGGTCACCGGCCCGGAACCCGCGTCTCGGCGACTTCGGGGCAAGACAGCTCGGCGGGCCACACGTTGAGGCGGCCGTGTCCGAGGTGACAGTGATTGTTGGAACGCGGCTAGCGAGACAATGCCCGATATGCCAGCACCGTGCCGGCGAGCAGGATGGCGGCATCCAGGTAGGTGAGCCCAAGCTCGATGAAGCCGGTGAAGTTGCGGACGAGGAACATCACGCCGTAGCCGACGAGGCCGATGCCGGCAACTACGACGAACCTGGCGCCGAGCTCAGGCGAGGATGCGGGCAACCCTTGATCGCGGGCGGTACCGGTCGGATCAGACATGCCTGGATCTCCTTTGGTCGTCGGGTGTGGTCACGCCAGAGTGAACCGACAGGCCGTTAGGCCTCAGCACGGCAGGGACATTCTGTCGCGTGTCTTGCTCTCACGCCCTGGTGACACATAGCTCCGCGAATTCGGGGCCAAATAGCTCGGCGAGTCACACTTTAACCTGAACATATTTTCGGGTATGTTCTGCGTAGAGTAGAACAAGAGTGTAGAACGTTTGTTTCGCAGCGCCCACTAATCGGTCCAGGAGGTGTGGAATGGGGTTTCTAAGATTGTTAGGGTTTGGGCGAAAGTCTCATAAGGTTCCTTCCTACGCTGGCCCTGGGCCGATTCCGGCAGACGAGGCAGCGGCGCTATTTGCCGAGTTCGATTCCAAGATGGAAGACCCTGATGCCTTCACGCCAACTCCGTCGAAGGTGGAAGTACGGACTTCGACAGCCAGTGGGACGAACTGGGAAGGCTTCCCCCGCTAGAGCCAAGGCTTGATTACATACTAGAGCGGGTTGAGAAGAATCTGTCGGATGACGCGGAGTCTTGCGCTGATACCGGACCCCATCGAGGGAATCGGTACATGATGCGGGTGTCCCCCGGTGGGAAGAGATTTACCGCATTTTTCTACTATTCAATCGACAACGGCACTGTGACCCTCCTCGGCCATAGCGCTGCCATGACCTCGTCGGATCGAACCACCTGGCCGGCGCATCGGCGCCCTCTGTTGGTGAGTCTTATTACTTGACGGCCCCTATGTCTCTGAAGAGCCGAACGTCGAACGAGTGCAACGTGTTCGACGCTATGGATGCGTCAATCTGCGATCCACGTCTCCACGCACCGCGCCCGCCCCCTCCGGCCTCACCACCTCCACCTCAACCCCGGACGCCCGCGCGATCTCCTCGGCGAAGCGCTCGCCCGGGCGATCGCACGATCCTTCACGACGCGGCTCCCCTCGCCGCCGCGGGTGGCGCAGACGATCGTGGTCGGCGAGGTCAACGCGGGACTCCCTGAGGCTCGGCTTCGCCGTCGCCGTTGCCGCCGTCATCGTCCCCGTCGTCGTCCCCGCGACCATCGTGGCCGCTCTGGCCGTTGCCGGCGTCGCCGACATGGTCCGCCCACCGATCGTCGGCATCCGGGTGCCCCAGCCCCCGATTCTCCTCGATCAAGTCCAACGCCGCCGCATGATCGTCGATCACCCGGATAAGCTCCGCGTGGACCTCGTCGGAGATCAGGCCGCGACGCGCCGCGTCGGCGATCGCCCCACGCTCCGCGCGCAACATGTCGGCCCGTGCCCGTAGGACCATCTCCTGCTCCAACTCCGGCCACGCCGCGAGGTGCTCGCGAAGCGCCTCCTCGCGGGCGACGACGTCGCCGTCCGCGACCTCGGCGAGCGCTTGCCACTGCGTGTCGGCCAGGATGCCGTCGGCCCGCAGCCGATCCAGCTCACGCTTGCCCGCCCGCGCCGCGTACACGAGGGCCTGGCGGCGCTGCTGCTCCACGCGCTGCTCCGGCTTGGAGGCGAGGCCGAGGTTCCGGATCGGGCGCTCGATCGACAGTCCCTGGACCAGGAGCGTGAAGAGGACGACGCCGAAGGTCATGAGCTGGAGCGTGTCGACCACGGACTGGCCCCCCACCCGCTCGGCCGTCAGGGAGAGCGCGAGCGCGAGGCTGATCGCGCCGCGCTGGCCGCCCCAATACATGACGTGGCGGAATGGGCGTGGCACCGGGTGTCGCGCGCCGAGCGCCGCGTGGGCGCCCGTCAGGCCGTAGACCACGCCCGCCCGGCTGACCAGGATCGCCGCCACCGCGACGAAGACAGGCACAAGGTGGCCGGCGAAGTCCCAAATCTCGATCCGGAGGCCGATCAGGAGAAACACGAGCGAGTTGGCGACGAAGGCCAGGAAGGCCCAGAAGTTGTCCAGCGTGAGCTTCGTCGTGGGCGAGGTATTGCCGAAGCCGAGGTTGCCGACCATCAGTCCGGCCGCGACCACGGCCAGGATGCCGCTCAAGTGGAATTGCTCGGCGACCGCGAAGACGCCGAAGGCCAACGCCAGCGTCGTCGCCCTCTCGATCAGCGCGTCGTCGACGTTGGCCAGGATGATCTGCGCCACGATGTAGCCAAGGACGAGCCCGATCGCGAGCCCGCCGAAAGCGACCCGCGCGAACGCGCCGCCCGAGGCGCCGAGCGTGAGCGCGAGCTGGAAGATCACGATCGCGACCCCGTCGTTGAACAAGCTCTCGCCATCGACAAGGACCGCGAGTCGCTTCGGCGTCGACTCGACCGGGCAAGCGATCGTCGGGTCGACATCGGCCGACCTTTCGGGATTGCGCCTCGGCTCGCCCATCGATACGATCCCGGCGCGCCGGTTGACGTCCGAGCCCGTGTCGGGCGGCGGACAGGGGCCCCGTCGTCGGACCGAACACTTATCGGCGCTCGCTTGACCTTTCCAGAGCGTCTGCTCGAGTATGCTTCGGACGATGCCGCTCCTCGACTACCATAACCGAACTCCGCATCGAGATCGAGCGCATCATGAGTCACAACCAGCGATCACGCCCTGCGACCACGCCCTGCGACCATGCCCTCGAATCCACCGGATTCGTCGCACAATCGAGACGACGGGATAGACGATGTCCAAGCCGGTAAACCTATCGAGCCAACCCGAGCCGCCAGAACGCTGGGCGGAGCACGTCGCGACCGCCGCCGAGGTTTTGGCGGCCATCGCCGCGGACCGCGGCCTTCTCGCCTTCATCGAACATCAACAGCGCGAGGAGCTGCTGCGGCTGGCAGGCCAGGTGATGCACCCCGACCAGGTCGAGCGCCTGCGCCTAAACCGGGTGCGACGGCGCAAGCAGCGGCTCGCGCAGCGCGCCGCCGACGAGGCGATCCTCGACCAGACCGGCATCCGACTGGAGCGAGCGAAGCCGGTCTTCGAGACGCCGTTTCGGCCGGCGCCCAGCGACATGCCGCTGCAGCGCGACGAGGGCGAGCCTCCCCCGCGTGTCGAAGAAGCTCGGAACTGCTACGTCTGCAAGACGGACTACGACGAGATCCATGCCTTCTACGATCAGCTCTGCCCCACGTGCGCCGCATTCAATTGGGAGAAGCGCTTCCAGACGTCAGATCTCTCGGGGCGGACGGCGCTCGTGACGGGCGCACGGGTGAAGATCGGCTACCAAGCGGCGATCATGCTCCTGCGCGCCGGCGCCCGTGTCATCGTCCTCACCCGCTTCCCGCGCGACGCCGCGCAGCGCTACGCGCGCGAGCAGGACTTCGAGACGTGGGGCGGCCGCCTCGCCATCTACGGTCTCGATCTCCGCCATACCCCGAGCGTCGAGATCTTCGCCCGCCATCTCTGCGACACCGAGGACCGGCTGGACTTCATCATCAACAACGCCTGCCAGACCGTGCGCCGACCGGCCGGCTTCTATGAGCACCTCATGGTCGCCGAATCCAAGCCGATCTCCGCGCTCCCTGCGGCGGCGCAGGGGTTAGTAGAGGGCTACGAGCGCTTCCGCGCAGGCGCCCTCCGCCAGGCGATGCCAGGGCTGGAAGGGCCGGCGGGAGCGGCGATGCACGACGGATCGACCACCGTTTCCGACCAAGGTAGGACGGGCAGCGCTGAAGGTGCCGGCGCCTTCGGCGGGGACACCAGCTCGGACGGTATATCCGATCTCCTCCGCACCCCGCTCGAGACCATCGCGCACGCCACCGGCATCCTCCACGCGGCCGCGCTGTCACAGATGCCGCTCTTGGACGAAGACGAGGGCCGCGATCTCGCGCTGTTCCCCGAGGGGACGCTCGACGCCGACCTTCAGCAGGTCGATCTCCGCGACAAGAACAGCTGGCGGCTCGGGCTGTCCGAGGTCCCGGCCGTGGAGCTCCTGGAGGTCCACCTGGTCAACGCCGTCGCGCCCTTCATCCTGAACGCTCGCCTCAAGCCGCTCATGACTCGCCATCCGGGACACGACAAGCACATCGTCAACGTCTCGGCCGTCGAGGGGCAGTTCTACCGGTCTTTCAAGACCGACAAGCACCCGCACACGAACATGGCCAAGGCCGCGCTGAACATGATGACCCGCACGTCCGCGCCCGACTACGTGCGGCATGGCATCCATATGAACTCAGTCGATACGGGCTGGGCGACGGACGAGGACCCGCTCGAGCTCGCCGAGCGAAAGCGCGAGGAGCATCGCTTCCACCCGCCACTGGACATCGTGGACGGCGCCGCCCGGATCGTCGATCCGATATTCGATGGGATCAACACGGGCGAGCACGTGTGGGGGCAGTTCTTGAAGGACTACAAAGCGACGGATTGGTAAGCGCTCGTCCGGCACGTCCTGCTCCAACCGCGGCGCGCGCCACGCGAATGCGACGCTGAGCGCCGCGATGACGGCGACCCACGTGATTGGCGCGGTCTCCGGTATGGTGTCCTCGGGACTCAATATCCCCAGCCCGACCGTCATGAATAGGTAGTACGACGCGACGAGAACGCCGCATAATCGTGCGATCCAGATCACCGGCGGCACCTCCTCAGCTCCCCTTGCGCGCCACGGCTAGGGTCACTGGATCGGCCACCGTGGACCACTCCAAACACGACCGGCGGACCCGCTTGGAGGCCCCAACGGCCTCGGCCATGCCTCTGAAGTGACTCCGTCTGCGGTCGCCAGCGTCTCAACGCTGGCAGCGCACCTCTATCTCGGAGGGGGTGTCAATACCTTGTACTGCATGGTAGTGGCCGATCCGGCGGATGCGCGGCGTGAGTGGCTGATCCTGATCACGGTGGGACTTGGCACGATGCTCGCCCCGCTGAACTCGACGATGATCGCCGTAGCCTTGCGCAGCATCATGGACACCTTTCAGGCCGATGTGAGCAGCGCTGGCTGGTTGGCCACCGGCTATCTCATCACGATGGCCTCACTCCAGCCGGTGACCGGCAAGATCGGCGACCGGCTGGGGCGGCGGTGGCTCATCCTGGGCGGTTTGCTCTACTTCGGCGTTGCGGCGGCCGAACCCCGCAGGATCTGTGTGGTTGCACTTAGGTCAACGTCCTGTTGATCGTTCCGGCTTTTATCCTGGGCTGGTACGTCCTTCCGATCCGGCCGCCGATCGTTCGAGATCGAGCCGCTTAGGGCTCATTTCAAAAGGAGCGGGCCAATCTCGTCGAGCAAATCGTCGCCTCTGCCCAACACGGTCGCCCCCCAGCCAATCGATGGTGACGGCTCGGCCTCCCATGTCGCGTCACCGTCATAGACGATGTACGTGTCCCACACGATCGGTTGTGGGAAGCGATCGAACTCGGCAAGACTCTTGAGATAGCGCCCGACGACGGTCTTGGGTGCATCGGTGGGTGGTAAAGCTGCGACAGGCTCCTGCGCGGTCGCCTCGACACCGCCCGATTCGCGGGCGGGTTCCTGACTATCTACGTCGACCGCCACGTCGTCGGTCGAATCAGCCCTACATCCCGTTACTGTAATGAGGGCAAAGACCAACGCGGTGGAGAGTGCCATAGGACGTGTCATCGGTGAGTTTCCCTTGTCGAAGGCTCGGCTGTGCGGAGTGAATGGTGAGGCCGTCAGAGATTCATCAGCTGAATGACGTCCAGCCAGTAATAGACCATGTAGCCGCCGGCCGCGACCAAGGCCAGGGCACCGAGGCGGGAGACATACGGGCCGATCCGGCGCAGGCGCGTCACCATCACGCCTTCAAACAGAGCAAGGCTGAGCGTGATCGCGGTCAGCACGAGTCCCATTCCCAATGCGTAAGCCACGAATTGTGTCAGGGCGCGGGCCATTCCATCCTGTGTGAGGGCACCGCTCACGACCCCGAGGAAGAGCGGCAAGGTGCAGCTCAGCGAGACAACTCCGTAGGCGACGCCGAACATGAACACGCTCTTGGTCGTTCGCTCTCGCTCGACTTTGAGCGTCGGCAGAGCCGGGATGGAGAGGTGTCGACCGGACAGAAGCCAGAGGCCGAGCCCGACGAAGAGGACCCCGATCACCAGCCCCAGCCACGGCACGGCGGTCACGAGCATGAGACCTCCGGCGGAGATCACGCCGCCGGCGGCCACGAAGAGTGTAAGGAAGCCGGCCGTAAGCGCGAGACCGATCCCAAGGGCTCGGGCGGACCTCGTTGCCCACCCCGCTTCCGCCGAGGCGTCGATCCCGTCTTCGGTCGCCAGAAAGTAGGAGACGAAGGCCGGGAGCATCGCGAAGCCGCAGGGATTGAACGCGGCGATGCTGCCGAGAGTGAACGGGTAGACGAGGGCTGCAAGATCCATCTGGTTGCTCCGATGTGACTCGGGTTAGCGCGCGGCGCGAGCGGCGGACTTCACCATCTCGCTCAGGGTTGGGTGGATGTGGATGGACTTCGCTATCCGCTCGATGCGTCCTTTGCCATACATGGCGGCGACGGCCTCGTGCATCAGGTCGTCCCCGTGTGGGGCCAGCATGTGAAAGCCGAGAATTTCATCCGATCGGGCGTCGACCACCGCCTTCAGGCGGCCGCGCACGTCGCCGATCGCTTGCGCTCGCGCACCGCTCACCGGAACGGATCCGACCTTCACATCGAGGCCGCGCTCGCGCGCCTCCCCTTCCGTGAGGCCGACCGCCGAGAGCACGGGATCGCTGAAGATGGCTCGGGGCACGACGCGATAGTCGACGCGACGATCAAGCCCCTTGACGGCGTTGAGGGCCGCGATCGGGCCGTCGTGCGTGGCGACGTGCGTGAACATCCAGCCTCCTTTGACGTCGCCGATGGCCCAGATGTGAGGTTGGCTCGTGGCCAGCGTGTCGTCCACCCGAATGGCTCCGTCGTGTTCAAGATCGATTCCCGCGGCGTGCGTGCCCAAGGTCTCCGTGTTCGCGCTCCGGCCCGTGGCCACAAGCACCGCCTCAGCCACGAACTCCCGTTCCTCACCTTCCGTTCGGGCGACCACGGTCTTCGTGCCGCCGTGCTGCCTGATGGATCGCACCGACGCGGCCGTGCGGACATCGATGCCTTCTTCGCGGAAGTACTTCGCCAGCAACGCCGACAGCTCGGGGTCTTCCCCCGGCGCCAGATGCTCGTTGCGTCCTAACAACGTGACTTGAGTTCCGAAGCGCGCATACATCTGGGCAAATTCGATCCCTATGTAGCCCCCGCCGATGACGATCAGGCTGGAGGGCAACTCGCGGAGCGTGAGCGCCCTGCGATTGTCGAGCAAATCCACAGTATCGATCCCCTCGATCGTGGGCACGGTGTTGCGAGACCCGGTAGCGATGATGGCTTTTTCAAAGCTGATGATCCTCTCACCGGTATCGACCTCGTGCTCGCTCGTGAAGACGATATCGCCCACCAGAAAGTCGATGGCCTCGGCTCTCCGGTCGAGGGCTTCGTGAATATCGTGCTTGATGCCCCTGACGATGGCGTCTTTCCGAGCCACCGCCTTCTCCAGGTCGAAGCCGATTGAGCCCTCGATCCGGACACCGAACTCAGCCGCTCTCCGAGCGACCAGGTGCATGACCGCGGCCGAGTGAATCAAGGCCTTGGTGGGCACGCACCCTTCGTTGACTCAGGTGCCTCCGACCTCCGCGCGTTCGACAAGCGCGACCTTGGCGCCGAGTTTCGCTGCCATGTGGGCGGCGGGCAGGCCACCCTGACCGGCTCCGATGACCAAGAGATCGTAGTCGTATGGGCTCACGCTGTTCTCCTGGGGGCGGCACTCGAAGCGACCTCTGAGGGGCTTAGGCGCCGGATCAACGCGCGCACGTTACCGAGGCAGCAGGATCCCTGAGGGTTGCGGAGCTCGCAGGCGCATTGTCCCAACGTCGTGCCTTCGGTGATGTCGTCCGCGATGGCCGCCCGTTCAGGCGGGGATGAGGACCGCATGTCGCCGACACTGTGCTTGAAGCAATAGCACACCAGCACGTCGTCGTTCTCCGGATCCTTTTGGTATACCTGCTCGCGCAGCTCTTCCGAACGGAAGAGACTGAGACCGTCACTTGAGTAGTAGACGACCGAACATCCGATCGCCGCGCAGAATCGGTACTCAGCGCCCGCCACCCGCCGTAAGGTCACCGCGAGGTGTGATTTCACCGTGTTGTCGTCGACCGGCTTCCCAATCGTACCGCACTCGGGGCACACGCCCGCCAGGGCGATCGACTCAACGTTCTCGTCGCGCTCTTGTTGCTCAACGTCAGGGGAGCAGCACTTGCAGGCCTTGTCCATCGTGACCTCTTCGTTCGATCGAGCGCGTCGCCAGAATCACACGCGCCATCGTCTGCATGCCGGCGCCGTGCAACCGCGACTGGGCCGACGTACGGCATTGTAGAGCTTCCAGTCACTGGAAGAGCAAGGGGCAGTTTCGGTTTGGTGCTGGGAGCGGCGTGCCGCTACCTCGCCCGAGCCCCGACGAGCTCACAAACGCAGCCCGACATGTCGTCGCGATCGATCGGTCGCGCGGACCCTTCGGCATGCAATAGCTCGAGCTCGGTCCTCAGCTGGCTGAGCTGCGCGAGCTGGAGGTCGATCTCCTCGATCCTCTCCGTGATCGATTCGAGGACGTGCTCGCATGCCGGATCCCCTTCGTCACGCAAGCCGAGGAAGCGGCGGATCTCGGACAGCGGAAGCCCGATGGAGCGGGCACCTCGCACGAATCGCAATCGCTCCACATCCTGGAGCCCGTACACTCGCCAGCCCTGCTCGGAGCGGTCAGACTCGGGAAGTACGCTGGCATCTTCGTAGAAACGTATCGTCTTCGTGCTGACGCCGACGGCGTCCGCGAGTTCTCCAATGCGCATATCGCTCACCTCCACGACCTGATTCTAGTCCTTCCAGCTACTGGAAGGGCTAGGCGGGGGCTTCAACGGCATTCCGGCGGTGGTCGGTGCGGCGATGGCGACGGGCGTGATCCAGGATGGCCAGATCATCGAGGTCGACGGCGACGCGGGGACCGTCCGCCTTGTCTGAGGGAGACCAGCCCGAGGCTGGACAAACGGATACGCGGCGTGAGTGGCTGATCCTGATCACGGTTGGACTTGGCACGATGCTCGCCCCGCTGAACTCGACGATGATCGCCGTAGCCTTGCCCAGCATCATGGACGCCTTTCAGGCCGATGTGAGCAGCGCGGGCTGGTTGGCGACGGGCTATCTCATCACGATGGCCTCGCTCCAGCCGGTGACCGGCAAGATCGGCGATCGCCTGGGGCGGCGATGGCTCATCCTGGGCGCCCCCCCCCCCCGCTGGCCGGCATAGGGCGCCGGCGCTAACACGGGTTCAGCTCCAATCGATCATCGCGATCTCAGCGCGCTACAGCTCGCAATTGATCACGGTGTTGTTTCCTCCGCCGGCCAGGCACGTATCAATACCCGGCCCCCCGTCGATGAAGTCGTTGCCGTTGCCGGCCGTGATCGTGTCGTCGCCGCCGCCAGCGTGCACGGTATTGTGACCGCCGCCAACGTCGATGGCGTTGCCGCCACTCCCATCGGTCACCTCGTCATTTCCGTTGCCGCACGTGATGGTATGCGCCCCGTCGCCGACCGTGACCTCGTTGTGGCCGCCGCCGGCGTCGATGTCGCCGTCGCCGTGGCCGCGGACGATCTCGTCGTTACCGTTGCCCGTCGTGATCCGCCACGTGCCGTCGCCCACCGTAATCGTGTTGTGGCCGCCACCACCATCGATGTCGGCGAGGCACGTGGCGCTTAGAATCGTGTCGTTGCCGTTGCCGGTCGTCACCCGATTGACACCGCTGCCGACGCTGATCTCGTCGTGGCCGCAGCCGCCGGTCACCGTGTCATTGCCGACTCTCCTGTAAGAACGCCACTTGCGCAGCGGCCTTTTTGAGCAGACGCCGGTTGGCCGGCGGCCAAACGGCCGCACCTTGCGAGTAACCGTTCAGGCGATCGAGGCGTGATCAGGCAAGAGCGAAGGTTGAGGACGGCATTCAGCATGGCTGATGATGGCCTCAGCCAGGGAGTCGAAAGCATCGCGGTCTTGTAGTCGGAGGGAGGTGACGGAGGTCAGGATCCGGGAGGTGAAGAGTGCGCCATTGTCGGTGTCGCCACCAGAGACGGTCGCAGAGTAGCCGCAGCCCTCGCACGCGAACTCGTATGACTGGCCCATCCGATCACGCCTGCGCGGGATTGGGGCCCTGCCCCTCGCCCAGCCCATCAACAAGTGCAACCGCATCGCCTTGTCGTGATGGTCGACCCAGAGCAGGACGTAGACGTTGCCCGTTTCCGGCTTGAGGACGATGGCGCGATAGGCAATGCGCTCCGATCTGTACCCGCTACTCGATGTCCAGGTACGTCTCTGGGCCGCTCTTGCGCCGAACTCTCAAGACCAGGACCACGCCGTCGGATTCCTCGATGCGGTAGATCAGACGCCATCGGTCGATGCGAATGCGGTACCTACCCGGGCGTTCGCGAAGTTCCTTTGCTCCGGATGGCCTAGGCCGGACCGCCAGCGCCTCGATCGCCCGGCGAAACCGCTGCCGGTAGTTCCCCGGCAGCTCGGCCAGGTCACGCCGCGCCGTGTCGGTGTACCGTATTCGGTACGCCATCTTCGCCCTTGATCTCTGAAATCTTCCGCCAGACGTCTTCGTGCTCGTGGACAACCTCGGTTCCGGCCGCGAGGCGTGCCTCCACGTCGTCAACTGTGCGGACGTCCTCGGCCTCCTCAGTCGCCTCAACAATGTAGGCTTCCAGAGCTTCGCGTACGACGTCCGAGATCGTCTCTCCCCGGAGCGCAGCGACAGCCTTTGCGCGCCGGCGTAACTGGTCTGGCAACTTGACGGTGATCTTCGTGTCCATTCTTCACTCCTGTACGGCGAACTGTACCGCCGTATTCTATTACTTTGCGGGTGCGCTCGCAAGGCCCTGCTGGGGAACTAGAGCGATGCGCGAGGAGGCTTCGGCGCCGGAGCGCTCATCACCGACCATTGGCTCCAGCGCTCCGCCCAGGACGAGTTCGACGAAGTGGTTCGCGGCCGCCTTGGCCGCGACCAGCGGTGGTCCGCTCATGCTCGACGACATGTCCAAGACTTGGACGATATCCGCGCGCGGCCAAGGTCGCGTCGCTGCTCCACCCAGCCGCCGGCGTCGCGTCGCCGGTCCATTCGGAGATCGCAGGAGCATCGCCCATCGACCGAGCCGCAGATGTCGCGTCGCCGGTCCATCCGGCGGCCGCAGGCACATCGGCCGGCCACGTAGTTGTCGGACCGGCAACCCATGCCGCCGCCGCGAGCAATGCGGCGCCGATGACGATGCCGCGCACGCCGGCACCGACGCCGACCGTGCAGCGGGCTGCGAGAGGCGGGGCGGGAATCATGTGAGGATCCTTCGAACGATCAGGCGCGCGGCGGGCGTGGGCCGCGGATTCTAGGTCGCGTCCAATCCCTCACGATCCGCCCTCCCCAATCCACGGACTCGCCTCCCCATACGCCGAAACCAACGCCGACCGACGCGCCCGAGTAATCGCCACATACAACAGCGCCCGCTCCATCAGCTCCGCCTCACGCCGCACCGCGCTATCCGCGGATCGTTCGATCCGGGTCGCCAGCGGCATCGCCGACTTGGTCATTCCGGCGATCACCATCCGGTTGTACTCAAGCCCCTTCACCCGGTGCATGGTCGCGACGCGCAGGCCGGGCTTCGTGTGGTCGTCCACGGTGTCCGGCTGGAGTCGCCAGTTCGGGATCGCGTGGTCTTCGAGCGCCTCGGCGTATCTATCGGCCAGGAGATTGGTGCGCGCGACCAAGCAGCATTCCGACAGCTCGCTCCCCGAGAGCCACTCCGCGATGGCCTCGACCTCGTCCTCGAAGGAATCGGCGACAATGATCTCGGGCGAGACGCCGTGCATCAGCGATCGATAGCCTTTCGTCGAGTCGATGCCCAAGTCCAGGTCGTCGACTTCGACGCCCTCGAGCAACGCAACGGCGTACCGCCGGATCTCATCCGTCGTGCGATAGTTGATCCGCAGTCGGCTTGCCCGCCCCCGGATATTCACACCGGCATGCGAAAGCACGACCCGCTTGCGATAGATCCGCTGATGACCGTCCCCCACGATGAAGAGATCGTTCGGTCGCTCGACAGGAATGACGGCGCGGAACAGCGCGAAGGCGTGCGTGCTCATGTCCTGCGCCTCGTCCACCACGATCGAGCGGATGTTGACCCGGAGCGTGCCGTTCTCAAAGAGCGCCTTGGCATCCCGTAGCGCATCCTCCGGCTCGCGCAGGCTCTTCTTCTCCAGCTGATCTCGATATTCCTCGAAGACGGGCCAGATCTCCTTGCGCTGCGCGCGGCTGAGACGCGTGCCCCGGCCGGCACGCTTCGCTCGCTTGTATGCATCCCACGTCTCGCAGCCCTGCGCCTGGACCACCAGCTCCCACTCATCGCGATAGAAGTCGTGCGTGTAGTTGCTGGTGCTGAGCGCCAGGGCGTTGTCCCATAGTTCGCCGAGCTCGCCCGCCGAGTCCCACCACCGGATCCGATACGGATAGCCCGCGCCGTTCAACAAGTCTTGCACCCAACCGTCCAAATGGATCACTTCGATCCGATCGAGCGCGTCCGGACCGCACAGCCCGGCCAGCTTGGAGCGTGTGTCCAGCGCCAGGTTCTTGGTGAACGTCGTGAACAGGATCCGATCGCTCGGTTCGGTGAACACCGTCTCGGCAAGGTAAGCCGCCCGATGCATGGCGACCACGCTCTTGCCGGTGCCGGCCCCGCCGAGGACTCGGACGGGACCATTCCAATTCCGATCGACCAACCTTCGCTGGCTTGGATGCAGGAAGATCCGCCACTTCTCCAGCGGCGCGTCGAGCATCGCTTCCAGCGCGGCGTCGTCGTCCACCACCACGAAGCGCCGCTTCGACGTGTCCCGCTCAAGCGCCGCCTCGAAGTCTGACGTGTCCACGTCATCGACGGCGCTGACCGCCATCGCGGTCTCGACCTCGTCAAGCGACTCGCCTTCCGACAGCCAGTACAGGGCTTCGAACGCCTCGGGTGGCAGCTGGCCTTGGAGTGCTTCAAGATCGTCCACAGTCCGGAGCGCTTGCACGGCGGACAAGAGATCCGGGGGCACGCCCAGGCGGGTCAGCTCGCGATCGCGCACGTGGTCGAAGAGGCCAGGCGCCTTCTCCTCTTTCGTGTCCTGTGCCTCGTGCTCGATGACCTCGCCCGCCAAGACCTGCAAGCTACCGGTCTCGGGATGGATCGACACGACCTTGTGCGACGCCCATTGCATCGCCTTGTCGTGATGATCGACCCACAGCAGGACGTAGACGTTGCCCGTCTCCGGCTTGAGGACGATGGCGCGATAGGCCTGGTCGATCCGGACGGTCCGCAGGTTGGGATCCTTGAAGGTGCTGATCGACTCGTAGTTGATGCTCGGATTGGTGGGGTCCTCACGGAACTTGCGCAGGAAGTTGCTCACCTTCTTCTGCTGGGCGCGCGGGATCCGGGCGAAGGCGTCGAGGAATTCGTCGAAGATGGCGACGCGGAAGACCTGTTCAAGCGCCATGGGTTCTCCTCAGCACGACCGGGGTTGATCGGATCTTCGAATCGTCATTCATCGGCTTCATCGAGCGCTCGCGTCAAGGCATCGACCAGCGGACTCGTGTCTTCGCCAAGGTCCTCAATGTAGAACACCGTCCAACCGGCCGCCGGCTCACCGCGGGCATCCGTGGTAAGGGCGCGCGACGTCAACGCCACCCGCTCTTCCTCCCACAACAGCTCCGCCTCGGCCCAGACATCGCCACGCGTGTCCGGGATCTCCAGCCCGACGACCGGCTCGCGGATCCCCGCCTCCATCACCGCGCGGGCAACGTCTTCGAACGCCGAGTCGATCTCGTCGAACTCGAACCACGCTGCCCTATCGCCCATCATGCCCCGGATCCTGCCGATGGTGTAATAGGCATCGCCGACCGCCGTGCCCGAACGGGACATGAACCAGGCATTGGGCGCTGCGCGGAGCAATTGAAAGAGCCGAAGATATCCACGCCACGCCGCCTTGTACTCCGGTGTGTCGTGGAGAGCTTCGGCGTCATCCACCGTGCAGACGAGCGCTGATCCGCCATCACCTCTGACAGCCATCAGCCCGAAGTGCGGGTTGATTTCACCGCGGTCTGAAACGATCCAGCGCGGCGTGATCGCCTGCAATTGTTCGTGCGCGACCGGCGGCGCCACGCGGGCAACGAACGCCTTCCAATCATCGGCGTCGGTGACCCTGGCCTGGTTCATTCGAACGCCGAGCACGCCCTTGGCGATCTCGCCCCAGTCCGGCCCGTCTCCGAGCAGCTCCGCCTCGAACCAGGCGAACACGGACTTTGCTCCGATGGCCGAGTGTTTCGACTGCTCCATCGATTGAAGCAGGCTCTTCAGCGCCCCTTGATCAGGAATCGCCAACTCCAACGGCTGCTCGACCGACCCCGGATCGAACTTCTCGTCCAGATCCTGCCAGGTGAAGGTCCACACATCCCAATTGCCGGAAGCGAGCACTGCCATACGTTGCCGCAGGTCGTAGCCCACCCGGTCCCTGTGATACTCCCATCCATCGAGGAAGATAGCGAGCTTGCGATTGTCGCCTGTGTTCGCCGAGCGCATGACGAAGTCGATCGACACGCGGACGCCGCTCGACTCCGAGGCGTCCGGATTCACTTGCGGCTCCACCAGCCACTCGTTCTTGCCGAGCGACCAGCGATAGCATGTCTTTCCGTTCACGATCGCCGGCGTGAGCTTGGCGGCATGTTCTTGCTTGGGATCGGTGATCTGCCGGAGGGCCTCGAGGAAGCGCAGCTCCAGCACGCTGTCCATCAGTCCGGTGATGCTGACGCCGCTAAGGCTGTCGATCGGTTCTAGTTTGTCCTCGCCGTCGAGGATCCGCCGCAACAACTCGTCGGCGGTGCGTGCCGACGTATCGTCCATGTCGCGCGCGTTCCGATAGCCGTACAGGCAGCGATAGCAGCCGTCGCGCTTCGGATCGGTCCAGCACTCGCAGCCCTCCACGCGCTGGACCGCCCGATCAAGGACCTCGTAGAGCGGCATCCGGGCGCCCTCGGCCGCCGGGGTGATCAGCTGTTTGAGGTAGCCGGTCCCGCCCGGCACCATGTCGTAGATCACCAGGAATTGCTTGCGGAGCACCGTGTCTGGCACCGGGTCGGAATAGACGGTCGTGCGCAGGTGGTCCACGCTCCCGCCGAAGCGATCCTTGAGCCCGAGCTGCAATGCCGCGACGAAGGAGTGGAGCTGGCTGGTGCCACCATAGTCGGTGAGGGGCAGGAGCAGGCGGATCGCCTCGGATTGGAACTCGCGGTAGAGGTAGAGACAGTCCTCCATCTCCTGCTTGGCGCCGGGCTTGCGCGACGGACACGAGAAGGCGTGGACGGGGTCCGCGGCGGGCTTCTGCACCATGCCGCACCGGGCGCACACTCTGAAGCCGGGCCGCACTGACTCGCGGCCGGCGACCATGCTGGACGGCCCATGGTCGCTGGGCTCCCCGAAATTGACCTCGCGGAAGGTGGCGCGCTTCAAGTACTCGAAGCCGAAGGGCAGGAGCGTGTCATCGACGTGCCATGCGCCCGCTCGGTCTTCGTCCTTGATGTCGACCATGATCTGGCGCTGGAAGAAGCGGGGCTGCCGCTCATCCTTGTCGTCGCGAATGCGCGAGTCACGATCCGGCGCCTTGGCGAAGACCTGCTGCAGCTTCAGCAGGCGGAACTTCTGGCCGTCGTCTCGCCATCCGGCGCTTTCGCACGCCGGGCAATTCGTGGCCTCATCGCCCGTCTCGATGCTCTGGGCGTGATTGCATTCCGTGCAGAAGCGCCAACTCTCCGGCTTCGACACGGCGACGTCGACTTGATCGATCTGCACCCTGCGCCCGCCCGCGTAGAAGTCGGAGCCGGGCGCGAGCTCGGACAAAGCGCTGGACGGCGAGCGTTTGTACTCGTGCGCCCATGTCTCGTACTTGCTGCCCGAAGCGGGCACGACCTTCTTCTTCCGGAAGATGACGGACTTCAGCGACACGGCGGACTCGGGGAATGCGTAGTTGGGCAGCAGCCCTTCGCCGGTGAGGAATTCGAGGGTGCTCCTCTTGTTGATCGCCGTGACCAGGGTGACCAGCGCTTGCCGCTCGCGATCGAGCTGACCGAGTTCTTCCTCATGGTCCGTGCTCTTCGCCTCCCGCTCCTTGAGCCGCACGTACTCCGCCCGCACGGCCCGCGCCTTGGAGGACAACGATTCCCGCTGCTTCCGCTCGCGCTGAAAAGCCTCCAGGATGCTCCAGCGGAGCCCCGCCGCGCCGTCCTCGGTGCCCATCAGGAAGCGCTTCAGGTGAGCGCTGGTGTCCACGCTGATGGTCTCCGTGAACATCTCCAGGAATTCGCGCAGAATTGTGGGCTGCTGCTCCTCGACGAAGCTCAGCAAGCTGAACGGGAAGTGCACCGAGCCCTCTTCCTCAAGGTGCGCGAGGGGCGTCCGGAGCTGCGGGGGCAGCGTGGCTTCGTCGCCGCGCGCTGCTACCCAACGGTCGAAGCAAAAGGAGGTGAGTTGGCGCTCCAACACGGTGGGTGCGTCGAGGAAGACGCCGGGCGGCGAGACCTCGCCGGCGAACATCTCGGGCGGATCGGCGAAGAAGTAGAGGTCGTGGGGCCTGCCAGCGGCAACGGTCAGCACGAAGGCATTGCCGTCGTGGCGGCCGGCTCGACCGATACGCTGCATGTAGTTGGCTTGCGTGGGCGGGACGGAACACAGGATGGCGGTCGAGAGATCGCCGATGTCGATGCCCATCTCGAGCGTGGGGGTGCACGAGAGGAGGTTGGCGTACCACGGCTTGCGGGCATGGGGATCATCGGGCGGCCCGTCCGGAGCCTTGAACTCCAGCTCGACCTGCTCGCGCTCGCTGCGGGTGAGGAGCCCGGTGTGCTCCTCGGTGAAGATTCGCCGGAGATCGCCGTCGGCGTATAGGCGGGCGAAGTAGTCCTCGACCGGCGAGTCGTCGACGTCGTAGCGCCCTCCGCAGCGCGCGGTGAGGCAGGGTGCGTCGCGCCATGCGTCCAGCTCGGCCGCGGCCGCGGCCACGGAATGGCCGCACTGCCGGCAGGTGATCCGCCCCACGTGGCTGGTGACGCTGGCGGCCTCGTCGCTGAAACCCCAGATCCGTTCGCCCTTCTTCCCGGTCTGCTGCTTGAGCAGACCGCCCGTCACGAGCGCCGGCAACACCACGGGATAGATGTCGGCCGGACTGCCGGTCAGCGCCCGCTCGGCGCCGAGGCAGCCGAACGCCCAGCGGTCATACCAGCCCTTCGACGTCTTTCCGCCCCACGATTGGGAACGGGCGGTGCCGGTGCGATCGGTCAGGAGCTCCGGCAGGCGTGACGAGAGCGTGAAGCCGGGCAACGCGGGATCACGACTGAAGGCGTGCACGTCCTTGCCGGCGGTCTCGATGTACTGGAGCGGCAAGCCGCCGTCGAGGATGCCGCCACGCATGCGCAGATAGTGCAGGAGGCCGAGCAGGAAGTGATGCAGCTCGCGCGCCGTCACATCCTCGAGCCCGGGCACCTCGTTCCGCATGGGTAAGAGAAGGGATTGGACGGACTGGTCCAAGCGCTCAGGGTCGATGGCGACAGTGGCGGTGCCGGTGCGCGGAAGCGATCGACCGATCCCCGCCTGCAGTCCGAACTCGGCGAAGACCTCGAACGCGAGGCGGCGATTAATGAGTTGATCGAGGTCCGAGTCCTTGGGCAGCTGGCCGTCTTCCTTGAGCCGGCCCCAATCGTGCAGCCAGGCCATGCCGGGGGCGAGGAACGTGGACACCCAGGTGGGCATGTCCATATTCTCCCGCCAGAAGGGGCCGAGGGTCTGGGCCAGCTCGTTCAGGCTCAGGCCTTCGTTGTCGTGGATCACCTTCAGCATGGCGATGCGCAGATTGGTGCGCCACGTGCGGGCGCCGAAGAAGCCGGCGCGGTGGGCGGCGTCCTGCACGCTGTCGGAGAAGGCGAGAAGCTTCTTGTCGTCGTTGAAGGGCGAGGCGAAGAGCTGGTCGATGTAGACGCTGGTCAGGGTGGCGGCGCGGAAGCCGATGAGGGCGAGGCTTTCGCGCGCTGAGCAGAACGGGCAGTCGCGGGTGAGCTTGGACCCTGTGGAGGTCGATCGGATGCTGTGGGCTTGCACCACGGAGATCGTCGGCCGGTCCGCGGCTTCGTCGGGATCGACCTTGGTCATGGTCTCGATATCAAGTTCGAACGGAGGGTGGGGCCAGGTCGGGTCGCGCTTCGGCACGCTGGCGGCCGGGTAGAGGAAGGCCACCCGCGCGTCGTTGGCGAAGAAGGCCTGGTAGAAGCGGGTGAGGTCGGTGCGCATGAGGCGGCTTGTCGAGCTGCACGAGCGTGGCCCAGCCCATGGAGCCGCATTCGCGGCAGTGGACCATCGGCAGGTGCCGGCCGCGGGTCTCGCGATCGAGGTCCATTGAGTGACGGAGCCGTGGGGGTTCGGTCATCGACCCGACCATCCGCCGCAGCTCGCGCTGCCAGAGTTGAACGCGGACGTCGAGGAAGGGCTGAACGTGCCGCGGCTCTCCCCCGGCCTCCCGCTTGGCGGCCACGTCGGGCAGCTCCGCGCGCCAGGCGCGAGAGGCGGAGACGAGCCCGATCAGGCTCATCAGCGCAATCCGCCCAAACGCGGGGTCCGCGCGCCACTCGGATCGGCTGCGGGCCATCCGCTGCACGAGCCGCTCCAGCTCGACGGTCTCGGCGCCCAGGGCATCGAGCAGGCTGTGGAAGGCGGCATGCCGTTTGAGCCGCTCGCCAAGCTCTACGTCCCATGCCGGGCCACTGCCTTGGTGCACCTCCCCGAACCAGAGCTGTGTTTGGGCGCGGATCCAGGCTTCGGGATCGGTGGAGCGGGCGGGGTCGAGGGTTTCGATGTCGTCCGGGGTGGGCTCGGTGGTCCAGTCGCGGGGGCTGCCCTTGAGGTAGGTTTGCTCGGACTGTCGCGACTCGCCGATCACGGCCGTGGGATCGAAGGCCTCGCCGAAGACGGAGGCGGCGTAGTCCAGCAGCTGCTTCTGGGCGCTGTCGCCGCCGAGGGTGGCGGAGGTTCCGATGCAACAGAGCGAGCCGTCATCCACCTGCAGGCGACGCTTGAGCCGGCGGATGAGGCAGGCGAGGTCGGTGCCTTGGGCGCCGTCGAAGGTGTGGATCTCGTCGACGACCAGGAAGCGCAGCGTGCCGCGCACATTGTTCTGCCAGATGCCTTGGTCGCCGGGGCGGATCAGCAGGTAGTCGAGCATCTTGTAGTTGGTGAGCAGGATGTCGGGCGGGGAGTCCTTCATCATGGAGCGGTCGGTGATGATCTCGGTGGGCGTCATGCGCGAGCCGCCCTTGGACCCGCCGCCGCTGTCCTCACCGATGTAGAGCCCGGCCCGCACTGTGCCGCGCAGCTTGGGGTTGCCGTGGATCATTCGCGCGATGCGCCCCGCCTGATCGGTGGCCAGCGCGTTCATGGGGTAGACGAGGATGGCCTTGATCCCCTGATTGGCACTGTCCTTCAGGCAGTGGTCCAGGATGGGAAGCAGAAAGCTCTCGGTCTTCCCGGAGCCGGTCCCGGTGGCGACGAGCGTCGACAACTTCCGGCGCCCTCCCAGGCGGGCGAAGGCCTGTTCCTGGTGGAGGTGGGGCATGAAGCCCAAGGGGACGTTGGGGAAGTAGTTTGGGTTCTCGCCGCTCACGAAGGGCAGCTTGAGCGAGACGTAGGGCCCCTTGAGCAGGCCGCCCGGCTCGTCGAGCAGGTCGTCGATGACGTTCTCCATGCCCGGCGTTGACGACCAGAAGGAGAAGCGCAGGAAGTCGGCGAGTCCCTGTTGGAGCTGGCCGGAGAGGGCGGAGGGGATCAAGAAGCCCCCTGGCTCTTATCACCCGATCGCGCGGGCTCAAGCGCATGACCGAACAGGCTCATCCGGCCTCCGCCGTGGGTCGATGGGGCAACAATATAGCTGATGCCCCCTTCGGAGTGTCCGCAAGCTACGCGGACGCTAGAGTACGCAACTCGCTCGAACCGGAGTAGAATCTAAATGCGACCGGCAGGGCCAACTAAGGGGAGCGGACCATGGCGATGCCCACAGACTTAGAGAGTCGAGTGGATAGCCTTAGGACGCGGCAGGACGGCATGGAAGACTTGCTTCGGATGATTCACAAGGACGGAAAGAATACGTCGGCGGCGATGGCTCAGGTCACTGAGGCCCTTGCGCGCATCCCGTCAATCGAATCAGACGTTGCCGAGATTCTATCGATTCTTCGCAATGGGCAGGAACGGCCATGAGCCTCCCGAGCGCATTGACTCACCAGTATTGATACCCTGGTCGGGTAGTTGCCTCACGAATAATGTCACCCAAGGGTCGGCACCGAGCCGAGCCGGGGGAGGACCAAGTGAGGTCATCGATGAGTGCCAGGTCGAAGCGGGAGCTGTTGATTCAAATCGCCCCTCAGTATCGGGAGGCGAGCCGAGCCCAGAAGACGGCAATCCTAGACCAGCTTCGTGGTCGCAACGGGCTATTCGCGCAAGCATTCGCTGCGGCTGATGGCCAATCCGCGGGCGGTAGCAGAGCCAATTCGGCGGCCTAGAGCACCTACTTATGGGCCAGACGTGTGGGAGCCGCTGGCCTCTGCGTGGGCGGCGGCGAACTACATCTGTGGCAAGCGGCTGGTGCCGTTTCTCCCAGAGTTGGTTGCCTCGCTGGAGAGGCACGGACATGTTGTCCTCACGGACACGGTACGCGAGCTTCTACTTGAGGTGAGTGCGGCAACCGCGGATCGGATCCTGCGGCCTTTGCGCGAGGGAACATCATCGCGAGGAGGGGCGCACAATGCGTCCACGTCGCTACTGCGGCATCGCGTGCCGGTCCGAACCTCGTCTGACTGGGAGGACGTGGAGCCAGGATTTGCCGAGGTTGATTGCGTCGTCCACGGTGGCGGTCGGACTGAGGGCCCCTTTCTGCGGAGCCTGACCGTGACCGATGTCGCCACGGGATGGACCGAGTGTATTGCTCTGAGCAATGGCGGGCAAGATGCTGCCCTTGCCGGCATCGAGGCGGCTCGTCGGCTACTACCAATTCCACTGCTAGGAATCGACACCGACAGTGGGCCTGAGTTCATAACTCAGACCCTGATCGACTTCTGTGCCCAGGCGGCGATCTAGCGGATCAATATCTCTGGCGGAAGGAAGGTGGTGCTCTCCGAGCCGCAATCGGCGAGCACTCTCGATGTGGTCATCCATGGCTCGGAGATCAGGTCTATCGAGAGACCCATCGTCAGTGCAGCTTCAGCACCAGCGGCAACCACACTTGTGCCCACGGCCGCTCGATCACGCCGCCCTCGCGCAGCTCGAAGACCTCCAGACCGCCGTCGACGGCCGGGGCGTAGGCGAATCCGTCGGCCACTGCGACGTCCCTGAGGTTGCGCGGGTAGCGGCCAATCGTGACCGGATCCTCCGGCTCCGAGATGTCGAACACCCACGTCGCCCAGTCCTCGCCCTCGTCGACCCCGACCCATGCTTGGTCGCCGTGGACCCTTACGCTCACGGCGTCGAAGCCCCGCACGCGACCCGCGGTGCGGGGCGCGCGGGGGTCGCTCGCATCGATTGCGCGGAGGCCGTAGGGGCCGTCCGCCACGAAGACGTGGTCGTTGGCGCTCGCGATGTCCATCGCATGGCCCGGCTCCACGTAGCGCGTCACCTCGCGAAGCGTCCCGTCGGCAGCGGCGAGATCGATCACCGATATTCCAGTGACGGCGATGCTAAGCCACGCGTGGTCTCCCACGATCGCCACCGCGACATGTTTCCGGGCTGCGCCGGGATCGAACGAGCGCGCGAGGCGGGCACTCGACGGCTCGCCGAGGTCGAACTCGTGGAGCATCCCGGTGCCGTTGCTCGCAACGTACGCGCGATCGCCGTAGATGACCGGCGGATCACCCTGAATGATGGATTCTTCGAGGGCTACGGACTCCGATGGCAGCCATGCTCCGGCGTGGCGCGGCTCGAACATGGGCCCAGGATCGATCACGTCGAGCACTCCGTACGGTGAGAAGAGGTACGGGGTCGTCGCGATGAGAAATCCGTCGAGCATCGCCAGGTCGATTCCTGAGGAGTCGGAACTCCACCCGGTCTCGAGATCGACCGTTCCGCGCAGAACCGTCGAGCGAGGCTCGGCGATGTCCGCGGCCCACAGCTCCCTGTCGTCGTCCGCGATCCAGAGGCGGTCGCCATCGATCACTGGGCGGCCACCGGAGCCGAGCACAGGGAACGGGAGCGAATCGGCGACATCCGTCCCGATAACGCCGAGACCGTGATATCCGTCCGCCACGAGCGCAATGTCGCCCAAGCCGATCATGGATCGCCGAGCGCCGTACACGACATGATCCGGATCGGCGATCTCGATGTCTGGCCATGAACCCAGTCGGATGCGGGTCAGTCCCGCTGTCCCGCGTGGCGCCGGGATCGGATTCCACCCCCACGCGACGTCGCCATTGATCGAGAGCGGCTCGACGGGCCAGCGGACCTGAACCTCGCCGACGACACGTGGCCGATCCTCATCGAGGAGATCGATGGCGATCACCGTCCCATAGCCGCCCCGCCCGCCGTCGATGAGAGCCCGAGTCCCATCGACAGCCAGACCGTCCGTTTCCGCCGAGAGCTTGAGCTCGCTAGCGATCCGCGGTGCGTAAGGGTCGCTGATGTTTACCACGAGCAGCGCGTTCGTGGACGTCGGATCGGCCCGATTGGCGACGCGGGTCATGATCAGGCGCCGCTCGGCCAGACCGAGATCGCGCGCGTCCCCGCCGATCGCCAGCGTCGCGATCTCGCGAGGGTCGCTGGGATCGTCCGCATCGATGACCCGAAGCCCGGCACCGCGATCCGCGGCATAGATGAGCCCCGCGCGAATCGCCACGCTTCGCGCGCTCCCGATCGGCAACTCCCCGGCGAGAAGGACCGGCCGCAACGGATCAGACACGTCGATCAGGCGCGATGGATCAGCCTTCAGGACGAGCAGGCCGTCCCCGGCCGCCACGAGCGTGGAGCCTTGAGGCAGATCGATCGATTCCCCGACGGCCCGAGGCGCCTTCGGATCCGCGATGTCGAACACGATGAGCGTTCGGCCCGCCACCGCGTATGCGTACTCGCCGTGCCGCACGATGCTTGTGACGGGACCGCCCACATACGCGATCGGAACGATCTCAAGGGCGCGGATTGGGGCTTGAGCCACAGCCGGCGGCGTCTTGGCGCCCCCCGAAGCCGCCGCGCTTCCGAAGCCGACGATTATCGCCAGCGTGATGTTCCTTCGGCCGATCGACGATCGCTTCCCCATGGTCGCGCCCTCCTCAACCCCCTCCTCAACCCCTTGCTCAATCCACCGCTTCCACCCCATCATACCCGAAAGCCCAGACGCAAGGCAGGTACACGACCGACGGCGCCCGCCGTCCCCGACCTCCCGGCGACCCTTGCGGACCCAGCGGACGCCCCGCCCGGCAGCGCCGGCCGGGCATGGCTCGCTGCTGCCTGGATGATGCTCGGCGGATTGGCGCTAGCGTCGGTTGGTACTCGCCGAGCGCTTGCGGATTCGCCGACATACGAGCGGTAATGAACTCGACCCGCTCGTCGTCGGGCTTGCCCTCGGCCTTCTGGCGCACGTCATTCATGGCCTGGTCGACGCGGTAGCGATAGGAGCAAAGCCGGGGTTCATCCCGTGGGCGTTTGTAGGCCTGATCGCCGCGATTCGTCTTGGCGTCCATCGCTGGAGCCAGGCCGGGATCGACGAAGGCGCAGAGATCGATGATTTGTGGCAAAGTGCGACGGACCTTATCATCTCCGCACAGCCGCAGGAGCAGATATGAGCGCCCAATCAGGTTCAAGCTTGACGGCTACCGAGTCGTCCATCAAGTCCACCACTGAGTCGACAACTGAATCGGCCAGCGAGTCGGCCGATTCGCCCCGTCCACCTGCGCCTAGTCCATCAGCACCTCTCCTGCGTGCCCGCGCCGATGTAAGTCGCCCTGTGGGCGTCGACGAACCCAGAGCGGTGATCGAACGCTATTTGACCCAGCTTACCGAAACGCTCGACGCCCTTTCTCGAGAGGATATCGCGGCCGCCGCCGACATTCTGGCCCAAGCGTGTCTTGCGCGCCGCCGCGTTTACGTCTGCGGCAATGGTGGAAGCGCCGCCACGGCTTCGCATATGGTCAACGATCTCTCCAAGCAGGCGACGGTCGAAGGCATACCTGCCATCCGGGCACACTCGCTGAATGACAATGTGCCGTTGGTCACCGCTTGGAGCAATGACGAAGATTACTCCGAGGCCTTCGCGCGCCAGCTCGAATGCCATGTCGAGCCCGGCGACGTGGTCATCGGTATCTCGACCAGCGGCAACTCGGCCAATGTTGTACGCGCCCTCGAAGTCGCGCGCGCGGCGGGAGCACGGACGATTGGGATGACGGGCAACGATGGTGGTGTGCTGGCGAGCATCGTCGACTGCTGCCTCTTCGTCCCGAGCATGGATATCGGCCACCAGGAAGACGTGCATCTGGTGATGAACCACGCTATCGCTCATTCCTTGCGCGCACGGCTATCAGCGCGATGACCCGGAGATCCACGCCGGCGAAGTCACTTGGGGTTTGGTTAGGCGCCTCGATCGCTGCCGTCCTCTCCACTTTCGCCTTCGGTCCGCTGGCCGGCGTGCTCGTCGCGATCGGCGGCGGCGCCGTTTTCGGACTGTCCGCCGCCCGCCGGCTTGACGCTCAGCGACTTCGGTTGCGTGAAAGGCGCCGGAGTACGCCTGCGATCGATGACCTTTGATCAGCCGGACGATGATCGTCCGCGCATTACGGTCATCGTTCCGGCATTTGATGCCGAAGGGACACTTGGCGCGTGCATCGCGGCGCTCGCCGATCAGGATTGCGGGGCGGGCTTGTTCGACTTAGTCGTCGTCGACGACGGCTCTCGTGACGGAACGGTTCGGACCGCGCGCGAAGGCTTCGGGCGGTTCGCCAATGCCCCATGGAGCGACGCACGCTTGGTCGAAGAGCCTCATCGCGGCGTCGCGGCGGCCCGCAATGCCGGTGCGGCTGTGGCCTCCGGCGATATCCTTGCCTTCACCGACGCCGATTGCAGACCCGAGACGGATTGGCTGAGTCGCCTGACCGCGCCCTTATCAGATCCGACGGTCGACGCCACGATGGGTCGCTTCAAGAGCGATCAGCGGGCGCTGGTCGCTCGGATCACACAAGGCGAATACGCCGAAAAGGAACGCGGCATGCTCCTTCGCCGCCGGATCGCTTTCTTCGACACCGCGACCGGCGCCATCCGGCGCTCGGTTTTCGAGGCTGTAGGCGGCTTTCGGGATTCGCTGCTGGCGGTCGAGGACACCGATCTCGCTTTCCGCCTTGCTGCTGCTGGGCATCGAATCGTCATGGTGCCCGATGCCTTCGTCAGCCACCGCCATGCCGAAACCTGGCGGCATTATGCGCACCGCAAGGCGCGCATCGGTCGATGGGGCGCCTGGGTTTATGCAACATATCCGTCGCGCTTCACTGACGACACGAGGACTCCCGGTGCGATGCGACTCCAGATGGCGCTGGTTCCGGCCATCCTCGGTCTGTCGGTTCTCACCGTGACAGGCCGCACGCCGGCCTGGGTGCCAGCCGGACTCGCGCTAGTCTTCGTCGCGAGCACAATCGGGCAGATTCGGCGAGCGCTTGAGGACAATCTCGGGATCTCAGCCGCCATTTTCGCGCCGATAGCCGCGGCTGTTCGCGCCGGCGCACTCGATGCAGGCCTGGCATTCGGGCTGGCGGAGCTACTCTTCCGACGACGGGGCAGGGAAATTGTCGCGCAGCGGATAGCCCGGCGACAGGCGGCGTCTCGATGAGCGAGCGTGAGACGGCGACAGGCGGTCCCTCGATGAGCCAGCGTGAGTCGGAGCTTTCGCCCACTACCTTTCAGGATCCTCCGGTCCGCCGCCCACCGCTCTTGCTCGGCCGGCTCATCTTGCTCGCGCTCGCCAACGGCCTGCTTTGGGCATCCATCGTCCCGCCGTGGCAGGCGCCGGACGAGCCGAAGCACTTCGAATATATCCGCCTCCTGGCCGAGGGCGACGGCGTCGTCGTCTTCGCCACCGAGAGCGAAGCCGCCGACCCCGAGCTTCAATCCGCGATCCTCCGATCGATGGACCAGCACCACTTCTGGTGGTACGGCCGTGCGCCGGGCTATTCGGCCGACGCGCCGCCCGAGACCTTCGCCGATGCTTGGAAACTTGGATCGCACACCGCGTACTATCGAGCTTCGCCGGCTTACTACTGGCTTGCGTCGCTGATTCAGCCGGCCGACCGCGCGACTGGACTGTACGCCGCGCGCCTTCTTTCCGTAATTCTCGGGGCGCTGGTCGTCCTCCTCGGCGGATTGATGGCGCGCGAAGCTTTCCCCGACGATCCGCTGATCCGCATCGGCACTCCGGCCTTCCTCGCGCTCCATCCGATGGTCGCTTTTGTGCATTCGGGCGTCAACAGCGACGCCCTCGTGAACGCTTTGGTCGCCGTCGCACTCCTCGTCGCCACCCGGCTCGTCGTTCGCGGAGCGGCACCGGCCAGCGTCGTCGCGCTCTTGCTCACATTGGGAGCTGCGGCCTCCGTCAAGCGAATCGGGCTTGCGGTTGCGCCCGCTCTCTTGGCGGCCGTCGCTGCGCGGGCTGCACTTAGGGCGCGCAGACCGGGCCGAATTGTTGTCGGGGTTGGCGTCGCCGGCATTCTCTTGGCCGCAGCTTGCGCTGCGTGGCTGGCTTCCGGAGCGCCGGCGCCGCTGCCTGAAGCCTGGCGATTCGCGCTACTGCGCTATCTGTTCAACGAGCCTGACCAAGCCGAACGGATAGCGGGCGTGCTCAGGACTCCGGCAGCCTGGCGCCACCTGCTCGGCTTCGGCGCACTTATCATCGACGGGTTCTGGGGGCGCTTCGGCTGGGAAGTGATCGCGCTCCCGCGTCCGCTGGCTTGGTCGCTGAACGCGGGCGCGATTTTAGCGGCCGTGGGCTTGGTCCGGGGCGCTAGGCGAGGCCGCTTTTCGCGTGAACAGCTGGCCGTGATCGGAGTGTCGGCGGTGGCGCTCGTCTCCGTCGTCGCCGCGGCCGTGGCCTTCTTCGCCGCTTCTCTGGCCACGCCTTTCGCGCAGCCTCCTCAAGGCCGCTATCTGATCACGGTCGCGCCCGCCGCGGCTATTCTCATAGCGGCCGGACTTAGCGGCTGGATCGAACCGGAGCGCAGGGCCGCGGCGGCGCGTGCGTGGGTGGTTGCTCTGATCGTTTTCGACTTGGCCGTGCTGCTCGGTCTGGTCGTTCCGTTCTTTTACACGTGACGGCAAATTCACGTGGAGTCGAGGTAATACGATGATACAAGAAGAGAGCAAGCGTTCGACGGCTTCACATTCGACCAACTCGTCCGGTTCGTTCGGCGTTTTCGCCGTGTCTGGCCGCCGCCGCACCTTGTGCTCAGCTCTCGCGGCGCTACTGGTGCTCCTGCCGTTGGTCACCGCCAAGGATGAAGGCGGAGCGGCTATAGCAAGGGGCGAGATTTCGCCCGCTCAGGTAGCGGACCCATGCGCACAGGTGCGTATTTTCGCGCCTTACACCTATACCAATCGACGCGCTCCCTTCATGACGGCGACACCGGGCGCGCCGCGCGCCACTCCATTCGCTCCGCGGTGCACGCCGACGCCAGGCGGCCCAACGCCGACACCGACGCGAACTTTGACTCCAGGCGGCCCGACGCCGACGTCGCGCATCAGTCCGACGCCGGGCGACACGGCGCCGACGCCGATCCAAACGCCGACGCCCGGCGGACCGACCCTGACGCCAACCCTGACGCCGACGCCATCCGTCACGCCGACGCCAACCCAAACGGTGACGCCCGGCGGACCGACCCTGACGCCAACCCTGACGCCTTCGCCGACCGTCACGCCGACCCCAGTCATTCCCGTCCCGGCTGAAGGCATCCTGGGCCTTCAGCTCTTCGAGGGTGATTTGGCCGCGATCTATGCCGACAGGCTGAACGAAGCCGGCTCCACTTGGGCGCGGACTCGCATATTGTGGGGCGCGGTCGAGCCGGTTGAAGACGGGCCGCGGGAGTGGGGTATGTCGGACAGTATGGTCAGTGCGATCGCGCGCCAGGAACTGAAGGGCATAGTCTCGATTTACAAGTGGCCGACGTGGGCCGACGCGAGCGATTGCGGGCCGCTTGGAGAAGACTCGATGAATCGTTACGCAGACTTCGTCGAAGCCGCCGTCGAGCGCTATGACGGTGATGGCCGCGACGATATGCCAGGCTCGCCGAGGGTCGAATTCTGGGAAATCGGGAACGAACCGGACTTTTCTCCTAGCGCCGGCGCCACGCTCGGTGAATCCAGCTACGGTTCGTGTTTCGGCGACGATTCTGCCGCTTACGCCGAACTCCTGGTACGTTCGCACGCCGCGATCACATCCGCCGATCGGAGCGCCAAGATCCTGTTCGGCGGCGTGGCATACGACCGCTTCGCCGATTATCCGGATCTTGACCCTGGCACGGCGGCCGGCCCGTTCAGACACGACTTCGTAGGCGACGTCCTCGGCGTGCTAGTCGAAACTTACGCCGATGAGCCCGGCTATCCGTTCTTCGACATGATCGGCTTTCACAATTACAACGACTTCCGCGACACGTGGGATGGCCCCGACGGCACTGAGCCCGAGATCGTCGGTAAGACGGAGCGGTTCCGCGAGCAGCAACTCATCTCGCCCGATCGCTTCGACTTTTCCGACATGCCGCTCGTCTCGACGGAGGTCGGGATCGCTTCAGGTCCGAGCGATGAATGGACCGTCCGAAGCGAGGAGTATCAGGCGGCCTATGCCGGGCAGGTCGCGGTTCGCGCTCTTGCCGCCGGCTTGCGCGCCGTCATTTGGTACACCGCGACGGACTACACCGGCGGCAATTGCGATGATCTCTATTCGTGGCTCTTGCTCGGCCTGATGCGTTCCGAGTGGGTTGCCGAGGCCGCGCGCGCTTGCCCGGACGATCCGTTGCCGGATTATCGGCCATCCGAAACGTGGGAGCGCAAGCCGGCATACGACGCCTTCGCGACCGCTTCGAGCCTGATCGGCGAAGCCGAGCACCTCGGCCAATTGAGCCCCGCCGAATTGGGCGTCACCGCCGTAGAGGCGCACCGCCTCCTACTCCCGGACGGTCGGAGCGCTTTGGTCGCATTCACCGATCATGGTCGCAACCTCGGAAGTCGCCGCGCCGCGGATGTGATGCGCAGCCTGACCGTCGACGAAGAATTGGTCGGCGAGTGGACAGGCCGGCTGCGGATCATCGACCATCTCGGGGAGGAGCGGGTCTTGACCGGCGATTCGGTCGAAGTGCGGCTGACCTATCGGCCGCAGTATTTTGTGGTCGAGCCGTGATCCACGGGGAGCGTCGCGGGGCGAGTCCGATCCGCGGTACTACCGCGGGGGTGGTGGCGATGATAGGCCTCATCGCGGCCGCCGGGCTTGCGGATGATGCGTTCGATCCGCTAGGACACCGCTTCTCCGCCTCGATCGCCGAGGCCGCGCCGGCCGCGGACTTCTGGCGCTTCCGTCCCGCACAGGCCACGACGAGCACCGCGACGCCGCTGATTCGCTTGACGCCGGCCACCTCGACACCGATCGGAGGCGGGAGCAGCGGGACTGCGACTTCTGGCGCGGGGACGCCCGATCCTAGAGAGGTCGGCACCGGGACGCCCGATGTGGGTGCTACTCCGGGCGGGACGAGCGGGCCAGGTGAACCGGGATCCGGATCAGGGCGCGGCGAACCGGGTCGGGATCCGACGACGAATGCGCTCGGTACGGCGGGGGTCATGCCGGCCGGCACGGCGCTGCCCGGGAGCGGGCCGAAGGACGAACCTGGTTCGGGGTCGCCGAACCCGTTTGCGACGCCTGCGCCCGCCGATTTCGGCGCGTTGTCGGCGACAGTCGAAGCGCTCCGTGATGCACCGTTCGAGCGCAGCGTCGGCCCGTTCGGCGCTGCGGTCGAGGTCGATGACCCGGCCGCGGCCACGCTGTGGCGCGAGCGCGGGTCGCCGCGCGACGATCAGCCGTGGGCCGAACGGTTCGCTTCTAATCGGCCGGGGCCGTGGGGATGGTCGGGCTTCTATCCGATCATGCTCATCCTCTTTGCCGTGGCCGCCTGGCGGGTCGTCGCGGGAATCCAAGGCGGGGACGGTGGGTGATGCGTTCGTTCCCGGTCCGCCTTCTCGTCCCTAGCGTCGTCGCGATAAGTCTGGCCGCATGCGCCGGGCCGTCTTCGAATGCAACACCGAGCGCGATCCAGATCGAGACGCTTGCGTCGGCCGCCATCTCGACCGCGCCGCCCACGGCTGATCCCGCCGCCCGCATCGAGCCGCCGATCGGCGTCCAGATCTTCGAGGACGATGTGACCACGCCTGCGCTCGAGCACCTGCGAGCGGCCGGCATCTCTTGGGCGCGTGGGCGGGCGCTATGGAAGCTGATCGAAGCGGAGCAGCACGACCCGCCCCGCTATGATTGGAGCGTTACCGACTGGCTCTTCGGGGATGCGACGGCGGCCGGTTTCAGGGTCATCGCCTCCGTCTATGCCAATCCCGATTGGGTTTCGACGCGCGAGTGTCTGCCGGTCGATCCGCAGTTTCTCGAACGCTACGCCGCGCTATGGACCGCGCTTGTCGAGCGCTACGACGGCGACGGGCTTGATGATGCGCCGAACGGAGCGACAGTCGGCTGGTGGCAGGTCGGGAACGAGTCCGACTTCGACCCCAACGCAGGCGACGCGTTGGGCGAGGGCGATTATGGCAGTTGCTTCGGACACTCTCCGGCCGCCTACGCCGAGCAGCTCGTCACCGCTTTTCGCGCGGCCCGAGTGGCGGACGATGGCGTGCGGATCGGCTTCGGACCGGTCGCGTGGGATCGCTTCACGGAACAGACGATGCCGCCCGGCTGGACGGCGCCCGCCGGGCCATATGTCCGCGACTTCACCCAGCGTGCTCTCGAGGCCCTCTACGCAGACCACCCGGACGATCCTGAGCTGCCGTTCTTCGACTTCGTGGGACTGCACAACTACAACGACAATGCACACTTCTGGGACGATCCGGTGCGCGGTCGCGAGCTGGTCGGTCGAGTGGCCGGCTTCAGGGCCGAGCAGCTTGCGTTGCCTGGCGTATACGATCTGCGCGACATCCCGATACTTATCTCGGAGACCGGTATGCCGACCGCGCCGTCGGACGAATGGACTCTCAGGAGCGAAGAGCTGCAGGCGGCCTATGTTGGTCAGACGATGGTGCGCGCTTACGCCGCGGACGTCATCGCCGCGATCTGGTACACGGCACGGGACAACACTTTCGGCGATTGCGTGCCGCCGCACTACGATTGGCTGACGTTCGGCCTCATGCGCTCGGACGACTTCGACGAAGCTCTCAGATCGCGCTGTCCCGAGCAGGGATGGATGGTGGGCGCCTATCAGCTCGATTCGTCCGCGACGCCGCGACCGGCTCTTGCCGCAATGCGAGTATTGACGTTGTCGCTCCGCGGCTTCAGCGCCGAGCGAGCGCTGACGGCCGACGAAGTGGGCGGCGACGCTGCGATCGAGGCTTATTTGCTGCGCGGACCGCGAGGCGCGACCCGCGTCGCGGCATGGGCTACGAACGGCCTGCGTTTAGGCGCGCGCGGCGTAGATCCGGCCGAAGCGACGATTGCGCTCGACGCGCGTTCGATCGCGCCCTGGAGCGGCGAAGTCACGGTGATGGATCATTTGGGCGCGGAGCGGCTCGTCGGAGCCGATGATGATGGAGTGGTGCGGATCGCGATCGGCGAGGCGCCGGTGTACTTGTCGGGGACGGAGCGGTGAAGAAGGGGTATGATCGAAAGTTTGCAGGTTTGAAGCCTGCCGGGCCGCCAGCGCCTCGATCGCCCGGCGAAACCGCTGCCGGTAGTTCCCCGGCAGCTCGGCCAGGTCACGACGCGCCGTGTCGGTGTACCGAAGCGTCTTATCCGCCATCTCGCCGGGATATCGATATCGGCTTCCATAGGCGTTGAGAGCCAACGCCGTGTCGCGCCATGGTCTTAGCGTCTCGTCATAATGCAGACACAGATCGAGCAAGTCGTTTAGGTTGTGCGTGCGCGGGAATCGCGTGCCGTGAAGCTGGAGACGGGCCTTCAAATACTTCTCGGCACATTGATGAGCATGGAAGCAGGCTGCATCGTAATTGGGCAGCTTCCGTGCCCGCAGCTCACGTCGCGAGGTTGCGAAATCGCCCTCCGCCTTGGCCACCCACTCAACGGCAAGGGCGTTCATACACGACGGTTCCCCGTTCGAGCACCTCAAGTAAGAACGAGTCACCAAGACCGGCGCGGCGAATCAGTTCTATAGGCGTTATCACGATGAGATCGACGCCGAAGCGGTGCTCGACCGATTGCAGGATCTGCACAGCCTGCTCTGTCGGCCGCAAATCCGTGTCCATGACAAACAGCAGATCGACGTCGCTCGCTGGCCGTGGCCGGTCTTCGGCATAGGATCCGAACAGGATGATCCGTTCAGGATCGAAGATCAGCGCGATGCGCTCGACGAACTCATCGATCGCCTCGACGGGCACGCGCTCGCGCTGGTCGATGGTCGGCACGTGTACGCCGGCGGGTATGGTCGACATGGCTTGGAGTCTAACGACCGTGGGCTGGGGCGTCAACAGGGCGTATTCCCTTAGCCAAAATGTTACCGAGGGAGCTGACGAGTGGACACGGAGCAGGAGAGGCTGACGGTGGATGATCGGCGCAGGCATCTCAAGCAGATGGCGGTGCGATACCGCGTGGCGGATCGGGCTCACTTGAGCCACTGGGTGTCGAAAGGCGCTCTGGATCGCGGTCCGAGAGTGTACCGTGGCGCCTCGCATCTGTCGACCACAGGTGAATTCCGTCGTCGAGCGAGTTGCAGGGGCGAAGGCACGATCAACGGATCCGGTATCTACGGCTCCAAGATCACCGCCATCGACGCCGAGAACACGCCGAGCACGGACCATGATCTCTGCCGATCACGGACCATGACCTCTTCCGCATCCGGGTCTGGGACAAGCCCGACGACGCCACCTTAGCGTCCAGGCCGTCGAAGAACGTCCAGCCGTCGAGCTCCGGTGGCGGACAACAACGATCGGCCGAAACGATTGGCCGACTTCAAGTCCGATTCTGCTTCCACAAGGCGTTCGTCCGCATCTTGGCCCATAATCTGCGTTCCTGCGATTCAACTTAGGGGCCGTCAAGTGATAAGACTCACCAACAGAGGGCGCCGGATGCAGCGATGCCCGAATTGCGAGGATTATTGCGTGACGGCCCCTTAGAGCGCGTGACCGAACGGGGCGACAATTCATGGCACTTCAGGTCTACAGCACTTTATCACGGACCAAGACCGTGTTCGAGACGATAGAGCCCGGCATCGTCAGCATATACGTGTGCGGTGTGACGGTCTACGATCGCGCTCACGTAGGCCATGCGATGAGCTATCTGGTCTTCGACACCGTGCGCCGCTATCTCGAGCACTCAGGCTATCGGGTTAGACATGTCCAAAATTTCACGGACATCGACGACAAGACGATCCGGCGCGCAGCCGAAGAAGGTGTTTCGGTCTACGAGATCGCCGACCGATACGCGCGCGAGTTCTTTATCGACATGGACCGGCTTCGGATCTTGCCAGCCCACGTCTATCCCCGCGTTTCGAGCGACATGCCGGCGATCATCGAAATCATCTCGGAGCTGATCGAAAGGGAACAGGCTTACGTGACCCCCGAGGGCGACGTGTACTTCGACGTCGAAAGCTTTCCTGACTACGGCAAGCTATCGGGACGCGACCTTGCGACCGCCGAGCCCCAGGAAGGCGGCGTTTCGACAAAGCGCGGCGCCCATGACTTCGCCCTTTGGAAGTCGGCCAAGCCTGGCGAACCGACTTGGGAAGCGCCGTGGGGCGCAGGCAGGCCCGGATGGCACATCGAGTGTTCCGCGATGGCGCGCCATCACCTCGGCGAGCAGATCGACATCCACGGGGGCGGTTCGGATCTGATCTTCCCGCACCATGAGAACGAGATCGCGCAAACCGAGTCCGCCTGCGGATGCGCGCCTTTCGCCCACTATTGGCTGCACAACGGCCTAGTGCAATTCGAGGGCGAGAAGATGTCGAAGAGTCTGGGCAACATCGTGAGTATCGGCGAATTCCTCGACCAGCACGAGGCCGACGCGCTTAGACTCTTCGTCCATGGAAGCCACTACCGCCGGCCGAACACGCTGTCCGACGAATCGATCGCGGCCGCTGAACGCGGTCTTCTGCGACTCCGAGGAGGAATGCGGCCGGCGCATGGCGGCGCAGACGAAGATTCTGGGAGTTCGAGTGACGTAGCCAGCGACATTGCCATGCATACGGCCGACAGTTCGTCCGACGGAGGTGTTGGCGACACGGGCGCGACGAGCCGGCTCGTCGATGCGACAGATGCGGCACATTCGCGCTTCACCGCCGAAATGGACGACGACTTCGGAACTCCCGGCGCCGTCGCGGCCCTCTTCGACTTCGTGACCGAGATCAATCGGGCGCGCGAGGAGGGTGTTGCCGCGGGCCCCTTCGATGCCGCGCGAACAACGCTCGCCGAGCTTGCCGGCGTGCTAGGCTACGACTTGACCGGTGGCGGCGGTGCGTCTGAATCCGGGGGCGGCGCGAAGGCAGCGCCCTTTGTCGACCTTCTGGTGTCATTGCGCGACGAAGCCCGCGCCAACAAGGAGTGGGAGCGTTCGGACCGGCTCCGCGATGCGCTGGCCGAGCTCGGGGTGACGATCGAGGATCGCTCGAGCGGGGCCGTCTGGCGGCTCCGATGAGCGCCGACGCCGACCTCATTTTCGGCCGCAATGCGGTCCTGGAAGCGATCCGGGCAGGCGAGCAGCCGCGCGAGGTGATCGTCGCCGCGGGCGCGAATGCGCGCGGAGCGCTCGGCGAGGTGATCGGCCGGGCCGAGCGTGCGGGTGTGCCGGTTCGTCACGTGCCGCGCGCCGCACTCGACCGGCTTGTAGGAAGCGGCCGGCACCAGGGCGTTGCGGCCCGGTTGGACGATTATCGCTATAGAGAGGTCGACGAACTCGTCGCACAGGCGATCAGACAGAAGGAGCCTCTGTTAGTCCTTGCGTTGGACGCCGTTCAGGATGTCCACAACCTGGGGAGCTTGATCAGGAGCGCGGAGGCGGCCGGCGCGCACGGCGTCCTCATACCGGATCGCGAGGCGGCGCCTATAACGGCGGCGGTTCGTAAGACCTCAGCCGGCGCGGTGGCGCACATCATGGTCGCTCGCGGGGACCTCGCTGCAATGTTGGATCGTCTCCGCGACCGCGGTGTATACGTGGTCGGCTTGAGGGAAGACGCCGAAGCGGTGTATTCATCGATCGACCTCACCCGGCCAATCGTGCTGGTCATCGGGAGCGAGGGCCGTGGTTTGAGCCGCGCGATCGACGGCCGCTGCGATGAGCATGTCGGCCTTCCAATGCGCGGACAGGTCGGTTCTTTGAATGCGGCGGTGGCAGGTTCGATTGTGTTGTACGAGGCGGTGCGGCAACGGGATCTGATGAGCTGTCACCTTCCCGACGGGTGACGCCGTGCCGCTGAAACGGTTGAATCCGGCCCGGCGATAAGGCAGAAACCTTGAGTCGCGCTCCTCAAAGCGCGATAACATGCGGTTGACACCCCCCGGAGCGCTGACTATACTCGCCTTGGTTCGCGCCCGGCGGGCTCTGTCGGCATGCCGACGTAGCTCAATCTGGCAGAGCAGCGCACTTGTAATGCGCAGGTTATCGGTTCGAGCCCGATCGTCGGCTTTTGTCGGGTGCGAGCTCGGGCGGTTACCCAAGTGGACAAAGGGGACTGACTGTAAATCAGTTGGCGTAGCCTTCGGAGGTTCGAATCCTCCACCGCCCACTGCGCTGGACCCGGTCGCATAGCCGACGGAGCCGGCGTTTCACCTTCGATCAATCACCCAATGTGCTTCACCCAATCTAACCGTGCAGCGACACC
>JBCLES010000008.1:0-86518 GCA_038913135.1 Anaerolineae bacterium
TACGTAGGCGTGTCGAGGGTTGCGGACGTCACACGATCACCAAGAGTCTCGACTAGAGAATACAGCTTCCGAGGCCGAATGCGCCCTGTAGAACCCGCCGTCCCGCGGTCGTGGCACCGCGTCCACGGGCGATTGACATAAGCGTCGAACCAAGACCAATCGCGCATGATTCGGGTGGAAGCCGCACGATACGGGCCTTATGCTAGCGGGGCAGCTAGATGACTCATCTTCGATCAATTCGAGTGCGCGTCGCCCTTGCCGGCGCAATCGCTCCAGGAGCCATTGAGAGTTCACGTCTTCTCACGGCGACCGGCGGGACCTACAACAGCCATGATGGAGTCCTTTAGTCATGATGGAGTTCTACAATGGCGGCTCGAGAACGCGTTGTGACATATTCGATTCGAAGCAGTGCATACGAATCGTCGAAGGTTAGATAGCGCTGCCCGCACTGGAGGTGATGAACAGATGACAAGTGACGCGTCCACCACCATCGCGCGCGCCTCGGGCTTCGACCAAGCCGCCGCCGACTACCGGCGGATTGAGCGCGCCATCCGCTTTCTCGAGGATCGCGCCACGGACCGGCCCTCACTCGCCGAAACGGCAGAGCACGTCGACCTGAGCCCGCATCACTTCCAGCGACTGTTCACCCGCTGGGCCGGCGTGAGCCCGGATCGCTTTCTACGGAGTATTGCATTCGAGAAAGCCCGCCCGATGCTCGAGGCAGGCGCCGATGTGCTCGACACTGCGTTCGAGGCCGGACTATCGGGTCCGTCCCGACTGCACGACCTGACCGTCACTTTTGAGGCCGCGACGCCCGGCGAGATCGGACGTGGCGGAGCTGGCGTCGACATTGAATGGGGCGTGCACAACACTCCGTTCGGAGTTGGACTCATCGCCACGACCGAGCGCGGGATTTGCGCGTTGCACTTTGTGGACGACTTAGGCGGAGGCAGCGAAATGGACAAAGTCGCCCACTTGATTCTCAGCCCGCGCTGGCCGAATGCGACGCTCCTGCATCGTCCTGAGACCACCGCCCCGATCGCCGCCCGAGCATTCGCTCCTTCTCCGCAAGGCTCCGCCCGGCCTTTCCACCTCCACTTGAGCGGCACGAACTTTCAAACCCAAGTCTGGCGGGCGCTCCTGCGGATCCCACCTGCAACGACTACGCGCTACTCCGATGTCGCGGCATGGGTCGGCCGAGATCGGGCTGTACGGGCCGTCGCCGGGGCGATCGGGCGCAACCCAGTAGCCTGGCTCATTCCATGCCACCGCGTCGTAGCTTCGACCGGAGCGATTTCGGGCTATCGGTGGGGGTCGGCGCGGAAGCGAGCTCTCCTCGCGTGGGAGGCCACTCGCGATTGAGGGCTTGAGTGACCGACAACGGTGATCTGCCCGAGGCGACGGCCCAAATGCTTCGCATCGCTGGAAATGTCAGGTAGTGAAGATGCGGATGCACCGGTGGCCAAACCTGACAGATTTCAGCGTGGTGACGCGCCGGCTTGCTCAGGTCGCAGGTTGACAATAAAATTGACGTCGATTGGGGCGTTTGGGCTGGGACATTGGAGATCGAGACAATGGCGATTCGTTCGGCAACCGACCTGGAAAACGCGATCCGTGACGGCAAGGAGATGGCGGGCGCCGACCTTGCCGGGCTGGACTTGGCAGGGGTTCGCCTTCGCGGCTCGAGCCTGACTGGAATCAATTTCTCCGGTTCGGATCTCACTGATGCCGATCTTTCGAATGCGACACTCAAGGATGCGGATCTCTCCGGTGCAACCCTAAGTGGGGCTGATCTGACCAACGCCAGTTTGAGCGGCGCGCAAATGAATGCGGCCAATCTGGCTGGCGCCGATCTTACAGACGCCAATCTCGCGCATGCGAGGATCGACGGGGCGCGAGTCCGACGCTCCGACGCCATCGCCCTGCTCGTTGCGCTTCAGGTTCGGATCGAAGAGGACGTCTGATCGCCTGCTTATCGACCCAACTCACCGCTCCGCCGTAGGCAGTACATCGCGCCGCGTCGCGCCCGTATACACTTGCCGAGGGCGATTGATACGCGCTCGTGGATCGTCGTGCATTTCCCGCCAATGCGCGATCCAGCCTGGAAGGCGGCCAAGAGCGAACATCACGGTGAACATGCGCATGGGGATGCCCATCGCCCTATAGAGGATGCCGCTATAGAAGTCGACGTTGGGATAAAGCTTGCGCTCGACGAAGTAGTCGTCTTCCAATGCCACCCTTTCGAGGTTCTTCGCGATCGAGAGCAAGGGATCGCTGACTCCTAGTTCGTCGAGGACATCGTCGGCTACTTCCTTCAACAGGCGCGCGCGAGGGTCGAAATTCTTGTACACGCGGTGGCCGAAGCCCATCAGGCGAAAGTCGGACGTCTTGTCCTTTGCCATCCTGACGTACTTCTCGTAGTCGGCGCCGTCGTCGGCGATCTGCTGAAGCATCTCGATCACTTTTTGATTGGCGCCGCCGTGAAGCGGTCCCCACAGAGCTGTGATTCCGGCCGAAATTGAGGCGAACAGGTTCGCACCGCTGGATCCCACCATGCGGACCGTCGATGTGCTGCAGTTCTGCTCGTGGTCGGCGTGGAGAACCAAGAGCAGGTTGATCGCGCGCTCCATGACCGGTGAGATCTGATACGGCTCCGGCGGGACGGCGAACATCATGTTCAGGAAGTCGCCGGAGTATGTCAGGTCGTTCCGCGGGTAAATGAACGGCTGGCCGATCGACTTCTTGTAGGAGAAAGCGGCGATCGTCTTAGACTTGGCGAGAAGACGGATGATGTTGAGGTCGAGATCCGAGTCCTCTCCGGAGTCAGGATAGTATGCCGAAAGGGAACCGACCATGGCCGAAAGGATGGCCATCGGATGGGCCGCCGGAGTGTAGCCCTCGAAGAACTTCTTCATGTCCTCGTGGATCAGAGAGTGATTTCGCATTCTGTCGCGGAACACTGCTAGCTCATCCGTGTTCGGCAAATGACCCCAGATCAGGAGATGGCAGATCTCTGAGAATTGGCAGGAGCGCGCCAGATCCTCGATGTCGTAGCCTCGATACCGGAGTATGCCCAACTCGCCGTCGATGAAAGTGATGTCGCTCAGGCACGAGCCGGTGTTGCCGTAGCCGGGATCGAGCGTTATCGCCCCGCTATCGGCACGAAGTCTTGAGATATCGATCCCGATCTCGCCCTCTGAGCCTGTGGTGAGGGGCAGTTCGTAATCGGTCCCGTTCAGCCTTAGGGTCGCGTGCTCCACCACCGGCTCCTTGGATACGGCGTCGGTAAGATCGTCGTGGAAATCCATAGGGTTGCGATGCAACGGCCTTGGCCGTCGCCTTTGCGAAGCTCTGTTGGGCTAGATTGCGCCCGTCCGCTTCAGTTTATCACGGCTGGCCATTCGCGGCGCCCGATCGTATGTCTGCCGTCTAAAGGGAGCGCCGCCTGCTATCGTTCGCCCGTGCGCGGCGCGCCTCTGCGCTCGGTTCGCTTTCGGGCGTATCCACAAGACACTGGAGCCGAACCCGTGACAATCAACATAACCAGCTACGCCTACTCGGTCGATCTGCCGATCCCGTACGCGGATGCACTCGAGCGCGTCAAGACCGCGCTCCAGGCGGAGGGATTCGGCATTCTAACCGAGGTAGACGTGAAGGCCACGTTCAAGGACAAGCTTAACAAGGATTTCCACGACTACATTATCCTGGGCGCGTTCAACCCGCATCTAGCGCACCAAGCTCTAAAGCTGGAACCGGACATCGGATTGCTCCTGCCCTGCAACGTGATCGTCCGCACGGAAGGAGAAGGGAGTACGGTATCGGTCGTCGATCCGATCACCATTCTGAGCGTCACGCCGAACGACGCGGTCAACCCGGTCGCCGAAGAGGCGCGAGAAAGATTGGAGCGGGTCATGCTGGCGGTTGAAGCAGGCTGAAATTCTTGCCGTATCGACCGCTACCAGGCGGTCGGTCCGTTCCTGCCATAACTCGGACGAAGCAGATAATAATCCGTGTAGTTGACGCAAAGGTCACGGTTGAGATCGGCTCGCCCGTCATATCCGCTGTGATCGCTGCAGCGATACCAGCTGGCAAGAAGCGCCGAAAAGTCCGAGTAGTCGACCCGCCCGTCCGGAACGATGTCGCCGAGGATGAGCGTCGTCGTACCCGCATCGGCCGATCCACTCGAAACGCTGATCATGCGAACCGCGGTCAAAGCGCCTGCTCGCCTGGCTTCAAGTCGATGAGTTCCCGCGGGAAGCGACGTCGTTCGGAAGCGGCCGTCGCCATCGGTCGTCGCCAGCTTGATGCCATTAACATGGATCGAGGTTTCCGCCCAAGCGCCACGATAGAGGCCCTGAAGTGCAACCGTGCCTTCGATGAACCCACCGGCTCCTGTCGGGGGCCTGGTCGTGGCCGTTGGGATAGCGGTAGGCGCCGGTGAATCGGTCGAGCGGGGTGTCGGACTCGGCACGGCGGTCGGAACCCTAGTGTTGGTCGGAGGCGATGTTGCGACCGGCACGGGAGTGTTCGTAGGCGAGCTGCCTCCTGACCCTCCGATCGGGATAGGGGCACTCGCGCTGTTGCCGACCATGACGGTCCAATAGTGCAGGCGAGTGCCTGAACAGAGCACGTAGGCCACGCCGATGTCTCTGTACCGGCTGCTCATCAAGATGGTCCAGTGCCCGGAGCCGCGCTTCCAGCCGCTCAGTACGACGGAGCTTGGCGTCGTATATCCTTGAGCCAGCGTTTCTCCGATCGCATTCCAAGGGTAGCCCTGCGCGGTCGCGCGATTGCCCGGTGTGGAGCCGCCGACACCATAATGTGAAAGAGTGCGATTGGCGCACATCCACTCCGTATGAGCCTCCGACGCGGCGAAGAGGCGCGCGTCAGTTCCGAGGGCGGGCAGGCCGCGCGCCAGACGCTCCTGATTGACCAGGCGCAGAGTTTCGAGCTCATAGTCGTTGACTTCTGCGCTCGCCGGGCTTGGAACGAGCAAAGCGAATGCGAAGAAAAGGCCCAAGTACACTTGCGGTCGGAATCTAAACAACGAGGGGCGGATCATGCCTTCTCCCTGGAGGCTGGGGATGAATCGTGCGGATAATCATACTTGGCGTGAAAAACGTGGGCAGCGTGCCCCGTCTCAGCGGTCGGATGCGGCTATGCTTGTCGACCGTGAAGCGAATGGAACCCAATGTGCCCAATCCCAGCATAATGGCCTTGAAGACCTATGTTTGGGGGACCTTCGGCCGGCGAAGGGGCGCAGTCGCAATGCCGACTGTTTTCATACTGGTCGCGTGCGCCGCTTTGATTGCCGCCTGCGCGCCGTTCGGGTCGTCTTTGGCCGAACGGACTCCTTCGGTATCCGGAGAATTGGTCGAAGGTAGGGTCACCGAGGTCACGGATGGCGACTCGATCAAGGTCGATGGCCGCTCGATCCGGTTGATAGGCGTCAATGCGCCCGAATTCGGCCGCCCCAACGCTGGGCCGTCGCGCGACGCGTTACTTCAGCTTCTCGAAGGTGGATCAGTAAGGCTGGAACACGATATCGAGGTCCGTGATCAATTCGGCCGCGAGTTGGCTTATGTCTTCCTTGATGACGGCCGACACGTAAACGTGGAGATGCTACGCGCCGGATTCGCCCAAGCCTACACCATCCCCCCCAACCTGGCGCACAACGACGAACTCCGCAACGCCGAACGGGAGGCTCGCGACGCCGGACGCGGACTGTGGCTTCCGAGCGACCTGCCAATCGACATAACGGAGATCGAATTTGATCCAGTTGGACCGGACGGCGACGACTTGAACGGCGAGTGGGTGCAGCTTGTCAATCGTGGGGAAAGTGCAGTGCAGCTAAAGGGCCTCGTGCTGAGTGACGAATCGAACAATGCCTTCGAGTTGCTGAAGCGAGAGCTCGTAGCCGGAGGGGCGCTGCGAGTTCATTCGGGGACGGGGAGACCATCGGGCGACGCGATCTACTGGGGAAGAGACGTGCCTCTCTGGAACAACGATGGAGATTCTGCATTCCTCCGCGACGGCGACGGTCTGTTGATCGACCGCTTTTCGTACGGCTCTGGGCGGTGAGGCGCGCGTAGCCGTCGCTCATGGGGCGATTGGAAATGGACGAATATACTCAAGGAGCATGGAGACTCGCCGCATGAACCAGCAGATCGCTTGAGAAGATCTTGGCAAAGACGGTCGACCCTGAACTCTTCCGCGCGCCCAGTATGGTGCGGGCGCATCCGCAACTTACCCAGGTGCTACGCGCACCGTGAGAGGAGATAGCAACGCATGAAGAGTGAGCTTCTCATCGGGCGACGCATCGCCGTGTTCGCCGTCGCCATCGGAGCGTTTACAATCGCCGCGTGTACGCCGCCGCAGGCATCGGAAAACCCGAATGCCCAAGACGACGGAGCCACCGCGGAGTCGGTCGATGTCGCGGCCGCAATGACAGCCGAAGCCGCCGGCCCCGAAGGTGATCTCATGACGGGTCCTCCGCCCTTGGTCGAAGCGGTTGAGATCGGCCCTGTCGTCGACGGCGAAGCCAGTGTCACGGTTCGTGGCACGCTGCCGGACGATTGTACCGAAGTATCCGGCGCGGAGTGGGCACGCAATGAAACGCGATTCCACGTCGGCCTGGTTACTAAGCGTCCGGCTGGGGCTTGTCCGGATGTCGTTACGCCTTTTGAATACGAGTTAGACATTCCTCTGACGGGCTTAGAGGCCGGAACTTACGAGGTCAGCGCAGGCGACGTTGTCAGCGATTTCGAGCTTGCTGAAGACCAAGCACCCGCGTCGGGATCCGAGTCGGCCGATGCGCCTGTCGTCATCGCTTGCGCGGAGCCGGCCCCGGACCAATCGCGCATGCTGAATCTCCAAGCTGGGTTCTGTTTGAACTTTCCGGCAGCCTATGAAGCGCAGCGTCCGGCCGAAGGCATCGACTTGATCAGCGATCCCAGCGTAGCGCCGCGCCCAAACACCGATGAGTTCGGCGCGGTATTGTCGATCGAGACCATCGATGCTGACGGTGCCACAAGCGCATCGTTGGCCGAAGAGCGGTTGGACGGACTAGGCCAGGCCGAAACGGGCGTGACCCAGACGACGATCGAGGTCCAGGGCCACACGGTGATAGTCGCAGACGGCGTGCCCGGTCTGGCTACGGTCCGACAGGCTTACATCGTCCGTGCCGACACGGGGGTTGCTCACATCGTGACCGTCATGCCCATCGACCCGTCGTTCCCAGAGCTTAGTAAGGAAGCTGAACTGATCTGGCAGACGGTAATCGATTCACTCCGCTTCTTCGATCCTCAATCCGCGGAGTGATAACGTCCGTGCCTGAATCAGTAGCTAGATCAATAAGCAGCACTCTGCCGAGAAGTATCGCGGCTGTTATCGATGGGTTCGCCTACTTCGAGGATCGTTTCGAACGCATCCAAGCTCTTATCGAGATCGCAGAGCGCTTCGAAGAAGTCCCGGCACATGTCGCCGTTCGGCCGTTCGACACGTCTTGCCGTGTGGCCGGTTGCGAGTCGGAAGCGTACGTGTTTCATTCGCGGCGTGAGGATGGTACGCTCGACTTCTTTTTCGCCGTCGAGAATCCCAACGGTGTCACCGCCCGCGCGCTAGTCGTGGTCCTAGGTGAGAGCCTATCGGGTGCGCCGTTGACCGAAGTGGCAACACTCGATCCGAAGTCGATCCTTGAGATGTTCGGCGCCGAGCTTTCCTTAGGCAAGAAGCAGGGCCTTGGCGGGATCATCGACTCGGTCAAGGCCGCCGCGTCTAGAGAGCTCGCCAGAAAGGGTGAGGTGCGTTGATATGCAACGTCGTGCGAGGAGCCTCGTTTCGGAAGCGGATATCGTTTTTCGCGACCTCATCGGCGACCGCCATCAAGCGGGAGTTCGATGCCCTCGCTGCGCCCGGGTTCTTGCGGTCGAGTGGAAGGCAGAAGAGGAATTCGACGCAGGAACGAAGCGGAGTTCGCGCTCGCTTGGCCGCTGCGAGGGTTGCTATCGGCCGTGGCGCTCGCGAGCGGGGGGCCGACAAGTTTCGGAGAGCCGCGGATATGTGCATGTGGTCCTCGAGTCTGATGGCTCGCTTACGACCGGAACGTGGGCCGGCGATGCGGTCGCGCGGCTAACGGTCTTGGTGACCGGCGTCGCATCTTGCGGCTGCTGCCATGTCACTTTGGTCCGGTGCGGTGGCTGCGGCATCCCGATCGCCACGGTCCACAAGGCGCCTGAAACTCATGTTGTCGATGAGAAGTGCGGTTACTGTCCGCGCTGCGATCGGCTGGTGTCGATAAAGGCCGCCGACCCGGCGCACCCAGGGGCGCTGCGCTTCTCCGACCGGGTTGCGTCGCCGGAAGAGATCGACGTCAATCGCCGTTACGAATGGCGGGATCACACTCGCGAAGAAATGCACGACGTCGATGGTTGGACGACCATGCAGCGAGTAATCCCGCGGGAGCTTCTCGATCTTGTAGAACTCCCTAGCGATGCTGTCGAATTCATCGGGCGGGATGGGCGCCTGACTTGGGAAGCATGGCTCGACGAGCTCGGCGGTTCGGACGATCGCGAGCACGGGTCTGAGGGTTCGGCCGAAGAGTGAGCGGCGGAGTGGGCGGACGTCCAAGCGTTATCGGGCTGCTGCCTACGCTGCTGACTTCGCTTGTTATCTTCGGAATGATCGAGTTGGGTGTTTCCGAAGGTGTCGATCGGAACCGGCCTGCGGAGGCGCGGTCTGCCGCAAGTCGCTCGGAGGTGCTTGAACACCTCGACATCGCGCATGTGCTCGACGACTTCGAACGCGTTGACTGGCCCGACCCGACGCACTGGATCGCCTATCCCGGGCAAGCTTGGCGTTCCAGTGCTTGCCGCTCTGTCTCCGGTTCTCGCTCCTTGCGCGCCTTCGGAGGCAATGGAGCGGCCGAAGCGCCCTGCAACGCACCGTCGCTGGATGCCGCGGCCGAAGCGAGTGTGATCGACCTGCGACTCGACCTGCGAACGGCGGAGACGGCCAATCGCCTCGACCTAGAGTTCGAATTGTGGCTTGGGCTTCCCGCCACCGCCGAGGGTGAGACCCCCGGTGCGCTCTTCATCGAACTCTTCGTCCCGACTGGGTCTGCCTATGAAATCGTTACCGTCTTCGGCGGGACGAGTTCGAGCGGAGTCTGGACCCGTCCCCGGCGTCGCCTCGATCTTACTGCTCTCACTGACGTGATGTCGCCGGCATATGTCTACGATCTCCGTGGAGGAGTCTGGACGCTGCGCCTACGCGCAACTCCCTCGTCTGCGCCGACGTTCGGCGACATTTTCATCGACGACTTGACGCTCATCTGGGAGCCTGAACTCGCTGTCCAGACACCGACCGTGCGTCCCGCCTCGACCGTGACTCCGACTCCGACCGATCGAGCGACGCGGATGCCGCCTCCGACACTCACGACGGAACCAAGCCCTTCGCCCGAAGCGAGTTGGGCACTCTTCCTGCCGTGGGTGTCGCGCGCGCTTCCGCCGGTCGAGCCCAGCCCTGAGCCCTCCGCTGAGCCTTCAGCCGGGCCATCAGCCGGGCCATCAGCCGAGCCGACAGCCGAGCCGACAGCCGAGCCAACCTCGAGCCCGACGTACTTACGCTATTTGCCGAGCGTTGAGCGGATAACTTCAGACGAACCGTATCCAGGCCCGTGAGAGCTGCTCCGCTCGAAGATCCCATCATCGGCTGCGCACGTGATCGTACCCGCGGGTCGCGCCGACGCGATGCCAAGCTCAATACGTGATCAAACCGATCATGCCTCTGTGGTAAAATGGTCCGGCCATGCGCCCCCGTAGCTCAGTGGATAGAGCGCCTGGCTTCGAACCAGTAGGTCGCAGGTTCGAATCCTGCCGGGGGTACTGGTGAACGCGGCGGTCGGTTCTTCCGGCCGCCGCGTTTGTACTCTTACGGTCGAACGCTAGGTCTAACGCTAGGTCTAACGCACTCTGTAGTGCACTCTGTAGCGCACTGTCTAGCGGCAGGGTATTGAGCCGGCCAGCCTAGCGTATATCGCGCCGAGGTCCTCCGGGCTTGGTGCCAAGTGGAACGAACCGGGGCTGGCAATCGCGGTCAGCAGCGCTAGATCCGCGTCGCCACCCAAACCGATCGTGTGCAGCGTCACTCCGCCCGCCTTGATCGTCCGCGCCAGCGCGATCACCTCGTCACGATCACCGCCGTGTGCCCCATCCGTCAATAGAATGATCACGGGACGATTGCGCGGGTTCCTGGCCGGATCGCCGGCGATCACTCCGGCCGCCGTCCGCAATGCTCGATCGATGCGTGTGCCGGTGCCGCTCACCAGGTCATCGATCGCCGCTTGAATGCTCACCGCGTTCCCGCTCAGACCGCTGGTGATCACGGCGACCGAATCGAAGCCGACTATCGCTGCCTGATCCCGCGGCAAGTCGAGCCGAGAAACGAATGTTCGGGCCGCCTCCCGCGCCTGAGCCAGTTTTTCGCCGGCCATGCTGCTCGAAGTGTCGATGACCAGGACGATGTCCGCGCGCCTCAGTCCAGAGAAACAGGCTTGTTTCACGACGAATGGCAGATGCAGGGGCGCGGGGGTCGGCGCCGGTGTTGGGGTTGGGGTCTGCGTGCCGGTCGGCGTCGGACTTGGGGCGATGACCACCACCTCGGGGATGGGAAAGTCGAACCGGCGCCGCAGGCCGTCACCGTCGTCGTAGTCGGCGAAAGCGGAGCGATTGGTCGGCAGTCGGCCCAAACGGTCAGGTCGCACACGATATGTGAGCGTGATGCCGTCGGCCGGAAGGAAGGAGCGCCCCCACCGGAGCAGTTCCGCCGACTCAATTGCCGGCGGATCGGCCGATCCGGTGAGATATGTGACTTCGGGTCCCATCTCGTCCTGGATCTCGAGCCTGCCGGCCAGGCTCGAGACCACTTCGCGCAAAATGTCGGCGTAGATCGGGAACAGATCGCCAGGCCGTGGTGCCGGATGGAAGCGGGCGTCGGAAGCGGCCATCGTCCTGAGCGTATCGGCGTCAACGTCGAAACCGAGTCCGATGGTGTGAATCCGAATGCCCGCCGCGCGGGCACGCGCAGCCTCACCGAGCGGATCGCCTTCGCCGTCGGTATGGCGACCGTCGGTGAGCAAGATAATCACCGGCAATGCGTCCGACCTACCGACAGAGTTCAAGTGATCCGCTGCCATGGCGACGGCGGACGCAAGGTTCGTCCCTCCCTCGGCGCTGAGGCGGTCAAGGCCGTCAAGGCTGCCGAGGACGTCGTGCGACAGAGGCGCGTCTAGGGCGGCCTCCGAGGCAAATGAAACAAGGCCGATTCGATGGAATCGTACGTCCAGAAGCGCCGCCAGGGACGCGGCCGCTTCGCGTGCAGAATCGAGCTTTGCACCTTCCATCGAGCCGGAGCGATCGAGCGCCAGCACGATATCGGCGCCGCTATGGCCAGTCCTTCCGGGGCAATTCGCTGCCAGAGTCAAAGTCACGGTCACCGCCTCACCCAGGACGACAGTAGAGGGCTCTGCGATCTTATCGCCGGTGACGATGCATGCTCGCGACGAGGGCGTTGGGCTTGCGATCGGGGTCGGTGTGGCGGACGGGGCGGCAGGGTCGATACCCGGCTCGAGAACGTGCACCGCAGCGGCGGAGCGATCCGAAAGGTATATGCGCCCCTCAGAGTCGACGGCGATGTCGTCCGGAGAGATCAAAGCGCCATCTACTCCGCGCGGCATCCAACGGGCGATCAGGTTGGCGCCGCGAACTAGAAGCGTATGCGCCTCGAGCGCTCCGTCCGCGGTCAATGCGACCAAAAGGTCATCCCCAGACTCGAGCTTTGTCGCAGCAATCCGATAAGGCCCGGCTATGAGTCCTACCGCCACATTATCGACCTTGAGCCCGCTGGCGACATTCCATCGGCTTACCTCGCCGGCGACGAGGTCGGCCGCAAGCAGACTGCCGTCCGGGGCGCGCGCCACATCGGTCGGCCACAGTCCGATCGAATCGGGGAGCGTGATCCTGTCCAACGGACCGGCCATGCCGTCGGCAATTCGCAAGCGGAGTAGAGAGCGCTCCTTAGGCTGGCTGACCCAGAGGCTCGGGCCGACGAGGGCGAGCCGGCCGCCTAGAGCGAGCGACTGCTCCACGGACCATGTGGGTTCGTCCGGGATGTACGGCGGGCCGTCGTACCTGCGGATTCGCCCATTTTCAGCGCTCGTGAACATCGCCCCCGTGCCGTCGGTCGCGATATCGATCACACCGGGTGGGATCGGCCGGCTCGCTCCGAGCACTCCATCGGCATTGAACGCCGCGACAATCCCATCCCGATTGTCGACGGCAGTGAGGTGGACTTCATCGGTTCCGCCGGCGTGGAGCGCGATTCCCTCGCCGAATCCGGTTCCGTCGATATCGAGGTTGGGTAGCCAAGCCGGGACATCGCCGGCCGTCTCGCCCTCGATCATGCCCGCCGGCTTGTCCAGAGACTCGAAGGCCCGGACTTCCAGCCGCTCACCGGTCGTGACAAAGGTCAGGCCCGCATCCGCCCCGAGTCGATCGATATCAATCGACCACGGCCAGAGCCCTCGCGGCGGCGGGACGCCAAGCTGAAAGGCTGAACGAGTGGCCGTTCGGCTGAAGGAAGCATCGAAGACGAGCAGCAGTGGATCGTGCGGGCCTGCGATCGGTGGATCGTCATCGGACTCGGGATCGAACTCCGGCCGGACCATGACTAGAAGACGCCCCACTGAATCGCTTGCGACCGCTACCGGCGCGAGCCTTTCGCCGAAGAGATCGATCCGCGCAGTGATTTCGCCGTCGGAGTCGAAGATGACGACCAGGCCAGCCGTCGGGCTGGCAAGCGCAATAGAGCCGTCCGGCATGGCCGCAAAGCGCGCCAACTCATCTTCGCGCCCCAGCCGTCCGACGCTCTTGGTAGCGCCGGTCGTTGGATTTAGGCGGTCGATATGGCCACCGACGCTAGCCAAGAGCGCACCGTCCGCCGGGTTGACGCTGAGGTCAACGATGGCGCCCAGCCTGCCGTCCAGCAGAAAGCCGGGCTGTTTGCGAGCGACGCCGAGGTAGGCGCCTCCGGCGGATCGGGTTTCGATGTAGAGCGGCGAAAAGCCGCGGAACCGTGGATCGTCCCAGCCTATCTCAGCCCACAGAACGTAGATCCGCGCCCGATCGCCATCGGCGGCTACGGCGAGCGGAAAGACTACGGTGGGCCGGCCGCCAAGCGGCGACAATTCAGCGATTCTAGCCGGCGGAGGCCATGCGCTTTCGGTTTCGCCGGATCGCGCATCGACAACAAGCACCCGTCGATTTCGGCCGTCCGCGACTACTACTTTGGGCGCCGCCCCATCCACGCGCAGCCAAGCGACGTCGATCGGTTCGATGGGCAGAGGCGGGAGCGGCCACAGGGCGGAGTAGCGCCATGTCTCCGGCACGGCGGCAGTGCCGTTGGCCGGCGCCGGCGAAGCGAAGGCGAAGGCGAGGGTGAGGACAAGGCCGAGGGCGAGGGCGAGGGCGAGGCCGAGGCCGAGGCCGAAGATGTTGGTCGAAACGGCGAGCGGCCAGCAAATTCGGCCGACGATTCGTCCAGCATCTGTGCGCGAGGCGGTCCGCATGGTCGATCGGGCTCCACGGCCGGGCACTTCGGAGAGTCGCGGGCCGGTCTTGTCGAAAGGGAGGTCTGGTCCGGGCGATGTTGTGACGAGCGGCTCGGACTCGCGAATGGTACCACCTTGGGCCGGCTGTGCAGACCCAGGCGGTGGGCGCTCGAGCAACGGTGCGATCGGAATTCGCGCGGCGGACGCTTGCCGGGCTGCTCACTCGGATTCGAAGCGACCTTGCTCCCGTGGCGTGAAGCCGTACCCTTTCGCACATGAGTGTCGACGTGGGAGATCACGACAGGTTGGGAACCGGGCAAGGCCCGACGTTCGAGGCCGCGGTTATCGAGGGCGCGGCGATCGAGGCCGTGGCGGAACGACTCGCGTCGGCCCGTCGCATCGTCGCGCTGACCGGCGCGGGTATCTCGGCCGAGAGCGGGATCGCTACGTTCCGAGATGAGGATGGGCTCTGGGCGGCTCATGAACCTGAGGATGTCGCCACCATGCGCGGCTTCCGGCGCGATCCGGCGCGTGTTTGGCGTTTCTACACAGCCCGCAGGCAGGGTGTTCTTGCAGCGCGCCCTAATCCGGCTCACCTTGCTCTCGCAGACATCGAGGAACGTGGTCCTCACGTCACGGTAGTGACTCAGAACATCGACGGCCTTCACGGACGCGCAGGGAGCAGTCGAGTGGTCGAGGTCCATGGCGCGCTGAACCGTGCGCTGTGCGCCGATTGTTCTTGCGCGGCGCTCGAGGCCACTTGGGAGGACGACCCCGCGGAGCCCCCTGCATGCCGGCATTGCGGCGGGTTGCTACGGCCGGATGTCGTCTGGTTTGGTGAACCGCTGCCGTTGATCGCTATCGGCAGCGCATTCGACACTCTAAGACGATGCGATCTCTGCTTCTCGATCGGCACTTCAGCCCAAGTCGAGCCCGCGGCGTCTTTCGCCTTCATCGCGCTCGAAGCTGGCGCTACGTTGATCGAAATCAATCCGGAACTCACTCCGCTCTCTCGCCACTGCGACTTCCAGATTCGGCATCCGGCGGGTTCGGCTCTGCCGGCGATAGTCAGGGCGGCGTGGCCTGAAGCGAGTCAAGGTGGCCAAGGTGGTCACGGCAAATGAAGGACAAACATGTCGAAGTGGTTTGCTGGAAATTCAATCATTACGCCGAGTGTCACGCCTCGCCCTGTCCGCCGTTGGCGTCTCGTCATAGCCGATCACGATAACGTCCGGGCGAGACAAAATCGTTCCCTGCAACCATCGTTGAATCAATCAGGGAGCAAAGTGGCCACTGTGCCCTCGTCCCTGCCCAAAAAAGCTAGGAACGTTTGACGCGTGCCCGGCCGATGGCGATAATCAGGCGGATCATGCGGCCACACTCGATTCGACCGCGCACCATTACGGTCGCTCGAATCGAAATCAATCTTTGCCTCACCTGAGACCCGTCTGACGCACGTGCTGTCACCAAGAGCGTTTCACTAACTGACGGGCCGCTGCGCGATAGTAGGAGAGTTCAAATGAAGAGCGACATCCATCCAGAGATCCACCCGGTGGTCTTTGTGGACGGCGATCATGAGATCGTGACCCGCTCCACCATCACGACCAAGTCGACCAAGATGATCAACGGGGTAGAACACTACGTTATCCCCATCGAGATCAGCTCGTTCACGCATCCGTTCTACACGGGCCAGCAGCGTATCGTCGATACAGCCGGCCAGGTCGAGCGCTTCATGCGCCGTCTCGAGAGCGGTGCCGAACAGCGGCAGCGCAATGTCGATCGCGCCGAGGCTGAGCGCCAGGCTGAGGTCGACGCCAAGCGCAAGCGCCGGGGACTCGTGCCCTTCGCCGAGTCCGTCGAAGAGGACGAGGATCAGGCTGAGTCCACGGACGGCGAGTCCGCCGAGGATTGATCGCCCGGCACGCGTTCGGGCGCTCGCGCCCTGATTCCTGTAACGTCCTGTAACCGACAGTTAGAGCCGACGCTTAGAACAACCCGACAATGTTGCCCGTCTCTGGGTCGATGTCGACTTGCTCCGCCGCCGGCCGGCTCGGTAGGCCGGGCATCGTTCGCATCGTGCCGATGACCGGGTAGATGAAGCCGGCGCCGACGCTCGCCCTTACTTCGCGGACGTGCAGCGTGAAGTCGGTCGGGGCGCCGACTTGCGAGGCGTCGTCCGTTAAGCTGAGGTGGGTCTTGGCCATGCAGATCGGCAGGCCGCCGAAACCGTCCGCCTCGAAGCGATTGATCTGGCGCTCTGCGGTCGAATCATATGACACCCCGCCCGCACCGTAGATCCGGGTCGCGATCCGCTCTATTTTCTCTCGGATCGGCAGATCGAGTGCATAAAGCGGAGTGAAGCTTGATGGCTCTTCGCAAGCTTCAACCACGGTTCGCGCAAGTGATTCGGCGCCGGCGCCACCTCGGACGAAGTGATCTGAAACGGAGAAGCGGACCCCGGCGTCGCTGGCCACTGTCGCCACCGCTTCCACCTCGGCATCATGATCCGACGCGAAGCGGTTCAAGCACACGACGGGCGTCACCCCGTGCGCCCGGATGTTCTCGATTTGGCGGCGAAGGTTTGGCGCACCTTCCAACACGTCATCCGCGCTCTCTGCAAGCATCTCGTCCGGCAGAGGTCGACCCGGGGTTACCCGGAACCTTCCACTATGAAGCTTCATCGCCCGAACCGTCGCGACGATGACCGCCGCGTCGGGAGCAAGACCGCTCGCGCGACACTTGATGTTGAAGAATTTCTCGGCGCCGATATCTGCTCCGAAGCCCGCTTCCGTCACAAGGTAGTCGCTGCCGCCAAGGCCGATCATGTCCGCAAGGATCGACGAGTTGCCGTGTGCGATGTTGGCAAACGGTCCGGCATGGACCAGCGCCGGTCCGCCTTCGAGTGTCTGCACTAAATTCGGCTTTATGGCGTCGGCCATCAACGCGGTCATCGCGCCGGCGGCATCGAGATCTTCGGACGTGATCGGCCGGCTCGAGCGGCCGGCAGTCCGCCCGATGACGATTCGACCCATGCGCAGCCGCATGTCGGTGACGCCCGTTGTAAGTGCAAGGATCGCCATCACTTCGGAAGCCACCGTGATGTCGAATCCCGTCTGGCGCAGCGGACCGTCGCCGCGATCCCCAAGGCCAACGACGATGTTGCGCAGCACGCGATCGCTGATGTCGACGACACGCCGCCACGTTATCGACGTCGGCTCAATTTCGAGCGCGTTGCCGTGATACAGGTGGTTGTCGATCATCGCAGCCAGAAGGTTGTTCGCCGCTCCGACCGCGTGCGTGTCGCCGGTGAAGTGGAGATTGAATTGCGCCATCGGAACGACCTGGCTGTAACCGCCGCCCGCGGCGCCGCCCTTGATGCCGAAAGTGGGACCCATCGACGGTTGGCGGATAGCCAGAGAAGCGCGATGGCCCAAACGCCGCAAGCCCTGAGCGAGGCCGACCGTCGTCGTCGTCTTCCCCTCGCCCAGCGGAGTCGGTGTAATCGCCGAGACCAGAACATAACGGCCTCTAGGACCTCCGGAGAGCCGTTCGATCGCCTCGAGCTTCACCTTCGCGATATGATCGCCATAGCGCTCGATATCCTCCGGTCCAAGGCCGAGCTCCTCCGCGACGGATTCTATTGGGCGCAGCCGAGCTTCCGTGGCAATCTCGAGGTCGCTCGGAAACCGCTCGTCGGTGCGTGGAACCTGTGTCATCGCGGGCTCTCCGGGGTTGGCTGGTTACTGGCGCCAACGCGGATGGCGATTCGCGTGGCAGGGTGACTCGGAGTTGTGAAGAATCTGCTTGCGCTTCCGGATGGGTTGCGAGGGAGGAAATGTCCTCAAGTAGCATCGTCGCAGGGGCCGTCCGAGCGCGCTGGATGATAATTCGACCAGGCTGCGACACCAACCTGCCGCCTTCCCTCTGTGTCAGGATTGAAGTCGCGATCTCCTTAGGTGCCGGCCTGCACTTGGATGCCTGCAGATCCGTTCGGCGCCAGCACGCCGGATCGAAATATTGGATAAGATCTCGCGTGCCCACTCCTAACGAAAGTGCGTGCGCCGGCGTCCATAGTGCGGAGTCGAGGATCTTTCTTGCGATCACCTTCAGGCGTCCCTGAACCGAGAGGCCAGTTCCAGACCGACACGCATCATTTCGGCTTATAGATCAGCGCGTAACCGCGTTGGCGCTCACCCGTCTGAATCAATGACCTTCCGTTGCGCAGCTGTGTGCGACGGTCCGTCCCAGGAGCACCGGTCCGACGTCGATGACTTCGCCCGAACGTCGGATCATCTGGACGCCGGCGTCGACCCAGGGTGGGCGCGTCGACGGACCATCCGTGCCGAGCAGCACTGTGGTGCCGGCCAGAGCGACCGAGGTCACGACGTTCGTCGGCAGACCATGCTCGGTGGTAAACGTGGACCACTCCGTGCCGTCGAAGTGAGCCACGCCGCCGCCCAGTTCGCGCGCCGATTCTCCGCATGCGACCCACGCTTCACCGTCATCGGCCGCGACCGCCCACAGAGTCGTGTCGCATACGCCCCATTCCGGACCGAACTCCGCCCAATTCTCCCCGTCGAAGCGATAAACGCCTCGACCCCACGATGCGATCCACAGGTGGCCTGTCACCGTGTCGAGCGCCATTTTCATGAGCTGACCTGTCCTTGGTCGCTCCGTCGGATCCGTACGCGGTCCACCCGCCAGCAAGTGCCGCCACTCGTTGACTGTAGGGTCGTAGAGAGACGCGGAAAGGCGTGAATCGCCGCTCCTGCCGTGTGCGACCCAGAGCGTGCCCTCGGCGTCGAAGAGGAGATCGGATACCGCGGCGTTGCCCGGACCTTCACGCACCTCTTCGTCATCAAGTCCAAGTTCGTCTACGTCCAACGTCGTCCATATCCCACCCAGCGAGCGCCGCGCGAGGCCATAGCTTGGCGTGCCCGCCCATACGGTGCCGTCGTCGGCGACCGTGATCGCGCTGAACACCCGACCCGGCGGCATCCCGTCCTCTTCCAACCACGTCTGCCAGCCATCGGGCGCAAGGTCCGCCGGCGCGCGCGTAACGCCGCGATCGGTCGCAAGCCAGATGCTGCCGTCGAGCGGCGAGAACGCGATGTCGTGCACCGTGTTCGAGCCGAGGCCCGTAGTTGTAGGCCGCGTGAATTGGCGCACTCCGGTCGGAGGCGCAGTCCAAATTGGCGTCGTGAAGCCTGACAGGATCCACTCGACCACTCCGCCGCCTTCAGTCGCGGCTATCACGCGCTTTGGATCTAATGGGTCAACCGCTAACGCGAGGATTTCATCGCCATGTGCCAGCGTGTTCCAGCCGGCGGAAAGATCGGCCTGGGCTGCCGCGTCTCCGCCAATGCCGACTCCTGCGACGAGAAACAGGATGATCGCGCAGAGCGCGAAGTGGACGGGCCATGACGAGGCAAGTCTCAGATGATCTCCTGGAGCATGCGCTCGGTTACGACCAATTCTCGGGGCGCGGCGAAACGTGAAGCTGATCGGCATCCGTGCCTCCGGGCGTGAAAGCTCGCCCCATGCTCGCCAACTCGACACGCAAAGCGCGGGCCTGGCATTGGCGGGAAGATAACTTTACGAAAAGACGAGCGCGAAAGTATAGCGCCCGCACTCAGGGCAGTAGCCGATCAACGCGGACCGCTTGGTCCCACCAACAAATGCGGCGTGAACTCGTTCTTCACGGTTGGAATGTAGATCTTGTTCTCAGCCCTGAAGATAAAAATGAACGGTTGCGGGGTCGACGCACTTGGCGGAGCGGCGGTGGCTGAGCCGTCCGGTGTAGCGGTGGGCGGAACGGGTGGTTCGAGCCGCGCCAAGCCTTCGCCCGCGGTGCCGACCCAGCCACCCTCGTCATCGAATTCGAGCGCGACGACGGTGGTCGGCGCCCAGCCGCCAGGTCCGCGCAGCCACCCGCCGTCAGGGGGCTGTACCCACAATCCATCGCGGACCGTAGCCGCCCAAAGTGCGCCGCCGGCATCGCGCGCGACTGCGGTCACAGCACCGGCCCCGACGAAGCGCTCGGTTCGAACTACGTCGCCATCGACGGTGTCGAGTACGCCATCTGGTGGGAAATTGGGATCAAAGGTCGCATCGGGGAATGAAAGTGCACCGACCCTCAGCGTTCCGCTCTCATCGACAAGGAGACTTCGCGTATCGATCAGAGCGCGGCCTGAGCCCGATGTGCGTGACCGGATCGCGACGCTGAGTCCATTCTCGTCGGTAATGCTGCTCCACGTACCCGTATCAAGGTTCAGAATGCTCACGCCTCCGCCGGTGCTGAATTGCGCACCGCCGGGACGTGGGTCGACATAGAAGTAGTACGCCGTCGCGACATAGAGCTTGCCGCCGACGACAACGAGGTCGGTCACATTGTTCGAAACGAGTTGGGGAAAGCTGTATGTCCGCTCCCAGCGTCTGGTTGCGGTGTTGACCGCGGCAAGGCCCCATCCACGGTACGCGTGCTCCTTCGACCCGCGATCTGTATCGCCGGTGCCGACCCATAGGGTTCCGCGGCCGTCGAGGGCCAGCGCGGAGATGTGAGAGGCAGGCAGGCCATCGCTCTCGCTTAGATGCGTCCAACCGGTGCTGTCGAAGCGGCTGAGTCCGCCGTCGAGCCACTGCCGCATCGTTGCATCGTAGCGCATTTGGCGGGTTGCAACCCAGACGGTGCCGCTTGGCTCGACCGCGATATCCGCGATGCCATCGGACGCCGGACCGCCGCCCGGAGTGTCGCGTCGAACGTGCCGCCACCGCCCATCTACGCCGCGGATGCTCAAGCCGTCCCGTGCTGTGCCGATCCAAAGTTCGCCCGTCGCTGGATTCGTCGCGATAGCCGTTATGTCGTTGTCGATAGGTGCGCCCAGGCCAACGTTTGCCGACCGATGTCCGACCATCGTCCGGCGATCTCCAAGGAGCTCGCCCAGGCCGCGGCCATGAACTGCGCCGGCCGGATCCATCTCGGAAGATCCGAACCACACACGCGCGTCGTCAGTCGGCAGAATGGCGTGGATCAACGAGCCGGGCGGCTCGCTTTCGCCACGAAGAGGCCACCACGCGTCATCGGACGAATCGCGCAGAGTCCCTTTGTGATCGAGAACGCTTACGCCGGCGCCCTGACCGTTGAAGCGTCGCACGGCGACCCAAACTGCACCATCTTCGCCGACGGCGACGGCGGTGACGAAGTTCTCCGGTATGCACTGTGTATCATCGCCGCAATCTCTGAGAGCGTGCCATCTTGCGCCGTCGAATGCAACGAGTCCGCGTCCCGAAGTGGCCACCCACAACGCATCGCTTCCTGCGGCTAAAGCCTGGATGTCATCGGAGAGTTCCGGCACGGTCTCGCTGGCCCACGAAAGCCAAGTGCCGGCGTCCAGTCGGGCCAGCCCGCCACCGACGGCGACCCAACGGCCGGGAACGGGAAGCCCGTCCGGGTCTTCGGTTGGGGGAGCCCAGTCTAGATAGGGTGCGGTCGAAACGTAGAGTCCGCCCCGCCATGCTGCGAGATCGGTGATCTTGGCCGAAGGAAGACCTGCGGCGAGACCATGCTGCACCCATGAAATGCCGTCGCTGCTGGACGCGACCCCGCCACCCACCCAGCCGCCTGGGTCCGACTTCCCGGTCACCCGAGCGAGTGGATCCCACACGGGCCTAGAGCCAACCCAAAGCCGGTCATCGGCATCGATCGCGAGCGCCGTGAGCGAATTGGAAGGCAGGTCGGCCGTCACTCGCTCCATCCGCTCGGCGCCCGGAACATGGATGGCAAGTCCGTCACATGTTGCGACCCAGACACGGCCGCGCCAACGCAGCACGTCACGGACGTCGTTGCATGGCAATCCGTCGACGGGCGCTAGAAATTGGGTAAGGGCGGAGCGATCAGGCGACCAATGCGCAACTCCACCGGATGCGCTCGCGGTCCAGATCGAACCATCCGGGTCCGACAGGATCGCGCGGACATCGTCCGCATTCGCATGGGCTCGCCACTCGCCGCGAACCCTCCATTCCGGCGGGACAGGATCCGCCGCAGCCGTCGTCAACGACCCTAGCGCCAAAGCGAGGCCGAGTGCGGCCGTGAGCCGGCGTGAGAGAAAGGGATGTGCGTCTGATAGGTCCATTTGGGCAGGGCCTCCCGGGCGCACGTGCACCCTTGGAGTCCGCCGCGAACGATTGCGGCGGACGTTGGTGGTCGGCGCTTTACAACGGAGCGAAGGGCTCAGCGTTAGGGTTCGAATGGGAACGAGGTTCAAACCGCAATGTCATCGCAGCCACTGTCGATCATGGCGCTTCCTGCTGAAGCTCGTGGATCGTAACGGATAGCTCGTAACGCACCATGCGTGGCGGAAGCGCAGGATCAGGCGCGAGAACCTCTGTTATCACAGACTCCTCCCCTGCGGGTTGCACTGCAACGCCTTCCAACACAGGCGGAGGCGCCGCGCCGATCCAATACACCCGCCGGTCCGTCTCGAGAACTTCCAGAACGGCCGCGGCGAGCGCCTCCAAGTTCGGTTCTGGAGCGCCGACAACCGCGACGGATCGGCCGTCGAGCGCCCAAACCGCGGACGCAAGCCGGCCCGCATCTTCGTCGGTAAGCGACGAGGGGAAGATCAAAAGGTCATCGTCGCTCCCATATTCCACAAGACGATCGATGAGCAGGCGGGCGCCCGAAAGATCGCGGCTGGGCGACAAAGCTTGCGTTGTCATAGATTGGACAGCGAAGACAATGATGGCGGCGATCACAAGCCCGACCCGCCAAACCCCGCCCCGCCGCCAAGCATGTGCCGCGCCGCCGGCCGCGAGAATGCATGCAAGGGGAAAGGCGATCGGCAGTAGCCGTCGTCCTACGTAAAGCGGCGAAAGCGTGCGCGTTACCAGTGGCGCAAGAAGCACGACGGCCGTAGCGACGGCTGCCGGAGCCAACGGCGACTTGCTCATCGCACCCAACGACGGGAGCCTCGGGAATTCCGAACTCCGAATGATGAGCGCCCAAGTGGCGAGTGCCGCCCAAGCGCAAAGTGGTGTGATCGCCCAGACAAGGATGGTCGCCATGCTCGGCGCAGCGGCCACTGTTTCCGAGGTGGGGCGATCGCGAAGCCAGAGCGCGACGAAGATCAGCGCGGGCGCGAATGCGAGGAGTGAGAGCGCAAGCGACGGACGGGCTCTGCCAGGCCGCGCAACGCCGGCCACCGCTGGATCGTCCCGCCCGGAACTCGGGTCAGTGCGCTTGACCACGATGAGAATCAAAAGCGCAACAGCCATGACGATGATGGCGATAGAGCCTGCCCAACCGCCGAGGCGCTCGACGATGCTCAGAGCCGCGCTGCGCACTCCCCAGAGGTTCAGCGAGTAGTAAACGGCGCTGGGCCCGGACGCGATTAGCCCGGCGTGAACGACCGCAGGCAAGAGTCCTACGATCAGCGCGATCGCGGCGCGATGGTCGCGCGCCGACCGATCGCCATCGCTTCGGTTACACGTCCAGAGCCACCAGGCCGTCGCCGCGACAACGATCGGCAATGTATCGAGCTTTGTCAGCGCCGCGAGACCCAAGAGGATGCCCGCCAAGATCGGCCGAATAGTCCAAATTGGGCCGAGCGTAGGTGAATTCGATGCACTCCAAGTTGGCCGACGCGCCAACAACGCAAGTCCAGCCAGCACGAGCGCTCCTGCGGTCAGCTCCGCGTACGGCTGCGGCGCGAAAAATCGCCACAAAGGGCTGATGCCGGCGATTGCAACCGCCCAAGGCGCAGCATCAGAACTGAGCGTTCGTCGGGCGAGCACGCCAAGCCCCATAGCCCACGCTACGGCCCAAGGCCATGCTCCGGTGCCGAGAAGATTTGGGCCTAGAAGCGCGGCAAAGATAGCAAGCCAGCTCGTGAAAAACGGAGGATGGTAGGGACTCGCCGCACCCGAGCCGACTTCAGAGACCGCGAATGCAACAGCGTGGAAGCCCTGGCTTTCGTCGAGCGGAACGCCGATCCCCGCCCGACGCTGGTCGGCGAGTCGCATGACGAAAACTTCGGCTGAGCCGGGGCCCGCATCTAGATTCAATCCGCCTTGGCGGGATACAAGCGCGGCCGCCGCAGCATACCATCCGCCGTCGAGAAAGGCAGGCCAGGCGACGGCCGGCGGCCAAGCCCGAACGGCGACGAGGGCGACGACGATCAGAAGCGTCGCTGTTCCGCCGCCATCCTTGGCGATGACCGGTCCACGGCTTAAGGCGCCTCGGCGCCGCGCAGCATAGATGCCGCCGATGCAGACTGCGCCACCGATGACGATCGAAGCGACTGGTGAAAAGCGGCCGATGTTGGCCGAGATTGTCGCAGACCACATTGCTGCAGCGAGACCTGCGATGACCGAGATCGCGACCGCGTCCAACCACGACTCGGAGTGGCTGTCCCGAGGCACCTCGTCGACGATTCGCTCTGTCCGTTCCGTGAGTCCCGACTCAGTCGGGCAACGAGTACTTCAAGATCGCTCCGCCGGCACCGACGGCAAATCCGGTCGAACCATCCGGGGCTATCCAAATTCCATGTAGATCAGTATTCGCACGCGAGACGGTCACCGTGTTCCAATCCAGACCGTTCCAATACCACAGGCCCCCTCGAGCGCCGGCCGCCCAGATTAGGTCTTCGGACACGATAGATACCGCGAACACCTCGCGTCCGCTCGACGGAATCCGATCGGCGGCGCGAGACCATTCACCTGCCGAGTTCATGCGCCATACGGTGCCGCTTGGGCCGACCGCGATACCGAGCCCTGGGCCTTTGATATCGATATCAAACAGCTGGCCGGTCACGGGTCCAGGCGTCCACTCTTCTCCGTTCCATATATACATTCGAGCACCCGAAGCCTTCGATTGAATTGCGAAGGCGGTGGTCTCATTCAACATCGCCACACCGCTGTACTCATGACCCGTGTTGAGGTCACCGCTGCTTAGGGAAACCCATTCAGTCCCGTCGAAGTAGAGTCGTGAACCGCGGTCCTTGCCCACGACCCAGCCGCGATTCCCTGCCGTGCCCTTGAAGACAGCGACACCGCTCCAATCATCGATCTGGCTCGCCCCTGAAATCGACCACGACGCACCGCCATTGCGCGTGCGCAGCAGCGTCGAGTTCGTGCCGACCTTGTCGCCGACGATGAAGCCGTTTCGGGTGTCCAACATAACTATATCGTTGAGCATCCGCCCTCCAGGCGGGGTGCCGCTTGTCATGTCAAAGCCATCCCAAATTAGGACAGTGCTTTGAGCGCCGACCATGATTATCTGATCCCACGATACCCCGTGGACCGCACGCATATCCTCGCGTGTCAAGGTACGGGCGGCGTTGAGGTTTGTCCATTCTCCGATCGGCACCGAAGCGCTCGTCGGGATCGCTGTAGGCGAAAGTGTCGCGGTCGCGGTACGCGTTGATGTCGGCGCGGTCGTGTCCGTTGGTGGCGGCGTCTCGCTCGGGCCGATGGAGGTCGGTTCCGTGGAACTGGTCGGTTGAGAAGTCGGAGGAGCGGTCTCCGTCGGCGGCTCCGACGTCGGAGGCGCTGCCGAGGGCGAAGGCGGCACTGAGGTTGGTGGTAGTGAGGTTGGCGGCACGGTGGTAGGTGCTGCCGTCGCCATTCCAATAGGCGTCGGCGAAGCGACCACGCGGATCGGGGTGGGCTCGGACGGCGCCGGAACGCACGGCCGCCGATTGCACCAACTTGCGGTCGAACCGTTGAACGGCAAGTAGACATCACACCAGCCAACGAAGCGCCCCCTGCAAACGGACGGTGTGCGCGTCGGCGTGCCCGTTCCAGGTAGGTTGGTCGAGGTCGGAGCGACCGTCGGTCCTCCGGGAGTCGGAGTCGAGGCATCCGGTGTCGGCTCCGGCGTCAAGGTGCGGGTGGGTGTCCTGGTCGCGATCGGAGTAGGCGTAGCGGGCGCGACCGGCAGGAAGAGACTGACACCGCGGTCGATCGAGCCGACCCACATGGCCTCGTCTTCCCTTGTGAGCACGTTGATCTCGTTGTCGACAATGCCACTGTTTTCAGGTGTGTAGGCGTGCCAGGCGTCGCCGTCCAGCACGCGGACACCGGCCTCCGGTGGGATGAAGCCCATGCCGCGGCGCGCGACGCCCGCCCAGACCCGGTCCTTTGAGTCTAGAGCCAGAGAGGTCACCTCGCCCTGCTCCTCCCACAATACGTGCTTCCACGCCTCGTTTGTACACGCGTCTATAGGGCACCAGTTCAGAGCGGCATGTACGCCGAACCCCTCTCCCCAGTGGAAGCGCTTTGGTGAAGCATCCCATCCGCCAAGCCAAATGAGATCATGGGCGCGATCGGCAAGGACGGTGTTGAAAGTGCCCTTACCGGCTCCGTAGCCGCGGAATGCAGCGCCGGTATCCTTCCTCCAGAATCGCCACCCCGCACCATCCCACTTCGAGATGCCGCCGCCAAAGAAGATCTCGCTGAGCGTGCCGCTGATGGATTCGTTCACCTTCTTGGCCGGGAAGTGCGATACCCAGACATGTCCGGTCTCGGGGTCGATGGAGAAGTCGGAAACAGCGTTGCTGCCAATTTTCGGCCCGGTACCGAGGGAAAGCGCGGGAATGATGTGATATGCCACGAACGTCTCGGTTTCAGGGTCGAAGACGGCAATGCCGTCTCCTTCCGACTCCGACTGTTTGCCGGTTCCGACCCAGATCTTTCCGGTTAGATCCGTTTCAACAGCACTGACCATCTGGTCGGGAACGCCGCGACCGTCGGGAATGTCGCCCTCCTGACCCCAAACTCGCCAGTCCTCGCCGTCAAATCGACCAAGGCCACCGTCGAGCCAGCATTCAGGGGGCAACGCGCACTCTCGATCCGAAAGCCAAACGGATTCGCGACCGCCTACGTAAGTATCGCCGTCGAAGCCGAAAGTTATCTGCGTTGCTTCTTCGCTCGGCGGACCGCGTTCTATGTGATGAATAGGTGCGCCAATGGGCACATCCCGTACAAGCTCGGGGGCGATGTCGACCCACGGACCGCGGCCTCCGACCGGCAGGCGATATCGGATCACTCGGTAACGGGTCGGATCATCGCCGATCAACACAAAGGTTCCGCTTCCGAAGACCGCATCGTACGCCGCTCTATCAGCCAAATCGACGGCAATCCGGCCGAACCCTGCCGCTGTAAATTCGGTCGCAGTCGTCGCTATCTCGCCCGTTCCGAAAGAGCGCCAAGCCGACCAGCCGGCAGGGGTACGGCGGGCGACACCGCGGCTAGCGGTTGAGAACCAGACCTCGTCAGTTCCCGGCTTCGCCGATATCCCGGTAAGGAAGTTGCTCGGGAGACCGTTGTCGCCGTGAACAAATCGATCCCAGCGCGTTTCGGATGGGACGTAACGGCGGATTCCAAAGCCATCGCCTAGCCGATCGTCCCGCGTGCCCATGTAGACGGCGTTGGAGTCATCGACGATGAGCGCGCTGACAAGAACATCGGTCCGGGTTGCGCCCTCGCCATCGAAGCCGACGTACTGCCACTCGTCGTCACTTTCCCAAGGCTTCAGAGACGCCGAAGAATCTTCGAAAGTCCCTTTGTGGTCGAGGATTGCAATACCCTCGCCGCGGGTCCGATTGCTGCCATGCCCAATCCAGACCCTCCCGAGAGGATCAACTCCAACAGAGAAGATATGTCCGCCGCGCAATCCGTCGGTGCGGAAGTCTGACGAACCGCCGGTGATTGCGCGTCGATAATACGGAATGCCGTTTTTGCAGCCCACCCGACGGAGGCCATTCAAGAGAAGATACAAACCCTTATCGTTGGTGGCGACCCACATTCGTCCGTCCATGTCAGCTTGGATCTGGACGATGTGGTTAGAAAGGCAGGACGTGGAATTTGCATCGCCGCCCGGCCGATAGACCACCCATTCAACAGCGCCCGGATCGCTGACCTGATCGATGTTGGTCCCGGCGGTGCCGCCGCCGTCCTGTACCCACGCCTCGACGCACGCGCTTGATTCGAAGCACTGAACTTCGAACGTGTAGTAGGGGCGCGTACCAATCCACAATAGCCCGTCAACTCCGTATTCGATCTCTGTTATGTTCTCGGAGGGAATGGTCTCGTAGCTCGAATCACTGCCGCTGCCCGTGACCCTAACATGGTGTTCCTGAGACCAAGTTCCGTCCAAAGGCCGATAGACCGCAAGTCCGCCCTTATGGAACGCGCCGGGCTCAGATCGCCGGGGGTGGAGCTCGGTCGGATCCCATTCCTCAGAGAACCCGACCCACAACGAACCATCCTCACGAAGTTCTAGAGCTGTTACCCGGCGGCTCGGCATCCGGCCGGGCGTCCCTGGCGCCAACGTCGGATCCGGCACGACAGTCTCTACAGCGTATGTCGAAGTATCGAAGCGGGTCAATCCCCGATCGGTCGCGAGCCATAGTGTCCCGTCGGCTGCCAACGCCATATCGCTGATGATGTTGGAAAGGAGGCCACTCTGAGGAGCGAGAAATTGAGTGTAATCGCCGCCGTTGAGATCCCATCGCATCAGACCTCCGGCCTCGGTCGCGGCCCACAGCACGTCCTCCTGACGGACCAGTCGGTTGATCCTATCGCCGTTCGCGACCGTCTCCCACCAACCGTCGTCGAGCGGTCCTCCCGACCCTTCTTGGGCAAGAACAGCCTGGGTTGAAGACTCGCTTTGAGGCATGAACTCCGCGACCGTTCCAACCCCCGCCGCCAGGAAGAGGAACATGCCGGAGGCTCGCGCAGCACGGCGCAAGACGCCGAAGCGGACGCTCCAAAACGCGAGCGAATCCGACGGCCAATTGGACTGGAAAGGGGTGTGCGCTTCAAGGGGATGGGGGGTCAATCGATTCCTCTCAACGTTTGCGCGCGGCGGTGTTGGGCCGACACGAGTTGTGGCGCAGCGACGTCCTGGCGGACGAGACGCGCTGTATTGCGATCACGCGCTACGCGACGACGGCTCCGCCGGGCAGGAGGAACCGTTCATTAGGACGTCATGCGGCGGAGCGAGGTACGGTGCAATTTCTAAATGGACTCGCAAACCCGTCGCCACGCTCAGGGTACAGATTCAGGAACGTCCGGTCAACGCTTCATGGCAAAACCTCACTCGCCGCTATAACTCCGATCGACCCGATCGTAGAGTCAACCTACGCTGAAAGTGTCGGGTTCGGCCGCCTGAAATGCCGCGGCGGCGGACGCCTAAAACGTCCGCCGCCGAGTTTGTTCTCCGTGCTACCGCGGGTAGAACGCGCTCCGATCCTGCATGCCCTAGTCGCCAGATGCAATCGAGTGAAGCGGGATTGGCGGCGGAGGCGGGCCACCTGGCAGCGAGGTCGGATCAGGTGGGAAGGGAGTGGGGCCTCCCGGCCCGCCCGGACCGCCTGGCGCGCCTGGTCCGCAGCACGGCGGTGGTCTGAGCGGAACTCCCGGGCATTCGATGCGCGGCCCTGCAAACGCGAAGCGACCGATGATCGGAAAGCCTATGTTGCCGGCGCTCTCGTCACCCGGTACGTCGACGCCGAACGTCGTGCCGCTGCGTTCGACCTTGACCGCGGCCAACCCGAGCACGTTCCGTGGGAAGCCGTCCGTGTGAACGATATGCTCCCAGTAGACCGCGCTGATGACCGCACTTCCCTTGAAGCCGCGAGGCAGAAAGGCGAGGCTCGCTTCGACATCTAGGTACTCGACCTGTTTCTCATTCAATTTCTCGCACAGCGACCCGACCAAGCCGTTCTGGTCATAGATGTAGATGATGAAATCGGTAAAGCCCGGCACGGGAACGACGTTGTTGATCGCGATCTCGGACGTCAGGCCGGACCGATCCCTGTCCTTCATCAAGCTCGGGATCCCGATTCGTCCGACGCCGGATTCGAGGCCGCCCCAACCCGCGCCGACCTGCCAATCGTAGGCTCTCTGCTCTTGCAAAAGCACGTACGCCATGCCCTCCAAAGGTGCTGTTCGCGTTGCGTCGGAATACTTCACCAGCGTGACCGCGCCCGCGATGTTGGGAGCCGATACGCTTGGAGTCCCGGGAGATATCCAGTCCTGGCTCTCGGCCCGTACGGCTCCGACCCAATTCCCCGGCATGTCCGATACGACCGGCAGGAAGAATCCCTGGCTGCCGTTCGGGCAAATCCAGTCAACGACTGTGTTGATGATCCCGCCCGATCGATCAAGGAAGTAGACCTTGACCTTGGCGTTCGTTACCGGTGAGAGGTTCTGCACCTGGACGAGGGTGTCCCAACCCTGATACTCGGAGTATGTCAGCGGTCCGTATAGAACTTGACTGCCGGTGGTGAACGAAGGTGCACCTTCGAAGGTGTACTTCAGCTCGCTCGGCGATCCCTGATAAGTCATCAGAATGTCGTTGCCGATGATGTCGACGACGATCGAGAGCGGCTGGCTGCCACGGACCCACGCGCTTCCCGTGAAATCAGGACCGACGCACGAAGTTGCGTCGAATTGGTGCGTCTCGCCCGGCGCCAGGGTAAGGACATCGCAGATTGTCGGCCGGTTGCAGTCGTCCTGCGCCTTGAACCAAAGCTCGATGGAGCTGCACTCAAGTCCACCATTCTGGATGTAGAGCCAGCTCGAGTAACCGCCTGTGTCGGCATAGACGAGCGGTACATGGAAGGAGAATCCGGCGTAGACCGGATCGTAAGCGCCGAGTTGCTCATCGGCGAAGCCCAAGTAACTGCTCGTCACATCGACCATCGGGCTCGTGTCGCCCGGGCACTTTCGCACCACTTCGACGGCAAGAGAAGCGCCCGGATAAGCGCGGAAGTCGAAGTCGTAAACGCTCGACCTCCAGACGCCATACTCATTGAACGCCTTCTTGAAACGCCTGAAAGCATTGCAGTCGCCCACGACCTCTCTGAAGAGAGCCTCGCAGAGGAGGTCAGCGAAGATATCGCCTCCCGGCGCGATCACACCGCCAGGGCCTGCACCGGTCTCGATCGCCGGTGCGCTGAAGACCATCGCGCTCTTCGCCCCGTCCGGAAGCTGAGCACCGGTGAAGTGCCACGCCGTTCCGGGCGCAAGCAGGCCGCTGCACTCAACCTTGAGCGGGCCGGTGCACTGCGGTGGGCAAAAGCCGGGAGCACCCCAAAGGATGAGCAACGCTTTGGTCGGCCACGCTCCAAGGTTCTGAGCCTCGATAAGAGGCGTGCATACGTTCGAGTTCGCCTCGAAACCGAGGATAGGAAGGTGGATTTGGCGTCCCGTCGGGATCTCGCAGCACGGTGGGGCAGGCGGCGGAACGTCCGGCGGCGGGCCGACGACCGGTGGCGGCAGAACTGTCGGGACCGCGCTGCCCGGATAGAAGCCGAAGTCGGCACGAGCGCTGCAACACCAAAAAGTCGAGAATTTGGCGACATCCAAGTCGCGAAACGGCGGGGTGGTCGGTCGATAGTGCTCGACTCCGACGACCTCTACGCGATAGACCGGACCCGCCGGCAGCCCGGCGAAACGGTAGTAGCCGTCCTTGTTCGTCGTCGCTTGAGCGATCAGGAACCCGGAGCCGGCGTCGAGCAGCCTTATCAATTGATGCTGCAGGCGCACATCTCCGCGGTGGGATTCATAGCGTCCGTTTCGATCAAAGTCGACGTATGTGTTCCCAACGATGGTCAAAGTGTCACAGTCGGCGTCGGGGCCCAGCGCTGCACTGCCAGGGCACGTAGGCGTCGCCGCGGCTGGCGCCTCAGCCGACGAATCGAATGTCCGATCTGAACTTGAGTCTGCGGTCGGGAATGCTGGATCGCGCGAGGCTGATGCGTGACCGGCCACAGCACCGACGAGGACGAGCGAGACCGCGAGGGCGAGAGTGCGGGTGTACCGCGGGAGTCGCCGCTCCATCCACCGCTGAGGCATCCGGGGCTCCTGTAGGATGGCGGAAAACGGCACCCAGCCACCAGAGCCGGGACACCGCCGCCGTGGGGGCAGGAGCAGCGCGTCTTCGGATGAAACGCGTTGGTTTGAAATGTGTTATTGCCGTTTGTCCGGATGTTCTACCCCGAGCCGGGGGACTACTCCATTGCGCGCCGCATACACGTCCTGGGCACGCACGACGGGGGCGCCGAAGCGCCCCCGTCTTTCTTCAACCTCTTCGTCGCGCGATCAGATCGCACGATCAAACTAGGACTGGGTTAGTAGCGCGCCCAGTAGCCTTGCCAAGCCCAATTGTAGGTGTTGCACCCGCAGCTCGAGCTGTAGCTATACGTGCGGGTCCAGAAGTACGCCGGCTTGTAGCTCAAGCCCGAGTAGCACGGCGCATAGCTGCCACCGACGTACGAGCGGCAACCGGAGGTGTAAGGCATGTAGTAGTACATACCGCTCGGGTTGTAGCAGGAGCCGCCCAAGTACGAGCTGTTGTACGTGTAGAAATTGACGAGCGAAGGGCTGATGTGCGGATAGCCGATGTAAGCGGCCATAGTGCTGCAAAGGCCGTAGTAGCTACGCGAGTAGCGGCTGTAGGTGCTATACGAGTTGTAGAACATGCAGCCGCTGGAGTAGCGATAGGCATTCCAGTCCAGCTCGTCGCCATCGGTTGAGCCTTGGCCGTCGATCGAACTGCCTGGTCCCGGGCCTGGAACAATGCCCGGGTCGGAGCCTGTCCAATCGAAGCCCTCGCCGGCGCTGACGGTCAAGTCCTCTCCGACGACGATCTGTCCGTCGAGGATAAGCTGGTTCGAATACCCGAGCGCAGAGCGGAAGTTCGCGAGGAACTCGGGCTCCACATCGAGCATCTCCGCCGTAAGATGGTCCGGCAGCTTCACGGTCCCGTCGACGTCGACGTAAAGGTGCGCGTCAAGTCGCTCGGTTATCGCCTCAAGGTCCGCCATCGTTTCGGCGTCGATCACATCTTCGAAATTCGACATGTCGGGAGCCGGGGCCGAAATCTGGAAGTTTCCTCCGGAGATCGGCAACGTATCCGCGTGGGCCGCGCCGGCCGCATAGCCGGCGACGACCGCCGATCCTGCGAGCAAGCTGATCGAGAACAGAATGCGCCTCATGGGTCCTCCCTCCACAGTTTGGGGGTGTGTGCGAGCGCAGGGCAGGCACCGCCCGGGCAGGGCTGCAGCTCGATAACGGATGGAAACGCTTTTCGGACTTCTCATCCCTTCTCCGCGCCGGCGGGCAATAATGGCACGCCGAACGATATTCGCGGCAGAGGCAGACTTACGGACACGGATGATAGCAGGTCGGTAGTATAGTGCGAACCATGCAATCCGTGCTTTATTAACGCCGTCTAAATCGCGCCGTTACGCTGGGAAGTCGGAACGCCCGCGAATGAAACCATCCGGGCCGAGGTCACCATCGTGCAACAGTGGCAGCCAACCGCCTTCTGATGCGATGTTGGGCCCCGACACGTCGAGGCCCTGCCCGCTCGTCCTGACCTGCACGCCGGGCAGCGGGGTTCCGAGAGTCCCGGACATGCGCTCGCCGTTGACCGGGTTGCATGCAGCGAGCCCTGCGACTCCGGGCGCCCCGATGCCAAGGCAGAGCGCCAGTCCGCTCGCGCTTTCGAAGCGCTGTGCAACATCGTCCTCAACCGGCTCGGAGACGATCCATGCTCGTACTGAACGAAGGTCCACCCGTGCTAACAAGGGATCGTCGGCGAGCCCGCGGATAGCCGACGCCGAGGAGGCGACCCACGACGGTCGAAGATAGCGGATAGCGTCGATGACGTCGTCCGGCCGCCAGGCGGGCAATAGCGCGAGCCGCGCGCGGAGCGCCGAGGCTGCTCCTAGTCCCGTTACGAAACCGAACGGTGTTCCCAGCCCGGCTAGAAGCAGCCAGGTTTCGTCGCCGGGAATAGCGTCGGTCAGCCAGCTCCGCAGTTGTGCGGTGCCTGAGACAAGGTTAGCGTGCGAGAAAACATGGCCGTCAACTTCAAGCGCCGGTGCGTTAGCGTCGATCAACGGCCGCTCGGGCGAACCGGCCGCGCGATCGAGCCACGACGTCCAGGTTGACCATCGATCTGAGCGCCTTCGCTTCGGACCGGCTCCGCCAGCAATTCGCACGAGCCATCGAACGGCATACGGTAAACCGTGCGCCGGATCGATGGCGACGATCGACGTGGTTCCATCCCCTTCGGCCGCGACAGCGGTCGCCACCTGCGACGCATTCTCCGTCGAAACGAAAGCGACGCGGGGTGATTCACGAATCACTTGTAGCGCCGTCTCTGCAGGTGCCTCGTGCGACGATGGGACCACAACCGCGCCCGCCCTCAGCGATCCGAGAGCGGCGGCAACGAATTGAGGGCAATTCGGCAATGCGACAAGCACGCGATCGCCCGGCTTCACACCGGTCGCTATCAGCGCCCCGGCCGCGCGATCGACACGGGCTTCCAAGTCTGCGTATCGCAAGCTTCGATTGAAGAACGAAAGCGCCGGAAACGAGGGCGACGTAGAGGCGGCCGCGCCGAGCGTCGAATCGAACGGCATATCAGTTGCCGGGACGTCCAGCGGAACTCCAGGCTCATAGCGGACCGTCCAAAGAGACGAAGGAACGAGCCGGTTCGGCGCCTCTACTGCCTTGTCGACCATCATGGGTAGGATTATAATGATCGCTTGGCGAATCGCGCCACAACCTGTCTCACACGTCCCCGTGACACATCCCATTCGTGGCCTTCAAGGCTTCGCCGGGGACGGACGTCAACCAACGAAAGGGAGCTTCACTGTGTCGATGGCGACTATGAAGGAACTGCTCGAAGCTGGGGTGCACTTCGGGCACTATACGCGCCGGTGGAATCCGAAGATGAAGCCATACATCTTCACCGAGCGCAACGGCATACACATTTTCGACCTTGCTCAAACCGTCGATCGTCTCGATAAGGCGACGGCCGCTGTCCGCCGATGTACGGCAGAGGGCGGCACCGTGCTCTTCGTCGGCACGAAGAAGCAGGCCGCCGCCAACCTCGAAGCCGCGGCGGAGCGCAGCAACATGCCTTATGTCACTCACCGCTGGCTCGGCGGAATGCTGACAAATTGGAATACGATGCGTCAGCGTGTCAACCATTTGCTCGATCTCGAGGGCCGACGCGACCGCGGCGAGTTCAGCATGCTTCCGAAGAAAGAAGCGCTCCTACTCGAACGCGAAATCGAGAAGCTGAACCGCCGGCTCGGCGGGATCAAGCAGATGACAGGTCTTCCAGATATGCTCTTCATGGTGGACACTCGCAAGGAACACATCGCGGTGTCCGAAGCCAACCGTCTCGGAATCCCGATCGTTGCTGTCGTCGATACGAATTGCGATCCCGATCCGATAGATTACGTTATACCTTCGAACGATGACGCTATCCGTGCCTTGAAATTGATCACCGATAGGGTTGCCGATGCGATCGTTCAAGGTCGCACTGAGCGTGAGAGCACTCTCGTCGACGACATCTCACCCGAGGACGTAGACACGTCACAGAGAATCTTCGACCCGTTCGAAGAGTCGCTCGACGACGACTCGGATGACTGATCGCGCCTTCTTGCTCTTCGGCGACGTTCGAACACCGACTCTGAATTCCCGCACAAACACCACAGACTTGAGGAAGAGAGATGGCAATCGCAATTGAACACGTCCGAGATCTCCGGGAACGCACCGGCGCGGGTGTCCTCGACGCCAAGAAGGCGCTTGAGTCCGCCAACGGGGATATGGACCAGGCAATCCAGATACTTCGGGAAAGGGGCCTAGCCACCGCTGCCAAGAAATCGACCCGTGAGGCCAATGACGGCACGGTAACGTCCTACATCCATGGCGAACCGGGTCGGGTCGGCGTACTTCTCGAGCTCAACTGCGAAACGGACTTCGTAGCGCGCACTGACAAATTCCAGACCCTCGCACGCGAAATCGCCCTCCAGATCGCGTCGATGAGCCCTGCATGGGTGGCCGTAGGCGATATACCTGAAGACGTCCTTTCTCACGAGCGTGCCACGCTGACGGCAGCGACAACGCAAGACAAGCAATACGCGGGCAAGCCGCCGGAAATGGTCGAGAAGATCGTCAGCGGCAAGATCGACAAGTGGCTGGACGAGGTCGTCCTCCTTCGACAGCGTTTCGTCAAGGACAATTCGCGCACGATCGGTGATTTGATCACGGCAGCTATCGCCGAGATCGGCGAGAACATTGTCCTTCGCCGTTTCGCGCGATACGAGCTCGGCGAGAGGCTGTAACCTGAACACGTCGGACTCGGCGGGGATCGATCGGGCGGACTTGCGGCGTGATACGCCGTACAAGCGCGTTCTGCTCAAGATCTCCGGCGAATCCCTCGCAGGACCATCAGGCTCCGGCATCGATCCCGACGCTGTATCGATCGTAGCGATCAAGGTTCGCGATCTGGTCGACGCAGGCGTGCAGGTCGCGGTAATGCTCGGCGGAGGCAATCTATGGCGGGGAGCCGAAGCGAATCGGATCGATCGGCCGACGGCCGATCACATCGGCATGCTCGGCACCGTAATGAACTCCCTGGCGCTGCAAAGCGCGCTCGAAGGGATCGGCTTGAACGTGCGGGTGCATACGGCGATAGAGATGAACGCCGTGGCCGAATCGTATATTCGCCGCCGCGCGATCCATCAGCTTCAGAAGGGGGATGTAATCCTCCTTGGCGCCGGAACCGGCAATACGATTTTCACTACCGACACCGCGGCGGCGCTACGAGCGATGGAACTCGGCTGCGACGTGTTGATCAAGGCGACGAAGGTGGACGGCGTTTATTCCGCGGATCCGAAGAAACACCCGACGGCCATACGGTTCGAGCATATCTCATATGGACAAGCCCTCGCACTCGGCCTGAGGGTGATGGACCTGACCGCTTTCACCTTGTGTCAGGAGCACGGATTGCCGATCATCGTGCTCGATCTGTGGTCCGAACACGCTATAGTCGCCGCTGCCAACGGCCACCCGATCGGCACGCTGGTAGACGGCTACGACGACCCTTCGGTGCCTGTTCCGGGGCACATGCACGATGGGCGATCGAGTTCACCCGTGGAGCGAGCTCAGTCAGTGTGACGCCACGGCCACGGCCCGTATGGCACCCATTGGGAGGAGCCAGATGACCTCCGAGATGATCCAGGATGCTGAACATCGCATGCAAGGGGCCATCGCCTCGCTCGACCACGACTTGTCTGGGTTCAGAACCGGTCGAGCCTCGACTGCGCTGCTCGAGCGAATCATCGTAGAGTACTACGGTGCACCCACGCCGCTCAGCCAGATGTCAACGCTCAGCGCTCCGGAGCCAAGACTCCTGACCGTAAGGCCTTGGGATCAGAAGTCGCTCCCTCTCATCGAAAAGGCGATCATGGCTTCTGACCTTGGCTTGATGCCTTCAAATGACGGCCAAGTGATCCGCTTGCCGATCCCAGCGCTGACCGAGGACAGAAGGGAGGAGTTGGTTCGCCTCGTCACGAAGAGGGTTGAAGAGGCGCGTGTCGCGGTGCGGAACGTACGGCGCGACCTTATCCACGCTCTCGAGAGCGAAGAACTCCCCGAAGATGAGCTCTATTCTGCCAAGGACATCGCGCAAGAAATCACCGACAAGGCGATCGTGCTCGCCGAGAAGCACGGCGAGAAGAAGATCGCCGAGATCCGCGAGGTTTGAGGCAAGAGTGGCGGATATCGATGGTCAGGACGTCGCAGTCGATACCTCGACAACTGACCGATTCGGCATCGTGCCGACGCACATCGCCGTTATCATGGACGGCAATGGTCGCTGGGCTAAGGCGCGCGGGTTGCCACGGCTTGCAGGCCATCGCGCCGGAACCGAGGCGCTCCGACGCCTGATCGAAGCAAGTATCGAATTCGGAATTCCGATGCTTACTATCTATGCGTTCTCGACCGAGAATTGGAAGCGTCCTGCACACGAAGTTCGCGGCCTGATGTACCTCCTGCAGGAGGTCATCGAACGCCAGCTCGATGAGCTAGACCGCAACGGTGTTCGTCTGCGGCACATCGGCTGGCTCGACGGGGTGCCTAGCCACCTCGCCGCATCCATAGAGCGTGCGGTCGAGCGTACCCGGCGCAATTCGCGTCTGGAATTGAACGTCGCGTTCAACTATGGGGGCCGCGAGGAAATTGTCCGGGCCGTGCGCGAACTCCTTTCAGAAGGTATCGCGCCCGATGTGGTCGATACCGCGGCGATCGAGAGCCGACTCGAGACAGCGGGCCTCCCGGATCCGGACTTGATAATTCGAACGAGCGGTGAGCTTCGCCTCAGCAACTTCCTCCTGTGGCAAACTGCGTACTCCGAGTTCTACTGCACTCCCACGCTGTGGCCGGACTTCGGTCGCGACGAACTGAAGGCCGCGCTTCGCAACTTCGCTCAGCGCGACCGCCGCTTCGGCGTCTTGCCGGTTGGAGATGATGCCGCGGACGCGGAAGAAGAGGCAGGAGCGAACGCGGCCGTGAGCGTTGGTCGCATCGGATGAGCGCGCAGGCGGCAAAGCCTGCCGATCAGATCGCTTCGACGCGATCCGACCTTGCGATAAGAACGATCTCCGGCGCCGTTCTCGGGCCGCTAGTTCTGGCTGCGGCATGGAGTGATCGCAATGGATGGTGGTACGTACTAGTTACGATCGCGTGTATGTTTGCTCTAAGAGAGGCGTTCGCGATCGTGCGCGCCGCGGGACGAAAACCGGTCACGTGGCTTGGATTCTTCATAGTTCCATTCTTGACTCAGGCGCTCGCCCCCTTCGAGGGTTTGGCGCTCGGCGTCAGCCACTCCGGAGTCTTGCTCGCGTACGCCGCGCTCGCTTTCGCCGTGATCGCCGGCTACGGCGCGCAGATGTTGCGAGATCCGCAGCAGCGTTCGTTCGACGATTGGGCGCTTGGTATCGCGCTTGCCCTTCACGTAGGCGTGCTGGGCAGCTTTGCCGTCGGGCTAAAGGCTTTCGATGACGGGCGGTTTTGGGTCATATTGTTCTTTGCGTTGATCTGGACCAACGACACAGCGGCATATTTGGGCGGGAGGCGCTATGGAAGGACGCCGATGGCGCCGATGCTCAGTCCGAAGAAGACTTACGAAGGTTTCGCGATAGCGATTGTCGCCACCGTCATTGTCGGCATGGCTACGCCAGCCTTGCTTTCGGCTTTCGGGATCTCGGCACCGGCGGGGTCTATCCAGCTTGCTGTCGTCGCACTTGCCGTGTCGCTCGTTGGCCCGCTCGGCGATCTTTCGATCAGCCTCTTGAAGCGCCAAGCAGGCGTCAAGGACAGCGGGCATGTGATCCCCGGCCACGGTGGCGTCCTCGATCGCACCGACAGCCTGTTCTTCGCAGCACCGATAATGTATCTCGCTTCGCTCATACTCGGCGGCTGAGCACCAGCGACTAGAGCTGAAACGATGAGCGAACTTGCGGGCGAAGGTCTGCGCCGGCTGAACATCATCCTCTCGAGCATATCCGTGTTGCTCGCGTTCAGCCTGATGGCATATCTCTTGGTTTACAACTACCGGAACGCAGTCGCTCGCGCACTCGTGCTTCTTTTCGCGTTGGTCTCGATTGTCTATGTGGGCGATCTCTTCCTTTCGACATCTCGGCTGCCGCCGGATCATCCCGCAGCCGCCTTCTGGCTCAAATTCGAATGGTTTGGCATCGCCTTCGCAGCACCCGCTTTCGTCCAATTTTCCAACGCTCTGCTCGAGGCCACCGGCGAGCGCTCAACGTCGCGGCGAATTGGTGTCGCTGCCGCATTCGGCGTCGGAATGATCGCACTCGCAGCAGTCATGAGCGGATCCGGCTCGCTAGTCGTTGGCGTGAGCGGCCCGCCGGGAACCGTGCGACTCGGGGCGGGCAAGTTCTTCCCAGCCTTCGCTGCATGGCACATTTCACTAACGGCTCTAGGCGCTGCCGGAATAGTGTGGGCGTGGCGCAGGGCTCTCACTTTTCGCACTCGTCGGCGGACGGCGGCGCTTCTGATCGGAGTGATAGCCCCGCTCTCCGTCTTTCCGTTCCTCACCGCGGGCGGCGCTCCCCTGGCTGAACGAGTGCTCATTTTCCGCGGTGTCAATATCGCGGCCAACTTAGCTGTAAGCGCGATGGTCTTGATCGTCGCGTGGGAAGTGGCGTACAGGGGCTCACTTACGCCCGAGCGCGCTGTGCGACGCGATCTCGTCAAATTTCTTGTCCAGGGCCCCCTCCTCGGTTTCTTCATTCTGGCGACGATTCAATTGGTTCCCCTCAGGCTGGAGAGCAGTCTCGGCCTGCCGCGCGACATCGTGCTGATGCTTTGGACAATTGTCGGCATAGTCTTCTATCAATTCATGATCCGTGCTTTGAAACCCGTCGTCGATCGACTCATCTTCGCGGGCGAAGGCGAGGACATCGCTTGGTTGCGGAAGATGGACGAGCGGTTGGTCTCGGATCGCGATCTGTCGCAGCTGTTGGAGAACACTTTGGCGCTGCTCTGCGACCGCCTCCGCGTAGAGACGGGGTGTATGGTCACCTTGGGCGAAGGGTCGTCCAGGCTCGACGCCTGGACGGGCAATCGCGAACGTGCAGTGGCGCTCCTGCAGCTGCTTGAGGAGCAGCCGGAAATCCTTGCGCCGATGATTGTTTGGGAGGACTCGGGCGAACCGGCCGCGATGATCCAAGTCTCAGGCTTCCTCGTAACGCCCCTGCGATCTGAGAGCGGTGCGGCCATCCGGGGCCTGCTTGCCATCGAGGAGCCGATCGAGACAGTCGATGCCGAATCTCTGGAACTCATAATGCGGCTAACTTCGGCTACGGCCCGAGCGCTCGAAGATCGGATTGTGCAGCATCGGATCCTCGGCGCCTTGCGCGATCTCCAGCCCGAGCTCGAAGGAATTCAGCGCGTGCGCGGGGCGCTGGCCGTCGGTCACCGCCAATCGGTACAGGACCTCGATCACAGCCTGGTAGAACACCCCCGATTCCCGACATGGGTCAAGGACGCACTCAGCCACTACTGGGGCGGTCCAAAATTGACGGAAAATCCGTTGCTGGACCTCGGCGTGGTCCGTCGAGCGCTCGATGTGAACGACTCAAATCCTGCCAAGGCCCTCCGCAGCGTCTTGGACGAGGCGCTTAAGATGTTGAAGCCGTCCGGCACGCGGTCTTCGACTTCGAGCGAGTGGATCCTTTATAACATTCTCGAATTGAAGTTCGTCCGGGGAATGAAGGTTAGGGACATCGCGGGCCGGCTGGCGATGAGCGAATCGGACCTCTATAGAAAGCAGCGCGTGGCCGTAGAGGCGTTGGCCGATCAGATCGCGGCCATGGAAGGCGAACGTGATAGCGATTCCGGTGGAGTTGGACACAGTGAAGCGGGCCCCTAAACAAAGCCACCGGCCGGGCGCTATTTCGATCGCCCGGCCGGTGGCTCAATCGGATCCTAGAACTATCCGTTCCTGTACGTGATCGACAGATAGATCTTGTTGCCCATCGTTGGATCCGGAGTTGGATTCGTCGGTTCGACCGGCGGCAGGGTCGGCACCGGCGACGTTGGGGTGTGCATTTCAGGAGTCGGCTCGATCGGAATCGGGAACGTCGGCGGTGGCGGCGGTGGATCGGTCGGTCCCGGCATCGTAGGCAGTGGCGTCGGGAATGGAATCGGACTCGGCGGGATCTCAGGCGTGTTCGTCGGCTCCGGCAGCGGAGTCGGCAGCGGCAACAGTGATGCGCCCGCCCAATCCGGCTCAACCCCTATGCTAACCGGCCCGCTCACAGCTCCACCGCGCGACGGGACCAAGTAGAGCGCCCAGCGTCTTGCAGGACTGCCTTCGAACTCCGCGTTGAAGACGATCGTCCCACCATCCGGAGACCATGCTGGGTTCCGCAGATCCCAAGTGGTGTGACGCGCGATGGTGCCGGCGGCTCCGGTCAATGCATCGACCAGCCAGATATCGTGGACCGTACGCTCACCCACGTAGACGCCCGAGGCGAAAGCGATGTGGCGTCCATCGGGCGACCACGCCGGATCGATGTCGTTCCAGCCGGAGTGCGTGAAGATGCGCCTGACGTTCGAACCGTCAGCGTTCATCACATAGAGTTCGCCGCCCGAGAAGTTGGAGCTGAGCGTAAACGCGATCTGAAGGCCATCCGGCGACCAAGTTGGATTCACCACGCCGTACGACGTACTGTCGAGCCGGATCAGCGATCGCATGCCGGTGCCGTCCGCGGCAACTACGGCGATCTCGGAACTTGAAGGGGCACCTCCGGTTCGTCTGATGTTGGTGAAAGCGATCAACCCGCCGCCCGGATGCCAGTCCGGTTCGTAGTGCTCGGGCCCGGTCGTGATCTGCAAACGCTCACCGGTCTCGACGTCGACAGTCCACAGATTCCATGGTTCGCCGGTTGTGCCGCCGACCGAAGCCGTATAGACCACTTGGCTGCGGTCCGGCGACCAATTCGGCTGAGCTTCCGACAAGTCGGCGGTGTCAGTTAGCTTGTACTTCATCGATCCGTCAGGGTTTACGACGAAGAGATCGGTCTTCGATCGGGTCGCTTCGTCCGCGAAGTAGTCGAAAACGATCTGGCCCGCGGCCGGTAGACCGGTCGGGAGCGGTAGAGGCGTCGGACTTGGATCGGTGCTAGGTATGACCACAACCGTGCCGGTCATACCCATGGCGCGATGCAAGGTGCAGTGATAGGCATAAGTTCCGGCCGTGAGGAAGCGCACCGAGTAGCTCGCTCCTGGAACAAGTGTCCAATTCCAGTAGCCGGAGTCGCTCGTCGTGGTATGCAGCGTCTCACCGACATTGGTCCATCGAACGATCGATCCAACCGTGATAGTGATTGTCTCCGAGTCGAAGGAGTGATCCTTAACCGCGACGTCATACGTCGCCAGCGCTAAGTCCAGTTCAGCTGTTACCGGCGAAACCGGCGCGTCTGCCGCAACCGCGTGCGGCCACAGGCCACCGATTGTCACGGCAAGCGCTGCGACAAATAGCCCAAGTCCTAATCGACTGGGGATCAGCCGGATAGGATTCAATTGTGGAAAATACCGGGTCTCTCTTCTTGGCTCGTACATCGTTCAATCTCCTTACGGAAGTCGAAGCAGCGGGGGACTGCTGCACATCGACTGAAAAACAACCTGGCGAGCGGCGAGCTTGAAATGACTGACTACAACGCTTCGCGCGCCATATGTAACAGCATATCCGCGTATGGAAACATTAGACACGGTAGGCCGGCCAGACCATTTACTGGAACTTCGGGCAGGGCCGACCTGTCGCCGCTAACAGGCCGGCTGCAGGACGGTACTTCCGGTACCAAACCGTTCTTTGCATCCCGGTGCTTGCCCGTCCGCTAGACCGCCACTTACAATCCGGCATCCATGCCGATCATCCACTCACACCTCCAGACAACTTCGCGTGAGTTCGTGTCGAACGCCGAGCATAACCGCGCTCTCGTCGACACCTTACGCGACACACTTGCGCGCACGGCGGACGATCGCAGCGCCAAGGCTCTGGCCCTGAATGCCGAGCGCGGCAAGCTCCGCGTGAGCGAACGGATCGACGCGATACTCGATCCTGAATCGCCTTTCCTCGAGCTGATGCCGCTCGCCGCCCACGGCATGTACGACGGCGATGCTCCTTCGGCCGGAATGGTTACCGGCATCGGGAGGATCCACGGCTCGCTCTGCATGGTCGTCGCCAACGATCCGACGGTGAAGGGTGGCACCTACTATCCGATCACGGTGCGCAAGCAGCTGCGTGCTCAAGCGATAGCCCTCGAAAACCGACTGCCATGCATCTATTTGGTCGACTCAGGTGGCGCTTTTCTGCCGCTTCAGGACGAGGTCTTCCCGGATCGGGACCATTTCGGACGAATTTTCTACAACATCGCGCGAATGAGCGCGCAAGGTGTACCCCAAATCTCTGCGGTGCTCGGTAGTTGTACGGCCGGCGGCGCCTACGTGCCCGCGATGAGCGACGAATCGATCATTGTCAGGGACAACGGCACCATCTTCCTCGGCGGACCACCGCTCGTGAAGGCGGCGACGGGCGAGGAGGTGACCGCAGAAGCGCTCGGAGGCGCCGATGTCCATACGCGCCTTTCGGGGGTGGCCGATCACTTCGCCGAAAGCGAGCCGCACGCGCTCGAACTCGTGCGGCAGGTTGTTTCCAACCTCGCCCGAACTACGTCGCCATGGCTTCCCGTGAGCCAGCCGGAGGCCCCGCGCTACGATCCGGAGGAGCTCTACGGCGTCGTCCCGGTCGACCCTCGGGTGAGCTTCGATGTCCACGAAGTCATCGCACGTATCGTGGACGGATCGCGCTTTGACGAGTTCAAGGCGCGCTACGCGCCGACCATCGTATGCGGCTTCGCCCATGTTTGGGGCATCCCTGTCGGCATTGTCGCGAACAATGGGCTCCTCTTCTCCGACTCGGCTCGCAAGTCGGCGCACTTCGTCCAACTGTGCGGCCAACGGGGCATCCCTTTGGTCTTCCTGCAGAATATCGCCGGGTTCATGATCGGCAAAGAGTACGAAAACGAGGGCATCGCGCGAGACGGAGCGAAGATGGTTACGGCCGTTTCGACAGTGCCCGTGCCGCGGATCACGCTGCTGTTCGGCGTGTCGCATGGCGCGGGCAATTACGCGATGGTCGGGCGTGGCTATGACCCTCGATTCCTTTTCACCTGGCCAAACTCAAGGATCAGTGTGATGGGCGGCGAGCAGGCCGCGACCGTGCTTTGGACCGTCAACCAGGATGGTACGCGTCCGTCTCCGCCGGAACAGGAAGCGTCGTTCAAGGCGCCGATCCTCGAAAAGTACGAGCGTGAGGGCAGCCCGTATTACGCGAGCGCCCGCTTGTGGGACGACGGGATTATCGACCCCGCGAAGTCGCGCGACGTCCTCGGGCTGGCGCTAGCCGCGACGCTGAACGGTCCGCGGCCGGAGGGCGTCTACGGCGTCTTCAGGATGTAGCATGGGACAAGTTGCTAGCCGCCTCAGGATCGAGCATTCCGACAATCGAGCGACGGTGTGGCTGAACCGCCCTGACGTGCACAACGCGTTCGATCCTCTGATGATCGAAGCGCTCGACGAAGCTTTCAGCGCGCTGGGCAAAGAGCCGGGAGTGCGTGTGATCGTGATCGCCGGCGAGGGCCGCACTTTCTCCGCCGGCGCCGATCTGGAATGGATGCGCTCGATCGCGGATCAGGGAATCGACGAAAACCTTGCTGACGCCCATCGCCTCGCCGACATGCTGGCGAGGATCCGGGATTGTCCGAAGCCTGTTGTGGCTCGGGTTCACGGGGCGGCATTGGGCGGCGGTTCCGGGCTGGTAGCGGCCAGCGACATCGCAATCGCTGCAAACGGAACGCGATTCGCCTTCTCGGAGGCCCGGCTTGGCATTGTCCCAGCGGTGATCTCGCCGTTCGTTGTTCCGCGAATCGGCATAGCGGCAGCCCGCGAGCTTTTCCTCACAGGCGAGCCGTTCGACGCAGCACGCGCGGAGTCGATAGGCCTCGTCTCAAGGGTTGTTCCACTGGAAGAGATGGACGCCTCGATCGACGATTGCGTTGCATCGCTCTCCAAAGCCGGACCGGAAGCTCAAGCTGCCATCAAATCGATGTTGCGCCAACTCTCAGTGGGCTCCGATGAAAGCGAAGTACGCGACTTGACGGTTCGCCTCATCGCCGAGCGTCGCGCCTCGAACGAAGGGCGCGAAGGCATGGCTGCCTTTCTCGAGCGGCGCGAACCGCGGTGGCATCAGGAATCGCGCGCTTCGGATCCCTCGATCCCGCCCGATCTTGGAGCGGCTCGATGAACGAGGCAAAGCCGATCCGAACCGTCCTCGTCGCCAATCGCGGCGAAATCGCACGCCGGCTCATCACGGCCTGCAGGACACTCGGCATGCGCGCATATGCAGTAGCTTCGGAGCCGGACTATGAAGCCGACTGGCATCGCGATGCACACGACGTCATCCCCCTCAAGGGTGCTACCGCGGCCGAAACTTACCTGGACGCCGAATTGATCGTCAAGGCCGCGCTCTCCGTAAGCGCCGATGCACTCCATCCCGGATACGGCTTCCTCTCCGAGAACGCGGACTTCGCCGAAATGTGCGCCCGCGCCGGCATCGTATTCGTCGGGCCGTCGCCTGCAGCGATGCGGGCGATGGGCTCCAAAATCGAAGCCATTCGGATCGCGCGCGAGACCGGAGTGCCGACCGTGCCAGGAGTATCGGGCGCAGGTGCGGACGACTCCACCCTTGAACTGGCGGCAAGCGAAATCGGATATCCGGTCCTCATCAAGGCGAGCGCGGGCGGTGGCGGCCGAGGCATGCGACTTGTACGCGAAGAGAGCGCCTTCGCCGAAGGGCTTGAAGCCGCGCGCGCAGAGGCGGCCTCCGCATTCGGCGATCCGACGGTGCTGCTGGAGAAGTATTTCGAGTCGGCCCGGCACGTCGAAGTTCAGGTCCTAGCTGACGGGCATGGTAACGTCGTCCATCTCTTCGAGCGTGAGTGTTCAATCCAACGGCGCTATCAGAAGATCATCGAGGAGTCACCTGCTCCCGGCATAGATCCGTCGTTGCGGGTGCAGATGACGGCGGCCGCGGTTGCCCTTGCGCGTCAGGTTGGATATGAGAGCGCCGGTACGGTCGAATTCCTGGTCGACGACAACGGTGGCTTCTACTTTCTCGAGATGAACACGCGCCTGCAAGTCGAGCATCCTGTGACCGAGGCGGTCACCGGCCTCGACCTAGCCGCTTGGCAGCTGCGGATCGCCGCGGGCGAAGAGCTCGACTTCAGGCAGAGCGATGTGACCTTGCGCGGCCATGCGATCGAATGCCGAGTCTACGCCGAAGATCCGTCAAACGGCTTTATGCCGTCCGTTGGGCAAATCGCGGAGTATCGCGCCCCTCGGGGCCCCGGCGTTAGATGCGATGACGGCGTGGCGAAGGGTTCGACGATCACCCCCCATTATGACGCGATGATCGCCAAGGTGGTTGCCGCCGGCGCCGATCGGAACGCGGCCATCGAACGCGCGCTGCTCGCGCTTTCGGACATGGTTGTCCTCGGCGTCACGACCAATATCCCGTACTTGTCGGCAATCCTCGGACATAACGCGTTTCGAGACGGCAGGACGGACACCCGCTTCCTAGAACGGCATCTGTCAGGCTGGCGACTCGAAGATGAGCTTGACGAGAGTACGTGGATAGCGGCGGCGGCTCTCGAAGCGTTCGGACTCGGGCGAACGCAAGAGAATGGCGATGGTCGCGACGCCGACGGTTCAGGGGATCGAACGAGTCCATGGACTCAGCCTGCCCTTTCCGGATGGCGGGTCGGCGGATGAAAGTGACGCTTTCGATCGGCGGTCAGACCCGGTCAGCGCATGTGATCAAGCGCGGCGACGTGATCAGTGTTTCCTTCGACGATGGCGTCGAATTTCTGGTCCGCGCTGAGCGCCAACGCGACGGCGGCATGACTTTCCGCCCTGTCGAAAGACCTTGGGACGGCCACGTAAATGGACAATCCGACCGCCAGGATAGCGGCGCTCGCCGCACTTTCCTCTACAGAGACGGCAGTGAGCGGCAGCTGTGGATCGACGGAAAGACCATTCGCTACCGGCGGATCGAGGCAAGCGAAGTTCGTGAGCCGAGTGGATCAGGCAGTCTTTCGGCGACGATTCCTGCTGTCGTGCTCGATGTGCTCGTGTCGTTGGGCGAGACCGTCGAAGAAGGTCAGACGCTCATCTTGCTCGAATCCATGAAGATGGTTATGCCAATAGTCGCCCCGCACCGCGGCTCAATCGTCGCTCTTAATTGTGGTAAAGGTGATTCCGTAGCTCCCGGCTCGACGCTCGTCGAGATCGCGGCGGAGCCTGCGTCGAAATGAGCACTCAAGCGCCGGCCGCAAGGGTCGAAGGCGCGATTGAAGGACTTGCTTCAAGCGAGTCGTCGAGCGATAACCGCGCTTGGCCACCGCTTCCCGAAAGCGTACGCGTGGTCGAGGTCGGACCGCGCGACGGACTCCAAAACATCGATCACACGGTCTCGACTGACGTCAAGGTCGAAATGATCGACCGGCTGTCGACACTCGGCTTTGACCGGGTCGAGGCGGTGGCCTTCGTCCACCCGCGAATAGTGCCCCAGATGGCGGATGCCGAAGCGGTGATGAAAAGGGTCTCGCGAAGTGGGGCGCCGCTGGTCGGTCTGGTCCCGAACGAGCGCGGTGTCGAGCGCGCGCTGGCATGCGACCTTGATGAATTGAACTTCGTGCTTTCGGCGAGCGAGTCACAGAATCAGGCTAACCTCAACCAGTCGATAGAGGAGTCTCTTCTACAGCTTGAGCGCTCGATGTCGATCGCCGTTCGCGCAAGTGTACCCATGCGGGTCACGATCTCGACTGCGTTCGGCTGTCCGTTCGAGGGTCACGTTCCTGTGGAACGGGTCTTGGACATCGCGCAGCGCGTCGCGGAGATCGGCGCATCCGAGATCTGCCTCGGCGACACGACCGGAATGGCGAATCCGCGCCAAGTCTATGACACATTCGCACTTCTCGGCGATCTCGGATTGGCGCGGCAGCTAGCCGTCCATCTTCACAATACCCGTGGCACGGGCGCCGCGAACCTCCTTGCGGCGCTCCAGGCCGGCGTCCGCGTCTTCGACTCCTCGATGGGCGGCCTTGGCGGATGTCCCTTCGCTCCAGGCGCCACGGGCAACGTCTCAAGTGAAGACATGATCCACATGCTGAACACTGTGGGTGTCGCCACAGGAGTCGACTTGGCTAGGCTAGTCGACGTCGCGCGTGCCCTCGAGCCCAAGATTGGCGTTCGGTTGCCGGGCCAAGTCATGCGGGCAGGAATTACCTACGACGGAGCAGGCCCCTAAGGTTTGGTGCCTGAAACTCTCGCGATCAGCTTACGGGCAAGGCGCTATAGCCTGCGGCCACGCAACGTAGCTGCCGACTATTCGGCGGCGTTCCGGTTGGTAGGTGAAGGAGCCGCGTGCCGATTCCGGACTCGTGAACGTTCCGCGCACCATGATCTCGTTGATCGTGGTCGACGAGCAGCCCTCGGGGGGCGGCGGCACACACGGAGCGCGGCGACATGGCGGATCTGGGCGGCGCGGTGGGTTGCACGGCGCCTGTCTGCAGATCGGTCCGATTATCGGGCCGCTGCCCCTGCCGCTACGTCCGCTGCAATCCAGTTCTTCACGATCTCGTCGGAAGATGAACTTGCTTTCGGCAACCTGGGTCTGGGGCATCGCGATCCCTTCCGAACCGGAAAGCGATCCCATCAAGCTGGCGATATGAATATCACCAACGAACTTGCCGCCGGGAAGTACGCTGAAGCGCACGGTTCCGCCTTCGTCTGTCAGCCCACACCAGGCACCGGAAACCGGCACGACCTCGGCGCGACCGAGCGCCACCGCATCCGTGCGACGGGAAAGGACAATCCCGAGCGCGCTCATGAGGGCGGCGATTACGAGGATCGATCCGCGCATTCTTGTCACCTTCATTTCTGCCTCCATCCAAGTCGTCGCGAGCTGCCCGCGTCGAAGTCGCTTCCTAATACTCATGACCCGCCCTGCCGCCTTAAAGTTCATTGGATCGCGGAAATTCAGTAAGCAGTGAACTCATGATAGCTCACCGAGGCAGATCAATCGCGGCAACCATTATGGCAAGAATGCGATCGTTGCAGCCTTCATGGAGTCGCGCCATTATGGACAGGGTGCGAACTCAGCCGGCCATGCGACATACCGGCCCAGTATCCGCCGACGACCCTCAACCAACGAGAAGTTACCGCGCATCGATGTCAGGCTGGTGAATGTCCCCCGGATCATCGACTCCTGGACAACCACTGAGCCTCCGCCGCCCTTGTTACAAGGTGCAGACCGGCAGATCGGTCCGCGGATCGGACCGCTACCGCCACCGGAACTTGTCGAAGACCGGCTCCGAAAGATGAATTTACTCTCCGTGATCTGGATCGAGCCAAGTCCGCTTCCACTTTCCGTGCTCGATGCCCCGGCGAGTGAGATGCTCTCAACCCATCGACCGTCCGACGTGATCCGCAGGTGAATCGGACCACCCAGATCGGTCAAACCACACCAGTGGCCGCCAACCGGTACAATTGGATCACGGGCAGCTGCTACCGCCGCATGAGGTACAGCCGCGGTCGCAATCGTGATGGCGACAATTGTCGCCGCGAAGGCGAGATAGGTGGGTCGGATTCGCCTGGAAGCGGTCATGATTCCTCCTCTAGCACGCAGATCTACTGGGCAGTCTACCACGTTTCCGAGTTGCGCGAAGATGCGGCATAACCCTTGAATGGTCCGACGCGATATACTAAGGCAGGATTCGACTCGAGTAGCGGTGATCGAACGTCTGGTGAACGAGCGTCTGGTAGTCTTAACGCCAGTCGATCGAACTTCAGCGGATCGTATTCGATAAGTACGAACAGGCGCCTCTCGCCCAGAAGGTCCAAATCTTGGAGGAAACGAATGACTGTTGTTTGTCGCTTGACCATCCGACTGTTGGTCGCCGCTTTTGGCTCGACAGGCTTTGCACTCGTGGGGCTGATGATCGCCGCATCCAGTTCTCCGGCAGTGTTGGCGCAGAGCACCGTCCGAGAACAGAAGTTGCCCGCCGCGGCCTGGATGACCAACCCTTCGGCGGCCAATGCATCCGAGGAGCTGGACACGTTCTTTGTTGCATGGATCGAGGATAGAGGTGCGGGGGGCGATGTCTTCGGCCGACAGCTCTTCGCGAACGGCTTACCGAAGGGCGGACCGGACAAGCAAGGGATCCAGGTGATCAGGGAGGCAAGGAGCGGTCCGGGCAGTGCGGATCCTCCCGGTGAACGAGCCAATCCAGACCTGGTCTGGAATCCTACTACTCTCGAACTCGTTCTGGTCTACAGTGAGTTCACGGGAGAGATCGACGGATGGGATATCTTCAGTGTCCGGCTCTCGCCTGCCGGCTATTCGAAAGGCAATCCACGCAAGGTTGTCGGCGGGCCGGGCGACCAGCAGCGGCCCGACATCGCGATCCTGAGCGATTCATCCGGATCGAGCGGCGACGACTACATCGTGGTCTACGACGACAACACGCGTGATCTCGACGAAGTGTGGGCGGCCAGGCTTCGCTCGAACACGATCGCAAAAGGCGGTCCGTTCATGCTGTACGCCGGCGAGACTTGGAATGCCTCCGATCCAACGACATCCGGAAGCGTCGTGGCCTGGGTCGACGACCGAGGCGCCGACACGGAGCTGTATGCCATCCGCCTGCGCAACGGGCTGCCGAACGGCACTGACTACCGCCTTGCCGGCACCGAGGACGACGACGTTAACCCGAATTTCGGAACGGGTAGCCTCGTTTGGAACACTTTCGACCCTGCAACCGGCGACGATATCGTTGGGGTTCAAGTCTATACGAACGACCGCACCCGCGGTCCTACGCTCGGCATCGTGGTTCCAGCGGCCAACCAGTCTTGGCCTGTCATCGCCAACGATCTCGTCATTTGGTCGGATGATCGCGTCGGCAACTACGACCTATACGCCATGCGCACTGTGAACATCCGACGCTTGGGTCGCGAGTTCCCGATTCAGGTCGATCGGCCATGAGGGTGTGATCATCGGCTAGTGGCCGCTGTCGCAAGATTGCGCTGGACGGCAGATTGAACGACTAAAAAGCGAACGAGCGGGGCATCAGACTGCCCCGCTCGTTCGCTTTTTGGTCGTTTGAGAGCTTTTGACAGACCGCGAGCTCTAGACTGCGCCCGCGAATCGATCCAATCGCCTCCGTCAGCATCGACGGTAGGCGTCCGACACCAGGATCGAAGCTTCACAAGGGGTTCGGGACGGTGATAGAGCTGCGAGCGAAGAGCGGCAGTGTGTCAAGACGGACGGAGCGGCGAAAGTTTGCCGTCGATTCGGCTCATCTCGCTGCCGTAAGTCCGAATGCCGAAACGGTCGACGCTGAAGAAAGACATACCGAAGAGGCCATCGAGCAGCGTTCTAGCCGCCTGCCGGGGTTCTATCGCCGATCGGTGGAAGAGCGCGCGGCGATTGTATCGCGCTGGGCCGACTTGAGTAATGACGAATCCGTAGCGCTAGACGGCGGCCTCGACCGGAGCCAGGCCGACAGCATGGTCGAGAACGTCGTCGGCAGGTTCTCGCTCCCGCTTGGCATCGCGACCAACGTACGCGTAAACGGTCGAGATCGGCTAGTGCCGATGGCGGTCGAAGAGCCTTCCGTCATCGCGGCCGCAAGCCACGGCGCGCTGTTAGCTCGGCAAGGCGGCGGATTCGTCGCAGAGACCGACGAGCCCGTGATGATCGGACAGATTCAAATCCTGGACCTTCCCGGCGGCGACCTGATAGCCGCTGCTGCCGCGGTAGAGTCAGTTCGAGAGGAGATTGTTGAAGTCGCTGACGCACAGAGCCGGTCCCTGCCGCGCCTCGGCGGCGGAACAAAGGAAGTCAAGACACGCCAGTTTCCGGATACGCCCGCAGGTCCGATGCTAATCGTACATTTGCATTTTGACACGCGCGACGCGATGGGCGCGAACGCCGTGAACTCGGCGTGCGAGGCTATCGCTCCGATCGTCGAGCGCGCCACCGGCGGCAGGGTGCTCTTGCGCATCCTCTCGAATCTCGCATCTGAGCGTCTCGCTCGCACTCGCTGCCTTGTCCCTGTGTCGGCACTCGGCCGAGACGGACTCGACGGCCGAGATGTTGCGAGGTGGATCGTAGAAGCCGGCGCATTCGCCGAGGTGGATCCGTGGCGGGCGGCGACACACAACAAGGGCATCATGAACGGAGTAAGTCCGATCGCCATAGCGACAGGCAACGACTGGCGAGGCGTCGAGGCGGGCGCTCACGCGTGGGCGGCAAGCGGAGGCCCATACACCTCACTGTCGCGTTGGCGGCTGAACGAAGAGGGCGACCTGGTCGGATCTCTTGAACTCCCGCTCGCCCTTGGCATCGTCGGCGGCGGTACGCAAGCGCATCCCACGGCCAGGACAGCGTTGAAGATTCTCGATGTCGGCTCGGGGCGCGAACTGGCGGAAGTCGCGGCAAGCGTTGGTCTAGCGCAGAACTTGTCCGCCCTTAGAGCACTAGTATCCGAGGGGATTCAACCCGGCCACATGTCCCTGCATGCTCGTCAGGTAGCTTTAGCGGCCGGTGCTCGTAGCGATCAAGTCGAGTGGCTTGCTGAGCGCCTCGTTGCGGAAGGCGAGATAAAGGCGGAACGAGCTTCGGAGATTCTGACGACAGGGGCGTAAGCGTTTTCGGCGAAATCTCAATTCGAGCTCTCTGACCGAACAGTTTTAGCGACCAGCGTGCCGCCTGTCACGATCAAGCACCATTCGCTCTAGCGTTCTAGTGCGTGTAAAGCCGATCGCTTCCAACCGATCGCCTAACTCGGTTTGATCGGCCTCGACGAGCGCGTCGATCGAGCGCTCAGGCTCATTTCGCAGCCGGTCTACGATCGCATTCACAACCTCACCGGCCGCCTCGATTCTCCGTGAAGGATCGAGAACGAAATCCACACGATGGGTGGCATCACGCTCGGTGATGTGCGCGACGGCAGCTGCCCGCAAGTCTTGGCCGTCGCTGATCAAGACACGCACGATGCGCCTCATTTTGAGCCAGTCGTCTAGCCGATGCCTAACACCGCGTCGGTTCAGTTCGCGCCGCACAAGGCCGATCGGACCAGGGGCGTCGAGTTGTCCTGCGCGCGCGAGCAGCCGTCGGACTGCGCCGTCGTCCGATCTGCTCCAATCAACAGGGCGCAAGGGCCGATTTCTGGCGCCCTTCTGGCCCCGGTCGGAAGCCATGCGCGCAGCTCGGATGCTAAGCGTATGCGTCGCCCCAGAGTGTTTGAATCCAAATTCGTCGTAGAGAGATATCGCCGCCACGTTGCCCGAACGGACCTGCAGCACCACCCGGTGCGCCCCGCGCCTATCAGCCTCTTCGATAGCGTGTTGAAGCAGCTCGCGGCCTACACCTCGCCTACGATGATCGGGCGCAGTGACAACATTTGCGATAACCCACGTTTCGCCCGGATGCTTTAGCAGGGTCACGTTGCCGATCAATCGACCGTCGGAGTAACGGACGAATCCAGAAAAGGAATCAGAGGCCGACGGAACGACACGTAGTAGAAAGCCCAGTGCTTTCGCACCGCCGGACATGGCGGTGAGTTCGGCCAACCATCTGCGATCGTTCTCTTCGAGTTCGTCCTTGAAACCCTCCTTCAGCAACGCTACCACCGCTTGGAGATCTCGCCCCGGGTCAAAGCGCATCGCGCCGTCCATCACCGAACGCCCGCGAACCGTCACGCCCAAGCTAGTCATGGGCGCGCCGTGGTGTGGTAGCGATAGGCTCCGATCATGTCCGGCTTGAGCGTTGTGAGCGTTGTGGGAGTGCCCTTGCCATTCTCAAAGCGCGGTCGAGGGTCTGGCTACACCACCGCTCACTCGAAAGATCCAGGTCCGGCCGGCAACGACGAGCCAAACATCGAGGCCGTCCACGCCTTGCACTTCATCCACGCGAGCGACAGCTACTTCGTCCGGCGATGTGGTCAGGCCTGCGCACACCGCATCGATTGCCAGTAGCACGGCAGCCTGCCACGCTGCCGGCACCGGGAGCCGCCTGTCGACGTCGCGAAATGTCCGTACCGAGTGCTGTGAAATCACGCATCCACTCCAGCCGACTTGTTAGGCGCGGAGACCGAAGTTGCATTGCGTTCACTTCGGGCCGCGTTGGCTCCGTCGACGGTACGGGCTGTATCATCCGATTCGTGGCTGAGCGCGCCGTCGCCTTCATATTCGTCTTCGACATCGGCCTCCCACGAAATAATCCAGGCGCACAGTCCTGCAACGCAGGTCACAGCGAAAGCCAGCCACGCCCATTGCAGCGCCGCAAGCCCTTCGTCGCGCGCCGACCATAAGAGCGCCGCTAACATTCCGATCGCAAGTGCGATCCAGGTGGTCACGTTCGGATGACGATTGATCCACTCGATCACGTTATGGCCTCCAAGTCGAAGTTAGCGCATGAATCGCTGAGAGCGCGCTCAAGCTGCCGCTCGGTCGCGGGCTCAGAGCCGCCGTTGTCGATCACGCGAGTTGCCGCTGCGAAATCCGCACTTTTCAGAGGCGCCGCCGCCACACGACTCGAGATCTCATCGGAAGACCAGCCACGCTCCAAGAGTCTACGCCGACGGATGGAGGAGGCACAATTCACGAGCCAGACCTCATCGCACACTCGATGCATACCGCTCTCGACGAGTTTGATCGCCTCGACTGCGATGATCGACGCAACCCTCGAATCGCGCCATGTCCGGAACACTTCAAGCACTCTTGGATGTATCAAGGACTCGAGATCTTGAAGTGCTTCGGGATCCTTGAAGGCTACAGCGCCGAGCGCCCCCCGGTCGATTCGACCGTTCTGGGCGAGCACACCATGGAATCGAGCCGCGACCGATGCGATTGTTTCCGGGTCGTCCGCCAGCAAGCCGTGCACAACCCGATCCGCGTTGAGCACGGGAATCCCGCGCTTGGCCAGCCAACGCAGGGCGGTACTCTTCCCGGCTCCGACAGCGCCGGTGACGCCGATGACATAGTGCATACACAGGCCGGCATTCTAGCCCAGCGCAGATCGCTTGTCACGGGCAGTCCCGATGCTAGAATCTGCCCAATGATTTCCCGCACGCATCGATTTCCAGACTACTTCCCAGTCACCGGCCTCCGAGCGACGGTGTTGGGCTTCGGGGTGGTGCTCGTGGCCATCGGAAGCCCAGCATATGCGCACGCTCAACGTGAATCTCGGGTCAGCGTATCGATCGACACTCCCGCGGTCACCGTCGGCGACACGGTACGTGCATCGGTCATAGTGGAGGGCGTCACGGACCTCGCTGGCTATCAACTTACATTGGTCTGGGATACGGATTTCCTGCGTGATTCTGAAATCCGCGTGGACGAGGAATTCATCACCTCGTCTGGCCGGCGGATAGAGTACTTGGAGCCTGTTTGGGGCGAGGACAGAGTGACGTTTCTGCTGTTCACGACCCCGCCTGGGCCTGGCTCTGTTCCCGGCGTAGACGGTGATGGCGTGCTGATCTTCGCCGACTTCGAAGCGCTGGCTCCGGGCGAGACGATGATCGAGCTCGACGAAGCGCTGCTCACAGACTCCGAGAACTCGCCAATCGAAGCCTTGATCATTCCCGGGTCGGTGACGATCGGAGATTCGAGCCCGATCTTTATGCCTATCACTTACGGCGGGTGATCGAGATCGGCAAGCCCTGGTTGATCGGCCGCCGGTCGATTCGATGGTTCCCCAGCATCCGATCGCGTCAAATACGTGTCCTCGGAACCATCTCCGCTGCTCTCGTCATGGTCGTACTTTCCAGGCAGGCGCCGTCAGCCATTGCGCAGACTGACGACGACGCTGACGCCTCCCCGACCAAGCAACAGGCCTCGCCGACCGTTCGACTTATTCCTGAAGACCTGCTTCTCCCGGAAGGTATCGGCACAATCGACCTCACGGTGGAGAACATCCCCGCTGTCCAAACGATCACGATCTGGCTATACCTGGATCCGGCTCGCTTCGCCGTGACGTCGATCACCCGAGGCCCTTTGCTGGCGGCCTCAGGCGCATCACTCGCCCACGAGATCACTGATGGCTACCTGACACTTCGCGCAACCTTCGAACCAATGTCGGCCGAAGAAGAGAATGTTGTCGGCGACGGAGCGATAGCCAGAATCGGAATCGCAGCCCTGCAGGCCGGATCCGGCGAGATAGAATTCGACGGGCTTGAGCTTCTGGACTCGGATGGCGGTGAGATCGATGCTCGGAGCGAAGGTGTTGTCGCCGTCGAAGCCGAGTCCGAGCCGGGACCCGAGGCCATCCAGGACGTGGCCGCCCAAGCGACTGCTCTTGCCGAGTCCGCGGTCCTGGGCGGCCTGCCCGACGCGGCTCGAAGGGGCATCAGGGCATCCATTGTTCGGTCGGTAGGTAATCTAGGTCCGAAGGCTGCGTGGTTGGCGCTGCTGGCAGCGGCAGCCGGAATCACTGGGATCGCATGGTTGGTCGGGCGTGAAAACGAGTCGAGTACGCCGCTCTGGACTACCGATATCGGGCCCGACGAGCATCGCAGAAGTATGTTATAATCTAATCGGGTGGTTCGCAGCCCGTCTAACTGAAGACTTTTGTGACCATCCACGCTCTTGTCGCTCGACCTGCGGAGGAATTATCATGCAACGAACCCTCGCCGCCGGAAGCTCGCTTCGAAAATCGGCCCTGGTGCCAATCATCGCGGGCGTGCTCCTTGCCGTAATGCCGCTGACGATCGCGATCGCCTCGCCGCCGGGAGAGCCGATCTCGGCGACGGAGCAAGAGGTCGTGGATCTTGTGAACGCCGAACGCGCCAAGGTTGGCGTAGCTCCGCTCACAGTGAATTACTCGTTGATGGAGGCGGCGTGGAGCCACAACGAGCATATGGCGTCGACGGGTTGTTTTTCGCACACAGGCTGCGGCAATGGCGACCCTGGGGATCGGATCAAGAAGACCGGTTACCAAGCTGCGAACTGGGGCGAGAATATCGCTAAGGGCTATCCCAATCCGACGGCCGTTATGGCGGGATGGATGGCTTCGAGTGGACACCGCGCCAACATTCTTCGTGCAGGCTTCAAGGACATCGGGGTTGCTCACAATTCGGGGCAACGGCTTTGGACACAGGTGTTCGGAACGCCACGGCCTGACTACTCGACTGTCACGCCGCCGTCCGGCGGCGGAGGCCCGGGTCCGGTCGAACCTCCATCCTGCGATCTTCCTGAGGATCTCAACGGCGATCAACGCGTGAACCGCCTCGATGTGGATCTCATCAAGACGCGCTTCCTTCAAACTGCCGGACACCCGGCATGGGACTCAGCATTCGACCTTCAACCCGATGGCATCATCAACCTATTTGACATCTTCCAGGTCGTGACGCGCGTCGGAGCAAGCTGTCCTTAGCCTTCGTACTCATCCACCAGAATTCAACGACCCGGGCGCTGCGGCGCCCGGGTCGTCTTATGAGTACGAGAGAAGCTGCCGTCACTCTGAACCATAGCCCCAGAGTAAGAACCCCAAGTATCGGAGCATGCCATGAGCAGAGCGATCGTCGTGCACGGGGGTGCTGGGCGCCATCGACAGGCGACGTTGGAACAGAAGCTGGCCGTCACCGAAAACGCGGCCGATGCCGGGTGGCGGATCCTCGTTGCGGGCGGAAGCGCTGTCGATGCTGTTGAAGCGGCAACGCGAGTCCTCGAGGACGATCCTCGCTTTGACGCTGGCGTGGGGAGCTATCTCAACGAAGACGGTGAGGCCCAGTTAGATGCGATAATCGTCGATGGTCGTTCGCTCGCTTTTGGGGCTGTCGCCGCCGTAGAGCGCGTTCGCAATCCGATCGCTCTCGCCCGCAAGGTCATGGACGAGGCACCGCACGCAATGCTGGTAGGGCGCGGCGCCGAGCGCTTTGCCCGCCGGTTAGGGCTCACCGTCCCCGGCGCAGAGCTCATTACGCCCGAAACGCTTGAGGTCTGGCGGGTCTGCCGCGACGATCCAGGGGCCATTGACGCTGCGCCTGGCGATACGGTTGGCGCTGTCGCCCGGGACGACGACGGTCATGTAGCAGCCGCTACTTCGACGGGTGGCACGAAGAATAAGTGGGTCGGTAGAGTCGGAGACTCACCTATCATCGGCTGCGGAGCATGGGCGGACGACACGGGTGGAGCGATTTCGTGCACCGGCCACGGAGAGTCGATAATGCGTACCTGCCTGGCATCCGTGACCGGAGAAAGGCTCCGCGCGGGCGAGCCCGCAATGGAAGCGGCTGAGTGGGCCGTCCAGCGCCTCGGTGAACGTACCGGGGGTCTTGCCGGGCTGATAGTCGTCGATGCAGAAGGCCGGGTTGGGTGGGCGTGGAATACCGTAGGCATGCCGCACGCGTGGCTGACGGATGCAGGCTCGGGTCGCGGAGCGTGAACATCTTCATGCTGATCGACAACATCGGCTACGACTTCGATGCAGGCTCGGGTCGAAGAGCGTGACCCCTGCATGGGTCCCTTGTCTGCACTTTTTGAAGTGCCCATCGGACCTTCAAGAACAGACGCACCCTAACGCTTAGCTATCAGCGACGTTATCGAGGCAGAATCACCGCCGAAGCAGTCAGCCTGGGGTGTACTTATGTCCTCTATCGTGAATCATGGAGCGCAGCGCCTTGCGCTTGTCCTCGCTCTCGGCCTCGCCGGCGGGTTGGCAGCCGGCGCGTTGCGCTCCATGCCGTCTTTACAGACCGCTGCGCCTTCGGTGCAAGCGCTTTGGACCGAGTTGGATGCGGATGGTCCTCCCAATTGCCCTCCGGCAGACGCTGGGCGCGATGTCAAGAGCACGTATTGGTCAAGCGACCCGACCTACCTCAGGCTTCGAATGTGTATGAATGGAGCGCCCGGCTGGACAATGGGCCCAATGGGCTGGTCCGACGCTCGCTACAAGTGGCGCATCGAAACTGACTCTGGCGCATTCCTCTTGATGCTCGAAGATTTCGACATGCCGCTGGGCCCGGGTGTCGTCGAAACTTCCAACGGCGCCGGCGACTTGACGCTTCTGGACGACGTCGACGGGAGCGGTCGCTTCTCCGACGATTGGGCGAGCATTTCGCCGCCTCAATATCTGAACAATTCGATTCGTTCCGCCGTTTGGCGCCGTGCGAGCTCCGGCAGTACCGGACCGTTTCAATCGAGCAACGTCGGCGCGACGGGAGACATAGGTTTTCAGCTTACCAACGCTGCATGTGGCCCGGTCGTCGAAATGTGGGTCCGCCGGTCGTTGATCGGCAATCCGGACTCCGTCTGCTTGCGCTGGGCTACAGACGCAGAAGACACGAATCTCGACTCTTCGCCGAGTTGTGACACAAGCCCTGGTCGCGCTTGCATCGTGCTCGCCGAGCCGACGATCGCCCCGCCGCCGACCCGAACGGCAACTTCGACAGAACCGCCGCCGACACGGACCGCCACCCCGACGAATACGAGTCTGCCTACGGCCACGGACCTGCCGACGGATACCCCAGTACCGGCCACGGCGACGAATACGAACGTCCCACCGAGCCCGACATCTACCGATCTGCCGTCAAGCGCGACGCCGACACCGATTGATACGCCGCCGGCCAGCTCAACTTCGGTACCTAGCGCCTCACCGACAGCAACGCTCAGCTCGACGGAAACCTCCACTTCGACGTTAATCCCGCCCACTTCGACCTTGATCCCGCCAACAACGACGTCCACCGCCACAATCGCACCTTCTGCAACGGCTTCGCCGACTGCGAGCGCGACGGCAACGCTGGCGCCGATCGATCCGACTTGGACACCTACTCCCGGAACGATCGTCGGAACCCCGAGCGCGACTCCGACTGCCGGGTCAGGAGTCGGAACCCCGAGTGCAACGCCCGGTGCCGGTCCGGTCGGGCCTACCCGCACCCCAGTCGCGAACGCCGGATGTGTAACGGTCTGCGTGGTCGTGTGGATAGGCGGAGTGCCTGAGAGTGCACCGCCAGGCACCATAGTCCATGCGATGTTGCTCACGCCATGGGGCACTCCGGCGAAGCCCGCTCAGGCGCGAGCCGTTGGGCCCGACGGTTGTGCGCTCTTCGATGGGCTTGAACCAGGCCAGTATCGCGTCTGGACTACACTGCCGCCGGGCTATGAGCCGGTCCCCGGAACGCGATCTAGTTATGTGCTCTGGATAGGCATAGGTACGCCTTGCGCTCAAGCGGTGTTCCAGTACCAACCGTGTGCGTGCCCGCCGGGTGGTGGCGCTCCGCCGCCGCCGCCAGGTCCGCCGACCTCGACGCCAGATCCCAGCATCCCGATTCCACCCGGACCACCTACGGCAACGCCGGATCCGAGTATCCCGGTGCCACCGGGACCGCCGATCATCCCGCCGGTCTTGCCCCCTGCTCCGTCGCCAACCCCCGTTTACGGCGAGAGTCCTGACCGTCCAAGCGTTGGGGCACTGACAGCCTTGCCAATCCTGCGATTCTTGGGCAACGACGCCGTTTGCGAACCTTGGGTCGAAGTTCAGAACATCGGCGATAGGCCGGCAAAGGCGATCATGCTCGTGTGGGGCGCACCGAGTCTTTGCGCCCCGCAATGCGCCGGTCCCCTGAAGGTAGAGTGCTCTGGCCTGTTGACGCCTGGAAGTGCCTGGCACTTCGTGGGCGGCCAGGTACCTCACGGCGCCAAGAGCGCCGTTGTGATCTCCGCGAACACACACATGATCGAGCTGCACGGAGCGGGTGGACCGATCGGTGGAGACATCTTTGCCGATGCGCTCTGCGAAACGCTCTTCCGATCCGTCGTCGGAAACTGCAACGAGTATCGGCGATTCTTGAAGGCATATGTCGAACGCGGTCGGTGGCAGGGCTTCGACTTCGGGCTCACGGCCTGCCAGCCGCTAGCCGTCGAAGTCTTGCGAAAGTGCCCGGGCGACATACGGCCGGACGTCGAAGTGACTTCGAGTTATGCCGGCATCGCCGCCGAATTCCTTGGTCACTACGATCCTGTATACGGCGGATTCGCCTACTTCACTCCGGCGCTTTACGCCGTTCACGGAGGATTCAACAGCTTCATGTACATCCAGAACCTCGGTCTGGAATGCACGTCGGTCGAGATCTGGTTCCGGACGGTCGACGACTGTCTCCGAGCGAGAATATGCGACATTTCGACCCTAGCACCGGGCGAAACACATCAGTTCGATGCTTCCAGTTGTATGCCTATCGGCTGGAGCGGCAGCGCATGGATTCGCAGCAGCGAACCGCTGGCGATAGCCGTTGACAATGTCGGCAACGATGTGTTGATGACATACACCGGCGTGCCGAGTGAGCTGAATTACGTTCATCAAGGTGAGCCCCTATTCACCACCGGCTCCGGCGTCGCCTTCGGTCCGCTGATCTACTCGGAGTATCAAGGCTGGGATACTGCGGTCGTAGTCCAGAACCTATCTCGAGTCACCGCGGCCAAGGTGAAGGTCTACTTTCTGGACCGTTCCGGCGGCATCATCACGACAGTGGCCGATTGGGTGTGTGCCGCCGGATCCCAGACCTTCTACTTGCCGGTCCTCGCGAGCCTGCCCGGTAATTGGGTCGGCAGTGTTAGAGTCGAAAGCCAGGAGTGGTTGACGCCGGGCGGTCCGAGCGTTTCCGCCCCGAACATCCACGCCGTGGCGCAGCTGATCAAGTACTCGGATGTGATGCGCACAGATGCATCCGAGGCGATTGCCTACAACCTGTTCCCGGAGCACCTCGCGTATCGCTGGGCACTCGGCTCAGGACGCGGAGGCACGGACTCCGGCGTAGGGCGCATCGGCATTCCTAGCTTCATCAAAGATCGAAAGGGCACCGGTGTCACCAGCGAGATCGCGATCGCCAACGTCGTCTCCAAGCCGGGCTTCACGAATTTCGCCCTGTTCATCTACGACCAGAACGGTTTGATAGATTACCTGTGCGAGACCCTATCGAATCAGCAGGTCGAATACGTCGATTTGAATTCCTGGGGCTTCATTCACAGCGGCTTCAAGGGCTCGGCTATGATCAGCGCCACGTTCTGGGAGCATGATGTCTTCGATGCGCGCGGCGGCTTCACGCGTAACGTCGTCGGGCTGGCCGCCGTCAAAGTCGAGCGCAGCGGCACGGTGCTCGGCAGCCCGATCCCGGGCGACGAAGCGGCGGGCAACATGGGATTCCCGGTGCCAGGTCCGTTCCGCTTCCTAGGGCCGGCCGCGCCGCGTTGTCCGGGCGATCCGAGGCGAGGATCGGGCGGAGGTCCGCCAGGGCCGCCTCCGCTTCCGCCGCCTCCGTAGTCGCAGCTACCAGGGCGCAAGTACTCCGCCGCGCTGAATCTGTCGGCTTCGGCCACCGATGTATATGAGACGGAGTACAAGCAGTCGGCGGCGTAGAATCACGCACACGGCACCTGACGAATCCTCGAATCCTTGAGATTCTCGCGACGGTGTGCAGCGGATTGTAGCAACGGCGTGACGCAAGGCGAGGGAGGTCGAATCGACCTCCCTCGCCTTGCGTCGTCACCCGTCCAAGCGTATCCTCCACGGCACCGCGAACTAAAGACGATCATGTCCCAGATCGCCTGATTGCAGCGCTTCACTAAGCATCCCGAATGAGATGCGGCAGGTGGTGTGCGTAGCTCTCGGCCGCTTGCATCGGAGACTGAATTGGACTTCGACCTCAACGACGAACACCGGCTTATCCGAGACGCAGTCCGGGAAGTGGCCAAGGGAGAATTCGAACCGCGCGCCCATGCGGTGGACGAGGAATCACGCTTTCCAGCTGAGAATTTCGAGCGTCTGGGCGAAATGGGCTTGATGGGCCTTCCGATCCCCGAAGCCTACGGCGGCGGCGGCGGCGACACGATGAGCTATGCAATCGTCGTCGAGGAGCTTTCGGCGGCGTGCGGCTCAACGGGTTTGATCTATGCGGCCCACGTCAGCCTGGGCACCTCGCCCTTCGCCATGTTCGGCTCTGAAGAGCAGAAGCAAGCCTACCTGCCCCGGCTGTGCTCCGGTGAAATGCTCGGCGCATTCGGCCTGACCGAACCCCATACCGGTTCGGATGCCGGCGCGACCAAAACGACGGCCGAGCGGCGCGGCGATGATTGGGTCCTCAACGGTCAGAAGATGTGGATCACCTCGGGCGGCATCGCGGGCACAGTCATCGCTACGGCGCGCACCTTGATCGACGGTGAAGATCGTGGGGTAAGCTGCTTCGTCGTTGAGAAGGACGCGCCCGGATTCGTCGTCGGCAAGAACGAACCGAAGATGGGTCTGAAAGGCTCGATCACAAGCCAGCTCTTCTTCGAGGACTGCGCGCTTCCGGCCGACGCGATCTTGGGCGAACCTGGTCGCGGGCTAAGTCAGATGCTCGCAATTCTCGACGGTGGTCGGATCTCAATCGCGGCGATGGCGATGGGGCTCGGGCGGGCTGCTCTCGAGCATGCGGTCGCGTACTCCAAGGAGCGCATCGCATTCGGCCGCGTGATCGCTGAGAACCAGGCGATTCAGTGGAAGCTGGCTGATTGCGCTATGGAGCTTGATGCCGCGCGATTGTTGATCCAACGCGCTGCCTGGCTGAAGGACTCCGGCAAGCCGTATGCGACCGAAGCGGCGATGGCCAAACTTTTCGCCAGCGAAGCGGCGGAGAAGGCGTGCTTCGAAGCCATTCAGATTCATGGTGGAATGGGCTACAGCCGCGAGGTGCCGGTCGAGCGGCTCTACCGCGACAATCGACTGACCGAGATTGGCGAAGGGACTAGCGAGATCATGCGCCTGGTGATCGCAAGGAACATCTTAAGAGACGCCTGAGCTGCTCCGGATATCGAGGCGGGTTCAACTATCCTCTAGAGGCTGCTCGAAGTACTCTCCGACAACGATCGCGGGACCCACGCTTGCCGCCAAAAGCTCCAGCTTCAGGCGCGTCTCCGCCCATGTTATCGGTGAGAGACCGAGACGTTCCCGTAGTACATCCTCACCGACACCGGCCCGATGGCCGCGCAATGCGCTAGTCCACCGCAACGTCTCGAAGCTCGTCTTTTCAGGAAGACCGGAGGCGGAGACAAGGTCCGCGAGCACGTACTCCAGGTTGCGCGGCGTGCAGTCGAAGAGCCTGCCGGTCGGGCGATAGCGCGCTTGGTACCGGTCCAGCACGCCGAGCGCGATTTCCGAGAAAGTCACCCTGCGCTGCTTGTTCGCCATACTCGCGCTCTCATAGCGCACGAGAAGACTCGGCGGCTGCGATTCGCGGGCTATGTCGGACACGTCCAATCTTGCCAGCTCGCCTTTCTTCAGCCCGGTATCGAGCAGAAGCCTGACAAGCAGGAGCGGCCTGGGATCGGGAGCCTCGGTATGCCGTGCAATCTTCCATGCGGCCGTGAGGAGCGAGGCCACTTCCCCATCAGAAAGAACAAGAGGGAGCGGCGCTCGAGCACGGCGATGCACCAAAGGCGCCGCGGGATCTTCCGGTATCGCACCGCTCAGAAAGAGCCAAGAGAAGAACACTTTCAGCGTGGTCACGCGCCTGGCATATGTCTTGGCGCTGCACGGCTCGTCGCGGTGTTCGGCCATCCAGGTCAGAAATTCGCGCAGGTCACTTCGCCTGATCCCGCCGACGGAACGGGCGTCGCCGACGCGACCGGCAAACAGGCGCAGGTCTGAAGCGAACGCCAGGCGTGTATTCTCGGTCTTCCCTTCCCGAACGAGGTGTTCATCGAACATCGAGCTAGCAGCCGCGATACTCGTTTCAGCGGACACCGGCGCAAGAGGAGCGATACGTAACGAACGCGCCGGTGGACGCCCAACCGGTGTGCTTGGCGGGAAGAGTGGAAGTTGATCGGCCATGATCGAAGCCTATGGTTCCCAACATGCTATGTCAAGCTGTTTCGCCGGTTAGCAGAAGCTTAAGATTGATACCGGTTACCTTTGCTTAACCTGTGGTACAATGCGCCCGATGTCCGGCTCGGAATGGCGAGCGGGCATTCCATCGACGCTAATTGATCCGGAGGAGGACCGCATGCGGAGATTCGCATTCGTCGTCGCGCTGCTTGGCCTCATGGCGGCCGTAGCACCGGCGCACGCACAGGACATTCTTGGCTTAACCCTCCGGCCCTCGGATGCCATGCCCGACGGGTCGGGAACAGGTCTTGTCGACTTCGTCTCGAGCGGGAGCGGCACAGAGGTGAGCGTCGATCTTTCAGGCGCCGCTGAAGGCATGTCCATCGAGGACTTCGAGGGCGCCACCGATTTCATCGTCTGGGCCGTCGACATGGAAGGTGTTCGCCATAACCTCGGACCGCTCAATGCCGACCTCGTTCTGGAGGACGCTCCGGCTGACTTTCTAGTCGCCCGAATCTTCGTCACCGCCGAAGCGGATGCGGCCGCAACCCAGCCGACGGGCGACCGACTCTACGAAGTCACGCTCCGCGGCGTCGATGAGGTTGATACGGTCCCTGAGCAAATCGATGCGGCCGATGAGCCGACTGAGGAAGAAGACGCCGAAGCCACGGAGGAAGAGGATGCCAAGCCAAGTGAGCTTCCGACGACCGGCGATCCAATGCGCGACCTTCTCGTGTTGGTGGCTCTATCGATCGCCTTGATCGGCGGCGGCCTACGCCTGCGGACCGTAAAGCTCTAGACTATCCAAGCCGAAGGTTCTTCGGAATCGAACTGACCGGCGCAAGGCCACTGGCTGACCGCGATTACAGAATGGAAGCTCCTAAGTAGAGCGTCCTGAATAGAGGTTTTTGAGATTAGAAGGGGGTGGCGCATGGCCACCCCCTTCTAATTTCTTATTGCGTCAGCAGCGCTTCGACGGTTTCGTCGCTCACCGATCGACGCCCTTGGATCGAGCGCCTGGCCGGCAGCATTAGTGGCCAGGTCAACATACCGACTACCAGACCCCGGAGCGTCGCTCGCGCCTCTGCGCCTCGCCACGACCGCAGAGCAGCGATCATATGGTTGGCCTGTGCACACAGGATCTCGGGCGCGTGGCGGCGCAAAAGGCCGCGAGGCATGTTACGCGCGATCACCCAAATCCGATTTCGAGCGACGCGATAGCTCGCATAACTGCCGCCGCCGGTCGCGCTCAGCCGATGGTAAACCACAGCCCGAGGTACGTAGACACAGCGCCAGCCGCGCAAGCGGGCTCGCCACGCAAGGTCGACGTCCTCCATGTAGCTCTCGAAGGCCTCTTCGAAGAGTCCGATATCTTCGAAGAGCGCGCGGCGCGCCGCCATCGCAGCTCCGCTTGCGCCGAATACGTCCGTTAGCGCGTCGTACTGACCGAGATCGACCTCCCATGCCCCTCTATTCGATGCATTGCCGTTCTTCAAGACCTGGTCGCCGGTCGTGTGAAGCGCTGCGCGATTGTCGAATAGCATGACCTTAGATGTCACCAAGCCAATGCGCTCGTCAGCGTCGAATGCCTTGAGGAGCTCGGCAAGCCAGTCCGGTTCAGCTTCCGTGTCGTTGTTGAGCAACACGATATTGTTGGCTGTCGATGAACGGATGCCGGCGTTGACCGCAGCCGCAAAGCCTCGATTGAAGGGCAGCCAAATCGCGCTCCGAGCTATGTCGGGAAACTCGGACTCGAGCAGCTCACATGTACCGTCCGTTGATCCGCCATCGACCAGAATCGTTTCGAAGGAGCGCTCGCTCTGAGCTTCGAGAGAATGTAGGCAGGTTCGCAAATGATGTGCCCCGTTCCAGGTCGGGATCACGACGCTTGCGCGTTTCACGCCTGCCATGTCACCATCGGTTTGTCGCGACGGAGTAGCTGAGTCCGCGCACGTCCGCCAACGAAGCCGACGAGCCTTGCCGCAAGCGCATCAGCCATGCTTTGAGCAACAGTGAGTTCGACATCGAGCAAATCGACATGAATCAAGATGTCGTCCGCACTACGTCGAACGCGCGTGGACGCGCTCTGTGCGCCATGCCATGCCATCGCCACGACTCGATCGGCATCGTCGGCCAGGATGAATTCGTTGATTGTCGGCGTGATGGATTTGCCGTCGGCCGTCTCGAAGAATTCGTGACCGCGGCTCGGCCTAAGCCAGAGATCGCCTCCGATAGCCGCTAGGTCGTAGGCGGCGGCCGGAACCACGTTCTCCAGAGCAAAAGAGTTGATGACATCTTCGACGACCCCTTGACTCGGAATGCCGACCGGCGAGAGCGCCCATGCTCTGAGGGCTTCGGGGGGCGGGACGGTCGTAGCGGGTAGGCCAATTGCCGCGTAAGCGCGCCTCCAAAGTTCAAACCGGGCTTCAACTGCATCCTGGTTCTCCGCGGCAGCTATCGACAATCTTGACAACAACGCGGCTGCGGATCGTGCGCCGCGCCCGTCCAAGGGAGCGTCGGATTCGCCCGTCAAGCGGATGCTCACGCGAATGAAACCGGGCAGCGGACCGAATAGAGCCATGTCGATGCGTTCCCGGAAGGCTGTCGAATTCGATGCGATCGACTTTGCCATCAGTCCGAGATCGGCCGCTGCGCTATGTCGACGCCTTCGGATCGGCGCTCGAAGTAGCGCTCGAGGCCGGCTCGCCACGGTGGAAGCCTAATCCCGAGTTCGGCGCCGCAGAAGTTGCGGAGCGGAGAAAACGCGGGCGGTTTGGCCGCCCTTTCGAAATAATCTATCGGTCGGACGACAACGTGGTCTTGCCCGGCTACCTCCAGAATCGCACGGGCGAATTCAAAGCGTGAACACCAGCCTTCGTTCACCAAGTGGTACGTGCCGAATGCCCCCGTATCGATGAGGTCCAGAATGGAGTCGGCAAGATCATCGCAAAAGGTTGGACTGCCGAACTCGTTATCGACAACCGAAATCTCGTCCCGCGCTGCAGCAAGATCGAGGATCTTGGACACGAAGCCGCGTCCACCCAGGCCATACAGCCACGCCGTGCGGACGATGAATGCGCGACGCATCACCGACCGCACTTCCAGCTCGCCGGCCAGCTTCGATGCGCCGTAGACGCCGATCGGATTGGCAGCGTCGAACTCCCAATACGGCTCGGAGGACTCGCCGTCGAAGACGTAATCGGTACTAACCTGAACCAAAACCGCATCCGCCAGGGCAGCTCCGAGCGCCACGTTGCGAGCGCCAAGTGCATTGATGCGATAAGCAGCATCGATGTCGCTCTCGCAACCATCGACATCCGTCATCGCGGCCGCGTTGATGACAACATCCGGCGCCGCCGCGGCGATCAATGCGGCCGCGTCGATGCTCCCGACATCGAGTGCTGTTCGGCTCATCGGTACGACAACGTGTCCGCCGAGCACAGCCCGTCGCGCCACGGCGCGGCCCAATTGACCATCGGCACCCGCGATGAGGATGCGCATCGCTCCGCCTCGTCCAAGCGAGCCGATCGTCAGCGCCATAGGCGACTTCGGCTCCCAAAAAATGTCGATTACGTTCCCGCGTTCCTTACGGCATGCGTTTGTGGGATTAACGCCCATCGGCCGACGCCGGTCAAGTGATCGCCAAGTCGGCGCTCAACCGAACAAGGTCGCAGGACCGTTCCTTTTCGACCGACGCCTACCCAACGGATAGCAGGCGAAGTCACACATATGCATATTGGGTCGTAACGCACGGGCCAGTCAAACGTCCTTAGAGCTTGGATCATCCCTGCCCGCCGACCATTCGGGCTCCCCCCTGTCCCGGCTTGATCCATCCGCGACCCCCAGCGTGTCGGAAAAAGGAGTCACAGTACATGATCGCTAACTTTGTTCGCAGCCACCGGCCAATCTTAGGCCTGATCTTGATCGCGTCGTTCGTATTTTCGATAGATGCGGCGACTTCGACGGTCACGCACGAGCTTGCGTCAGCCGCCACGATGTTACAGGTCGACCCCATCCCTGCAGGTCACGTCGTAGTCCGAGGTCGCATCGACTATATCGACCGCGAGAGTGATCGCAGCCATTCAGCGGCAGGCCTGCGTGTGGACATCTGGGATCTGGACTATGGCTTTCCGGCGCCGGGCGAACCGCTCGATTCCACGCGCACCGATGCCAACGGCTTCTTCGAAAGCAAGCCGATCCTGAATCAGGACCGTGACGGCCCAGGCGGTGAGGCGGGCATCACGGGCCAAGACATCTACATGAAGCTCTATTCCGACAATGGTGACGTCCGTCTGCTCAAGAACGGGACTGATCTCAATTACGTTTGGCAGAGCTACGACATCAACGAGCGAACGGGCATGCAGCGGAATGTGTCCAACGGTCTCGTGAACATGGAGCGCCTCGTCATCATGGAGGACACTGCCAACGTCGCGGCGTTGTGGACCTTCGTCAACATGTCGGAGGCGTGGCTGCACATGCAGGCAGCAAGCGGCCGCGATCCCGGGCAGGTTGTGGGATATTGGTCGCCGGACAGCAGCGACGGACCGCGCTATGACGTGGACACCAAGAAGCTCTACTTCCGCAACGACACGGCCGGCTATTCAGACGTCGTGGTCCAACACACCGCCTATGCGCTCCTGGACAACTTGCTCGGTGGCCTACCGGATGCGTGGCGCGATTGCACGTCCGGGCCCGATACGACGATCAAATCGGCGGTCGAGGAAGCGTGCGCGTTCATCCAAGGCTTCGGCACATACTTGCCGCTCGCGGTGTACATGGACCCGCTCTTCGAGTCACAAAGCGCCCGCTCGATCGACATGGACGCTCCAAAGCCGGTCTCGCCCGGCTGGGCGAACGGCGACCTTGTTCCCGGCCGCATCGCCGGCGCGTTCTGGGACCTGGACGAGCACGATGAGACGGTCGAAGAGCATGATGCATTCAACTCATCGTTCGCCGACATCTGGGAAGTCATCGACGCGCGTCGGCCGGAGACGATGGAGGAGTGGTGGGCCGGTTGGAAGTCGCTAGGCAAGGACAGCTGCGGCGCTTCGGGTTCGCTCTTCCAGAATTCGATCAATTACAACATGGGCCCTCAAGTAGCTCCTATCCCTGACGTCATCATCGACGAAGACGAGACTTTCGCCGTCAACCTCTTCGCCTACATCTCAGACGACGAGTGCGATAACGAAGCGCTCGAGATCATGGTCACCGACTTCGGCGCGCCGGAAGCGGGAGTGAGCCTGAACGACACGGGCGTGATCAGCATAACGCCACTGGCCAATTGGTTCGGCGAAACGCTGGTCCGGTTGAGCGTTAGCGACGGTTCGCTCGAGACGCTGTTCACCATCCGGATCATCGTCAATTCCGTGAACGATTGCCCGAAGATCTTGCCGCGCGTGGAAGATCCGGACGCAGCGCTTCACGGCGTTCCAATCCGTGTCGACCTCCTTGCTCACGGCATCGACGTGGAAGATCGCGCCGGCGATTTGACGTGGGACGTTCGACTGGGTCCGCCTTTCAGCTCTGATATCAGCGTAACGGGCCGCGGAACGTTCAGCATGGTCTTCACGCTCGATCCGCGCATCGTCGAGACCTATAACGCACGTATTCCAATCGTTGTGCGTGATCGCGACGGCTGCGAGACCACGCAGGAAATCGTGCTGACTTGGACGGCCAAGCCCAATAACCCGCCGTTCATTTGGCGCGATCGCTTCAACACGGACTACGAAGCGCCGATCAATACGGGAATCAAGGTCGACCTGACCGGAGTTGCCGACGATGTAGAAGATCCTGCCGACACGCTCGAGTGGTTCGTCACGAATCCGGGCGATCTGGACGCTGAGGTCGAGCGTGAGACGCACCAGATTTTCAACTTCGGTCCGGACCTCGACTTCATCGGCTCCAACGTGGTCAATCTGGAAGTCCGGGACTCGGTCGGCGCTCGCGCCACGGGAACGATCACGTTGACTTGGGTCGATCCGTCTACGCTAAACGTGCCGCCGCGGATCCTGCGGGCCAGGCTGCGCGGCAAGACCGTCGGATCCGGCGAAACCTTGAGCCCGTTCGCATGCTACGACCTCGGTGACAAGGCGATCGATCCGGACGATCCTATCGCAAGCCTGCGCTGGTTCGTCGACAATTACGACACGACCAACTTGCGTGTGACAGGCATGGGCACAAGGCGCATCTGCATGCAGCCACGACCGGGCTTCATCGGCTGTGAACCGGCTCGGTTCATCGTCCGGGACCCCAAGGGCGGGGAGGACACGCACGAGATCACGACGTGCTGGCGTGAGATCAAGGAATTCATGCCATACGTGTCCTCCAGCAGACCGCGGAGATAGCATTCAGCGCGGAACACGCGGTACATCGACCTCACAGCATCACGCGACATACAGCGTAAATGAAAGGACCCCGACCGTTCCGGTCGGGGTCCTTTCATTTGAGGCTAACTCTGGGACTGGTGGGGCGACGCCTGCCATGAACAAGTTAACGGGCTTGGACAACGACTTCCGGCACTCGCAAGTCCGCGGCACTCCTTCGGACTGTACTTAGGGGCCAGAAACGGAGTGGTATACTCCGAATGCGCCGCGGCCTATCGATTTGAATGCAGGGCTGGAACAATTCTCAGGACCTTTGCATGCGCTGCCTACCTTACAGAATTAGATCGTGCGCCGCCCCTCCTTCTCGAGTGTCACCGGCTCGTCGGACCCAAGGCGCGCTTAGATTGATCTTCACCGCGAGGCTCGTCGCAGTCGCGGCGATTCTGGTCCTGGCCGCGATTCCGGCCGAGGCGGACGAAGCTGGTCTTGCCGCTGCAAATCAGATCCCTATAGGAACGTCGATCTGTGAAGTCCAGGCTGGTGGCGGCTCTTCGCCGCTCGTCGACACATTGGTCGTTGTTGAAGGCGTCGTCACGGTTGACTTCATCGAAACCGATCTTCTGGGTTTCTTCATGCAGGCGCCGGGATGCGACGTTGATCCCGGCGACGGCGACGATCCCGACTCCAGCGACGGCATCCTGGTTTTCACCAACCGTGAGACGGAGATCAGCGTCTCACCCGGCGAACTGGTGCGAGTGACAGGCATCGTCAATGAATATTTCGGCATGACCGAGATCGAGGTCTGCCCGCCCTATTCATCCGACCTGTCCGTTGCTGCTTGCTCAGTTGAAGTGATCGGCGAGGCGAGCGTCCCCGAGCCGATCCTCCTTGAGGTCCCAGCGGAGGCGGCAGCGGCGACGCCCTACCTTGAGGCACACGAAGGTATGTTGGTCGCCCTTCCGACCTCGCGCGTAATCGGAGCCACTAACACACACGGCGAGGCCTACGTCGTTCCAGCCTCGTCCGGAGTAATGCGGATCTTCCGCAGCGACGACGAGGGCCGCAGCTTGGGACTCATGTTCCCGTTGGGCTGGCAAGTGCTCGATCACGCCGATCAGGTCGAAGGGCTGGTCGGCGCTCTGAATTACGCTTTCGGCAACTTCAAGCTCGTCATCGACGGCGGGGCGGAGTTTGACGTCACGCGAGCCGGCATCGAGCCGCCGCGCGCGGCCCCCGCTGGTCCGGACGAGGTAACCATCGCGACGTACAACGTCGAAAACTTTTTCGACCCGGTCGACGACCCACATAAGAACGACACCGAGTGGACGCCCTCCGAAGCCGACTACGCGATCTCTGTCGCAAGGCGCGCGCTCTCGATTCGCGACTTCCTAGGCAAGCCCGACATCATCGGCCTGCAGGAGGTCGAGTCGATACGCGCGCTGACCGACCTTGCGGAACACGAGCACCTCGCGGATGCCGGTTATGAGGCGCTACTCGTGGAGGGACCTGACGGGAGGGGAATCGACGTCGGCTTCCTCTATCGCCGCGGAAAAATTGAACTGGTCAGCCACGCCGCGCACCAGAAGTGCGTGAGCCCGGAACCAATCGGCGGAGGACCCTTGGGACGTTGCGCGCTTCCGGATGGAGGCGACGGCTTCCCGCTCTTCGGACGCCCACCCCTTGTCGCAACGTTCAAGGTCCGCGACACTGGCGGCAGGCTGAACGTCATTGTCAATCACTTCAAGTCGAAGAGCGGCGAAGTCGAGAGCAAGCCTTCGGTTCGAACGGATATGGCCAAACACGTCGTCGAGTTGGTAGCCGAGCTCGAAGACTCCGAGCCCGCAGTCCCAGTCATCGTTCTGGGCGACCTGAACGATTTTGAGGACTCACTTCCTCTCGAAACTTTCTGGGATGCGGGTTTCAGCGACCTGCGCACGCGCGTTCCTGCAGAAATGGACTACACGTACATCTTCAACGGCGTGTCGCAAAACCTCGATTACATTCTCGTCCGTCCCCCGATGGAGGAGTCGGTTATCGCATTCGGCCCGCTCCATATCAACGCGGACTACGGCGCGCCTCCGGACGGCAAGTCCGATCATCCTAGCCCGCGAGTCTCGGACCACGACCCGGTCCTGTTGAGACTGAGCCTCCCACGTCGCCACTCGATTTGGCTACCCCAGGTCCTCAAAGTGGCGACTCGCGCGACGGCGCCCGGCTTTGGGCCGACGGTGGAGGCGACAGTGGGGCCGACATTGGGACCCACTTCCGAGTCCACCTCTGTCCCGACCGGCGAGCCGACCTCTGTCCAGACTTCCGAATCGACCGCAGCTCCGACCGGCGAGTCGACTTCTGTCCCGACCTACGAGCCTACTACCGTGCCGACCGCCGTGACTTGTCCCAGCGCACCCCGCAGCCCCCTCCAGATCACGGAGCTGAACTTCGACGGCGAAGTGTCCAGAATGGAGCCCGACGAGTACCTCGAATTTAAGAACGTAACCGCTGACCCAATCTTGCTTGCCGACTGGAAGATCGTTTCAGTCCGCGGTGATCAGTTCTACTTGTTCGCAATCGACGCCGAAATCGGCCCAGACGAACGCTGCCGCGTTTACACCGACCTCAACGACGACGTCGCGCCGGCCATACCTTGCAGCTTCGACTGGAATCACAGCTCAGGCGGGATCTGGAACAACTCGGGCGACAAAGCCGAGATCCGATCACCGGAAGGGTTGATCGTAGACCAACGTTGGTACGGCGATTGCAATTGCGCAGGCGAATGCGGAGACGTGCCCTGACCACCACTTTACGAATTGTCCGAGGGAGACTCGTCCCTTCACACGATGTCCTTGTCGGCCTCGCCTGCACCCGACTCGTCCGTTCCGGAGTCACCAGTTACCGACCCGTCCGTGCCCGAGTCGCCGGAGCTTGGTTCGCCCTCCAATGACGCGCCAGTCTCCGCCCCGTCGGTGTCCACCTGGCTTACGCCTTCCGGCGGCTCCGCATCCCCTGATCGAATTCGCTTGGACAACCGGCTCACGCTGTCGCTCACGGCCGCCGCGCCACGCTCGTACGCGTGCTCCGCAGCGTCACGGGCGCTGCCGGCCAGCTCGCGCGCGCTTTCGGCCACCTCGTGTGCGCCGGCAGCAATGCGAGCTGCGGCGCCCGGTGAGACCTCGGCGGCGAGAAGCTTGATGGCGCCAAGATCGCGTTTGCCGGTACCAAGAATCGGGATCGACTCGATCTGATGGAAGTCCCCGGCTCGTGGTCGCCAGAGGGTCGGGAGATCGTCAAGCGCTTGGGCGACGAGTTCGGATGCCTCGGTTGGCAACTCGCCCGTAAACAGGACAACCACGCGTTCGCCTTTACGCCTGTCATCCACGGCCGCGACGGCGATCTGACAACTCGAAGCCGCTTCATCTTCGGAGACTGAGCCTCTTCCGCTGGAAATGTGCTTGTCGACAACGCTCTGTAGCGCGGACTCGATCGTATCAAGCGGGACCATCTCACCGCCAAGCTTTGCGAAACGGGCAAGCCGTCCGGTCAGGTGGACGAAGCCTTCGTCATCGACGCTTCCAATGTCGCCCGTGTTGTACCCGCCGTGAACGAAGACCTCCTCCGTCAGATCGGGGCGTCCAAGATAGCCGACCATCCGGGCCGGCGAACGAACGACGATCAAGCCAGTCTCGCCCGGCGGAAGCAATTGACCCGTGTCCGGATCCATGGTGAACACCTCGACTCCAGGCAGCGGTCGGCCGACGGACCCCGGGCGATTGGCACCGATGGTGTTGATCGAAATCGCTGGCGCGAGCTCGGTGCAGCCGTAGCCTTCCAGCAGCGGAATACCGAAGCGCTCTTTGAAAGCCGCGTGGAGATCGATCGGGCAACGTTCGGCGCCGACCACGGCGAAGTGAAGCGATTGCAACCGCTCCGGCGGGATCCGCTTGAGATAGCCGCGCGCAAAGGTGGGCGTCGAGACCAGAATGGTCGCCTGGCTCGCTTCGGCCAGTTCGCCCAGCGACTCCGCGTCGAACGGACTCGGTTGGCCCGCGATTTTCAGGCCGTGGAGAAGCGGCATCCACACGCCAGGAACGATACCGAAGCTGTGGAACAGCGGGAGCGGCGACAATAGGCAGCCTTCGTCCTGCGGAAGCTCCAGATGAGTCGCGACCGCTTCGACGTGCGCGATGACCTGACGGTGCGAGAGCTGAATTCCCTTGGGATCGCCAGTCGTGCCGGAAGAAAAAATGATCGTCACCACATCGTCCGGATCAGAACCGTTCCTCCGTCTAGGCGGCAAGAGAATGGTCCCAGCCATCGCTTTCAACACCGATTTCTTATCGACGTTCTTGACCAAGTCTTCCGCGTGTATTACCCGCGGGTTCAAGATAGGCGATCCGATCTTTTCCAGATAGAGGTGCGACGAGACGATCGTGCGAATCTCAGCCATTTCACACATCCGCGCGATCTGAAAAGCCCCGGCTGTATGGTTCAGGTTGACCGCGGTACGCCCATCGAGCGCAAGCGCCAAGTTGACGAGGGTGCCGCCCCTACCCGGCGGCAGCATGACGCCCACGGCTCGTTCATCATCGGCAAGCCCAAGCAGCTTCGGGATCACCTGCGCCACAGCCGCCAGTCGGATGCGGCTCATCGAACCGCCGGCGTCTTGCACCGCGATCAATCGAGGGCGGCGGCGCGCGCGGGCAAGGAATACTTCGCCTAGCGTTCTGTTGTCGCGCTCAGCACGGGCTAACGCCTGTTCGTATCCGATTCGAGTCATGGCGATTCTCCTATATCCCTACTTTCAATCAGCAAGTTATGTGAGCCTCCACTCACATTATATCGGCGATTGCACTCTACGGGAATCGATGGTGCGCGATTCATTCGAAGTAGGCGATGGTGACACCGTCTCCGCCCTCGCCACGCTCGCCGGCTCGCATGCGCGTCACCGATGGATGCGAACGCAAGAAATCGCGCAATGCCCGCTTCAGAGCGCCGGTTCCGTGGCCGTGCACGATGTGGACCCACGGCGAGTCGGAAAGGAGCGCGTCATTGAGCCGTCTTTCGACTGCATCGATCGCTTCCTCAACGGTCATGCCTCGGACGTCCACTTCCATGCCCGTCGATGTGGCGTCGTGGCGGATGACGCGCGACGAAGATGCATGGTAATCGGTGGCCTCCGGCGGTCCGACATACTCGATGTCCGTCAGCGGGATTCGCAGGCGGAGGATCCCAAGCTGGACATCGACCTCGTCGCGGGTATCGTTTATGTCGAGTAACTCGCCCACCTGATCGAAGCTCAGAACTCTTACCCTAGACCCCGGCTCCAGCACCGTTGGATCGACGGCGGCGGCACCGACTCGCTCCTCGGTCGCAAGAATCGTCTCGATTTCGTCGAGTTCGGATTCGAGTACTTCGCGCGCCGCAGCCCGCCCCTCTGCTCGTCTGACGATCGCGTCGATCGCCTCTCGCGCAGCCGCCAACTCCTGCTCGGCCTGTCTACGGGCGACGTTCAACATCTTCGCGCGCTCCTCCCGAATTTCGGCCAAGGCCAGCTCGAGCCGCGCCGACCATTCGTCGGAAGCTCGGCGGGCCGATGCGGCCGCTGCCCGATCCTCGGCCGCCGCACGATTCGTATCCTTGATCGCGCTGAGCATGTCCTCCATCTCGACCTGAGAGACAGTCAATCCCTGCCGCGCTCGCTCGATGATGCTCGCTTCAAGTCCCAGCCGCGCCGCGATCGCGAGCGCGTTGGATCGCCCGGGCAGGCCGATCGTCAAAACGTACGTCGGTCTAAGGCTTTCGACGTCGAATTCGACGGAGGCGTTGGCGACCTCATCCGTCGACCAAGCGTAGGCCTTGAGCTCCGTGTAGTGGGTCGAGGCGATCGTCGTGACGTGTCGTTCGCGGAGCCAGTCGAGAATCGCGCCAGCCAGCGCGGCACCTTCAGTCGGGTCCGTGCCCGCACCAAGTTCATCGAGAAGTACGAGTGATCGCTCCTCCACCCGCGCGAGAATCCTCACGATGTTCGTCATGTGCCCCGAAAAGGTAGACAGAGATTGCTCGATCGATTGCTCGTCGCCTATGTCCGCGTAGACCCCTTCGAAGACGGAAAGCCTTGCCCCGTCCTCAGTCGGAATCTGAAGGCCCGATTGGGCCATGATCACCAAGAGACCGACCGTCTTCAACGCGACCGTCTTGCCACCGGTGTTCGGTCCCGTCACCACGAGCAGCCTGAAATGATCGCCGATGTGGATATCGATCGGCACGACCGACACCGGGTCAAGCAGTGGATGGCGCGCAGCGTCGAAACGGAACATCGGCGGACCTTCGTCGACGATCTCCGGAGTAACCCCTTTGATCTCGTGACCATACGCCGCGCAGGCCAATGCAAGATCAATCTCCGCTAGTGCCTCGACGGAAGCGTTGAGCGCCTCGGCTTCGTTCGCCACATCCGCGCTCAGCGCCCGTAGAATCCGCTCGACCTCCTTTTCCTCCTCGATCAGTCCTTGGCGGTACGCGTTGCCGGGCTCGATGACCTGAAGTGGCTCGACGAACACAGTATGGCCGGAATCGGACGTATCGTGCACAACGCCCGGCAGCCTAGCCCTAAAGTCAGCCTTGATCGGAAGCACCCAACGGCCGTTGCGTTGAGTGACCGGCGCATCTTGCATGAGATCCTTGGCCGCACCCCGGGCCAGGCTTTCGATTTGCCGCACGATCCTGTCACGCGCGACACGATTCTTTCGACGTAGCGTTCGCAGTGCGGGACTCGCGTCGTCGCGGACCTCGCCTTCTTCGTCCAGAGCTTCTTCTATAGCATCGTGAACTGCGGGCGCAGCGTCGATCGTGGCCGCGATTTCGGCCAGGTGGGGCCACCGAGCGGCTTCGCGCGTCAGAGTGGACTTGGAGCGCCGCGCCGCTCCAAGGGTTGAACGGATAGCAAGCAACTCGTCTGGGAGGAGCACACGGCCACGAGCAGCCGCCTCGACAAAATTTCGAACGTCCCGTGCTCCGCCGAGCAGATCGACGTTGCGGCGATCGCTGACGTCGCGCGCTTCACGGGTCAAAGCCAGGCGCCTACGCACTTCTCGCGCGTCGGCTGAAGGGCGCAAGTCGAGAGCCAAGCGATGGCCGGCCGAGAATGCCGTATGGCCAGCCAGACGCTCGAGCACCTTGTCGAATTCGACAACCCGTATGGTCTTGTCTATCACCGCAATCATCCTCGATGCCGAATTCAGGCTGAACCCACGGCGGATTGTAGACGAATTCTTTAAGGAATGGACTTGACGCCCGAAATCCGTGCACGTAACCTGTGCACCGGTGTAGCAACGTGAAGCAACATGTAGCAGGTGGTGCGCATGCCCGAATTCTATACGACACAGGAAGTTGCAGACCGCCTCGGTGTCAGCGTTTTCACCATCCGTCGCTACATCCGCGCGGGGAAGTTGCGCTCCGTCAAGCTGGACGGAGTGTACCGCGTGAGCCGTTCCGAGCTGGCCGGTTTCTTGAGCCTGCGCGAGATCGGCGGCCTGCCCGGGTCACCCCCACCGACCAGGCGCGAATCGAGTGATTGACCTGTCCAGCTCGGCGCGCGAAGGGCATGCAAGGTTTTCGAACGAATCCGCACTGCCGGACAGCCCACGAACTAGAGGAGAACGCATCATGCGAAGGATCGCCACGCTGCTCGCGCTGTGTGCGCTCATGGCGGTGGGGACCCTCGGGGCCCCGGCCGAAGCACAGGCTCAAGATCATGGAGGGGGCTCGACGCATGTCGTACGCCCCGGCGACACGCTCTACGGAATCGCCTGGTACTACGGCGTCAGTGCCGGCGACCTTGCCGCAGCCAACGGCATCTACAACCCGGATTGGATCTATGTCGGACAGCAACTGAGCATTCCGGGGCCTCACAAGCCGGCGCCGGGCCACGGATCGCCGCCGCCCGGACCAGGATCACCGCCTGGTGGAAGCTCCACCCATGTTGTCCAGGCCGGCGACACCCTTTATTCAATCGCGTGGCACTATGGTACGACGATCACAGCCCTGATGTCGCATAACGGCCTGAGCAATGCCGACTACATCGCGATAGGCCAGCGACTGTCGATTCCCGGCAGCTACACCCCACCCCACATTCCGGATCACAAGGGCTGTGGCTACTACCATTCCGTAACGCGGGGCGAAACCCTGAGCGGCATCGCTTGGAGCACAGGCACGACGGTTTATTCTCTGGCTCGCGCCAATGGCATCGGCTACCCGTACACGATCTATTCGGGCCAGTCGCTTCACATACCCTGTGAAGCCGGCAGCCCACCTCCAAAGCACTACCCGCCGAAGCACAACCCACCACCGTCACGACCACCCGCAAAGGCACCTCCACGACCAAGCACCCAGAGGCCGGCGGCATGCCGACGCGCGGTGCAGATCGTCGATCCGTTGATGCACGAAAAGGTGGCCGGTACGCTCCACATCATCGGCACGGCCAACATCGAGAACTTCCAGTTCTACAAGCTGGAGTACGCGATGGGGCATACGCCCATCGGCAGTGATTTCAAGAGCATCAACGACGTCTATCGCAACCGGGTCAACGACTCGACCCTAGGCGTCTGGTTCACGGGCAACATGCCGGACGCCGACTACACTCTCAGGCTCACGGCCGTCGACGTTGCCGGTCAGTTTGAGCAGCCATGCGATGTGCGTATCCGGCTGGACAATTGATCCGATCGCGGTTGGGAGCACTTCCTCAGAGGGTGCGACCAGCTCCGCTACGTGCGACCCGGTCGTCCGGGCCAGGGCTTGACGCCCTCGGCCCGGCCGCCGACCTGCTTCGGGCAATAGCAGCGGCGGCGGCGATCGCTGTCGCGACTCTCGCCGCCGGCTCAGCGACTGGAGCGGTCACCGCCCATGCAGCCGCGGTTAGCTCACCGACTTCCCAAGCCGCGCAAAGCCCACAGGTCTCCCCTGAAACCGCGCCGTCCGGCGGACTCGGAGTACATGTCGTCAGGCCAGGCGACACTTTCTATTCGCTCGCCCGGCGCTATCAGATGTCCGTAGAGGAACTCGCGGTGCGGAATGCGATGTCGCCTACGGCGACGCTACTTCCCGGCCGCGGACTGTGGGTCCCGCTCGCGCAAGCGGCAAACGCGCGTGCCGCTGAGCCAGCTCGAACGGCCGAAGGCGCCTCCGAAATGAGTGCCGCTTCACCTCCGCTGAGCGCCGTCGGCATCCGATCAGCGGAAGGCGCTGCCGCTGCGACCGGTGATGCGCGGACGATCGTCGTCCAGCCGGGCGACACCCTATACGCCATCGCCGATCGCTTCGGAACGGATATCGAGACTCTAAAGGCCGCGAACGGACTGCCGTACGATGGCTCTATTCGCGCCGGCGAGGTCCTGATTGTCCAAGGCGGCTCGGTGCCGCAGCCGGTCGCCAGCGCTCCGATCGAAGGTACGGGCTCAGCCTACGGCGGTTCACGAACGATCGACGTCATCGTCACGCCGGGCGACACGTTGTCCGCCATCGCGGAGCGCCACGGCACCACGGCGGCCAATCTCGCGCGACTGAACGATATCTCGCCGGATACGCTGACAGCAGGTCAACGCCTGATCGTGCCGCGGCCCGGCAGCGGCGTCGTCGGCAGTGGAGGCGCCAAGCGGATCGAGGTTAACGTCAGTGAGCAGCGTATGTACGTCTGGGAGGGGTCTCAGTTGATCTTCAACTGGCCCGCTTCGACCGGGATGGCCGGCTATGGAACTCGGCGCGGCACGTTCGAGGTTCAAAGCAAGATTCCGAACGCGTGGTCGAGCGCTTGGCAGCTCTGGATGCCGAATTGGCTGGGCATCTATTGGGCCGGCAGTTCCGAGAACGGGATTCACGCCCTGCCGATCATCAACGGCACGCGAATCTGGGGCGGCGTCCTCGGTACTCCGATCAGCTACGGCTGCGTTGTGATCGGCACGGATGAATCGCGGCTGCTCTTCAATTGGGCCGAGCTAGGCACTCAGGTCGAGATTCACGACTGATCCGTCGTAGCGTTAGAGTGATGCGGACGGTCGATCGATCGAGAGCCACCTCAAGCGAGCATGGCAATTGCGGTTTGACGTTCTTATTACCGGTGGAAGTCTAGATCGGCGATAGCCGCCATCCATCCGTGAAGTATACTAGCGGGCATATTCACGCCATCTTCATGGAGAATGTTATGCGCCGCTCAAGTTCACGTGATGCTACGCCAGACAGATCGATTCTTCAACCCGCCGCTCACAACCACAGGCTTCGCAACGCGTCGCTCGCAGCGCTTGTCGCACTCCAGATCGGCGCCGTTCTCGCCATGCCGGCCAAAGCGGCCGAAATCACCGTCTGCCCCAGCGGATGCGATCATTCGACCATCGGCGCCGCGCTGTCTTCCGCGACCGCGGGCGATGTCATTCAGCTCCGCGGCGGCATCACGTACACGGAAAACCTGGTCATCTCTAAGGGCATCACGATTCAAGGTCCAGGACCAGACGAATTGGCGACGATCGCCGGCTTAGGAACTTGGTCGACGGTCGCGGTCGAAACACCTGCCCTGGTCGCACTACGCAACGTCCGAATCACTGGTGGAACCGGAACGGTCATCAGCGAGGACCGGTATGGCGGCGGCGTCTACATCAACCACGAGAACGCGCGCGTGACAATCCAATCGTCGTGGATCGTGAGCAATACGGTTATCGGCGACGGTGGCGGTATCTATCTCGATGCCGGGCGGCTCGACCTTTTGGACACAGTTTTGTCCGAAAACGTCGCGTCTCTGAATGGTGGCGGAATCTTCAACGATGAGGGCGGCGTGCTCAATGTAGAGCGAAGTGAGTTTTATAACAATGAAGCGGTTCTCTGGACCGACCCAGGGGCCGTTCTTTCGAATGCCGGCGCCCTCTTCAGCCGCGACGAAGCCACCATTCTGGATTCACATTTCCACGACAATCGGGCCACGACTTCCGGCGGAGCGATTGTGAATCGGGGCCGCGGGGTTATGACGATTCGCGATACCATCATCGAACGAAATCACACGTTGGATGGCGGCGGGATTTTCAATTCCAACAAGCTTGATTTTGAAGGCGGAAGTCTGAACGGGAACACCGCGACGGAGTTTGGGGGCGGTCTTTCGTCGATCGGTATCGCGACCCTCACCAATATCACTATCGACGGCAACGAGTCGGCGGCTGGGGCTGGAGTCTATACCCGTGTCGGCACCGCGCCGCGCCAGGATGGTGAAGTTGTGATAAGTGGGTGTTCCATGATCGGCAACAAGGCGATGTCGGGTGCCGGGCGGGGCGGCGCTATCTTCGCGGAGCGGGAGGGCGATGTGACGGTCGAGCTCTGCACAATATCCGATAATGAAGCGTCTCGGGGCGCGGCGATGTCGGAAATCGATGGGCAGATCGAAGTCTCTCACTCCACCGTCGTGAACAACCGCTCGAGTGGATCCGATGTGGCGGTCATCGATGCAACAGGGGCCGGAACCATCCGTTTCGGCAATGCGTTCATCCACAATCCGGGCTCCGTGAACTGCTCAGTGCGTGCATCCTCACTTGGGCACAATTTAGATGGCGACGAAACCTGCGGGCTAACCCGAACCGGCGACATCTCGCCGCGCGTGGTGACGATACTGCCGCTTGCCGACAACGGCGGGTCATCGAGGACACATGCTCTTGCCGCCGGCAGCCCGGCGATAGACGCTGGTCACCCGGGATTGTGCTTGGACCGGGATCAGCGCGGGTTCGCGGCTCCGGTAGATGGCGATGGTGACGGCACCGCGCTGTGCGATATCGGTTCGTACGAATTCGGCGCAACCGCGGACGGCGCGACACCGAGTCCTGGAACCGGCACCGCTGAGCCTACACCGACACCGACGCCGATCACGACGCCGGGCGTACTCGATAAGCGCATCTACCTTCCTAAAGCGGTCAAGAACGCGGGCTGAGAGCGAGGGTCTGGAACGTTTCGAGAACACGTGTTGAGAGCGTGGGGCAACGACGTTCCGGGAACACGCCTTGAGCGATCTGCAAACGTGCGACGTTTGTGCGACGCTAACGAGCTAACATCCTCTCCCGTCATCCGGGCGGGTACGACGGCCTCGAGCCTAACTGGGAGGATTAGATGGACCCTCGCTTACCCTTCGTCGCGACGGGAATCAAGAGCGACGCACCGCGCCGCAGGACGACCCATCACAAGACACCCTTCATTACACTCTGTGCGCCAGGCATGAGGCCGAGACCCAACGTCACCTCCGGCCTTCTCATGGCCTTTGCACTGCTTGGCGCGGGCATTTTGGCGTCTCGCAGCGCCGGAACGACATTGGCAAGTGAGGGCAGCGAGGGGGGCGTTTCCGGCTCAGGTTGCGAAGTGATAGAAGTCCAGCACATTGTCGGAATGTGCCCGCCGATCCAAGGACCTCAGCGCGACGATCCCTGGTTGCCAACCGTCGAACTTCCGGCGATGGACGGCGATCTGGCCGAGGATTGCGGAGCCATTTCGGTCACCATCAGCCACATCCGACTGATCGACTGCCCGACGGACAGTGGTCCATTCGATCAGCCGATCCTCCGATTCGAGGGTGAGCCAGGGTCGGTGCTCCACGTGCCGGCACCGGCTCCCGATTACAGCGGCTACGACGCTCTCCCGATTATGATCTGCTTTCTGCCCTCCGAGCTTCCTGAGATCCTGTACATCAAGCATCCGGATCACTCGCGCCGAATCGGGACCGCTAGGGCGACGATCCACTGTTGCGAATCATGCAGTTGAAGCAGTGAAAGCGTGGCACTTCACCACCGGGAGGCTCGGATACTTCGCCAGTCTCGCGTCTTCGGCGGCCGCGCGGCATAGAAGATAGATTGGTCCGCGAGCAGACGGTATAAGTCGAGCGTGCAAACAGCCCTCGCAAAGACCCGCTGAGGGGCGCGAGGGCTGTTCGGCACTTTCATCTGTATCTATCACTCCGATGCGGCCCATCCGATCAGGCGAACGCCTTCGACCCCAATCCGATCGACCATCACTTGAATCGCCTCCGGATTGTTGTCGACAAGCGTGAACCGACGCCCGATCTCCCGGGCAGCGACCCCTGTGGTACCGCTGCCGGCGCACCAATCGAGCACCATGTCACCAGATCTTGAAGACGCGGCCACAACGCGGCGCAGTATGCCGAGCGGCTTCTGAGTCGGATAGCCCGTGCGCTCGCCGCCGTTCGTAGGGACGATCGTGTGCCACCACGTGTCGGTCGGCAGCTTGCCCCGCGCAGCCTTGGCTTCGCCGACCAGACCCGGCGCCATGTACGGAATGCGCTCGACAGCTTCAGCGTCGAAGTGATAGCGCTTCGGATCGCGCACATACACCAGGATGTTGTCGTGCTTCGGCGGCCAACGTCGCTTGGCCCGACCCCCGAAGTCATAGGCCCAGATGATTTCGTTCAGAAAGCACTCGCGACCGAAAAGCCCGTCCAGCATCACCTTGGCGTAATGCACTTCCCGAAAGTCGAGGTGAAGGTAGAGCGTGGCATGCTCCGACATCACACGTCGCGTCTCGATCAATCGCGGCTCCAGCCACGCGAGATAGTCATCGAAGCTGTCCGGATAAGCGCGTGAATCGCCATCGGACATCCGGTAACGTTTCCCACCAAAGCCGACCCTTTCGCCTGCATCGTCCCTTTCCGCGCGCTGCCGCGTGAGTCGACGATCGCGCCCGGTGTTGAACGGCGGGTCCACATAGACCAGATCGGCCATGCTATCGGGTAGCGCTCGGAGCACTTCAAGGTTGTCACCGAAGTAGATCGAGTCCCCAAGGTCCAGTTCTGATCGATCCTCGGCGCCGCTCAAGCCACCAGCCCGCGACTGTATAGCAGCCACATCCCAAGCCCGTAGACTAAAAGGATCAGCATGGCATCGATCTCGACCCCTGCCACCTTGCGTTCAATCCGCGCCACGTTGCCGACCATCGCTAGGGCCGCCAAGACGAGCGCGAGCAGTCCGGCGGTCGCCATTACAGGGTCGACCGCACCTAGAAAGCGCCCGCGGAGATAGAACACGTCGATCAGCCCGAGCGCAAACACGTTGAAGAGATTGCTGCCGAAGAGATTGCCGACGGCCATGTCGAACGACCGCATCCTGGCGGCCGCAAAGGTGGTGACGCCTTCCGGCAGCGAAGTGATGATCGCAACAAGCGCAGCGCCCACGAAGCCCTGTGACAATCCCGTCACCTCCGCAATCTCGATCGCGCTCCGCACCATCGTCGGAGTGACCAGTACGAGGACGACGACCGCAATCGCAAACTCCAAGCTGGCTCGCTTCAACGAAGGAAGACCGGCGAGCGACTCTTCGGACGCCGGTCCAGTGCGAATCATGGCGGCTCTTGTCGCCGTTTCCGCCGTTCCGGACCGGATAAGCCAGGCGCCACCCAGGTAAATCGCGACTAGAGTCAAGCTATCCACTCCGACCCATCCGACGGATAGATCAATGTCCACCTGGATGAAGAGCACAGCCGCTGCGATGATAAGCGTTGCCAGCGACGCCCCCACTGCATGCGTGAGCGCCACACGCCTCAGAACATGGGCATCGCGATGCGCGATGTCGAGAATCGCCAGAAGCGCCATGTTGAACATGCAACTTCCGAACAAGCTCCCGACGGCAAGGGATTCCGCTTCCTCTTGGATCGCGCTCGTCATCGTCAGCAGCTCCGGCAAGGACGTTGCGAGGGCCAGGAGCATAGTGCCGACGAACATACGTCCAAGATCTGTGCGTATTGCCACGACGTCGCTAGCTCTCGCCAAGCGGATAGCTGCATAGACCATGATGGCTGCGGCTACGACAAACGTTATCCAAATCATTCGGACTCGTCCTGGAAGTCGGTCAGACCGATAACGATCTCGATGGGCCAGGCGAACAGGACGCCGGTGTTGGGAGAATTGAGATCTCCGACTACCGCTGCGGCTGCGTCGGCAATTGCGTGGACATCCTCTGAGCCTTTCACGACAGCCAAAAGCGTGAAGTGGCCGGCGTATCGGGCGTCCAGTGTCGGAAAAGCGAATGCATAGCGTGCGCCGAGCGCCTGGTGGCGACGGCGATGGAGTCCGGTTGTCTCAAGAATCGTGACGCCGGAAACATTTATCCTGTTCCACGCCTCGAGGACCTCATCGAGTCGCGTCGGATCACCTAGAACGAAAGTTACCATGTACATTGAAGCTTCCTAGCGATGTAGTATTCCGCCTCGTTGGAAATGTCGGCCTTCTGCAACGTGCTGGGCAATACAGTGCAA
>JBCLES010000009.1:0-83884 GCA_038913135.1 Anaerolineae bacterium
CAGAGGGACAAGATGGCCGGGATGTCGCCGGCCGATCTGCTCCTCATGCCGGACGACGAGATCGCCGTCGTTCAACTATTAGTCCGCGGCGGCGACCTGAGCCTGGACGCGATAGTGTCAGCGCTCAACCGCTCGGAGGAAGAAGTGAATGCGACTCTGCAGCGCTTGCGAGACAAGGGCTTCGCGCGCCCGCTCATGCTCAAGGAAGGCACGGTGTATCGCACGTACTTCGCCCGAAAGCGACGCGGCACTGGGATGGAGAGCATTTGGGACCAACTGGAGGAGAAAGTCGACAGCGGCCCCTCAGGCTCGGAAGATGGTGAAGGCGCCGATGACTTCGGGGAAAGCTCGCGATGACCGCGCCTGTGCCTAGTCTGTCCGATCATCTCCTGGCAAGTCCGGAGGTCGCGGATCTTTGGGACGAGGTGGAGCTTTCTCCGGGCGAGGCACTCTTCGACGCCGGTGATCCCGGCGACGCGCTCTACATCGTCGTTGACGGCGAGATCGATGTCGTGACGGAGGACGGGATCGTGCTCGAACGGCTCCGATCCGGAGCGTGCCTCGGCGAGATCGCGCTGCTGGACGGCGGCGTCAGAAATGCCGGGGCTCGGGCGCGTGAAGCGGTAAGGCTCAAACGCTTGGATCGCGACTCCTTCAACCGCATCCTGCCAACTTCCGCGGCGCTGAGCGCTGTCGTCATCGGCGCTCTCGAGACGAGGGCTCGGCGCAACACGCAATATCTCAAGAGCCTCATGACTTGGGCAAAATACGTCGGCAACGGGGATTACGAGACGGCCAAAAGCTCGATACAGGCCCAGGCCGTCGATTCTCAAGACAACAACGTCACGCGGTTCGTCGACACGTTCATCGGGATGATCAGCGCCGTCCAGGCCCGCGAAGAGGCGCTCCGCCGGGAGATGAACCGGCTTCGCATCGAGATCGATCGCACGGAACAGGCGCAGCACGTCGCCGATGTCACCGACGATGATTACTTCATCGCGCTGCAGACGAAGGCGGATGAATTGCGCGCGCGAATGAAGCGCGCTCGAGGTGCCTGATCCGTGGGACGCCTCGGAGCGGCAAACGAACGTTCGGCGATGAGCGACGCCGAAGTCGTAGCCGCAGTGCTTGCAGGGGATCGGGAAGCATTTTCGATGCTCATCGAACGCCACCAAAGGCGCGTCTACTCGATCTTGATGCGGCTCGTCCGGAGCGCGTCGGACGCTGAGGAGCTGACGCAGGAGGTCTTCTGTCGGACCTACTTCGCACTTCCGGACTACAACCCTGAGTACCGCTTTTCGAGTTGGATTTCCAGAATCGCGTCCAACTTGGGCATCGACCATATCCGGCGGACCAGTCGCGTTACGAGCCTTGACGATGACAGCTCGGGTCAAGCCTTGGGCGAGACTCTATGGGATCCCCATCGATCCAGTCGGCCGGATAGATCGTTCGAAGAGGACGAGACGTTTCGGACGCTTTGGCGAGCCGTAGCAGCCCTCCCGCCCGAATTCCGGGAGGTCGTCCTCATGCGCCACGCCGAGGAGATGTCGTATCGCGAGATCGCGATTGCGACGGGCTTGTCCATGGGTACCGTGAAGAGCCGCCTGGCCCGCGCCAGGCAGCGGCTGCAGTCGGCGCTGCGCGACGGGGGGTGAGAGCTGCTCTGGGCGCTGCTCTGGCAGAGTCGTCCGGCTGGCGCCATCACTTGGGCGTGCCTCCAAGACCCTTTCAGTCGCGACCGGTCCGTCGGCCAGGCCGAATTCGTCCCCGCGCGGAGCCATCGGGTCAACCGGATATACTTGGGTCCGAGTCGGACTTGAAAAGTCCGTTACGAAGGAGCTGCGCAGTGGAGCACGCCCGGATGAACGCTTACACCGAACTAATGCACGCGATCGAGCGTCGGTCGAAATTTCTTGCAGGACCAACAGCTTGCCTTCTGGCACTGCTCACACTCGGGGTCATAGCCGGATGCCGGCCGGAAGCAGCGGTCGAACCGGATGGTATTGACGTGCAGGCGACACCAGGCGAGGTTGATATGGCATCCGATAGCAACACGGAAGAACGGCCTGAACCGTCGCGGGACATCCCGGCCGAACTCCTTGAGGCGCCCGAGGTCGCGGCCGCTCTCGAGGCCGCCGCGCAGGACGCGGGCGTCCAATTGAGCGACGTCACGCTCTTGGATGTGAACGAAGTGACATGGCCGGACAGCAGCTTGGGTTGCGCCGAGCCGGGAGTCTCGTATTTGCAGGTCCTCACCCCAGGCTATCGGGTGGTGGTATGGGTCGATGGGAGACGCGCGATCTATCACACCACGCGCGGCGCCAAGACGATCAACGTCGTGCCGTGCGATAGCGCCCGCAGCAAGGGCTTGTCGATCGAGACTCTTGCCGGCGGCATGCTGGGGCGGATCACTGAAGATCTTCGCGCGCGCGTTGGAGAGGACGTCGAAATCACACCGCTCGGTCTCACATTGGTCCCCGTTCCATCACTCACGTGCGACGATCTTCAAGTCGGCCTCCCGACGGCCGATCCTTCTTCCGCGGGCTCGGTCAGCGCGATGCGGCTCGCCGTCACGGAGTTCAAGCTCCAAGCCGGGGGCGCGATCCACGTTTATCGAGCATTTGAGGATGAGTTCTTGCACTGCGGGCAGCAAGGCGTGGATGCGGAGGGGAATCCAACCGATTAGTGCGACGCGAGACGTCGTTCTGTCACAAGCGTGACCTAGCGCTCAGCCACGATACGGATAACTTGCGGCAGCCAAATGAACTCCGGAACCGTAAAGGTCACCTCCAGGCGCGGAGGGGCGCCTTCGAGATGGTCGGCTGAGCGCACCAGCCTGTGCTTGATCGGGCCGGTCGAAGGACCGCTCGCGCTCACCCTGATCATCATCGAGTTGCCGGGCGCCCACGCCGGAAGCTTTACGATCTCCTGGACGACGGTCGAAAGGTCAGCGGATCGCACCTCTTGGCCTTCGGTCCAGGCGGGGCGCGACGGGACGACCCAGGCGATGTCGGCGGCGGTGCGCGGGCGATCTATGGGCCACGGCAAGCTGCCTACGGTGAACGGTAGTGGCGCTACATCGAGTTCGCCGTCGATGATCAGCGACAGGCCCGTCTCTGCGGACTCTTCAGCCGTGAAAAAGAGCCGGGCGCTCGTGATCGTCGCGCGATGCGGAAGCGGGACGTCACGGAAGCGGAAGCCGTTGACAATGGCGCGCTCATCTGCACAGCGCCCGAGGGCAATGAACTGAGCGCTGACGCTCAAGCGGCACGAGTCCAACACATCCCTGCCGGCATCATCCGTCGAATCGCGAACGCTCGCCGTTGCGTCCTCGTCCTGCGCATGGGCGACCTGCTCATCAAGATCGTAAGGCGCGTTCACGCCGCCGATCACGGCAGTTAGGGAGCCGAGCGTGGCGATCACGACGGCTGATCGCAGGGACACGACTCGCGAAAGGCGCTTACGTCGAGCGCCGGAAGCCAGTCGATCGGTTGGGCGAGCTTGGGTCCCACGTCGCATCTTCATGAATTCAGCTCCTGCATCGATTCGACTGCCGCGCCGGGCGCAGCTAGGTCATCGACCATCATCGAGAGTTTCGAGCGTCCGCGCCACGAATCCACCCCTAGGGTAAAGACCACGTCGATCAGGGCGCCTTCCTCCGGGCGTCTTGCGCCTTGGCCGAATGCGATCGCGCTCAGCGGTCCGGACGGTGCGGCGAAAGAAAGTTTGAGGTGGTCAGCACCGACGACCTGCGACGAAAGTACGCGAGCTCCGCGGACCAACAGTCGCGGGTGCCGATTGCCCTCTCCGCACGGCTCGAGTGCGGACAAAACGCCGTGCAGCGCCCAATCGCAGCGCCCGATTGGGATCTCGGCGTCTATGTCGAGAATCGGCCTCAAGTCAAGGCCCTCAAGCTGAGATTCCGCATCGCGCTCGAGATTCTCGATCAGCTCGGGAAGTCGGTCCACCCGCACCGTGAGTCCGCCTGCCTGTGCGTGCCCGCCGTAGCGTTCGAGCAGATCGCCTACCTTGTCCAAAGCTGCCATCACGTCGAAGCCGGGGACCGATCGCATTGAGCCGCGAGCCAGCTCACCGTCGATGCGCACAACGAGCGACGGCCGGCCGTGCTGGCGGGTCAGCCGCCCCGCGACAAGACCGACCACGCCCAACGCCACGTTCGGCGAAGCCCATGGGACCAACCAGCCGACCGATGTCCCTATGGCCTCCTCAGCGGCCTCAACTGCGACGTCGGTCGCCGCTCGCCGCGTCTGATTGTGCGCTTCGAGCACAGCCGCAAGATCGGCGGCGCGGCCCAGATCTTCGGCCAAAAGGAGATCCAGCGCGTCGCGCGCGTCGCCCATTCGACCGGCTGCGTTGATGCGCGGTGCTAGAGCGAATCCGATGTCGCGCGCGTCTAGTTCGGATGCCGCCACGCCTGCCACTTGGCAGAGCGCCCTGATGCCCGGACGCCTCGCCTCGCGCAGCACTTCGAGGCCTCGGCTAACCAGTGCACGATTTTCGCCGACAAGCGGCACCACGTCGGCCACTGTGCCGAGCGCGACCAGGTCCAGCAAGTCGTCGGTCGATAGCGCAGACCCGCCATTCGTTGGGCTCTGGACTTCCAAGAGCGCCTGAGCGAGCTTATAGGCCATCCCCGCGCCGGAGAATTCCAGAAAACCGTATCGGTCGCCGGGCAATCGAGGGTTGAGTATGGCGGCGGCTTGTGGCAGTTCGTCCGGCGGCACATGGTGGTCAGTGATTACAACGTCCATACCGAGATCGTTGGCGTACGCCACCTGCTCCACGGCGCGCACTCCGCAGTCCACCGTGATGATCAGACTCGCACGTCGGGAGGCAATCTCATCGAGCGCTGTCACGCTCAACCCATAGCCGTCGCGCTGTCGGTGTGGAATGTGAGCGTCCACGTCCGCCCCGAGCGCCTTGAGCGCTTGGGTGAGAAGCGCGGCGCCGGTGACGCCGTCCGCGTCGTAGTCGCCGTAGACCACTATGCGTTCGCCGGCGTGCAGTGCCCGCTGAATTCGATCGACCGCCGTATGCATGCCGGCAAGCCGGAACGGATCATCGTCACCCATTATGCGGTCGAGAAAGGCGCGTCCGGACTCAGCGTCCCGGATCCCGCTCCGCGCCAGAACTCGCTGGACGATTGGATTCGGATGCACGGCTTCGAGCGCAGATGGCGGCGGAGGGGCCAGCCGCCAACGGGCGCGGGGCTGCAAAGCGGCGGGTGCGTCGATGACAGGGTTCATGTTCATGACAGCCATTGTGCGTGGTCGAGGGCGTGTTCGAGGGTGTACTCCGGGCATTTGACTGCGAGGCCCGCGGAAGCGGTTGCGTTTCGACGGATCATGGTAACGCTCCGGGCACACCTGCAGCGCGCGCTCCGTAGGCGAGCGCCCACGCGGCGGCGAGCGATAGCGCAGCGCCGATCCCGGCGCCGATTTGCGCGGTGCGCCCGGTGCGCCGATCCAGCCAAGTGGCCAGCGCGCCCAGCGGAACGCCCCACATAAAGCCGAAGGCGTGCGCGAGCACGTCGGCGGTCTCAGATGATCCCAGCAGGGCGAGCAAGCCGAGGCCGGCAGCGATCGGGAGCCAGCGGCCCCCTATGGCCGTCGGGCGAACGCTCGAGGCGGCCCGGGCTCCCGCAAGCGCTCCGACAGCTCCGAAAACGGCTGTCGAAGCACCGACGCCGGCATAGGGCGCGCCGCGCAGCCAAACGTTCGTCATGTTGCCGAGGATACCGGAACCGAGCATCGCTGCCAGCGCGAAGCCGTCACCCATCGTCCGGCCCAGATACGTCCCGAAGAGAAGCGAGGCCAAGACATTGGACGCGACATGGGTCAGATCAGCGTGGAGCGTGAGCGCCGTCGCCGCGCGCCAAGGCTGCCCGTCAAGCATTCGCGCTGCGTCGGAGCGCCCGACGGAATACCACCATGTGCCGCTGGATCGCGTGCCCGTGACTGGAAAGAGCGCGAGGATGAGCGCCGCCACCCCGGCACCGGCCCACGCACGGCGCCGGACGAGCGTGGGCTCCGGAGCGTCGTCGACGACATTCTCCGTGACATACGCCGCGAGTGCAAGCGCAGCGCGTTCGGCGTCCTCGTGGGCGAGTGCGATTACCCAGCCCTCATCGGCATGGAGGGTTCGGCTGGGAATGCCCTGACTCGCCAGGACGAGCGCCCACTCCTCGGCGGTGGCGCGCGTGGTCGGCGGGTCGAGGACGGCATAGGCTCGGTCGAACATGCCGGGGATGATAGCGCGGGCGGGCCGGACGCCGATAGCCCACCGCTGGTAGAATGCAGCCATGAATTCCTCGAACCGGCCGTCAAGTGTCTTGGGCGACGCGTCAGCCGGCGCTTTGAAACGCGTTTCGGTCATCGCCACCGTCTTGAACGAACGCGAGAGCGTCGGCGCGCTTATCGACTCGCTTCGCGACCAGACGCGCCCGCCCGACGAGATCGTGATCGTCGATGGCGGCTCGTCCGACGGAACGCGCGAGGCGCTCGAGTTGCGCTCCATCGAGGGCGACCTGCCGCTCGTCGTGCTCTCCAGGCCAGGTGCCAACATCTCCGTCGGGCGGAACATAGCCATCGATGCCGCCGCGGGGCCGATCATCGCCAGCACGGATGCCGGGGTCCGGCTCGAGCCTACGTGGCTCGAGGCGCTTGTCGCGCCGATTGCCGGGGCCAGGGCCGGGGCCGGGAACGAGGCCGGGGCCGGCGAAGCGCGAGTCTCTGCCGGCTTCTTCGTCGCCGATCCACGAGGCCCTTTTGAGACGGCGCTCGGCGCAGCGACATTGCCCTCCGTCGACGAAATCGATCCGAGTCGATTCCTGCCATCTAGCCGTTCGATCGCGTTCTTGAAGACGGATTGGAGGCGCGCCGGCGGCTATCCGGAGTGGCTCGACTACTGCGAAGACCTCGTCTTCGACTTTCGATTGCTGGGAACGGCCGGCGGCGCAGCTTTCGCGCCAAAAGCGGTCGCGCACTTCCGGCCTCGGCCCTCCTTGAATGCATTTTGGAAACAATACTTCCGCTATGCCCGCGGCGACGGCAAGGCCGACCTCTGGCGTGCCCGGCACATCGTCCGCTACGTCACATATCTTGTCGCGACGCCGACGCTTCTAGCGCTGGCAATCGCCGATCATCCCGCTTGGTCCTTGGGTCTCCTTGCCGCATTGGCGGCGATGCTCCGCCGGCCTGTCGCGCGGCTTAGAGAGCGCTGGGTCCCACTCGAACCGTTGGAGAAAGCGCTCGCTCTTCTCTGGCTGCCGATCATCCGCGTGACGGGCGATTTGGCGAAGATGGCGGGCTATCCGGTCGGAGTCATTTGGCGGCTAAGAGAGAGGCCTCCGGCATGGCGGGCAGAGGGTGCAGCGATGGGGCGCTGGCTGCGATGAAAGAACGATTACTTAGTATCTGCCGTGGCAATAGAGCGATCACGGTGATCCAATGCGCTCTCGTTCTGGCCCTCCTATCGGTGGCCGGAGGCCTGATGCACGGCGGCGAACCGTTCGGGATCGCAGCCGCACAGCCTCTTCCGCCGACGCCGATGTCGACCCCTGGCGCGACGATCGCACCGGCGCCTGACATTTCCGGGGTTTGGTCCGTCACACGTTCTTGGTTTCGAAGCTGTCCGCGTTGCGGGGAGACGACAGTCAGGACAACGACTTGGACGATCCGCATGGACTCGGGCGGAGGTGTCCGAGTCGATCGCGGCCCTGTCGGCGGCGTGATCGGGGACGGGGCCGGTGGTGGCTGGCTCAGCCTTGAAGGGCTTGAAAGCCAGGCCGACAGCGTCTATCGCTTCTTCTACGGCTCACTGCGGGTGCATCCGGGCGGCGATTCGTTCGAGGGTGCCTTCAGCGGTAGCGAGCGGACTACTAATCCTTGCGGATCCAGTCCGCCGATCGTCACATGCTTTGCTTCGGCCGGCTATCTCACGGCGATCCGCGTGGCGACCTTTACTCCAGTTCCCGGCTCAAGCCCAACGCCGGGTGCCAGTCCGACTGTCGGTTCCGGCACCCCGCCGCCGAGCGCATCGCCGGGTCCGAGTTCAACACCCGGTACGCCGGGCACGCCGGCGCTTCCGCCGCCGCCGGGTTCAAGTTCGACGCCGACGCCGCGCGTCATTTCGACCGCGACCCCGACCGCTTCCGACACTGCAACCGCCATGCCTGAAGCAGAAACTCCCGTGCCGGCCCTGATCGACCGCGCTTGGCTGCCGGTGGTCGAAAGCTTGGCGCCGCCAAGTTCGCCGTAGCCGGTACGCGTGCGAGGCAGGTGCATTGGGGAGCGTCGCCAAAGAGGGTCCGTCGCCTTGCGAAGTCCGGCCAGTCTCCGTATAATCGCCGTTCGCTGTGCGCCAGTAGAGCGTCGCCAAAGTGATCGCATCGCCAAAGCGATGTAGAAAGCGGAGAATTGAGCCGTGTCGGATGACATTACGCTGAACGCCTCGTTGCGCGAGGTTACGGGAAAGAAGGTCAAGCAGCTGCGCACCGAAGGGCTGACGCCCATCGTGCTCTACGGGCCCGGTTTTGAGCCGATGTCGCTTCAGACGGAGACGCGCCATCTTCGGCACGTACTCGATCGTGCTGGGACGACGCATAAGATCCTCATTAACATCGACGGTGAGAGTGAGCCGCGCAAGGCTATCGCGCGCTCGATGCAGATCCACCCGACGCGGCTGACCCCGATCCATGCCGATCTCTTGCAGGTCCGCGAGGATGTGTCGGTCGAAACCACCGTGCCGCTTGAGATCGTCGGCGAACCGCCCAAGATCCTGTTGCTGGGTGAAACATCGCTTGTGCAGTTGGTCGAGACCTTACGCGTACGCGCCAGGCCGGACATTCTGCCCACCGTTCTCGAGATCGATTGCAGCAGCTTTTGGCGTATCGGTCAGGTGTATCGAGTGCGCGATATTAAGGTCGAGGAAGGCGTCGTCATCCTGACCGATCCCAACCGCGCCATCGCTCGACTTTCCGCGAGGCGGAGGAGAATGGCGGCCGAGCTTGCTGAGCTTGAGGGCGAGGACGCCGCCGCAGCAGCCGTTGTCTCGGCTGCCGGCCGAGTTGGTTTGGTGGGTGAAGACGACGATGAGGGCGAGGGTGTCGAGTCCGAGGGCGGCGAGGAATAGTTGGGTTCCAGAGGGAATTAGCCTTGCCGGCTGACAGTCGAGACAGTCTGAAACCAGAAGCGGGGCGGCCGAAAGGCTGTCCCGCTTTCGTTGGTACGAAGTACTGTCGGTCGCCGAACGAGTTCCAAGACTGAAGTCCGAGCGTCCGGCGGGAGGTCGTCAGGCTGTCGCAGGGCGGAGGATGGTCGGGCGGAGCGAGCGCCGATATGCTATACTCCGCACGCTCGCGGGGCGCCGCCCGACGTGCCTGCGCGCATAGGAGAGCCTGCAAAGTGTTTAGCCCCCTCAACTCCCTTTTAGGTCTGTTTTCGCGCGATATCGGTATCGATCTCGGCACCGCCAACACCCTGGTTATGGTCCGGGGTGAGGGCATCGTGATCAACGAGCCGTCGGTCGTCGCGATCGAACGCCGAAGCAGAAAAGTGCTCGCGATCGGTTCGGAAGCCAAGAAGATGGTCGGCCGCACGCCGGCCAACATCATCGCCATCCGACCCCTGCGCGACGGCGTCATCTCGGACTTCGACATCACCGAGAAGATGCTTGTCTATTTCATCCGCAAAGTTCATGAGCGCTCGTTGACGCCGCTGCCCAGACCGCGAGTGGTTATCGGCATCCCGAGCGGGGTGACCGAGGTCGAGAAGCGCGCGGTTCACGACGCGGCGATCAATGCCGGTGCCCGACAGGCGTTCCTGATCGAGGAGCCCATGGCAGCCGCGATCGGGGCTGGACTACCGGTCACCGCTTCGATGGGCAGCATGATCGTCGACGTCGGCGGAGGAACGACCGAGGTGGCCGTCCTTTCTCTTGGCGGCATCGTGGTCACCCGTTCATTACGGGTCGCGGGCGACGAGATGGACGAAGCGATCATCGCTTTCGCGCGCCAACGCTATAACTTGGCTATCGGCGAAAGGATGGCCGAGAACCTGAAGCACGAGATCGGCTCCGCTTTTCCGCTCGACGAAGAGCTGACTCTGGAAATGCGCGGCCGCAATCTGCTGACAGGCCTGCCGCATGCGGTACAGGTGTCGTCTATCGACATCCGCGAAGCGCTCGCCAGCCCAGTCCAGACAATCGTCGACGTCATCCGTGACGCCATAGACGACACGCCGCCGGAGCTCGTCGCCGACTTGATGGAACACGGCATAGTCCTGGCCGGAGGAGGCGCGCTCCTGCGCGGCCTTGCACAGCGCATCGAGCACGACGCAAAGATTCAGGTCAAGGTCGCCAAACATCCGATGGCCTGCGTCGCCAGGGGCGCCGGTTTAGTTCTCGAAGACTTGGACTCATTGGCCTCGGTGCTGGCCTCGACGCAGCGCTCGGCTTTCTCCTTTAGACACGAGTGAGTCGGATGCGCAAGCGGAACGATCGTCAAGTACTTTTGCTTTCACTTGTCCTGCTGGGCGCATCTGTTTCGATCTTCGGTGGATTTTCGGGGATCGCGCCGCTCAGCGAAGCGATCGGTCGGGTCATGGCACCAGTCGACGGGCTTTCGGACGGCCTGTTTCGGACAGCCGGCGATACGCTGGGCGGGACACGTAATGCGCGGGAGTTGAGAGTGCGCGTAGCTGCACTAGAGGCCGAGCTCGCCGCGCTCGAGGTCAATGCTGCTAAGCTCGGGGACGTCACCAGCGAAAACGAGCGCCTGCGTCAGCTTCTCGACTTCCGGACGACCCGCGTCGACCTCGACCTTGTCGGCTCGAGCGTCGTCGCCGCGGCAATCGGACAGGAGCCGGGCAGCTTGTTGCACACGCTCTGGATCGACGTCGGCGAGGACAATGGGGCGCCGAACGGGGCTCCGGTGGTCGTGGGCCACGGCCTGGTCGGCCGCATCGTGCGCGCCTATGGAACGTCTAGCCACGTCCGCCTGCTCACCGACCCCAACTCCAAGATCGGCGTTAGGATCGAGCGCTCTCGGGCGACCGGCATGCTTGTCGGATCGCCAACGGGTGAGATGACGATCGACTACATTCCACAGGACATCGCGGGCCGTGACAGTATGGTCGAAGTCGGGGACCTCGTCTTCACGAGCGGCCTAGCCGATGGCGCGCACGTGCCCAGGATGATCCCCGTTGGCCAGGTGGTCGAGGTCAGGCAAAGCGACGAGAAGACCGCCCAAGTGGCGGTGGTGCGGCCGCACGTTGACTTCGGGTCGCTGGAGCAGGTGCTCGTTGTGACGGATTGGGATCCTGCATCGTCTACTGCAGACGATGGTGCCGCGCCCGACGAAGATGTGTAGCGCGCAGCCGTCGACGCTGCGCTGAAGCCATGAATCCCTACGCCACCTTCGCGATTCTTCTTTCGATCGTCTGGGCGCAACAGGCACTGATGCCGCATACGGCGCTTGGCAGTGCCGCTCCGTTCTTACCCTTGATCGCCGTCGTATGCTGGGGCCTGCTCAGGGGTCCTAATGCCGGGCTCGCATGGGCGTTGATCGCTGGTCTCATGTTGGATCAGCTTTCGCCAAGCCCTGTCGGAATGTATACGCTGCCGCTCGTCGTCGGCGCAGGTGTGCTCCTTATCGGACGTCGCGTGCTTTTTTCGCAGAATGTGGTCGTGCCGGCCGCGCTCGTGTCCATCGCCACGCTCGTCTACGTCATAGCTCAGGAGACGCTGATAAGAGGCGACGGCGGACATGTGCCGTGGGCATTAGAGACGCAGTTCGCGTTGATCGCTCCGCGCATCGTTCTCAATCTTCTGTGGTTCCCGGCGATTTTCTTCCCACTTCGCGCCCTGGCCCGCCGGATCGGCGGGCCGCGGATCGGCCTCGGGTGGGAGGGCTGATGGGCGAACGCAGACTCTTCGGCAGGCTGCACGCACTGAGGTTCATCGCCGTCGCGGTCTTCGTCGCGCTTGTGGGTCGCCTCTGGTACATCCAAACGGTTCGCGGCGAAGAACTTCGCTCGCAGGCCGAGGACAATCGCTTCGCCGTCCGCGAGATTCCGGCCGATCGAGGCGTCATCTACGATTCCGAGGGCCGCCAGGTCGTCGTCAACTCGGCGCGTTTCACCGTCGGCATCGTGCCGGGCGCCCTCGCGCGTCTAGAGACCGACGAGCGCGACCGGGTGTTGCGGCGCGTAGCCGAAGTGGTCGGCCGGCCGCTTCGCGCTAGGAAGGCGAGCCCGCGGGTCGGGACGACCGGGCCGCGTGACGATCACAGCGCTGAACAGGACGAGGTCGTGCGAGCGATGTTCGGCGCGCGGCGCAGCATAGAGAGCTTCTTGCCGCGAGATAGGAACGAGGACCCCATCTTCGCCGGTTGGCATATCGTCACAGTAGATCGCAACGTCCCTCGCGCTCGAGCATTCGAATTGATGGAGGAGTCGGCCGACTTGCCGGGAGTGATTGTCGATCAAGCGCCGGTACGCGAGTATCCCGCGGGGCCGACACTTTCGCACGCGCTTGGCTTCACCGGCGCAATCGTCGAGGACTCGCTGGACGACTATCTGGAACGCGGATACCGAATCTACGACATAGTGGGTCGGAGCGGACTCGAAGCGACTTATGAGGATGCGCTGCGGGGCGTGAAGGGCGAACGCGTGGTTCAAGTCGACGTCCACGGGCGGGAGTTGAACGAAGTCGAAATCTCGCGCCCGTCTACTCCCGGCGCCAACCTTGAGCTGACGCTCGATCTCGAACTCCAGGAAGCCGCGGAGGCCGCATTGGCCAACGGCCTGCGAAGCGTCGGCGCGACATCGGGCGCAGTGGTTGCTCTCGACCCTCGGGACGGGGCCGTTCGGGCGATGGTCACGCTGCCTAACTACGACAACAATATGTTTTCGACAGGTGCCAGCCCGGACGCTTTCGTAGCGCTCCTGTCGGATCCCAATCGCCCGCTGATCAATCGTGCGATATCAAGTCAGCCGCCCGGATCTATTTTCAAGCTTATCACGGCGTCAGCGGCGCTCCAGGAGGGGCTGGTCGATCGATCCACGCGGATTATGGATCCCGGAGTGATCGTCCTTCCGAACCAATACGATCCATCGATCGAATACTCATTCCCTTGTTGGAACCGATCCGGTCACGGCTCGGTCAATGTCGTTCAGGCTCTTGCGCACTCTTGCGACGTCTATTTCTACGAAGTCGCCGGCGGCTACTTCAGGCACGGCGCGAACCAGGACGGTTTGGGCAGCGAGCGGCTCGCGAAGTACGCCGGGTACTTCGGTCTAGGAAACCTGTCCGAGATCGAGTTGCTTGGCGAGGCCGAAGGGCACGTTCCGACCGCGGCATGGCTGCAAGAATTCAACGGGGAGTACTGGGGAACCGGCAATACGTATCACATGGGTATTGGCCAGGGCCATGTGCTCGCCACTCCGCTTCAGATGGCCAACATGACCGCGGCGGTCGCAAACGGCGGGGCACTGCACAGGCCCCACCTTGTCGAGCGCATAGTGGGCGGCGACGACAACGCGGCAAATCGTGAAGTTGGCGGGGAGCTCGGTCGCCTACCGATCGATCCGGGCCATCTCGAGGCCGTCCGCGAAGGGATGCTTGGAGCGGTGAGATATGGGACCTCAAGGCCCGACTGGACCGGCCTCCCGACTGAAATCGCGGTCGCGGGCAAGACCGGTACGGCGGAAATATGCGATTGGGTGTCGAAAGGCGATGCGGGCTATTGCCGTAGGGATCGTGAAGGCCACCTGTTGACCCATGCGTGGTTCATCGCCTTCGCACCCTACGATGCGCCCGAGATCGCGCTCGCGGTCTTCGTATCGGGAGCAGGGCTTGACCGGATCATCGAGGGCTCCCAGGTTGCCGCGCCGATCGCCGCCGACGTTCTGCGCACCTACTTCGACCTCCCGCCGCGCCGCGGCGTCGAGCAAGCGGACCCTTGCGAAGGCGATGATTGTCCGGAAGTCGAGGCAGAGTCGGACCCGGGTACGGCAAGCGCGGGAGAGACCGACGGCCAAGAAAGCGCCGGCGAAGGTGCCGGAGGCGAACCTCCCGCAGGCGATTCTGGATCATTGAACTCGCAAGACGTGGCCCCATGAGCGCTTCGCGCGAGCAGCCCACGCCGCCACGGCCTCCCATCGCGATCAAAGGTCGGGGCCGTGACATCAGAGTAGTGGTCGAAGTCGCCGACGATTTGGCGGCGGTGGAGCGCAGTCTTCGCGATCAGCTCCAGCGCCGCGCCGGCGCGTTCTTCACAGGCGCGCCGGTCACGCTTGAGATGCCGGGGCCGGCGATCGACTTCGAACTGGCCGGCCGGCTGGCGGCCGCGATTCATGACGCAGGGATGCATGTTTCCACGGTGTCATCCGCTTCGACGGTCGCCGGTGGTGAAAATTCGAGTTCAGGGCAGAGTCGGTCTGTCGCTGAGGCGTCGTCGACCGCTTCCGGATCCGGGGGGCCACCTTGGCCGAACCAGGCGTCAAGCGCCGCGGCCCTCGTCGTGGAGCGGACGCTCCGCGGCGGCCAGCGGTTGGAGCATGACGGAGACGTTATAGTGATCGGTGATGTCAATCCAGGCGCCGAGCTTGTCGCCGGTGGCAGCGTGGTAGTTTGGGGACGGCTGCGCGGGACAGTCGAAGCGGGCGCGGGACGCCAAGGCGCATTTGTGTGCGCGCTCGACCTGTCGCCGTCGCAGCTACTGATCGGCGCGGCCATCGCGCGTGCGCCCGACCATCCGGCCCGCAATCCGGCTCCGGAGATCGCGCGAGATGTGGGCGGCAGAATCGAAGTCGAGGACTGGCGCTGAGCTGCGCTTCCGCGGCGCGACAGCGGCGGTCTGTCGTGGTATCTTCCGCATGTGAATTCACTCGGTAGACGTCGGCGGACCGTGTGACCTGGCCGGCGGCGGCTTGGCAACGGAAGAGTGCGGGTCTTTTACGGGTCATGCCAGCGGGAGAGAGCTGATGGAGAGGTCGGACATGGCGCGGGTGATCACGGTCACGTCGGGCAAGGGTGGCGTCGGTAAGACGACAACCACCGCGAACATCGGCGTGGCATTGGCCAAACGCGGACTACGGGTTGTTGTCATCGACGGCGATATCGGGCTGCGCAACCTCGATGTCGTCATGGGGCTCGAGAATCGAGTTGTGTACAACCTGCTCCACGTGATCCGGGGCACTGTCGACGCAGAGCGCGCTCTGATCCGCGACAAACGCGTGGACGGCCTGATGATGCTCGCCGCTGACCAGCATTCGGAGAAGGACGACGTTTCGGCCGACGAGATGGTCCAGGTGTGCGATGCATTGCGGGCAAGTTTCGATTACGTGATAGTCGATTCGCCGGCAGGCATCGAGCAGGGCTTCCGGAACGCGTTGGCTCCGGCTGACCTGGTGATCGTCATCGCAACGCCCGAAGTGTCATCGGTCCGTGACGCGGATCGGGTCATCGGGCTGGTCGAGGCCGCCGGGAAGCCGACGCCGAGGCTCATCCTCAATCGGATCAAGGCGAATATGGTCGCTCGCGGCGACATGATGGACACGGAGGACGTGCTCGACATCCTTCGGATCGAGCTCCTCGGTGTCGTGCCCGAGGACGAGGCGATTCTGGCCGCGACCAATCGGGGCGAACCGGTAGCCCTTGATGGCACGACTCACTCCGGACGAGCCTTCGCCAATATTGCCGCCCGGTTGGAAGGCGAGAATGTACCGCTCCTCCCGCTCGAGGCCGCACCCCAAGGGCTGCTCAATCGACTGAGCGGGTTCTTCCGCTCAGTCGACCACGACGCGGAGGGCAGGGGAGGCGCCGCGTGACTTTCCTCGGCCGCCTACTCGGGCGCGAAGGCATAGCGAAGTCCTCCGGCAAAGTGGCGAAGGAGCGGCTGAAGTTCGTCTTGGAGTATGATCGAGCGCGGCTGACCCCGGCGCAGCTCGAAGAGATCCGCGATGAGATCATCTCAGTGATCTCCCGGCACGTCGATATCGCGGATCGTGGAGTAGAAGTGACGCTGGAGGAGGGCGGCCGGCTGGTCGCGGAGATTTCGCTCAGCGATCGGCAGATCGCAGGCAACGTGCGGGTTTCCAAGCGATGAACGTCACACCGCTCAGCCGCATCCGCCATGCCGCGATGCCGCGCTTGGCATGGCGGCGAGTACGTGCCTTCGACTGGCCGATGCTCGCCGGCATTATCGCTGCGGTAAGTTTCGGCATGGCCATGATCTATTCGGCTACGCTGCGGGGCGATCCGGTCGACTCGCTTTGGGACGACCTGGTGGTCAAGCAAGCGGTTTTCGCATTGGTTAGCCTGGGCATACTTGCATTCGCTACTTTGACTGACTATCGGGCTTTGGCGGCGCTCTGGATGTGGCTCTACGGCGGGATGATTCTGATCCTGCTGCTCGTCGCGGCCATAGGCCGGACTCAACTCGGCAGCCAGCGCTGGCTGACATTGGGATTGGCGGACCTCCAGCCGAGCGAGTTCGTCAAAGTCGGAGTCGTGGTTTGCCTGGCAGCGTACTACAGCCGCTTCGATATCCGACGCGGAAGGCATGTCTTCGGCTCACTCTGCCTGGTCCTCGCACCGATGCTCCTCGTTTTCCTGCAGCCCAACCTGTCAACGACGATCTTGCTTGGGGCGATCTGGCTTGGAATGGCTTTCGCGGCAGGCTTGCGCCTGCTCCACTTCGCGCTCCTTGCGCTTCTGGCGGGCCCTACACTCTTCGCGATCCGAGCGACCGGACTCTTGCAGGAATATCATCTGGATCGGATTTCAGCTTGGCTCAGCCCAACGGCCGACCCGATGGGCGACGGATATCAGAACATCCAGACCTTGATCGCCGTTGGGAACGGCGGCGTGTTCGGCATCGGCTACGCGCAAGGATTGCAGGCGCAGGGAGGCTGGTTGCCGCTGCTGCACACCGATAACATCTTCGCACTGGTCGCCGAAGAATTGGGCTTCGCCGGTTCAGCCGTCGTTCTAATGCTCCTCGCGTTCATAGTGCTGCGGGTGCTGCGTGCCGCTCGCGCAGCTCAGGATCGGACCGGGGCGCTTCTCTGCATCGGAATCGGCGTCTACATCTTGTCCCAGACGCTCGTCAATGTCGGTGTCGTTTTGCAGATCCTGCCGGTGACGGGGATGTCCCTGCCGTTCATCTCATACGGCGGCTCGAGCCTCGCTGCGCTCATGCTGGCTATCGGGCTAGTCCAATCCGTGCGGATGCGCCGCCGACCGCTCGCTTTCGGGGAGTAGTTAGAAGATGCGACCGGTGCGCGTTCGGATGGCGCCGTCGCCGACCGGATTCACCCATGTCGGCAACCTTCGCACAGCGGTCTTCAACTGGCTCTGGGCCAGAAAGTCCGGCGGCGTGTTCATCTGGCGCGTCGAGGACACGGATCGGTCGCGCTTCATCGAAGCGGCCCTTCACGACTTCCGGGACAGCCTGGTCTGGCTCGGGATCGAGCCGGACGAGGGTCCGTTCTCAGGGGGCGATTTCGGTCCGTATGTTCAGAGCGAGCGCCTCGACAAGTACCGCGAAGCGGCCGAGCGACTGCTGGCATCGGGTGACGCATATCGCTGCTTTTGCCCGCCGCGCGAAGATGGGGCGGGTGCTGCCGATCCGACAAGCGGAGGGGAAGGCGGATCGACTGGACACGGCGGCTATGATCGCCGGTGCCGTGATCTCGCCCCGGAGGTAGTCACCGAGAGGCTCGCTCAAGGCGCGCCGTTCACGATTAGGTTGCGCATGCCGCTCGAGGGCTCGCTCACGCTTCAAGACGCCATTCATGGGCAGCTCGAATGGCATGCCGAGAACTTCAACGATCCGATCATCATGAAGTCGGACGGTTTCCCGACCTATCACCTGGCGGTGTGCGTGGATGACGCCGCTATGGAGATTTCGCACGCGATTCGCGCCGATGAGTGGATGGGTTCGTCGCCATACCACATCGTGATCAACCGAGCTCTAGGCATAGAGCCGCCTACCTATGTCCACGTGCCAATGGTTCTCAATCCGGATGGGCGCGGGAAGCTTTCGAAGCGGAAGACCGTGAAATATGGGGTAGCGGCCTCGGACGACAGTTCGAGTCCCGTAGGTCACGGCGTTGCGATGGTCCAGGCGCGCGAGTTCCGGGCCGCGGGCTATCTGCCGGAGGTGATGTTCAACTATCTCGCGCTACTCGGCTGGTCATACAGCGGCGACGAAGAACTCTTCACGCCGGAACAGGCTATCGCGCGTTTCCAACTCGAGGACATCCACAAGTCGGGGGCGCGCTGGGACCCTGAAAAGCTCGATTGGATGAATGGGCACTACATCCGCGCTCTCGCTGTTGATGACCTGGCCGAACGCATCCGGCCCTTCTTGGCCGACGCCGGCTTTACGCCAGAAGACGACGCGGTTCTGGCAGGGATCGCCGGCCTGGTCCGGGAGCGCATAACAACGCTCTCAGAGGCACCCGGATGGGTCGAGTGGCTCTGGCGAGAGGTCGAGCCTACGGCAACCGACCTGGTCCAACCGAAGCTGGGCGTCCAGGGAAGTGCCGCGGGGATCGCCGCGGCGGCCGACGGGCTGGCGGCACTCGAGCCATGGACCGCCGAGTCGATTGAGACGGTGTTGCGCTCTCTGGCAGACAGTCTCGGTGTCAAGGCCGGACCGCTCTTCGGCCCAATCCGCGTCGCCGTCACCGGGGGCGGTGTAGCTCCGCCCCTCTTCGATTCGCTTGCGCTTCTCGACCAGGCAGTCGTCGTCGCACGCTTGCGGGCGGCGCACGCGCTTCTGGCAGACACTGAGGGACTCGAAACTGTGGACGGTGCGTGATGCAGGACGCGGCATGATCGATCTGCGCTCAGACACGGTCACCCACCCAACCGATGCGATGCGCACCGCCATGGCCCAGGCCGCGGTAGGCGACGATGTATTCGGCGAGGATCCGACGGTCCTGCGCTTGGAGGCGATGGCCGCGCAATCGATGGGCAAGGCGGCGGCTTTGCTCGTCCCGAGCGGCACAATGGGCAACCTCGCGGCGCTGCTGACGCACTGCGGGCGCGGTGACGAGGTAATCGTGGGCGACCGCGCACACACAATTGTCCACGAGGTCGCGGGAATGGCGGCCCTCGGCGGGATCCAGCCGCGCACGGTGCCGAATCGTCCGGATGGCACTCTCGATCTCGACGAGATCGATGCGGCGGTCAGGCCGGACTTCATCGTCTATCCACCGACGCGCCTGATCGGCCTCGAAAACTCCCACAATGGCTGCGGCGGCGCCGTGCTCGACGCCAAGTACATGGCCGACGTCCGTTCACTGGCCGATCGGCACGGCCTGGTCGTCTACCTCGACGGGGCGCGGATCTTCAACGCCGCGGTGGCGCTCGGCGTCCCGGCGGCCTCGTTGGCGGCCGGCGCGGACAGCGTGACGTTCTGCCTGTCCAAGGGCCTTTCGGCGCCTGTGGGGAGCCTCCTCTGCGGCAGCACGGACTTCATCGCCCGAGCGCGCAAGATGCGCAAGATGCTCGGCGGCGGCATGCGCCAAGCGGGAGTCATCGCCGCGGCCGGCATCGTCGCGCTGGAGACGATGGTCGACCGCTTGGCTGAGGACCACGCTAACGCCCGCAGGCTGGCGGAAGGGTTGGCGGAACTGCCGGGAGTCGCGATAGCACCGAATGCAGTCCTCACGAACATCGTGATCTTCGAGCTCGAGCCGACGGCGATGTCGCCGGCCGATCTGGTCGCACTGCTTGCCGAGCGCGGCGTAGCGATCTTCGGCGCCGGCGGCCGGCGTATGCGGGCCGTGACGCATCGTGGGGTGAGCGCGGACGATGTCGAAATGGCGCTGGAAGTGTTCGCGGGGGTGTTGGCGTAAGAGCAGGTCGGCATCGTAGATCGCCGACGATGGTCGGGTGGTTCGAGGCAACGATTGACAGGCCGCGTGCGTTTGGTATCGCAAACAGTGGCTCTAGAAACTCGGGTGCCCCCCGACGGCCGCTCCGAGAACTGACCGCGCGCACGTCAGATAGGGAAGTCACGGGGGATGTCGATCGGCGGCCGGTCGATCGGTGGCCGCTCGATCGGCGGGCGGTTCACCTTCACCTGCTCGATCGCATCGAGCTTCGCAAGCCGGGCGGTGATCAGCTCGTGCAGGCCGGCCACGTCGGCTCGTGCCTCTGCCGGTCGGGGGTCGGACGCCACGGCCCGCCAGCTGGTCACCTCCAGGGCCAGAGCGCTCGAGACGCCCAGGTCGTCCTCCTCGCGCTCGCCCCAGCTCGTCAACTTCTCATCGCCCGATTCCTCTGCGACCGGCCGTCCGATGACGAAGGTGTTGACCGCGGGCAGCGTGACGTCGCGGGTCTCGCCGTCGGCTAGCGTCTTCCCGCCCACGGACCAGGCCAGCTGGGGCTGCGAGAAGCCGCCTGGCCGAGCCCTCAGCGTGTGCTCCGAGGTCTCCTCCACGATGGTGTAGGCATGCGCGGCCGTGCCGCAGTCGGGCAGGATCTCGAACGACTCGACACCAGACCTGTGCGTGGCGCCAACCGTGCGCACGGGCGGCTCCCCTAGCACACCAACCCGTCGCCGGGCCCGATCGAGTGCGCTCACGCGCCGCGACATCGGCACCTTGGGTTGGGCGACCGCGTAGACCATCCGGACGAAGCAATAGACCTGGCGCCGTGCGCCGTCGTCGTCCGTCACGTCGATGTTGTGCACCACGTGGATCGGCTCGGCGGCCGTGGCGTCGTTGAAGGCCAGCGTGACACCATCGCTCAGCTCGGAGTTGGGGTCGTAGATCCGCAGCTTGATGTCGTGGCCGGAGACGTCGTAGGCGTAGGCGAGCACCTGGTGGCACTCGCCCAGGTGGGCAGGGTTGGTCGACTTCACTGTCTGGACGAACATCGGCGAGGGCATCCCGTTGTCGATGTCGCGCTTGATGAGCGGCCATTCCTGGTGGGCCATCACGGCTGCCCGGCCACTGGCTAGCCCGAGCCGGCTGAGCACCTCCTCGTCGCTGTCCGGGTAGACCTCGGACATCAGGCTGAGCATCAGCGTCACGGTCACCGGGTCGAAGGAGTCGAACAGTCGGTCCACGAGGTAGAGGAACAGCGGGTCCCGCTCGCCCGGGGGGACATCGGTCCGCGGCGGGATCACCTGGCCGGTGTAGAAGTAGTCGAGCGCCGCGAACACCATCCCCCCGCACAGGCCTCCCGGCGTCGCCGTACTTCTGGGCGAAGGGTGTGTTCCTCAGGAAGGGGAGAGTGTACGGCGTCTCCGGCCAGCTGTTGCCGAACTTGAACCCGTCACGACTCGGCAGGAAGTCGGTGGCGACCTCGCCGCGGGGCTGCAGGGTGAAGGTCACCTTCGAGTGGGTGGACCCCGAGGCCCACCACGACGAGTAGTGACCGCCGTCGGTGTTGGTGTGAAAGCCGTTGGAGCCCAGGTAGGGGTTCTCGGCGGGCAGATACACGGTGGCGGTGGGTCGCCCCGATCCGGTAGGTGACCCGCCCATCGCACCCCTCAAGGAGGCCTGTGGAGATCAGCCGCATCGTCGGGGCGTCCTCCCGGCCCGATCCGCGCGGGCGGCGGCCAGGACCACCTCCCGTGCGGCTGCGAGGCGTCGATCAGGGTGAGCGGCAGCGCGGTCCGGTTCTCCAGGATCATGTTGACGCTCGTCATCGCGACATCCTTCCTGAGGTGATCCGGGCACCCTTTGTCGCCCGCGCGGTCTCGTGAAATGGCTCGCCGTGTGAGTCGGGACCTACGATGGAGACATGGCGGAACAGCAAGAGCACCAGCCGTACGAGCACCAGACCGGCACCACGCGCGTCAAGCGCGGCATGGCCGAGATGCTCAAGGGCGGGGATAGGGAGGATAGATACCATGAACTTCAATCGCGCCCCCGCCGGAGCCCGGCAGTCTATGCCCCTCGCCCCCCCGCGTCAACCGCTCCAACCGCGTCTGGTGCGCCGGCGCGCGCTCGCGCGCGGCCACAATCAGTCGGTGCACCCACCGCCGCTCGTCGGCCAAGCGGTCGTCGCGCTGGAGCCGATCGATCCGGCCGACCCGCTCATGGCGCCACGTCACCATGCTGGCATCTCAATGGGTGCCAGTATGGCAAGGCCTCGATTTGGCGCCTGCTGTGATCGGTCAAAGTGCCTAACATCAGGCAACGGCGGGTGGGGAGGGCCTTGACACACGCCAGCGAAATCCCCATAGTCCCACAGTCCGTGTGATATACTACTTTCATATGACACAGGAGGACTAATGTCATCGTCTGAAACCAGAACCCACATTATCGTGCCCACTGAGCTTCTAGCACAGGTAGACCGGCTGGTTGGCGCCCGCAAGCGCAGTCGCTTCTTCGCGGCGGCCGTCGCCAAGGAGGCGGCGCGCTTGGAGCTTCTTGCCGCGGCGCGGGAAGCCGCCGGCTTCCTCGCCGATGTCGATATCCCCGGCTGGGAGAGCGCCGAGAGCATCGCCGAATGGGTGCATGAACTACGGCAAGAGGAAGTTGAGATCCAGGACGAGATGGATCAGTTGCGCAGTCCGCAGGGATCCTCCAAGGCATGAAGTATCTGCTTGATTCCACTGTGCTCATCGAGTTCGGCAAAGGGGTTGAGCCGACAACACCTAAGCTCCTGACCCTCATCGAGGAGGATCATCTGGTAGGGGTGTGCGCTATCTCCATCGCCGAGTTCTACTCCGGCCCGGTGGGCGTCGGGTCGGCAATGTATCGCTTTCTGGATCTGCTGCCCTGCTTCGATATCAACCGCGAGGTGGCGCGTTTGGCCGGCCGCTATCGCTTCAGCTTCCTGCAGAAAGGTCGAAAACTCTCCACCACTGACATGCTCGTCGCCGCCGTCGCTCGGATCGAGCGGGCCGTACTGCTGACCAACAACGTGCGCGACTTCCCCATGGAAGACATCGCCGTCGAGCAGTTGGGCAGTGCGCCGGCGTAGGCTGCGGTTCGTGTCTCGGCTCTAGCCCAACCGCTCCAAGATCTGCAGCCCGTTCCCATCTGGATCGTGAAACGGCCGGAAGCGCGCCGCAGGCGTCGTATTTTCGAAGGTGAAGCTAGCGCCGCGCCTGCGCCCCCCGAATGGCCTCAGTGAACCACAGTTTCGGCTCGAAACGAATGACGGAAGCCGAGGGAGGGCATGACAAAGTGGGTCCGCGCTCGCAGAGTACGTCTCTTGAGGACCAACCCAGGAGGCGAGGCGATGCGCGAACCCACTGCGGACAATTTTATGCTGTCGGCCCAAGACATGCGAGAAGAGGCGGCTGCTGGATGACCCGGCATCCATATCCTTCCCAACAGACATGGCGATTGCACCGGTGTTCCCCTTTCCAGGATTTGGTAGCCACGAAAAGGTGCCCGACTTCATATGTCGTGTCGTCAATTCAGCTCCCGAGCCCTGGAGCTCCCCTAAGTTCCGGATGCGCCCCTATTGCGGCCTTTCAGCCCGCCGGCGACCAACCCTTTGGGAATTGACTCTGCATCAAGACGCCTTCCATACCGGGGTCGCCGATCCAGCCCACTCCGAGCGGGTGACCGCCGCAGCGCGGGATAACGTAGCCGCGCGTCAGGCCTGCGCCGAGCTCACGCGCGATCGCGCCGAAGCCGCCAGAGGGCACCTCGAAGTGGAGTCTACTCTGGAACGCCGATGCGCTCTCGACGTCCAATTCGATCACGTTGCGTGTGGCCAAGGCCCCGAACGCAAGCGCTCCTGCCGTCGTGAGCTTAGGCACGTTTCCATCATCGCGGACGAACAAGAAACCGACCGAGTCCGGTTCACTCGCGTGCGGCGGTTCGTGATCCGCGGCGACAGCGTGGATGCCGACGCGGTTGCGGCGCAGAAAGCGGACGTTCTCGAAGGCGCTCGCAGGGATGCCAAAGCGCTGGATAATCGATGCGATCGCGGGGTCATCGTCGGCGGGTTCGCCGAGTGATGGCGCCTTGTGCGAGATCAGGGCAGGATTCTGAAAGTAGCCCGGGTCGTCGCTCGGGCCACCGCGTTGATCGTCGCTCTGGTCACCGCGTTGGTCGTCGCCCGGGTTTTCGACCGGTACGAAGGTCGCCCATGGCGGCGACTCGATCACGTCGAGGACCGCGATGAAGAAGCCGCCGGTGTCATTCTGGTGCGGCCAGATGCGCATCGCGTTTACCAGTGTTGGGTCGAATGTCTGGTCGCCCCAGCGGGTTAGGCCCGGCGAGCAGACGAGATCGTCGAGCCGCGCTGGGCGGAGGCGCAAGGTGCCGCCGGCCTCGCGCAAAACGGCGTCAACCACGGCCTCATTCTCCTCCGGCGCGTAAGTGCAGGTGGAGTAAACGACTCGACCGCCCGGACGACACGCGGTGATGGCGGCACGCAGCAGCCGGATCTGGCGCTCCGCCATTCTGCGGCTGCTTTCCGCGCCGCAGCGTCGCAGGACTCGGCGCTTCTTACGCGACGTGCCCTCGCTGGTGCACGGGACGTCCGCTAGGACGGCATCGAAGAAGCCGACAACCCCGCCGGTGAACTCGGGCGCCGCGCCGTCGCCGGGAGAGGTGGCGACGTTCAGGAGGCCCAGGCGTTCGACGGCGTTCCGAAGCGCCGGAATCCGTCCGATCTCAAGCTCGCGCGCGACGACGGTGCCGCGACCCCCAAGCGCCGTCGCGATCTGCGCCGTCTTGTTGCCAGGTGCAGCGCAAAGGTCGAGAATGCGCTCTTCCGGCCGTGGGTCGAGCAGAAGCACCGCCGCCGTCGCTATCTCCTCTTGTACGTGGCAAAGGCCGGCGAGATAAGGCCACGAAGTACCAGGACGCGCATCGGCGGAGAGGCGAAGACCGAACGGGTGCCAAGGGGTTGGACTGCCAGGCATGCCGAGCGCGGCGAGGTGGTCGCGAAGCTCACCTCGCCCGATCCTGAGTGGGTGGGCCCAAACGCCTATGGGAAGCGGCCGATCGATCGCTTGAGCGAAGGCCGACCAATCGCCGACGATTTCGCGGTAGCGTTCGAGGGCGGGTTCCAAGGTCGGTTGGAGAGTGGGTTCTAGGGTGGGTTCGGGTGAGGGCTCGAGTGTCGGCAACATGGGTCTCTGGATCTCGTCGGGCGTGTGAGGTGGGGTTCAAGTGGCGGGTGATCGAGGCTCGACTAGCGAGTATCGGCGCAAAGGGCGCGCGGCGATTCTGTACGTCGGCGCATGCGTCGGTCAAGGAACCATAGAGACTCCGACCGCGTCGACAGGCCGTATTCGAGTAAGCGTTCACGGGCTGGCAGACACGGTAGCGAGGCTTGGCTCGGTGCAGCCTGTCATCAGCCCTGGAAGGGCTTGTTCACCTACTAGCCAGGGGCTGAAGCCCCTGGCATCGGCGACGGCACCACTTTGCGCCATCAAAATGTGTCTGTCACGCTGTCAAACCCCTACCCCGTGAACGCTCAGGGCGAACGCATTCTGGATTGACGGTGGTCGAGGCTGAGCCTGGCGCTGGCGGCGCAACGCCTGCTGAACTGGCAGGCTCGTCCATGACAAAGCCCGCGCATAGGCGGGCTTTGCACTCGCGGTCCGCAGCATGCGTTCACCCTGCCGGTTTACCGGTGTCCCCATTTCACAGTGCTAGCATGCTAGCATGGCTGAAAGAGGAGGTAGTTCAACGTCTACTTGTCCACGTCGCTGATCTGTCGCGTGAGGCTCGCGGCCCTTTCTCGTGGCCCACAGGATACGCGGTCATCAACTAGAATGCGTTCGCCCTGCGTGAACGCTAACGTTTTCGACCTGTCGAGCTATCATCCGGCCGAGCGATTGGAACCAATTCGGACGGCTGGCTTCGGGTCGAATGCGATGGAGGCGAGTATGAGAGTCGCTGTCGGGTGTCGGCTTCACGAGTCGAATGAATTGGCTCCTTGCTTTGCCATGGTGCCGGCTGCCCTTATCGTCGCCAGCCGTTGCCACTGCTCATCCGTCCATTCATGTCTAACATACGCGGCGCACTTCCATCTTCTTAGAAACACGCTCTAGTTTCCGACCTCGTCTCCCATTGGCGGCGTGAGGGCGCGGCCCCAGAAATGGGGTTCAACGTGCGTCTGTCAATCGTCATTCTCATGGCAACAGTGTTCGGAATTGGATTTGTGATAATCTTCATGGCCGCGCCAGATGAACGCTCGACGAGCACGGGGGGGAGACAAGACAATTCTCAAGAGGGAATAATGACAGACCCAACGCCAACGGCTACACCAAACTGGTTTGGAAGCGAAAGCAATCGGCTGAAGGACCAGATTGAACTCGGGCCCGACCCGTACGGCATTCACGCCATCTACACGGGCCAAGAGGCGATCTCTCTCACACTGGAAACGCAGCTTCCGAGCGGGTTCACTCCAACGCAGGTCGAAGTGAGGCTGGTCACGCAAGCCACACTGTTTGAAAAATTCATCGGCGTTGCTGCCGGGGACTATGAGCCGACCCTCGGTCCGGCATGGCTGGTTGGCGTACTCGGTAGCGGTCTGACTAACGCGGACATCCTGTACCCATCCACCATCCCCGGTATTATGTCGAATCCACCTCAAACGATTGAGGGCGCCTATTTCGCGTGGGATGCCAACAGCTCTCAGACTTCGGCCAGAGGGCTACTAACCGCAACTGGCCCGAGATCAATGCAAACAATTACAGGGTTTGTGGACGCAGTCGTGACAATTGCCATTGCCACTGACGTGCCGTGGTTAGACATTACACCGGAGCCAACGCCTTGAATTGGTCCCGATAGCCGTCACTCGACCGCGGTCTATGGCTCGTCCGGATCGGGGTCGGAAGTAAGGGCGCTGGCCACCGAGAACGCCGAGGGCCATGGTCATAACAGGGGTGGGGGCAGGGGTGGGGGCAGGGGCAGGGACAGAGCATGGGCATGCGTCGGTCAAGGAACCATAGAGACTCCGACCGCGTCGACAGGCCGTATTCGAGTAAGCGTTCACGGGCTAGCGGACACGGTAGCGAGGCTTGGCTCGGTGCTGCCTGTCATCAGCCCTGGAAGGGCTTGTTCACCTACTAGCCAGAGGCTTCAGCCCCTGGCGTCGGCGACGGCACCACCTTGCGCCATCAAAATGTGTCTGTCACGCTGACAGCCGCCTACCCCGTGAACGCTAACGTATTCAACCTGCCGAGCTATCATCCGGCCGAGCAACTGGAACCAATTCGGACGGCGAGCTTCGGGTCGAATGCGATGGAGGCGAGTATGAGAGTCGTTGTCGGGTGTCGGCTTCTCAAGTCTAATGAAATTGCTTTCTGCTTTGCCATGATGGTGGCCGCCCTTATCGGCGCATGCCGATCGACCCCGACGCCGCCGACCGAATCCACCCCTCTGGCCGACGGTTCGGCGGCCACCGCCGTGACCGATCAGAGCGGAGGCGCTGGATCGCAGGATCCAACCCCCGACACCGGGAGTGGTACAGTCGGCGCACCCGCGGATGCCAACACGGCGGTCGCGGCCGCGACGTTAGGGGCGTCGGGCACGGATCAAGTTCCTGCCGGCGCGCCCAACGCCCCCGCCGGTGCAACCGCCACGACCCTATCCACCACGCCTGTTCCAGATGACGGCAAGCGATACGCGGTGGTCGGTGTTGCGCCGGACGACACGCTGAGCGTACGCTCCGCCGCCGGAGCTGGATCAGCTCTCCTCGGCACACTGCCGCCGTATGCCACAGGCCTCCGGATCACGAATACGGGCACCGCGCCGGATGGCGGAGCGTGGGCGCGGTTGACCGGAGGTTCGGTCGAAGGTTGGGTGAACCGCGGCTTTCTCACGATTCAGAGCGGATCGGCGCAGGCAGGAATCGCGGAGCGGGCGAACGAGATTGTCCAGGCGCTGATGGGCGAAGACTATGCGACTCTCAGCACCTTCACTCACCCAGTGGCCGGCGTCACCTTCTCACCGTACGCCTTTGCGCAGAACGACGCCGTTGTTCTGGACGGAACGGAGGTCGCCGCTCTCGGCTCTGACTCCACCGCACGCTTGTGGGGCGAATACCAAGCCGTCGGCGGTCCGATCCAGGTCACTTACGCGCAATACGCCGCCGACTTCGTCGCGGACGCTGCCTTCGAGAGCGCCCCGTACATCGGCTTCGACGTTATCGTCGGCTCCGGCACAACGATCAACAACATCGGGACGGCCTTTCCCGGGGCATCTTTCGTCGAATACCACTACGACGGCTTCGATCCTCAATTCGCCGGCTTCGATTGGGTCAGCTTGCGCCTCGTCCTCCAGCAGCATGCCGGCGAATGGATGCTGGTCGGCATCGTGCACGACGAGTGGACGACTTGAGTTTGTAGCCGGCCAGCGAGCTACAATAGCGACCACGCTTGAAGCAAGAGGGATGACTCACCGGCATGTTATCCGACCTGTGATGCTCCACTCGGGAATCGTCTCGCCTCCCATCGAAAACACCGTCGATCGGGTCATCGAGGCGACGCAGGACTTTTTGCGCTTCCCTTCGGTCGTCGGCAACGAGCGGCCTTTCATCGATCAGCTCGAGCGGACGTTCAGCGCGATTGGCTGCTCCACAATTCGTGGCGACTCGGTTCTGGAGGTCAAGCGCGATGGGACACGGCCCGAAGTCCTGAGCGTTCATATCGACCGCCACGGCCTCATCGGCACCGGTGACGGGGAGTACGAATACGCGGCACATGTCGCACGCTCCAGCCGCTACGGCGAGGATGTGCGCGCGTCCTTCCGCGCGCTCGAAGCGATCCGTGAGCGCTTTCTTGGCGAGGCGGTAGTCGCCTACCGCGCAGAGCGAGGCCAGCATCTTGGCGACGGTGTGATCGAGCACGCCTGGTTCTGCGACCGGCGGCAGAATCTGGTCTTTCGTATACCGGGCTTTGACTTGCTGCCGTTGTGGACGCCCGTCAGCTTTTCGCCGAAGTGCGAATTCAACGGCCGCCAGATCACCGGGCAGCTAGATAATGCGATCTCGGCCGCGATCGTCCTCGCGCTCTTCGAGGCCGGCTTTGACGGACGAGCGCTCTTCACCGCCCAAGAGGAGATCGGGCGCAGCTGGCGTTTCATGATGGACCATCTCGACGCCGGTTCGAGCGCACCGTTTTCGCTCTTGGTTCTGGACACAAGCCCGTTTCCGAATGACGAGGCGATTCAGAGCGGGCAAGTCGTCTTGCGCAATCGAGACGCCAACGGCACCTTCGACACAGAGCGTGTCGCCCGATTGCGCGCTCTGGGCGAATCGCTAGCGATACCTATCGTGATGAAGGACGAGTTGATTAGGGCCGACAATGTCGAGCGGGAGGCTGTCGGCAGGCTGCCGCGGAGCTTGGGTTCGACGGAGCTGGGGCGCATCGTCGACGGCTCCGGGGGCAGGATCAACGGTGCGACCGTTCAGCTCCCCACATACGGCTATCACAGCAATCGCGAGACGACGTCCCGTTTGGCGATCCAGCACATGCTCGAATTGCTCCAGGGCTACCTGGGCCTCGACGTTTAGTGATGGCGTCGACGATTGATCCAGCCGATCCAGCCCATCCAGCCCATCCCACCAACCCCACCAATCCCACTGATCCAACCAATCCCACTGATCCAATCAGTCCAACCGATCCTAGGCTGCCGCGCATAGCCGGCATCGTGCTGGCAGCCGGCTCGTCCAGGCGCTTCGGCGCCCCTAAGCAACTCGTCGAGGTCAATGGAGAAGCGCTCGTCCTTAGGGCAGTCCGGGCGGCCGTGGATGCCGGCCTCAAGCCCGTTATCGTCGTTGTTGGGGCGAAGGCGGATGCGATAGGGGCAGTGCTCGCGGGTCTAGAAGGCGTGGCGGTGGTCCGCAACCCGGCGCATGCGGACGGGGTCAGCACGTCGATCATGGCGGGGCTCTTGGCGCTCGGTGGCGGGGTCGATGGCCGTCGCGATCTCGATGGCCGTGCCCATGTCGGAGTCGCCGCCGACGGCATCGCCTTCCTGACCTGCGACCAACCCGGACTCGACGCGGCGCTGGTCACGGAAATCGTAGCCGCCTTCGCGCCCTGGACAGGCATGATCGTCCGACCCGTCGCGACCGGCGTGGCGGGACATCCAGTCATCTTCGATCGACTCTACGTTCCCGAGTTGCTCGCACTCACGGGCGATGTCGGCGGCGCCGCGATCATGCGGCGCCACTCCGACTCGCTGGTCGAGATCAACGTCGGCGATCCTTCTCGGCTGCGCGATCTGGATCGGCCGGCCGCACCCCCAGAGTCAGGATAACGGTCGCCTCGTTCGGTCATTCGCCCTGACCTCGACCAGCCGAGCCAGTATGCTGACAGCGATCTCCTCGGGCGTGCGCGCACCGATGTCGAGGCCGATCGGGGCGTCAAGGCGATCGACTTCCGACGGCTTGAAGCCCGCAGCTAGCAAGCGCTCCGCGCGCGCCGCCGTGCGCTTGCGGCTGCCGAGCGCGCCGACATAGCGCGCCGGAGACATTAGGGCCGTCACTATCGCCGGATCGTCGATCTTGTCGTCATGTGAAAGGACGACCACATCGGTCGCGCCGTCGAGCGCTAGGCTGTCGAACGCCGCCGCCGGCCACTCGACTCGAAGATCGTCGACCGCCGGGAAGCGCTCGGCGGTCGCCAATGCGGCACGCGGATCGACCAGCACCGTCCGATAACCGATCTCGCGGGCCATGCGTGAAAGTGGCTGTGCGATATGGACGGCCCCAACGATCACCAGACGATCGGGTGCCGGATAGGCGCAGGCGAAGAACTCGTGGCCGCCGACGTCGACCACCCGGCCCCCGCCTTGAACGAGTGTCGAGCGCAGGATCCTCGCCAGCCCGACCACGCCACGGCCCTGAACGTTAACCGCAACATCGCCTGCGGCCCAGACCGCGCCTCGGCCCAGCACATCGCCTGCCAGACCGACCACGCGTGCCGCCGGCCTGCGAGATCGGAGCGCCCCGAGCCAGGCCTCAGTCGCCGGGTCGTCGTCAAGGCGCTCCACGTAGACGCGAAGCCTTCCGCCGCACGGCAGACCGACGGACATCGCATCGCCATCGGCGACTTCGAAGGGCAGGAGGTGCGGCGGACCGCCCTCGAGCACCGCCGCCGCCGCCTTGATCACGGCCGCTTCCACGCAGCCGCCGCTCACCGATCCCGCCAGGCGCCCGCCTTCGCCAATCGCCATCGCGCCGCCGGCTTGTCTTGGCGCTGATCCCCAAGTCTGGACGACGCTAGCTATCGCGACGGCTCCGCCGGCGGCCCGCCAAGCATCGATATCCGCTATCAGATCTCGCACTGCCGGCGCTTCCTTCCTTCTTGATGCACTACCGCGCTCCGCCCGTGCGACCGGTCTCCGCCCGCGGCATGAAGATCATGTGCTCATCGCTGGGGTCAGGGCCGGGCCGCGTAGTCGACTCAGGTGTGGGCTCCGGAGTCGGCTCAACAGCGGTCGGCGTCGCGGTTGGCGGGACAGCGCCCGCCCAACCGGCAAGGTCTGCTGCGCGGACCGGGAAGCGCGTCGGCGCGATGCCGGTCGCCGAGTAGATCGCGTTGAAAATCGCTGGCGAAACCGCGGGGTAGCCCACCTCGCCCATGCCGCCGGGGGCGTCGCTGCTCTCCGCGATATAGATGTCGACCTCCGGCATGCCGTCGATGCGCAGCCAGCCGTAGTCGCCATAGTTCGATTGCACAACCGCTCCGCCGCGGATTGTTATCTCCGCATGGAGCGCGGTCGAGATGCCGTCCGCCACGCCGCCCTCGATCTGGGCCCTAACCGTGCCCGGATTGATCGCGACGCCGCAATCCACTGCGCACGCCATTCGGTGCACCCGTACGCGACCGTCCGGCGTGACGCTGACTTCCGCGGCCTGCGCGATGCGCGAGCCGTAGCCTTCGAACACGGCTATTCCTCGCCCGAAGCCGAATTGAAGCTCGCCGCCCCACCCGATGCGCTCCGCCGCGACCTCGACCAAGTGGCGCATGCGTTCGCTGCGGATATGCGCAAGTCGGAAAGCGACCGGGTCCATCCCGGCTGCTTCCGCCAGGCGATCGATGAAACATTCGGTCGGCGGGACCAGGTTGGAGTGGTCCACGCTTCGCCATATGCCGGTCGAAACCGGAGTCGAGGACTCGATCATGTCGGCCTGGAAGCCAGGCATCGAATAAGTTCCCGGTGCCCACGGTCTGCCCGCGCCGAACGGTGTGTCGAATGCCGCGCGATGCGACCAGCCGACAGGTCGTCCGTCGGCGTCGAGGCCGCCGCGCAGGACGTGGTGGCTAGCCGGGCGGAAGAAGCCTTGGCGCATGTCGTCGTCGCGAGTCCAAAGGACTTGAACAGGGGCGCCGACGCGGCGTGAAAGGCGGGCCGCCTCCGTGGCCGCCTCGGTGCCGGCACGCCGGCCGAAGCTGCCACCGCCCAGAGGCGTATGGACCGTGACGGCGGCGTTGGGCAAGCCGAGTTGGCGGGCGACCGAACCCTGGACCGATGGCGGATTCTGGTTCGGGATCCATACTTCCGCCCGGTCGGCGCGCGCGTCGACCGTCGCGTTCATCGGCTCCATCGTGGCATGTGCCAGGAAGGGCAGCTCGTAAGATGCTTCGACGATCGTCACGGCTCCGCCCGGCATGGCGGCGGGCTCGCCGGCCGCGGCGATTAGGTCGCGCCGTATCGCCGCGCTATCGAGCTCGGCGTGGGGCCCTGCGCTCCAGCGAGCGCGAAGCGCCTCGCGGCCCTTGATTGCAGCCCACGTGTTCTGCGCGACGACTCCGACGCCTTCCGGCATCACTACGACCGCCACAACGCCCGGCACCGCGAGCGCGGCCGTCTCATCGGTCGATTCGAGCACAGCGCCGATCGCGGTTGGACGAGCGATGACGGCGTGCAGCATACCTTCCGGCCTTGCGTCCAGCCCAAATTTGGCTACGCCGCGGACGACGTCCTCGTTGTCGACGCGCCCCGTCGCCTTGCTGATGATCCGCCACTCCGCCGGGCTCTTCAATCTGATCGACGAAGCCGGAGGAACGGGCCGAGATCCGGCACCTGCAGCCAGATCGCCGTAGGACAGTTCGCGTCCGGAAGGCGGATGGTGTACCACCCCGACGCGCGCTTCGCATTCGCTTGCTGGAACGCCCCAACTTTCGGCCGCTTCGGCGATCAGCATCGTGCGCGCGGTCGCTCCGGCGGTGCGCAGCGGCGTCCAACCCTGGCGGATGCTCCCGCTGCCGCCGACGCCCTGACCGCCGAAAGCGCCGTCGGGCGGCGCCTGTTCGATCCGCACGGCTTCCCAATCGACTTCGAGCTCCTCAGCGACCAGCATGGAGAGCGAAGTGCGCACTCCCTGCCCGATATCTGGCTTAGGCGTGATGATCGTGCAGACCCCCGACGGATCGATGCGGATGAACGTCCCGACGGCCGAACCGGCCTCTTGCAGCGCCGCGGCGGCATCGGCGGTGGCGGCACCGTCGCCGGGCCGGCCGATAAGCCATTTCGTCGAGTCGAAGCGCGAAACGACGACGCCGATCTGGAATCCGGCCGCGGCTTGGAGCAACCTCCGACGGGTGATAACCGATGCCGGTCGACGAGGGCTTTCTGGGTCGCGAGAGTCGAAGGCAAGCGGATCGACCGCGGCAGGACGAGCGGCGCGGGAAGCGTCGACGCGAGCGGCGACATCGACGTCGGTACGATCGTCGACTTGAACGCGGGCACCATTCTCGGCGCTTTCGTCGGCACGATCGTCAGACTCAATGCGGTCCGCAGCGACAACCGTCTCGCCGTTCCGCGCAGCGGCCCATGCCATCGCCTGATCGAATTCATGATCGCTTTCGTTGTCGGAATCAACTTCGGAGCCCATGACGCCGGCGCGGCGCGACTCGGACTCCCGCTCAAATTCCTCGTCGCCTCTTCGATCTCTCATCACTTAACCTCCGCGGCGGCGCGATGGATGGCCGCGCGTATTCGCTGATAAGTCCCGCAGCGGCAAACGTGCTCCGACATGACGGCATCTATCTGATCGTCGTCCGGCGACGAGGTCTTCACAAGCATCGCAGCCGCGCTCATTATCTGGCCGGCCTGGCAGTAACCGCATTGCGGAACGTCCTCAGCCACCCACGCGCGCTGGAGAGGGTGGTCACCGTCGTCGGACAGTCCCTCGATGGTCGTGATTCGGGCTCCGTCGAGTAACCGAAGAGGCGTGATACACGAGCGGACGGCTTCACCGTCTAAGTGGACTGTGCACGCTCCGCATACACCTTCGCCGCAGCCGTACTTGGCTCCGGTTAGGTTCAACAGATCCCGCAGTGCCCACAGGAGGGGCATATCGTCGGTCGCGTCGAACGAACGCGGCTCACCGTTGACGGTGAGCGTGTAAGTCGGCATTGGCCACTCCCTGCGGTGGTTTGGCTTGAACTGTCGAACTGCGGTGCATCAATGCTTCGACTCGATCACCTGCAACCGACTTCGTAGACCACCGTGTTGAACAGCGGGTGGTACGCGATACCAGGGTTCGAAAGATTGAGACATTCTCGGAGAGGGTTCGAAGGTCCAGCCGGTTTGCCGGGATCGAGGCGCCTGCCCCAACCCAGGACTCGGCCCGGATTCGCTAGCGCGTTCGCGATAACAGCCGGTGGCACGCCGTTCGTTACTTGGCGGCAGACGCATGTCGCGGAGATGGGCGGCGTCGAGGCCGAAGTAGGCGCAGGCGGTGAGGTCGACGTTGCGCTCGGTGTTCCCCCGCCTACGGAAGTGGCGCTTGGGACCGGACTTCCGCCGGGCGGTGTCGGCGTTCCCGGGTCGCCCGTCGGCGTGGCCGTGCCTTCGGCGGTCGGACCGGCGCTGTCCGTCGCGGTCGCCGTAGCCGGGTCGGTCGGGAGTGGCTCTTCGGACGTCGGTTCCGGCGTGAACGTCGGAGTCGCCGTGATCAGAGGCTCGGGCAGGTTCACGCGATAGGTGTTGTGGCTAACACCGATCGCAAGTTGATCGCCAGGAATCGAGCCGTCATCACGGATGTGGTCGACGTGGTAAGCGTGCTGGTTCCAAAGCGCGCGGGTCCCGGGCCATACACTTCCTGTAGCAGCGCGGAACACCATCGGGCCCAAAGGCTCACCGAGCGGCGGATCGCCGAGGGGATCACCGTTGTCGACGATCTCCGCGCTTCCGTCATCGTCGATGTCGACGATGATCGGGAAGTGTGTACCGGGAGCGCTGCTGCGGCTGAAAGTCCAGAGCGCGCTCCCGTCACGGCCGTCGAGGATGCGTATCGCCGATGCGTCGGCGTGGACTATCTCCCATGCGCCGTCGCCGTCGAAGTCGAACATGGTCGACGACGTGGTGTTCGAGCCGTCAGCAATCGATCGCGTCCACGCAAGCGATCCGTCCGCGTTGATCAACACGTATTGATCCTTCGTCGCGACACCGATCTCGACTTGGCCGTCACCATCGGCGTCCCCGATGGTCGGCGGGCCGCCGCCTGTCGGTGAGAGCGAGCTGCTTGGGCTGACCGGAGTAGGCAGGTCATATCGCCACCAGGCTGCGCCGGTGTGCTGGATGGTTTGCACCCTGCCCTTGGCGACCCAGACCGGCTCCGGATAGGCGTCGCCGTCCAGGTCTGCGGCGGCGTGAAAGCCGTGGTCGAGGGGGCTCGGGAAGAATTCGCCGAAGCGCCACAGCAGCGCACCGTCCTTCGAGAAGGCGTGGCCGTCGGCCAGCACCTCTTGGCCACCATCAACGTTTATGTCGAGTACGATGCCGCGCGCGAACGAATTGGGATCGGACGAAACGAAGCCGACACCTTCCCACAGCGTCTCGCCGTCGCCGTCCAATGCGGTCGAGCCCATCACGATCTCGGGCGTCCCATCGCGATCGAGGTCGGCGATGACCGGGCCGTGGTGAGGAATGAAGGCCTCACTATCGATAGTGCCGAGGACGCCGGTGCGCCATTTGGTAGCCCCGTCATGTTCGAATGCCGCTAGCCCGTACTCATACGGCGCGTCGGCAAGATCGCCTTGGCGCATCCAGGTTGCGATGATCTCGGGCCGACCGTCGGCGTCGATGTCGCCCGCGGCCATCGGTCCGGCCGTGACCGGGGCCGCGGGTGAGCCCGCCGTGAAGATCTCGACCCCGTCGTCTCCGAAGACGGCGCGGATCACGCCGTCGTCGATGCCGCCCCTATCCGCCGTCGGATCCGGCTTGAAACTGACGAAGATCAGAGCAGGCTCGCCTTCGCCGACTACGTCGATCACCAAGGGCGTCCCCAGAGAATGATCGTACTCCGGCAGGATGTCGCTCCCGCCCCATGCCCACTGGATCTCTGCGCTAAGGCCGCCCTGGGACCGAGCGGGCGCCGCATCACGAGAGATCCACAGAGCAGCGCATAGGACGATCGCGGTGGAGAGGATGAGGGATCGGGCTGATGACATCGGGCGCTCCCATAGACGTGCCAAGAAGCCACGCGGAGACGGAGGTTCGCGCTAGATGATACGGAGGCGGGCGAATGTGAACAAGGGCGCGGATCGGCGGGTAGGGCGGAGGGAGCGACCGCGATCGGCGCTCGTGTTCGCAGACGGGTCGGACGACCTGGATCAGATATCGGCTTGGGAAGACGCTCTGAGAACCCTCCACAACACGGCAAGCATCGCGAGCGCGGCCAGGCCAAGAGCTGCAGTCGGGAGCCAGCCCGAGTCCTCGGCTGCCGCGGAAGCGCCCGCCAGGCCGGTCAGCGGTTCGCGCTCACCGAGGGTCACTTCGCCGGCGGGAAGCGCTATGAGCGCGCCTTCGAGCGCCGTGAGGTCATAGTCGGGAAGTCCGACGTCGATTGCGCCCACCCTGAGCACCGGGGCTTCGCCTTCCGGCCACACGAAGCGGACCGATTCACGACGACGCCAAACCCTGACGCTGACCGAATCAAGCGGGACGTTGTCGCCGTCGTCGAACCTGATCTGTAGCCGTCGAGCGCGATCAACCGCGAGGCCGATCGCGATGCGGCACGGTGCGGGCGAGCGGCCCTCGCAGCGCCAAGTGGTGGTTTCGATCAAGCGGTGACTCCGTTCCGGATCGGCGAGGCCTTGGATGTCCTCGTCGCCATCCACCCATTCGACGGTCATGCGCCTTTCGAACGCTTCCTCGCCGGCCGTGATCTCCAGCTCCGAGAGCGGGAGCGGCGCCAACGGAAGATCGACCCAGACCGCGCTCTGTGGATTGCGGCGCCTCTCCGACACCGGTTCCGGTATTAGGTCCCCCGACTCGAACACAAGCGCCGGATCCGGCGGCGAACGGCGCAGGAAGGGCACTTGTCGGCCATTGGCGTCAACACGCATGTCGCTCAAGCCCGCCGTACTTTGCACGAAAACTGCATCGGGAAGCTCGAGCTGTACCACATCGCCGGGCGAAACGGCGTCGGTGATAATTGGCCAGGCGGCAGCGAATCGCGTCCTGGGCATGGGTCCGCCATTCGCCGCCAGTTCAGGATCGACCGGCGGCAGATCGTGCTCGACCTCGGCGCCCAGTTCGGCTATCGGCATGGTGCCCAATGATTGATCGGGGCGAATCGTGGACTCATCCGGCAGCGCGAGATCCACCGCTCCATAGGCGAGCGTGTACGGAGACGCGTCATTCGCGACAAAGTAGAGCCACTGTTGGAGGATCTGCGTCTCGATCCGTCGGACTGTGGGTTCGGCCTCTCCAGACGCAAATAGCTCCAGTCTCCAAGCTGCGGACGGATCAGACCACGGCGTCGACCCAGCGGTCCGTAACGGGATCCAACCACTGCTATCCGCATTGAGCATCCCTGCTGACCGCTCGATCCAACGGCCTTCCGATGGCGAAGTCAGGCGATATGCCGCACTTCCGGCGCCTTCCCAATGGACATTCATGTCGGTGGCGAGTTCGAGCCACGGCCGGACCAAGCGATACTCCGCCAGTCCAGGCGCCTCGGGCCTTGGCATGGCGACAAACTCGACCTCGAAGACGGCCTTATCCATGGCGGATGGCAGAACGGATACGTCGTCGAGCTCGGGAAAGCCTGCACTTTCCGGCCAGTCGAAGCGAAGGAAGCGCTCGTCTGTCGGAGGATAGTTCAACCCTGTCCTCGCCATGGTCGGCGAGTCACCGAGGCGAAAGAGGTCGAATATGGCCAGATCCGACCATGTCACGCCATCGTTCGACGTCTCGAGTCGGATCCCGGGCACGTTGACTGAACCCTCGAAGTCGAATCGAAGTCCGTCGTACAGAACATGCCGGCTCGGGTCCAATTTCGTGTCGATCGTCACCAGCCAGCCCGCGTCGTGCTCATCTACCGAGATGACCTGCGCTCGGATCGGCGTCAGATCGTCGTCTCGGTCGAGGATTGCGTGCTGAACGATTCGGCCGCGTTCGTCGAGCACGCGAACGTCGCGTCCGTCAGGCATGATTTTGCCAACGAATTCCTGCCCTAGCGGCACGCGGACCCAGCCGCGCTCGACATCTCGGATCGGGCGGCTGAAGCGATAACCGTCAATCGGCGGCAGAACCTCGGCCTGATCGGCGAAGGCTCGCCGCGGCTCAAGCGGCGATGCGACAGGGCGCCCCTGCGTGGATGCGAGATCGTCGGCGACAACCACGGAGGCAACTTTTGCGGTGCTAACGACCGTGGTTGTATCGGCAGCGGCAATTGCGCCGGAAACGGCGACGGCAGCGGCGACAGCGGCGGCGACGGTAACGGCGGTGGCCACGGTAATGGCGACAGCAGCAGTGACGGAAATGGCGAATGCGACAAAGTCACGGAAGGCGGTGGAGCGCAGTCGCTTGAAGCGTCGCGCTTCGGCCTCTCTCGGGAACACTTTCACGACGACGACTTTCCGACCACATAGCGCGTATAGAGCCAAGCTATGCCGAGCAGGCTCGCACCGAGCCCAAGAAACGATCCTACCCGATACAGCCCTCCCAACGTGCCGATATCGATGAGGAAGACCTTCACGACAGCGATCAGCATGACTACGAGAGCGCCGTAGCGCGCGGAGCGCAAGCCACGGTTGATACCGAGCCCAAGGAGCGCGGCAGAGTAAAGTATCCATGCGATCGAATAGGTCGAGCGCTCCGCGAAACGCGTCGAACTGCCTGCGATCGCCAGTTCGGCGCCTTGGAAAAACTGGCGTATCTCGAGCGACAGTAGCACGAAGCTGGCGATCATCGCGGCGCCGGCAAAGACCGCGGCGCCGGCGAAGTTCGTTCCGAGCAAACGCTCGTCCGCGCGACGGCGAGCCTCGAAACCCAGCGCGGCAAAAAGTGCCGCAGGGAAACCGTATGCCGGCACGAGCCAGTTGAGAACCGGACGCTCGCCGACCAAGAGCGGGTCACCGAAGATTCCGAGTTCGAAGAGCGGGTTGAACCTGAGCAGCGGTCCGGCGACGAAGGCGACCAGCCCTAGGCCGGCTACGATCAGGCCACCGCGGTCCAATACGTCACTCGGCCACCTTCGAGCTGCCTGCCAAAGTCCGAGCGCATATGCCAACCACACCCACGGATAGGTCGAGCCCTCGGCGAACGTACGGATCGTGCGATGCATGTCGTCCGGCGAGAAAAGATGATGCACTTGCAGGCTGATCAACCACAGACCCAGGGCGAGGCTCAGCCAGCGAAGCACGTTAGCAAGTCGGATGTCGCCGTCGCCCTCGGCGCGCCAAGCGGCGGCTACGAAGGCGACGATCGGGATGCCGTAGCCGTAAAGGAGCCAGTTTAAGATCGGCTGCGTACCGATCGGATAGCTCAAGAGGAACGGGTCTATGAGCAAGCGGACGCCGACCAGCGCCGCAAGCGGCCACACAATTCGGCGCAAGTGAGGAACGCCGAGACGGTGCGCGATCCAGACGACGGCCAGCGCTTCGAGCCCCCAAGCAACGCTTATCCATTCGCGCGACAATTCGATCGGGATCGCGAGCGCGATCAGGGTGGTGATCGCAGCCGCCAGAGCGGCCAGGGTCTCGGCTCCCTGTTCAAGCTGATGGCGGCGGCGCGCGACCGGCAATGCAGCCGCGATGCCGACAGCGGCAAGGACCAGCGCCCATGCGCCCCAGCTTAGAATCGGCGCTTCAAATACCCGCGGGGCGTAAGCGACCAAGAAGTACACGACCGCCGACGCGCCGGAGAGGGCAGCCCACATCCAAGGACGGCGCGAACCCCAAAGAGCGGCGTAGGCGCCGATGACATACAACGCTCCCAGCGCGGTCGTGGTCAATAACCGGGTACGATCGGCGGCATCGAGAAGCGGCGCAGCGGTCGCGTTGGGACCGAGAAACGGCCAGACGAAAAATCCCGTGGAATACCGTTCGTGCGAGCCCAGGAGCAGAACCGCTCCCAGGCCGGCCGAAAGCCACGGCATCCGCTCCCATTCCTGGTTCAGTCTGCCCGCGACCAGAGTGCCGGCGCCTATCAACCCGACGAGTGCCCAGTCGAGCGTCCGATAGCCCCCCGCGCTAAGCACGGCACCCGACACGATGAGCACGCCGGCCGCCGCCGCCCAGGCCAGCCAAACCGGGGCCTGCATTGCCGACTTTTCTGTTCGCGCTCTAGCGATCAGGAATGCGGCGCCGCTCAGGATGAGAAATCCGAGCAATACCGCTCCGTCCGAAGAACTAGCCTCGGTGCCGAGCCAGAGCAGCACCCACGCGAGCGAGGCCCCGAGCGCCGAGAAGCCGATCCCCCACCAGCCGCGCCGGTCCGAGACGACCAGTAGACCCATTTCGACCAGGAGAAGATAAGGGAAGAGACGGACGGCACTCGCGTCGCCCGTCTCGATGAGTAGCGGTGTCGCGAAGCCGCCGATGAGGCCGACGGCGGCGATGATTGGACCCTGGCGAAGGGAGAGCACGACCGCTGTCGCCGTGACCAGCGCCATGAATGCGAAGGCCGCGAGCGGCGGGACGAAGTGGTATAGCTCGCCCGCCGCTAGAACGCTCGCGTACAGAATTGCGATTCCGGCGGCGGAGAGGCCGGCGCTGATCGCAGCCGCACGGGTGCGCAACCACTCGCCGATTCCAAGCGCCGTCACGCCCATGAGCGCGCCCAAGGTGACCCGGACGCCCGGTCCGACCCAGCCCTGGTCGAACGAATATTTCACAAGCAGTGCGCCGGCCAAAGCGATCGCGATCGCGCCGAGCCACACGGTCAAGCGAGCTCCGAGGCGCTCTTCTAAGCTGGTGCGAGCGATAGATGGTTGTTGGCGTGCGGGCGATGGGGTGGCCGGCACGGTGGTGGGAGCATCATGAGCAGTAGATTCGGCCGTCGTGGCTTCGGCCGCAGTCAATTCGATCTTCGCCGCTTCACTTGCCGGAGTCGCGATGATCGATGCCGGCAATGTGCCGCTCGTCGCGGCCGCGATCGGCCGTGGACTCGGTGCGGAGGCTGCTGCGTCGGCATCCTCGGCGCGGGATGGCAGAGCTTCGCCTACCCCAAGCGTACCTTCGGCACCTCGTAACACCACGAACTCGGCACGCAACCGCTCCAGCACACCGGTCGCCGCTTTCAATTGCGCTGCAAGTCGACCGACATCCTGCTCGATCATACGCGCTTTGTGCATCGCATCCCGCGCGAGGATAAAGGCGGTCAACGCGAGTGCAGCGACGATAAAACCTACGAAGTAGCCCATGACCGTCTCCATAAAGTGAGCGTATGTTCATGTTAACAGCTAGATCGTCGGTGTCAACTCTCTGGTCGTCGGGGTAAACAGAAGCCCCTGTTCGGCCAACGGTCGGTCTCAGCCGCCCTCGCTCCACCCATGTTCTCCGACCAACGGGACGAAGGCAAAGCGGCCGAGATCGATCACCTCGAGCTCGCCTCCACGCAATCGGAACAGGATCAGGGTCTGGCGATGTCGCACGCGGCCGAGCGGAATGAGGATCCGGCCACCTTCGGCGAGTTGGTCGAGGTAGGTCAACGGCAGTGCGGCAGCGCCGGCCGTCACGATGATCGCCTGATATGGCGCCGCATCCGGCCAACCCAGCGAGCCGTCGCCGACATGGACTTGGACGTTGTCGGCCGCGAGGGACTGGAGGACTTCTTGCGCGTGCTGGGCAAGCGCGTCGATCCGTTCGACCGAATGCACCTGCGCCGCCAGGCGGCCGAGGATTGCGGCCGAATAGCCTGAGCCCGTACCGATCTCGAGGACCAGATCCGTAGGGGATAATTCGAGAGCCTGGGCCATGAATGCGACTGTGTACGGCTGAGAGATCGTTTGGCCGCTTCCGATGGGAAGCGGGTTGTCGTCGTAAGCGGCGCCCTTCAGCCTCTCAGGAACAAACGCATCGCGTGGCACATCCGCCATCGCTGCGAGGACCCTGGAATCGCTGATGCCTCGCGCTCTAAGCTGCCGCTCGACCATGCGCAAGCGATTGACGTCCGAGCCTTCGGACGTTTCATTCGTGGCGGGCTTGGCCTTTCGACCGAACATCGTCATCCCCTTGGTGAAGCTAAAGACCGCACGGCATCGCCGGTGAGATCAGGGTGCGGCTCCGGCCACAACGCAGCTCGCCGCGTCGATAAGTTCAGCTAACGCGGGCCCAAGATCGGCCGGACCGGCGGCGTTCCTTACGGCCGGTTCACTTCCGGCCAACCGGACTATCGCGTTTCGATTCGCAGCGGGCCCAAAGGCGACTGCGACGACCTTTACGCCGGCATCTCTCAGCGATTCGGCCGCCCGCGCGCTTTCGCGGGCTGAAAGGCGGTCTTCGAGCCCGTCGGTGATCAAGACAATCATCGGCTTGCGCTCTGGCTCGGCGCCTTCCGAGAGCAATCGGGCAGCTTCGCGCAGGCCTTTGTGGATCGCAGTGCCAGGTTTTGGGGTGCCGAGAGCGTCGAGGCGGGTCAACCATGGCAGGAGTGAGCCGGTCTCTCGATCCAGTCGAATCGAATCGATCACGTCGGCGGCGAATGCCACGCCGCCAATCCGGTCGCCGCGGTCTCGCCGCGCTTCAAGCAGTGCCGTGACACCTTCGCCCGCTGCCGAAGGACTTCCGATAGAGCTGCGCATTCCGGCCGATACATCCAGAGCCAGCACGATGTCCAGCCGCGCTCCGGGAAAGTCACAGATTTGGGCAAGAGCGACGGGCAAGTAGAGGGAAGCAAGGGGGCCGAACGTTGGGCTGGGCGGCGTCGCAGGAGAGGTCGACGTTGCTGACGACGTCGGTGTCGGCGTCTCCGTGCCCGGCGACGAAGGGCCAAGTACGTCACCGAGCACATCGTCGAGTTCGTTGTTGTCGTACCGACATTCGCGGATGCGGAAGTCAGTGTCCACGATAGCGCCGCGCTCAACGACATCGCCGTTAGTGATCACCCGCAGTCGTCGGCTAAGCGGATCGACACCGGGTTCCGGAATCCATGGAATGGTAACGTCCGCGAACTGGCCCGGGCCGAGTGCTCGGTCGACCAGTAGCGTGCCGCCAGGCAAAGGAACACCGTCGACCATGAACAGGAGCGGGATGTCGGGGCCGACTGTCAGGCCACCCGCATTCCCGATCCGCACGGTAAGCGAGTAACCTGCCGTGGAATCGGGACCGGTGAGGCGAGGGTAAGAGACCGTGAGATCCGGCGCAACGCGGACGCCACGCTCCGGCACGCTTGCCCGAAACGTACCGTGCTCCCTCCATCCGCTTCGGAGCACAGGCGGGATCGATCCGTCCTCCAGAATGTTGTCGACGTGATAGTCATATTGGTTCCAGATGCGGCGGGCGCCGGTCCATTCCGGATTGCCGTAGACGATGACGCCTCCGACTCCGAAGTCGCTGCCAGCGATTATCTCAGCCCTGCCGTCTGCGTCGACGTCCGCGATCGTGGGGAACTCTTGATTGGTCTCGCTCGGGCGGGCTGTGCTCCAGACAGTCTCCAGGATGCGCGCGCCTGTAGTGTATCTGAAGATGCGCATCGTCCGCTCAGCGGCGTAGACGATCTCGAACTTGCCGTCGCCGTCGAAGTCATGCGCGGACGAACCAAGCCGGCCGAAGCTGGAATCCTCGGTCCGCTCCGAAGCCACCGAAATCGACCGACCGTCGACTGTATCGTACACGGCGAGATAGGGTTCGCCTGCGACGGCTATCTCAGGCTCGCCGTCTCCATCGAAGTCCGCGATGAGAGGTGGTCCTCCCTGGCGCGCGGAAGGCATCTCGCCGTCGGCCGGGAAGGTGAACTCCTGGACGATCACACCGGATGCGTCGAGAAGGTTCACGTCGCCTCCGGCCAAGACGTGTGCCACGGATGGGAACGGGCCCGTGGTGAGCGCCGGGAAGGCCCCGAGCGCGACCCGCGACGTCGAATTCTCAAGGTCAAGCGCACTTTGGGCGGTCCAAGTTCGTTGGAACACTCCGCCCATGATCGTATGTGCCACGGGACCCGAGATGAGATCCAGGCGGCCATCGAACTGCAGGTCGGCGGCAACCACGCCTCCCTGACCGAAGTAGGAAGGCGATTCAGCGACCAGCCGAGTGCCGTCCGCGTGCCGAACATCGCTGCCCACGATGATCTCTGGGACGCCATCGGCATCGACGTCGGCGAGGTACGGCCCGTTCTCGCCGGTTTCGAAGGGTCGCACCGGGACCACATCCTCGATGCGACCTTCTAGAGAGCCATCATGGCCGAAGATGATTACATCGCGCACGGTATCGCCCGGGCCAATCGCCACGATCTCCGGCCGACCGTCCCCGTCGACGTCACCGATCGCCGGCATGCTGATCGTATGCACATCCGTCAGCTCCGAAGGCGAATTGGTGAACTTCTCGCTGCCGTCCCTGCCGTCGATGGCCCTGAGGATGCCGTATGAACCGGAGAATCGGGTCACAAAGACCACTTCCGGCCAGCCGTCACCGTCCAGGTCAGCAACCAGCGGCGAATGCGACACCCGCGTGCTGTCAGGCTGGTTGATTCTCGCGCCGCGCGGAGGCCAGCGCCACTCTTCGACCGGCATCGGCAGCGCAGGGCCACGGGGGGCGGGGTACATGCATATCGAACCTGTGTCGAGAACGTTGTCCGTCGGATCAAGCTCGATGGCGTTGATCAGCTCCAGGTGGACCGAAATCGGCGCATCGCGGAATGGGAGCCTGGTACCGACGGGCATTCGGACCTGGATCACGGTGCTCATCCCAGGCCCCAAGTAATCTTCCGCACTTTCGAATGACGACCCCCTGCCTTCGCCGAGATAGTGGTCACGAGTCGGATCGTAAATGCGGTCGCTGTCAGTATCGACGAATGCGGTGACGACGGCTTCGATCGGAAGCGAGATGTTGGTTCGGGTCATGCCCATGGTGGAGCGATTCTCGATGGTCGCCTCTACGGCGCCCGTGACCACCATGGTGAGAGGATCGAAGGTCAGGGTATCCGTTTGGATAGACGAAATCGCGATGTCCGCACGATTGAAAAGCGGCGCCGAGGCCGGTGGCGGCGTCGGGAAAGGCGTGAGGACTGGCGTGGTGCGTGGCGGGGTTACCGCGCCGGTCGCCGTCGAGATCTGCGCCAAAATAGACGCGCTGGCGGTCTCGGGTCCGCTTGACGGCTGATTCGGTGCGACCTCCAGCGCCGCGAGGGCGATCGCGATACCGACGAGGGCGCCACTTAGTGGGTCCCCACGGCGCATGCCGCCACTTGGTCCGGCAATGCGCCCCATCACCCGCTTCTGCCTAGTGACACTCTCGATCCGCCCCCTGATTGCGACCGCACCTTCTAATCGAACCGCCCCCTGCAGTCGACCCGCCCCCCGTTCCATCAGCACATTGTACGCCCCAGAGCCTTCGTCCGGCCCAACTCTTCCGTTCTCGTTTGTCGGCACTCGGCACTCGGCTATCGGCACTAGGCGCTGCGAGACCGAGTCGGCGCCAACGCTTGGCCTACTCCCTACCCTCCATTACAGTCTTGCGCTCGCAATCGTGCCCGCGATAAACAGTTTCGAGGAGTTCCTTCCTGGCAATCTCGTTGACCTCCGACCAAGAGTCTCGCCACACAGCGCCGCACCCTGGCTCGGCTAACGGTCGACGGTCCGTACCAGCCGACGGCCCGCGTCGGGCACCTCTTGCGCGCCTCATCGAGTATGCTCGGCCGCATCGCAAGCGCGTAATCCTCGCGTCCACGTTCTCGGTCCTCAACAAGATGTTCGACCTTGCTCCGCCGCTTCTGATCGGAGCGGCTGTCGATGTCGTAGTCGAGCGGCAGGACTCTTTCATGGCGCGCGTGGCCGCGCGCTTGGGAGCGGCAGATTCCATGCCGCCCGAGACCCAGCTCTTTTGGCTCGCCGTTATAACCGTGATCGTGTGGGGGCTCGAATCGGTCTTCGAATATGCGTTCTCGATCCTGTGGCGCAACCTCGCGCAAACCGTTCAGCACGATCTCCGCGTCGAAGCCTATGACCATGTCCAGAGCCTCGAACTCGCCTACTGGGAAGACCGAAGCACGGGCGGCCTGATGTCGGTGCTCAACGACGACGTCAACCAACTCGAGCGCTTCCTGGACCGCGGCGCCAACGACATATTGCAGGTTCTCACCACGGTGATCGTCATTGGGGCGATTTTCTTCACGCTTGCGCCGCAAGTTGCATGGGTCTCCTTCCTCCCGATGCCCTTCGTCCTGTGGGGAACGCTCAAGTTCCAACACCGGCTCGAGCCGCGATATGCCGCTGTGCGCGAACGCGTTGGCATCTTGAACGGCCTGCTCTCCAACAATCTGGGCGGGATCGCGACAATCAAGAGCTTCACGGCGGAAAAGTGGGAGTCCGGCCGCATCCGTGACGAAAGCTTTCGATATGGCGCAAGCAATCGCAACGCGATCGTGCTCTCGTCCGCGTTCACACCGCTGATACGGATGCTCATCGTCGTGGGCTTCACGGCGACCTTGCTCTTGGGTGGTTCACTCGCGCTGAGCGGCGGCCTTGAGGTCGGCGCATACAGCGTGATGGTCTTCCTCACCCAGCGTCTCCTTTGGCCGTTGACCCGCCTCGGCGAGACCTTCGACAACTATCAAAGGGCGATGGCATCTACGACTCGCATCCTCGACCTGCTAGCCACGCCGCCCGGGATCACGGACGGACCCAGACGCCTTTCGAAGGGCGAAGTGGCGGGCGAAGTTGTGTTCGAGGATGTAACTTTCCGTTACGCCGAAGGGCCGGACGTCCTGACCGGGCTTTCCCTGCGCGTGCCGGCCAAAGAGACCATCGCGATCGTCGGGCCGACCGGTGCCGGGAAGAGCACTGTTATCAAACTACTCCTGCGATTCTACGACGTGACCGGTGGCCGCTTGACCCTCGACGGCGTCGATGTAAGAGAGCTTTCACTTCCCGACCTGCGCGGCGCGATTGGGTTGGTGAGCCAAGACGTCTACCTCTTTCACGGGAGCGTGCGCGAAAACATCGCGTATGGCACTTTCGACGCTTCCGACGAGGCCATCCAAACCGCGGCGCGCGTCGCCGAGGCGCACGACTTCATTGCGGCTTTACCCCATGGATATGACACCGTCGTGGGCGAGAGGGGACAGAAGATGTCCGGTGGTCAGCGCCAGCGCATCTCCATCGCGCGCGCGATTCTGAAAGATCCACCGGTGCTGGTCCTCGACGAGGCGACTTCTTCAGTGGACAACGAAACGGAGGCCGCTATCCAGCGATCGCTCGCCCGTATCGTCGTCGGACGGACGACGATCGTGATCGCGCACCGATTGTCGACGGTCCGGCATGCGGATCGGATCTTCGTTCTCGACGGCGGCGCGGTCAGGGAGCACGGCACGCACGACGAGCTTGTCGGCCGAGATGGTCTGTACGCCGCCCTTTGGCGGGTCCAGACCGGGGAGCGTGTTGAGCAGGAGCCGTCGGAACAGCCGTCGCCCGCAAGGGATCGCGCGGCCACCGGCGGATGAGTTGGGGCGAGCGATCGCGATACGGGTGTCGATGGAGATGGGACAAGGCCGCCGAGAGCGATAGCGTCGCGCTGCCCGATCTCTTGCTCACGGCGCACCATGGATGCGGACGATCGTCGCATCCGCACCGACTGTGATCGCTATCCGGCCGTCGATCGCGGTGCGGCCTTCCGCCAGGCAGCATTCGCCGGCAAGTATTCGGGCCGTGTCGAGACGCGTGACGGTCACACGGTCGCGCGGGCCGATCGGAATCGCGAGCGAATTAATCCGGCCGTCCAAGGACCAGGCGACGATGTGGTCGATATCGGAGCGTGGCTCCCTAAAGCGATATGCCGCTACGTTTGGCGGAGCGTCCACGATGAATGCGATACCGCGGGTCGCGCGAACTACCCGGCGCAGGATGTTCAGCGCGGGGCGCGGCGTGTGGTCGGCGCGCACCAGACCGCGATGCCACCAGAGTCCGGCCGCCTCCATCGCGTCCTCCGGGTAGTCGACGAAGCCGTACCACACGATGCGTTCTAGGTCGGCAACGGCGATCATCTCCACGATCTCGCGGCTGAGAAAAGCTATCTGACGCGACTCTTGCTCCGGGTGGTGCCGCTGTACGTTCTGGTAAGTTTCGGTCAGCCAGATCGGCGCGGCCACCCCGTGTCGGCGCATGCCGTCCACTAGCGAGAAGTGTCTCTCAAGCGGAGCCTCGCCGTAGTCGGTCCCTGGGAACCAGTGATAGGACAACACGTCCATGAACTTGCCGCCGCCGGCAGCTAGAAAAGCCTCGAAGAATCCGCGATCGAAGCCGTGTTCTTCGCCGGCGACGGCAAGGCCACCCAATGTGACCGTTGAGCCGGGCGACTCGACGCGGATCGTCTCGTAGGCGGATCCCAGAAAGTCGACATACGCCGCCTCGCGCCCTGCCCAACAGCCACCTATCGGCACCGTGGGCTGGCCTCGCCCCCACTCGTCCGTCCGATCCCAATCGGTCTCTCTGATGCGGGTCTCGCCGTCGACCTCGTTGCCGATCTCCCAGAGCTGAACGTCATGGCTAGGGCGTTGGTAGCGGCGCGCAGCCTGGCGGACGAACTCGCGCCATTCCGCGTCCATCCCGTCGCGCAGGCCACCGCCGCAGCGAAATTCGGTCGCCCAAGCCGGGTAATCCACGATTTCGACGATCAGGCCTAAGCCGGCGGCTGCATAGGCGTCAAAGCGCAGATCCGTCGCCGCCCAGTCATATTCTTCCGGCGGGACATTGTCCGGTTCGATGTCCCGCCATCGAAGTAGGGTGCGAATGGATCCAAGCCCGGCGTCGCGCCCACGTTGGAGTTCGAGCCGCAGGTCGGCCGCATGCCAGTCTGGTGACAGCTCGGTTGTGAATTGCAGCCCCCACGTTCGCGACAGCAGAGGGGCACTCGTCGCCAGAGCGGACACGAACGGCAAGTGGATGGAGGCGACGGGCAGTGACGATTCGCCAGGTGGATCATCCAACGGTGCAGCCTTCAATCCCTTGCGACAGATCAGAAGGAGCGCCACGAGCAAGGAGAGGCTGAGAGCCCTCGATACTTTCCGAACTTGGCTGAGACGGCGGTTGAACAGCATGCTGCTTCTCCTGGCCCAGCGGTGGGTTCCCGATCTGACCGGACTCGGACCAATGGTAGGCGCACCACGGTTGACCATTCCGCAGCCGCGATCGTACACTACGGAGCGTCGCGGCGGCCTCTCTGGAAAGCCGCATACGGCACTCCGCCGCGCGGGCTGGTTCCCGCCCCATCACGATGGACTCGCGGATGGATCACGAGACTCGACCAAATTCCCGCCTAACAGCCCGCCTTATCTTGGCGCTGCTTGTGATCGCTGCGCTCGCGGGCGCGGCGTTGGCGGCTTTCCTCGCCTTCGCGGCGATCCCTGACAGCGCATGGCATACGCCGACTACGCCCTCGATTCACGATCCGGCGTCACCGTATGCCCGTGTGTTGAACGATCAGTACTGGATCGTCTTCTGGATGGCGGCGATTGTGTTCGTCGTTGTCGAGGCGATGATCCTGTACGGCGCTCTCGGCTTCCGGCGCAAGGAAGGCGATGGTGAACCGAAGCAGACGCACGGCAATAACACGCTCGAAGTACTGTGGACGCTCGGTCCCGTTTTGATCGTGCTCTATATGGCTTATCTGAGCTATGGCACCATGCGACAGAACTACGTTTCGCGTGAGGCGATGTCGGGCGGCGCGGATCTCCTTGAAATCGAAGCGATCGGTATGCAGTGGTGGTGGGCCTTCCAATACCCGGAGGGCTTCGAGACCGCGACCGAGATGGTGGTGCCGGTGGGTCGCCCTGTTCGGATCAATATCGACTCAAGCGATGTTCTGCACAGCTTCTGGGTGCCGGAGCTCGCGGGCAAGGCCGATGCGGTCCCCGGTCAAAGGGACGGAGGCTTCGGACAGAATTTCGTGTGGTTCGTAGCAGAGCGCACCGGTCGCTTCGAAGGTCAGTGCGCCGAATTGTGCGGCACCCAGCACGCCGGCATGCTCTTTAGCGTCACCGTGGTCGAGGCCGACGAGTACGAAGCTTGGGTCGGCGCCATGGCCGAGGTGCCCGTAGAGCCAGCCGAGTTCATGGAAGCGTACGATATGGAGAACGCGGGTGAGGCATTGCCCGCCGCGCTCGACACCCCGGAGTATCGGGGCTGGAAGACGGTCGGCAGCACTTGCATGGCGTGCCACAACGTCGACGGCCACTCGTTGATCACCGCGTTGGAGGAAGGATCTCCACGCAAGTTCGGACCCAATCTGACACGCGTCGCGACAAGATCAAGGTTGGCCGGCGGCGTGTTCACGCACTCTTCCGACAACGCGCAAGCTTGGATTCAGGATCCGAGCTCGCGGAAGGTAGGCTCGTTGATGACCAACATGGGTGTTCAACCCGACGGTTCGGCCGACATCCTGGCCTACCTCAATTCGATGAAGATCGACGACGCGATAATGCTTCCGATTTTCGACTCCGATCCGCCCGCGAGCGCGATTCCGCCGGCGTATCCGGAGCTTCAGCACCTCCTCGAAGTACCGGCCGAGGAAGATGAGGACCACGAGGACCAGGCCGCGGATCCACAATCCGATAGCGGCACTCACTTGGAGAGTAGGCGATGACGACGAGCGTCGGTACCCTTCCCCGAGTCGGCCGCTGGGACGTCGGTCTGGCGAATTGGATCGCGACCGTCGATCACAAGAAGATCGGCATCCTGTACATGGGCACGGCGAGCGCGTTCTTCGTTGTGGGCGCTCTGCTCGCACTCCTAGTACGACTCGAGCTCACGTTCCCTGGAATGTACTTTCACCCCGACACCTACAACATGGCGTTTACGATGCACGCCACCACGATGATCTTCCTGTTCATCATCCCGATGTGGTCCGGGGTCGGAAACTTCATCGTCCCTTTGAGCATCGGCGCACTGGACATGGCCTTCCCTCGGCTGAACGCTCTCGGTTACTGGCTCTACCTCTTCGGCGGGATTTTCATGTACGCCTCGTATTTCGGAGGCGGCGCGGCCAACGCGGGCTGGACCAGTTATCCGCCACTCTCCGGAGCGGCGTATTCACCGGGCGGCGGCGTGGACTTCTGGATCGGCGGGCTCTTGATCATCGGCGCGTCGTCGATGATGGGCGCGATCAACTTCATAGTGACGATCTGGAACCTGCGCGCTCCCGGCATGACATGGATGCGGATGCCCATGTTCGCATGGACGATCATGATCATGGCCCAGATGATCACCTTCGCCACCCCGATGCTCACCGGCGGGTTGATGCTCCTTCTGTTTGATCGAACGCTATCGACGGGGTTCTTCGTAGCCACCGGCGATCCGGTCCTTTTCCAGCATGTTTTCTGGTTCTACTCACACCCCGCCGTCTACATCATGATCTTGCCGGCGTTCGGCATCGTCTCCGAGATCTTGCCGGTCTTCAGTCGTAAGCCGCTGTTTGGTTACAAGGCGATGGTGATCGCCACGGCGGGCATCGGTCTACTCGGATTCCTCGTCTGGGCCCACCACATGTTCACGGCCGGCTTGAACCCAACCGTGCAATTCATCTTCATGTTGATCACGATGCTCATCGGCGTGCCTACCGGCGTGAAATTCTTCAATTGGATCTTCACGATGTGGGGCGGCTCCGTGACGCTCGAATCACCGATGCTCTACTCCATCGGCTTCCTGATGATCTTCCTGATCGGCGGGATCAGCGGCGTCGTGCTCGGCAACACGCCGCTGGATTGGCAGCTTCACGACACGTATTACGTCGTGGGTCATTTGCACTACGTCCTCTTCGGCGGCGGGGTCTTCGGCTTGATCGCCGGCCTTTTCTTCTGGTGGCCCAAGATCACCGGCCGCCTTGTCGACGAGGGACTCGCCAAGGCCTCTTTCTGGTTGATGGCCGTCGGCTTCAACATGACGTTCTTCCCGATGCACATCCTTGGCGTCAAGGGCATGCCACGGCGGATTGCCGACTATTCGCCCGATCGGGGTTGGACATTCTGGAATCAGGTCGAGACGGTCGGCGCTCTGATAATGGGGTGCGGAATCCTCGTGATCGTATGGACATTGTTCTCGGCGCTGAGGCGGAGTCCGAGGGACGGTGATTACGCTTCGGATCCATGGGAAGCAAACACGCTCGAGTGGTACACGACCTCGCCACCACCCGCGCACAATTTCGATCGGGTGCCTGTCGTGCACTCCGAACGCCCCATGCGTGACATACGGCTCGGGATTATTGGGCCGACCGGACATTGATGTCGCAGTACTCGGCCTCCCGCCGGAAGATAGCGCTTTGCGAGCCTTGTCAGCGCAGGCCGGTCATCCATGAGAGATTCCACGGAGCATTTCGATGAGCGGAAATCAACACGACGAAGGCGGAATCCCGCATCTCCCGCCGCCAACCCCATGGCCGATGGTGTTCGCGCTCGGAATGGCGTTGACGCTCGGCGGCATGGTCGTCTTCCTGCGTGGCGTGAAGTCAATCCCGGAACTTGCAATGCCGATTTTCGGCTTCGCGCTGCTTCTGTTCGCGACCGTGATGATGCTCCGCGACGACATCATCGCCCTTGACGACGATGGGCACGGCCACGGCTGATGGCGCGCGCTATCGTCCAAGTGGTCCCGCCGGAAGTCGAGTACGCTGATCTCGTCAAGGCTCGCAGGGCGCTGGACGGCGCCAACGCCCGCCTAGGTCTCATCTTCTTCCTAGTCGCCGAGGCCGTATTCTTCGTGGGCTTGATCTTTGTTGCGCTGTCAGTTCGGCGAGGCTCACTAGCCTGGCCTCCGCCCGGAGCGAACGCGCCGGATGTCGGCGCACTTCTCATCAACACGGGCGCCATCCTCGCATCCGGGTTAACCATGCTCGCCGGCGCTCGCTCGATGCGATCGGGTCGCAAGGGCGCGATGGCGGCGTGGACGATCGTCACCGGCTCTCTCGGCGTCCTCTTCCTGCGCGGCCAGTGGGTCGAATTCCAGGCTATGGGCGGGTGGCGCACCGGCGATGGACTCTACAACACGCTGTTCAACGTGCTTTCAGGACTCCACGGGCTTCACGTCGTGATCGGCCTCGTATTGATCGGGGTGGTCCTATTCCGCGCGGCCCTTGGCAAGTTTTCGGCGGATAAGCACGACTTCGTTCGGGGAGCCGCCTGGTTCTGGTATCTCGTCAGCACGGTCTGGCTCGCGCTTCTCGCGACGCTGGTCGCGCTTTGAGCCTTCGGCGATGACGCTAGCTTCGAGGAGAGGGATCGACATGACTACTTCGTCCGCGGTGTCCGCGCAGACCGCCTTACCTGTTTCAAGCAGGGCGCTGCCGGCACGCAAGCTCGCTGTTTGGCTCTTCCTCGGCTCGGAGATCCTCTTCTTTTCGGCGCTGATCTTCACCTATATCGTAGTCCGCCTCAGCGCGCCGCCGATCCCGGAAGAGCGAGCGTGGCCGGCCCCGATCGAGATCCAGGGAATCGCGGGAGGCGTTCCTCCTATCTTCGAGGGCCAACGGGAAAAGCTCGCAGGGGTCGTCACTTTTTCCGACCTGGTGTATGAGCATCACGAGTACGAAGTGGTCGAACCAGCTGCATTGATGACGCTCCAAGACGGTTCCCAGCTTGCCGTGAAGGGCGTGCTGAACATCCCGCTTACCGCTTTAAACACTTTCCTGCTCATCCTCTCGAGTGTGGCCGTCGTCCTTGCGTTGAACTCGATCCAGAAGGGCGATCAGAAGGGCCTTGTGCGTGGGCTCGCCGTTACGCTCGTGATCGGGATCGTCTTTCTGAGCATCCAGGGTTATGAGTACTTCGTGCTCTCTAGCGAAGGGTTATGGTTCAACTCGATCCCTCCTTGGCTCGAGGCAAGCGGCAGAAACGTGCTCTTCGGCACGACGTTTTACGCGATGACCGGCTTCCACGGCTTGCACGTCTTCGGCGGCGTCGTCACCTTGCTCATGATCTTCGTCAAAGCTGTCAAGGGTCATTACACTGCGGAAGTACACGAAGGTGTCGAACTCTTCGGCCTTTATTGGCACTTCGTCGACCTCGTCTGGATCATCCTCTTCACGATCGTTTACCTGATCTGAGCGCCTGCGAACGGAGCGAACCATGGACGCCCTTGACACGCATGCAGCCCTCGACACGCATGCAGATGACTCCCATGCCGGCGCCGGCAACAGGACCTATATCCTCATAGGCGTCCTTCTGGCGGTTGTGACCGCCTTCGAAGTCTTCGCCCCGGGCATGATCGCTCAAGGCGATGAGCTCAGGCCGACGGCAGGTCTGATCTTCTGGCTGATGTTGTTCGCCTTCGTCAAGGCCGGACTTGTCGCCGCGTTTTACATGCATCTTCGCTACGACAGCAATTGGTATACGGCGGTCATGGCGCTCGCTGTGTTCCTGATCACCTACTTCCTGTGGCTGCTGACCTTCGGGGGTAGCGGCTTCGGCTTCGATTGGTTCGGCTAGAACCGGAGTCGGACGATCGAGCGTTCGTCTTGTTAGCCGTATCGATCTCTTCCTAACTCGCGGCCAACTTGATGGAGCCCCTGCTTCTGCCGGTTGACCCAGCCGTCGGCACGGGGCTACACTCGCGTACCGATGGCGAGAGCTGGGACACACATTTGCTGATCAGTCGCTGTCGGCACGCGCCCGTTTAGGGTGCGATCTGTAGGAGACACGCTTTCGGCGCAACCCGAACCGGCGGCAGGCGGCCACCCGTTCCGGAGAGTGCCGACCATTAGGAGGGAGTTCAAATGTCGAATGTTCGACGGCTTGCAAGACCATTCCTGGTCCTGGCGATCGGTTGGATGTCGCTGGGCGCATGCGCCGAGCCAACCGCAACGGTGGTTCCGGTGCCCGTATCCTCGGAGTCGCAGGCCCTTCCGACCACAGCGCCGCTAAGCGACCCGGATCGCCTCATCTTCGCCCACCCGGCCGATGCCGCGAAGCTCGATCCGGCCGATGTGACAGACAGCGAATCGCTGCTCATCACATGGCACCTCTACGAGGGCCTAACGCGATACAAGAGCGGAACGACCGAGGTCGAGCCGTCGCTCGCGACGAGCTGGGCAACCTCCGACGACGGGCTCGAGTGGACGTTCACTTTGCGGGAGGGCGTCACCTTCCACGACGGCACACCCTTCGACGCCGCTGCGGTTGTCTGGAACTTCGATCGCTGGTTCGATGAAGCGAACGAGTTCCACTTCGACGACTGGGACTTCGCCTATTGGGCGTCGATGTTCCAAGGCTACAAGGACACCGACGCCAACGCAGACGGCGAGCCTGACTCGTTCTTCGTTTCGGCGGAGGCCGTCGATCCGTCGACCGTCAAGATGACACTCAGTCGCCCGAACGCCCCGCTTCTACAGAACCTGGCCATGGGGAACTTCGGATTCTCGAGCCCAACCGCCGTTGAGACGGCCGGCGCCAGCTACGGCACACCAGGCGGCAATCCGATAGCCGCCGGCACCGGGCCCTACAAACTCGCCGACTGGCAGTCAGGCGAATTCATATTGATCGAAACAAATGCGGACTATTGGGGCGATGCGCCGTCAACTTCGATGATCGAATTCCGCGTGATCCCCGATGGCTCGGCGCGCTATCTCGCTCTGGCCGCCGGCGAGATCGACGGTATGAATCAGGTGAATCCGGAAGACATCGAGTCGGCGAACGAGGACCAGAACGTGCAGGTCGTTCTCGAGCCGGCGAACAATGTCGGCTATCTCGGTTTCAACCAGGCCCGCGCCCCGTGGGGCAACCTCGATTGTCGACTTGCCGTGGCGCATGCGATTGATCGGCAGGCGATCGTGGACTCGCTCTATGCCGGCGATGCAGAAGTGGCGCACAACATGATGCCGCCGAAGCTATGGGGCTACAACGCAGCGGTCGAGCAATTCGAATACAATGCGGAACTCGCCGCGACGTACATGGAGGCTTGCTCCGCCGCAGAAACGCTGCCCGACGAAGTGGTCTTCTATGTCCCGCCGGTCCAGCGCTTCTATTTCCCGAAGCCTAAGGAACTAGGCGAATTCGTCCAGGCATCCCTTTCCGCGATCGGCATCAACTCGCGGATCGAGTCCCCGGATTGGGGCAGCGTCTGGCTGCCGGCCGTTCGCGAGGGCCAAGCCGACATCTTCTTGCTCGGCTGGGGTGGAGACAACGGCGACCCTGACAACTTCCTCTGCCAATTCTTCTGCGGTGGAGATGCTTCGTTCAACAGCGACGCTGAGGGCAACCCCATGCCCCCGAACGCCGAGCTTGACACGCTCTTGCGCGAAGCAGCGACGCTGTCGGACCAGGCCGCGCGCCAGGCTCTGTACGAGGACGCGAACATCCTGATCCGCGACACGCTGCCCGCCCTGCCGCTGGTTCACAGGTCACCACCGGTGCTCTTCCGCTCGAATGTCAGCGGTTACGCTCCAAGCCCGATCCAGACCATTCTCAGCGGCGTCTCCAAGAACTGACGCGGAACAAGATTAGGGGGCGGCGGGCGTTCTCTTCACCCGCCGCCCCCTTTCTTTCCGCCGGCATCGGAAAGTGACGCAATTCGTCTTGAGGCGGCTCGTCCTGACTGTTCCTGTTCTTCTCGGGATCACTGTCGTCGTTTTCGCGTTCATGAAGCTCGTCGGTCGCGACACGGGACCGTGTGCTGCGCTCTTGGGCGAACGCTACACAGCCCAACGTTGCGAAGAGATCACGGAGCGCTACGGGCTTAACGATCATCCGATCGTCCAATACCGGCGCTATTTGGGGCTCACCCTGAGCGGCGATCTCGGCAATTCGATTCTCACAAAGCGCCCGGTTACAGGCGAGCTCCTAAGGGTCTTTCCGGCAACCGCGGAGCTGGCGCTGGCCGCCATGTTGTTCGCGGTCATCGCCGGCATTCCCCTTGGCGTGATCGCGGCGGCGCGGCACAACTCGTCCGTTGACCTCGGAGCCATGATCTTCGCGCTGATCGGCGTTTCGATGCCGGTGTTTTGGCTTGGCTTGATGCTCGTTTACGTCCTAGCTTTCAAGCTTGGTTGGTTTCCGACTCACGGCCGGTTGAGTTCCGGCGTCGAATTGGAGACGATCACAAACCTCTATGTCGTCGACAGCCTCTTGACCGGCAATATGGCCGCTCTTCGCGATTCCTTGCACCACATCGCGTTGCCGGCATTCGCCCTGTCGACGATTCCTGCGGCCATCATCGCTCGGATCACGCGCTCGGCGATGCTGGAGGCGCTCGGCCAAGATTATGTCCGTACCGCACACGCTAAGGGGCTCTCCGAGTTTAGGGTAGTGTCGCGGCATGCTCTTTCGAATGCCTTGCTCCCGGTGGTGACGGTGATCGGGCTTCAGACCGGCTTCTTGCTTTCCGGGGCAGTGCTGACTGAAACGATTTTCGCTTGGCCCGGCATGGGCCGCTGGATCGTTAGCGCAATCTCCGCTAACGACACCCCTGTCGTCCTCGGAGGCGTCCTAGTCTTCGCGACCGTTTTCGTCCTGATCAACCTCGTTGTCGATGTTTCATATGCCTGGCTTGATCCCAGAATCCGTTACACCTAGTCGCGCCGATCCTCCAGCGACGATGCTGGACGTCGTCGGGCTCGAGGCTCTATCTGGGCCCATCCGAGCGCCGCGGACGGATGCGTTGCGCCGTTTGACGCGCAATAGGCTCGCAGTAGCTGGGATTACGATCATCGGCTTCTTCACTCTGTGCGCGGTCACCGCGCCTTTGGTCTCCAGCGAGCACCCGAACGAGCACGGCATTTGGGCGATCAGTCCCGGCGAAAGCCGCTCCCGTCCAACGCTGGCTCATCCGCTCGGAACGGATCAATTGGGCCGGGATCAGTTGAGCCGAATGCTTTACGGTGCCCGAATCTCATTGGTGATCGGATTGGCAGCTGTGTCGCTCGCCATTTTCATCGGCATGCTTCTGGGCGCGGTCGCCGGCTATATTGGCGGCGCCGCCGATACCTTGATCATGCGTTCCATGGACATCATGTTGGCCTTCCCGAGCATTCTTCTCGCTCTCGCCATCGTGGTCGTGATCGGGCAGGGTCTGATGAACGTCATGCTGGCCGTCGGAATCGTGTCCGTGCCAACGTATGCCCGGATTGTGCGCTCCAGTGTGCTCTCGGAAGTGCGCAAGGAGTACGTGGAAGCGAGCATCGCGGTCGGGGCTGGTCGCTGGCGGGTTCTCTTCAGGCACGTCTTGCCGAATTCGATTTCGCCGCTCATCGTCGCTGCCAGTCTTGGTATCGGGACGGCAATTTTGGATGCCGCCGGCCTCGGGTTCCTCGGTCTCGGAGCTCAACCGCCTCTGGCCGAGTGGGGTCTCATGCTCTCGGACAATCGGCAGAAACTCTTTAGCGAATGGTGGCTCGTCGCCGTGCCCGGAGTCGCTATCATGCTCACGGTGCTAGGATTCAACCTGTTAGGCGACGGGTTGCGCGACATTCTTGATCCACGGCTTCGCGGGGCACGTTGAAGTGACAAGACTCAATTTGATCCATGCGCTCGTCCAGATTCATCATTTCGAAGCGAGCCCAATCCCATTCAGAGGAATCCACGATGAGAACCGATTCGTTTGAGTCCGCAGAACCGTACGCAATTAGTTCATCTGCGTTGTTTGCCAGAGTCCACCTATCCCGGATATGCCTACTGAGCCTCGTACTAGCTGGCGTCACTGTGGTCGCCGCCTGCGGGGGAGTAGGAGGGGGCGGCGGCGAGGACGGGGACGGCTTAGATATCGATGCCGAGACCGAAGTGATCTCGACCGACGTTGCCGTGGTCGAAGGTGTCGAAAGCGCTTCAACTCCGGGATCGGCAGTCTCCGTACCGGAAGGCATAGTTCAGGCGCCAGGTGAAGGGACGCCTGTGATCGACAAGGCGTCGCTCTCGCCTGAACGCTATGCGACATTGAGTGCGTGGGCGGCAACACAGGAGGCGGCTGGTGGCGAAGGCATGGGCGAAATGGGTGACCTCATAGGCAGAATGGGCCCAGGTCAGCCCGGTGTTGAAGGATCGCCAGGCTCTGCCATTCTTGAAGGCGAGTCGACGGGGACATTGGAAGGTCTGGGTATCGAAGCGAAGACTCCATACGACCAGATGGCGCTCCAGGCCGCGATAGGGCTCTTCTCCACCCAGGTCGGCCGGGCTGAGGCGGATATGCAGAACCTAGGTCTGCATGTCGTGACAACAAACGATCTGGCCAAGCTCCGCGGTTCCCAGCCCATGCCAATCGATGCCCGCGCCACCTCAGGCAATGTCTGGATAGTAGTCTTCGACACTTCTGAGCCGCTCGTGGCCGGCACATTTCTACCCGAGAACATCGACGAGTTAGGCGACGTCGACGCCAACTCCGCGCTTGCCGGTCCCGACGGACGCACGACGATCTACTACACACTGAGTCTCGCCAATGACTTCAGCCGCGGGCGCTTTGTTGCGCTCGGAAAGGGTGTCTTGAACGATCGAACTTTGTGGTCGCGCGCCGATCTCGAGGCCCTTGACAGTGATTGATTCGAACAGGGCTGCCCCGCGGGCTACCGTCTGATTCGAACCGGGCTGTCCCGCGGGCTACCCGTCTGATTCGAACCGGGCTGTCCCGCGAGCTACCCGTCTGATTCGATCAGCTCCGTTCCGTCCGCTTCGGGTGGCGGCGTCCGCGCAGCCCATCATCGCCGTCATGCAGCCCTCGCCTATCTGCGTCAAAGTCGCGCCGCTTCGCAGCAAGGCGTTCTAGGCGATCTTCGACCGCGCGATTGACCGTACCTTCGGGATAGTGTCCGTTATCGCCGCGCTGTCCGGCAGGTCTACCCAACAGCAGCTCCAGTCCCTCGTCGACGTGCGACACGGCGTGGACGTGGAAACGACCTTCGGCAACGGCCTCTACGACGTCGCGCCTAAGCATCAAGTGCTCGATGTTCGTTTGAGGGATCAACACGCCTTGTGTTCCCGTCAACCCCAGGTGGACACAGATGTCGAAGAATCCCTCGATCTTCTCGTTGACCCCACCGATAGCCTGAACTTCGCCCGTTTGGCTCATCGACCCCGTTACAGCGATATCCTGACGTGCGGGCAGCCCGGAAAGGGCCGATATCAGCGCATAAAGCTCGGTGGATGTCGCGCTGTCTCCATCGATCAGACTGTAGGATTGCTCGAAGGTCAGGCTCGCCTGCATCGCAAGCGCATCGTCGGGCAGGTAGCGGCCGTTAAGAAAGCCGGCCAAGATGAGCACGCCCTTCGAATGCAGCGGGCCGCCTAGCTCAACTTCGCGTTCGATGTCCAGCACGTCGCCGCCACCTTGACGGACGCGCGCGCTCACGCGGACCGGCAACCCGAACGAGAAAGTCCCATGACCGACCACCGTCAGCGCGTTCACTTGACCGACCGCTACGCCTTCGACATCCAAAGTCACAATGCCGCGCAAATACGATTCATGGACTAGTTCGCGCGAAAGATCCGCCCGCCGTTCAGAGCTCTCGAGAGCACGCTCGACATCTTCGTGCGTCACCACCGCCCTGCCTGCCTGCCTGGCCCAATAGTCGGATTCGCGAATCAGATCGCTGATCGCCAGGAAGTCGGTTGTGAGGCGCAGCGAATCTTCGGCCAGTCGCGATCCCTGATCCACCACGCGCGCCGCGGCTACTCTGTCGAATGGTAACGTGTTCTCGCGTGCCGCTACCGTCATGATGAAGCGAGCGTAAAGCGCACACCCATCGGGATGTCGGGGCATCGTGCGACCGAACTCCGCGCCGATCTTGAACCACTCCGCAAAGTCCGGATCGTATTCGAGAAACGCGTGATAAGTCGATGCATCGCCGATCAAAATCACCTTGGCGTTGAACGGAATCGGCTCAGGATCTAGGGTGATCGTCGTCATCGTGCTCGCGCCCTCCGCCGGAGGCTCGATGTGAATCGCCCCGACTTTGAGCGTGCGCTTGATGGCTTCCCAACTCAGCGGATGCTGGAGAAGCTCGTCCACTTCGATCACGAGATAGCCGCCGTTCGCAGCATGAAGTGATCCCGGCTTTATGAGCGTAAAGTCAGTTGTCAAGGCGCCGAGACGCTGCTCCTGCTCTATACGCCCTACTAAGTTCGGCAACGTCGGATAAGCCTCGACGACAACCGGCGCGCCGGCCTTCTGAGACCCGTCGACCAGCACGTTGACGAGATACCTTCGCAGACGGTGATTCTCCAAGACGATATGCTGAGCGCGTTCCGGAGTGGGCAGAGTCTGGCTCTCCTCATCCTCCGGGGACGGCAGGAATCGATCAAGATTGTCGAGGATGTCATCGCTCACCGAGTCCAACCACTTCACAACGGGGGGTAACGTCATGAAACGCGCCCGAATGGGCGCCAAGCGCTCGGACACCTCTTCGGCCGCCACGTTTCGTCGCAAGACGGCCAGCGCTTCGCGTTCTTCCCTTTGAATCGAGCGGACCGACCGCATCGCACTGGCGAGGTCGGTTTCGGTATCCTCGATGGCATCTCGAAAACGCTTTTTGTCTGCTTCGGGAAGTGCTTCGAACTCCGGATGACCCAACGGCTTGCCATCCCCGAGCGGTACGATCGCCATCCCCTCTGGCGATCGGAGCAGCGCCAGTCCACGGGATTCGGCCTTCTTCCCAACGGCTTCAAGCACATCGGACGAGCGCACTTCGAAAGGGTCATGCTCGCGCTCTTGCTGCGTTGAATAGGCGTCGCTATCGAAAGTCTGGGGCAGGATCACAACCAGATCCGCAAGGACCGCAATAATTCCCCGCCGCAACTCCGGTCCCCAGCCAGTCGGTAGGTGGAGCGCAATGGGCTTGTGAGGCACCTCGAAATTGTGCACATAGCATCTATCATCGGGTTCAGGCCGGTCACGCGCCACCCGACCAAGATAGAGCTCTATCGTCGTCCTCTTCCCTGCTCCGGGAGGACCGTAAGCGAAAATGTTGTATCCGGGCCGCAGAACGCCGATCCCAAGCTCAACGGCCTCGACCGCCCTCTCCTGCCCGATTATGTAGTCGAGCGGCTCGAGTTCCGCGGTAGTCTTGAATTCAAAATCGTCGGAATCGCACGGCGTGAAGAGCTGATCGGGCCGGAGGGCCGTCATCTGACACCGTCCAAGAAAGCGCGAGTCGAGAGGCCCGCCGAAGCGCCTGAAACTGCGCCGATCGGTCGAGCGTTAGGGCGAGCGATTATAGCAGAGGGCTAATCGCCGGTTCGCGCGTGGAAGGGCGGCTCTAAGTGCCAACTCTATGCGACGATCAGTATGCAACCGTCACGTCGCGCGCCGCGTCCACCAGACGCTGACCACCCGCCTGGAGCCAAGCGCTAAGAGTCGCGCTTGAAGCCAGGTTGCGCTCCTTCCACATCCCGCCGACCCATGCCCGATAGCTCACAGCCTCGGCGGCAAGCGGCTGACCGGTGGTCAGGTGCTGCCCGACATGGCCGGGCCCGCCGTTATAGGCGGCCGCAGCTGTCTCCACCGTGCGCTGCCAACCGGGATCATCGGTTACACCAAATGCACGCAGCATATCCGCAAGGTACCAAGCCCCGAAGTCGAGATTGGTCTCCGGATTGAACATCCCTTTCGGTGGAACGGCAGCGATGCCCCTCCGCGTCGCGATATCGAGGGCGGTCCCCGGCATCATTTGCATGAGGCCCACGGCGCCGCTTGGGCTAACGGCGGAAGGATTCCCACCAGATTCGACCAGAACCACGATGGCGACCAGCGTCGGATCAACGCCGTGCCGAGCGGCCGCGGCCGCGATAGCCGGCATCCAACGCGTGACCGTGTTCGGAAGCCACTGAACTGCGCCAGGGGTGGAACGGAGTGTCGCCTGTACCTGGTTGGAGCCGGACGCCATCGAGGGTGATGTAAAGGCCGCCGAAGTGACTGCCGAGCCGACGCTCGGAACATCGCCGGCCGAATTTCCATTTGGAGTAAGCAGCCCCGCCGGAGAGTGTCCCGCCAAGTCGAGACGGTGGATTACTCCCGCCGTCACAATCACGGACCTCTCTTGCATGAATCCATGCAGCACGCTGCCCGGCGACTCGACGCGAATCCAGTACGCGAAGCGCGGAAGGATGCCTGCCGGGATCGGGATCTTGCCGCCGATCGAAACGCGCGTGCCGGAGGGAAGGGCGGTCACGATCGATCCGCCGACGGGAGCCGAAAGAAGATCGGATCCACGGGCTAGCGTGCCGACGGCACGCGCAACAAAGAGGGGGGAGGCTGCTGTACCGCGATCCGAGGATACCGCCGGTGCCGCCGGCAATTCGACTTGGGTTGCAGCCGCGAGCGCCGAGGACGGCCCTGCCACCGCGATCGGGGCAAGTACCGTTAACCCCGCCACGAAGAAGGCCCCCTTGAGCACACTCATCAATACGTCGAATACTCCGGAATTGCGAACAGCGACTCGAACGTTCATCCCAAGCTCCTCAGATCTCGATGCTGATTCAGCCGGCGACTCCAGAACAGATGTTCGGTACTGTACTCGAACAACTGTTCGATGTCAAGAGATTGGTCTCGCGGCGTTTGAGTGGCGCTCGGGCAGTTGGACCCACTTCACGGAGCCCGATATACTCGCGCCGGCGCCTCGCGGGCAGATTACCCGGCGGCTTGCTCAACCCACATCCGCGTTTCCCGCCCGCTCCGCGCGGACCAAGGAGGAGAACATCATGTTCGATCAGCTCCGGACAATTGCAATCATCACGCTGCTGGCCGGCGGCTTCATCGCGAGCGGCATCGTCGCATGCGGCGGGGGGGACGAAACAGACGCTGTCGTCGAGACGGACGCTGGGACCGACTCGGATACGGACGCGCTCGTTGATACGGATTCTCCTACAGACTCGGCCGCATCCGCAGGAAACGACCAGTCCGCCGAACCGACTTCCGCCGATGCTCCGGCGTCGGAGGCCGCTGAAGTCGAGCAATCGACCGTCGCAGGCGGACGCCTCGCGCTGGTCCAGAGCCGCGGCGAACTGATCTGCGGCGTCAACGACCAGATCGTCGGCTTCGGCGCAGTGGACCCGGATGGCGAATTCGCCGGCTTCGACATCGACTTCTGTCGGGCGATCGCCGCCGCGGTCTTCGGAGACCCGCAGGCCGTGAGCTTCCGGCCGTTGTCCGCGCAGCAGCGATTCACCGCGCTGCAGACCGGCGAAGTCGACGTACTCATCCGCAACACGACTTGGACTCTGTCACGCGACACCCAGAACGGTCTCGACTTCTCGCCGACGACGTTTTACGACGGACAGGGCATGATGGTCAGGACCGACTTGGCGGTCACGGCACTCGAAGACCTCGAAGGCGCGAGCATCTGCGTTGGTTCGGGCACGACAACCGAGCGCAATCTCGGCGACGCAATGCGCGAAGCCGGCGCCGACTTCACGCCGGTGGTTTTCGAGGGCGCCGACGAAGTGTTCAACGCCTACGAAAGCGGGAGATGCGAAGCCGTCACTGCCGATATGTCCGCGCTGGTTTCGCGCCAGACCACGCTGCCCGACCCCGATTCGCACTCGATAATGGACATCGTGTTGTCCAAGGAGCCGCTGGGACCCGCGGTTCTCCAAGGGGACCCGGGGTGGGCGGACGTGGTCAATTGGGTCGTCTTCGGGATCATCCAGGCGGAGGAGTTCGGCATCACGTCCGACAATGTGGACACTTTCCTGGGCGGCGACGTGCCCGAAATGATGCGCTTCCTCGGAGAAGAGGCAGCTCTGGGTGAGGGACTTGGACTGTCGAACGATTTCATGATCGACGTGATCCGGGCCGTGGGTAACTACGGCGAGATCTATGATCGTCACCTCGGCCCGGATACGCCGTTCGACTTGCCACGCGGCTCGAACCGCTTGTGGACGGACGGCGGCTTGCTCTATTCGCCGCCGTTCAACTGAGCGGGGTGAGGCGGCGGTGCACTGAGAGTCTGGCAGCTCAGAGACAGGGCTCGAGCGGGATGCCTAACACTCGCGAGATCGGCATACGGAAGCTATGAGGACCGGGCTCGATTCACGTCGAAATGAGCGGCTCGCCTTCTTCGATATGATGCTGAGCGACGAGCGCGGCCGCCGCGCCGTCGCTCAGGTCGTAGTCGGTGTCGTCGTCCTGTTGATCCTCGCGAGATTTGCGCTCGGTATCGCGGCCGACTTCCAGAAGCAGGGGCTCACACCGGGCTTTGGCTTTTTGAGCAACACGGCCGGCTTTGGCATTTCGGAGTCGCGCTCCTTCACGGAAACGGACTCCTACTGGCAGGCGTTTCGCGTCGGCCTCGAGAACACGCTTCGCGTGGCGATCCTGGGCATTTTCCTGGCGACGCCACTGGGTGCGCTTATCGCCCTCAGCCGTCTTTCGGGCAATCCGATCGCTTCACGTATCAGCGCGGCGTACATCGAGATCTTCAGAAACACGCCCCTGCTGGTGCAGCTGATCTTCTGGTACCAAGGTGTGCTTCTTCGACTGCCGGGGCTCGCGGACGCGATTACTTGGTCTCCGGGCGGCGGAGGTGACTCCGGCTTCGGAGAGATAACCTGGCTGGCCCTAAGTCAGAAGGGCATGGCTCTGCCGCGGATCATCCCCGGCGATGGTAGTTGGGCCATCTTCGCGGCCGTCGTCGTCGGCGGCGTCGTGGCGGCCGTCGTCGTTTCATGGCGGCGGCGACGGAGCGCGACTAATGGTGGGCGCTCCTTTGGGTTCGCGTTTGCCGTAGTGGCGTGGGCCGCCATAGTCGCGTCGGCTTGGCTTGCGGTCGGCCGCGGCGCGTTCGAGCTCGAGCTCCCAACAGTCGATCGTTTCCGATATGGTGGCGGCACGATTCTCAACCCTGAGTACTCGGCGCTCCTGATCGGGCTCGTCGCGTATACCGCCGCCTTCATCGCTGAAGTAGTGCGCGGCGGGATCCAATCGGTTTCCGGCGGCCAGTTCGAGGCAGGTCGCGCTGTAGGGCTTAGCGAAGCCCAACTTCTGCGGCATGTGGTTCTTCCGCAGGCGCTGCGCGTTATAGTGCCGCCGCTGACCAATCAATACCTCAACCTGACCAAGAATTCGAGCCTTGCCATATACATCGGCTTTCCGGATCTCTTCAACGTGAGCCTGACGATCGGGAACCAGACTGGCCAATTCGTCATCGTTACCGCGATGATCATGGCGGTCTACCTTGCCTTGAGCCTCCTGTCGTCGATGGCCATGAACCTATACAGCCGGCGGGTCCGGCTGGTCGAACGATGAAGTCGGTGATGGCGACATGGAGCGCCGAGTGGGTCGGCCTGCGGCGGCAAGCTCAAATCAAGGGGCCGCTGTGGGCCGCCGGCCAGGTAATCCTCACGGTCGCCGCTCTCTGGCTGATTTGGGTGGTGGTCGCGGGAGGGTCTCGCTGGGTGCTCGAGATCGCGCGATGGGAGGTCATCTCCGCCAACCTGAGGCTCTTCACCGTCGGCCGCTACCCTGCCACCGAGGCGCCGGTCATCATCGGCTTCGCACTCCTCGGAGAGGCCGGTGGTTCAGGCGTTTGGCGACCGGCAGCGGCGCTCATCGCAGTTTCGGCCGGAATCGGGCTTGCCGACGGTCTTGGCGGGCGCCGCGGGTCTTCCGCCTTCATCGCTAAGGCGATAGGTTTGCTCCTGGTACTGCCGATTGTCGCGGTTCCAGTGTCCGTTTTCAGCCCAGCCGTCGCCGACCTCCTCACCGCCTTCTCGTCCGGCCGTGCACGTCTGGGGCTTGCGATTGCCGCGCTCGCGATCGGCTGGCTGGTCGGCCGGCAAGTTCGAACGGCGGTGCCCGATACGGTCCTCTGGACTCGAAGATTGCGCTTCGCCGAACGGGCGGCGTGGGCGCTCGGTCTTGTCGGCGCTCTGATCCTGATCGCAGGCTTCGAACCGTGGCTTGAAGCCGTTCCATCCGCTCGCTGGGGCGGCCTCCTGTTGACGCTGATCCTGGCCGCCGCGTCGATCGTGCTTTCGTTTCCTATCGGCGTCATGCTCGCGCTGGGGAGGCGAAGCACGCTCCCGTTAGTGCGGTTGATCTGCGTGACCTACATCGAGGTCATCCGCGGCGTCCCGCTGGTCACTGTCCTCTATATGGCCTCGCTGATGCTGCCGCTGGTCATAGGACAGGAGATTCGACTACCGGATGTCCTCAAAGGCATAGCAGGGCTGACCGTCTTTGCATCGGCGTACTTGGCCGAAGACGTGCGCGGCGGCCTTGCGGCCGTCGGGATGGGTCAATTCGAGGCGTCCAAGGCGGTCGGGCTCGGCACGTTCGCGACATATCGTTTAATCGTGCTCCCTCAGGCGATCCGGGCGGTCATCCCCGCCGTCGCCGGGCAGTTCATATCGCTGTTCAAGGACACGTCGCTGGTGGTCATCATCGGCTTGAGGGAGCTACTCGGCACGGCTCGCAACGTCGCTTCGCAGGGCGAATTCCTTGGCTTGTTCCGCGAAGCGCTCGTCTTCATCGCCATCATCTACTTCTTCTTCAGCCTCACCATGTCGCGCGAGAGCCGGAAGCTCGAAGCGCGCCTGTCGGCGGGCGACCAGCGCGGGGGACGTGAGTGAGCGCGCCAACTGAGTCGGTGTGCCGAGAGCGGGTCACTCACGATCCAGGTGGGTTGAGTTCCAGACCCAAATTGCGTACTCTGTCCGCCCACACGTGGAGCGCTGAAATGTCAATTGCCGCCGGCGAAACGAACGGCGAGTCTTCCGAACCGATCATCATCGCGCGCGACGTCGAGAAGTGGTTCGACGACTTCCAGGCGCTTCGCGGGATCTCGATCGAGGTCAGGCGGGGCGAAGTTGTGGTCATCCTCGGCCCTTCCGGATCGGGCAAGAGCACTTTCGTTAGGGCAATCAACCGGCTTGAACCACACGACGCGGGCACGATCATCGTCGACGGCATCGAGCTCGGCCACAACGTCAAGGACATCGAAGCGGTAAGGCGCGAAGTGGGGATGGTGTTCCAGCAATTCAACCTCTTTCCGCATCTGACGGTGCTCGAAAACATCACGCTCGCACCGATCCACGTTCGACGGTGGCCGCGTGATAAGGCAGAGGCGGTGGCGCGCGAGCTTCTGGAACAGGTCCAGATCCCGGAGCAGGCCGACAAGTATCCCGGTCAGCTCTCCGGCGGCCAGCAGCAGCGCGTCGCGATCGCGCGCGCGCTGGCTATGCAACCCAAGATCATGCTTTTCGACGAGCCTACGAGCGCCCTGGACCCGGAGATGATCAAGGAAGTCCTCGAGGTGATGCAGGACCTCGCCCGGAGCGGTATGACGATGATCGTGGTGACGCACGAGGTCGGCTTCGCGCGGGCGGTCGCGGACCGGGTCGTATTGTTCGACGAAGGCCAGATCATCGAGGAAGCCGATCCGGAGACGTTCTTCGAGAATCCCAAGCACGAGCGGACGAAGAAGTTCCTGGCGCAGATCCTGTAGTTCTCTGGTACCATGTCGCCTTGTTGGAGTCGGCGGTTCGATCGATTCGGAGGGTTGCGGATGTTCGGACGATCAGCGGCAATGTTGGAGCGAGCCCTTTGGATCGGTATCGCGCGACTTTGCAGTTGTGGTGCGGTAATGGCGATCGCGCGGCTCGGCTGTTGGTGCAAGGCGGTCGCGATCGCGCGAGGTCTCGGTCGTAACGCGGCGATCGCGATCTTGGCGGGCCTCATGGCAACGTCGAACCGGCCGTCGCCGGCCGAATCCGCAACATTAGCCGGACCGGATCTGACGATCAGCTCGATCGACGCGTCGGATGTGTCGAGTGATCCGAGTACATTTCGTCTGGCCGGGACCGTTCGCGCGCAGGTCGCCAATCGGGGCGACGCTCCGACGACCGCGGCAGCTCCGGTCATTTTCTTCATAGACGCCGCGGAGGATGGGCGCTTTGTCGCGGCCATCGACCCAGTGATCGGCCGAACCGAGATCGGCCCTCTTGCCCCCGACGACGAGGCAATGGTCACCGCATCGGTCGTCGGCGAAGCGCGCTTCAGGGATGAACCGATCTGGGCGATAGTCGATCCTAACGGCTCGATAGAAGAAGCTCGTCGGCTTGACAACCTACGCTCCGCGGGCGAGGAGTGTCGCTTTCTCCCACCGGTCGGCAGCTTCCGACCAGTCGTCGAGTGGCGGTGGGACCGCAGCGAAGTGCTGCCGGAATTCGATCAAGTCGTGATGACACCCGTCGTGATCGATCTCGACCTCGATGGCATACCTGAAGTCGTCTTCTCGAGCTTCGACCGACGGGACCGTGACGGGCGCCGCGCGGTGGTACGGGCAGTGCGAGGCGACTCCGGCGAAGAGCTCTGGACTTCCGATCCCGCGGACGGCTTCCTGCATGGAATGGCCGGTCTGGCCGCGGGCGATCTCGACGCGGACGGGCGGCCTGAGATCGTAGGCGTGAGCCAGGACGGGCTCCAAGCGATAGCATTCGACGCAGGCGGCCGACACCTGTGGACGAGCGATGAACTCAGCATCGGGATCAGCTTGGCGCAACCGGCGTTGTCCGACCTCGATCACGATGGTTCGCCTGAGATAATCCTCTCGGCGGCAGTGCTGGACGCCAGCGGCGCGGAACGATGGTCGGGATCGCTTGGGCACGGCCGGAATCGCTACCCACCGGTGCCGATAGTGTCCGACCTCGACGGCGACGGAACCCCGGAGATCGTCGCGGGGCACACCGCTTATCGCTCGGACGGGAGAGTGTTATGGCATCGACCGGATCTGACCGATGGCTTCAACGCCGTGGCCGACTTCGACCTCGACCAGCGGCCGGAGGTCGTCCTTGTGACCAAGGCATCGATCTTCCTGCTCCGCGGTGCGGACGGATCGACGATATGGGGGCCGGTCAATCTCGCGTCGCCGCTTGAGACCAACAACGGCGGTCCGCCGGTCGTCGCCGACATGGACGGTGATGGACTGCCCGAGATCGGTGTTGCCGGCGGCACTCACTACATCGCGTTTGGAGCCGACGGGCGCGAGCGATGGCGAGCCGGGATCGTCGATGTGACTTCGAATCGCACCGCTTCATCCGTGTTCGACTTTGACGGTGACGGCGCGGCTGAAGTGGTGATGCGCGATGAACTCAGGCTGTGGATATTTCGCGGCGTGGATGGCTCCATTCTTTGGAGCGCGCCGACGGCAACGCGGAGATTGTCAACGTAAGCAACAACTTCTTCATTCACGGAGATACCGGTGTCACCGTGTTCGGCGATGCCGACGACCATTGGGTGCCCACTCGCGCGATATGGAATCAACATTCCTACCATGTCACGAACGTGCTCGACGACGGACGGATCCCGCGCTTCGAGACGCCGAGCTGGGTGGTTCAGAACGGGTATCGCATCAACGTGGCCAGCGGGGGGAGTGACGCTGCTCCCGACTTGACTGCCGGCGGACTCAGGAAGTCTGAGGTGGATGGCGGTTGGCTGGTCAGCGCGCGGATCGGCAACGCAGGTGCGGTGACCACGCCGCCCAATATCAGGATCGCGTTCTTGCACGAGCCGGCTGGCGGTTCGACCGAGGTCCTGGAGGTCGTTCGGCTCCGCGAGCGGCTCGCACCTGGACGCTGGGCCGATGTCGAGATCACTATCGATACTCCGATAGAAGCTGATGACGTGATCAGCGTCTCGGCGGACGATGACGGCACCGGCAGCAGCGCCAACCACGAGTGTGGTGAGGCGAACAACCTCCATGGCGAGCGCTTCGGCGATCTCACGGCCGACCCAGTGCCGAGCCCGCCGGCGCCAGCGACAGCCGTGCCCACGAAGGTCATCCCAAGGGAGCCGTTCAAGGTCTTCGTGCCGAAGGCGTGGAAGGAAGGCTAGATCGCAATTGCTGGTGGCCAAAGGGTCAACTCGACCTCGTTTTGCCCGAGCCCCTTACTCATCCTTATCCCCGTCGCGATAAGCTCAGCCACCTAGCTCCGAGTCGCGAGGCCCTAAGTCGTCCTACTCTGACCCGCGAGCCCCTTTTTCAGTCCTCTTCCGAATCGCGATCCGCCTCCCTATCTTGCCTCCCTCCCACCGCCGAATCCCACCCCGCCCTATCCAACGCGCCCTCGATGTGCGAAAGGAAGCCGCGCATCAGCTGGACCTCCCACACGCTCGGCCTCGCGCGGGCGATGAGACGCCTTACGCCCTGCGCCAGCTGTTCCGGGTTTTGTTTGCTTGGGAAACGGGCCCGATGGACCAGGCGCCAGAGATGCTGGTGCAGGCCCGTTATCGCTTCGTGAGGCGCGATCGACGCCGAGTCTGATCCGGCTTGGGCGTCGCCATTGGCCCCCGATTTCGCGAACGGGCCCGGGACTTCGTCCGCATGGCGTCGAAATGTGAAGACACCCGAAGCGGCCAGCAACACGGCCTGGCCGAGGTTGAGACTGGGATGCTCCGGCGACACACTGAGGCGTGCGGCAGCATGGCAAGCCGAGACTTCGGCGTTGTTCAGTCCGTCGCGTTCGCAGCCAAAAACCAGCGCGACGTCGCCCAGCCTTGATGCGTCGACTAGATTCGGAAGTTCGGACTCGAAAAGCGGCGGCCGGATAAGATCACGTGATCGGCCCGAGGTCAATGCGATGCTGAAGATCGTGCCGGCGAGCGCTGCGTCGATGTCCGAGTAGACTTCCGCGTTCTTGAGCACCTTCCAGGCTGCTCCCGTGGCGCCTTGACGCGCCTCGGAGCCGCGATAGGCGCGCGGCGGATCGACCAGCGAAAGTCGCGTTAGCCCCATGTTCAACATGGCGCGCGCCGACTGGCCGATGTTGAACGGATGCTCAGGGCGCACCAGAATCACCCTCACCCGATGGAGCATGACACCGAGTTCGGCCGAGTCGGCCGGGAGGGCAACGCGGCGCACCCGCGGCTTACCCGAGCGGCGACGGGCGGCTGGATTGTGCCGCTCTGGTCGTACATCGTTCGTGTCACTCATCCGATGAAGAGTATCACAAACACGTTGCGCGGATTGGGCGGTCACCTCGCGCATCGACTTACGCCATACTAGGGGAAGGAACAGGGGGTAGGGATGCCGGAGGAACGTCCCGCGGGCGATGCAGAAGTATTTGGGCTTTCGCGCCGCGGACTCTTCAAAGGGGGCGCGGGCTGGGCAGCGCTGGCTGCGCTGGCGGCGGCGAATGGCCGCTTGCCGGGCGCCGGAGCTACGCGCGCGACCTTGAGAGGGAGCGCTACCGAGGCCTGGCGAAGCGCAAGCGCCCGCAGCGTTGGAGCGCGGGATTCGATCGCCCAGGCGGCCGACGCGCCTTCGACGGCGCCGATCCGGATCTTCTTGGCGCCGGACGATCACACCGCCTACATGCGAACGGCCGATGAAGCCGAGTATCGACGTGCATTCGTCGACATGCTCGACTACCAGCTCAACCTGATCGACGCAACGGAAGACCTTCCGGCCGAGCATCAGGCCAAGTGGACCTGCGACGGCAGCATTTGGCTTTGGGAGTACGAACGCAGTCGCGATGCCCGCGCCTTCGAACGCCTGGTGGCACGCATTCGAGACGGCCACATCAGCGTGCCGCTCAACCCTTCGATCAATTGCTACGGCGGCGCGCCGGCCGAAGCCATATTGCGCGGGATGTATTACGCCGGCAGGCTGGAGCGGCGCCATGGACTCAAGTTACCGCTGGTCATAGCGACGAAGAGCCAGACCCTGCCATATGGTCTAGCATCGCTTTGGGCAGGATCGGGCGCGTTGTACGCGTGGAAAGGCGTTTGCGGCTGTGACACGCGGGTGCCCGAGCTTCATGATAGGGATCACGATATCTATTGGTGGGTCGGTCCGGATGGCCGGCGGCTCTTGATGAAGTGGCACTCACTGTTGGTCGACAGTCAGGGTTCCGGCGGCTACGCGGAGGCGCGCCATCCAGAGGTCGCCGTTCGAGCGGTCACTGAGGAAGCCGTGGCAAACGGGTTCCGGGCGCGATATCCGTACGGCGTTATCGGGCTTTTCGGTCAAGGCGCGGACGACCTCGAAACATACGGCGACGATACGATCCGGGCGGCGATCGACTTGAGCGACGAAACGCGCACGGTCGCCATCTCCAACACGGTCGATTTCTTCGAGGCGTTCGAGGCCGCCCACGGGGACACCTTGCCGCGGGTCTCGATGTCCTTCGGAAATGAGTGGGATACTCGCTCAGCCTCCATGCAGGAAGTCAGCGCCCGGGTGCGACGCGCGGTCGAGCGCTTGCGGGCGGCCGAGGCTCTTACGGCCCTCGAAACCACACTTGATCTGACTTTCGACCATGCTTACGCCGATGAGCGCGACGAAGCCTTCATGGCCCTCGGGCTCTACCACGAGCATGGTTGGGGCGCGAGCGGACCGATAGGGCACGACCAGCGGAGTGACTGGCAACGGCTGCTCGCCGAGCGCGTGGAGACTTATGTCGATGGGCTTTTTGAGCGTGGACGCATGGCGCTTGGGTCGCGGATCGGTGTAGCCAGGGCAGGCGTTTCGGGGGTTTCCGGGCCGGCGCCCGACGCCCCGCCTCGATTCTTCGCCTTCAACCCGCTGGGTTGGGAGCGTGAGGACCTAGCGGACATCGATTGGGGATCGCTCAGCCTGGTCGAAGACGGAGGGGGCGGCGCATTTCACGTCGTCGACATAGCAAGTGGACTTACCGTGCCGTCGCAACGAGACAGGCGCGACGGCGTCGACATGCTGCGGGTCTGGGCGGAAGGTGTTCCCGGTGTCGGTTATCGAGTGTTCGAAGTTCGGCCGGGCAGCGGCCCAGAGTGGCCGAACGCGGCGGCGATCAGCAGCGGCGCATTGGTCAACGACCACTATCAGATCGAAGTGTCGCCGCACGGGACCATCGATCGGCTTCTCGACCGTGCCCGCGGCAATCGCGACCTGGTGCGCGAAATCGACGGCCGGCGGCTCAACGCGCTCGGAGCATGGCCGGAAGGCGAAGGCAGGATCACGATCGAGTCTACCGGCCCGGTGAGCGTTACCTTGCGCGCGGACATCCACGACCCAATCCGCCGCATCACGCGGATCACACTAGACCGTGGAGGGCGGAGAATAGCGATCGACAACGAACTATTGGGTCCGCTGGACGCAACTCTGGCCTGGGACTTCCCGTTCGACTTGACGACATTCGAAGCGTGGCACGAAGAGGTGGGCGCGATCGCGCTCGCACGGCTGAGCGAAGCGGGAGGGCACTACTCGGAGCGCAACGCTCGCTACGATTGGCTTTCGATGGGGCATTTCGTCGCGCTTGCGGACTCGGCTCGCAGCATAACTCTTTCCAATCGCGATTGCTCTTTCTTCAGGCTGGGGCACAGCACGGTCGAAGATCTCGACACGGCCACGCCACGCATTTCGGCGCTGGCATGTGGGCAGGTCGACGGTTCAGCTCTCGGAATACGCGCCCAAGGCGGCGACGAGCGCTTCCGGTACGCGTTCGCGCTGTGCGTCGACGATGTATTCTCGGCCACCACTTCGATGCGCTTCTCGCTTGAGCATCAGAACCCGCTGGTTACGGGCCGGGTAAAAGGTGACACATCGGACGGATCACTGTGGCCGTCCGATCGCTTCGCGCTGCTTACGATCACTCCGCCTGAAGCGCTGCTATGGGCACTAAAGGTCGCCGACGATGGTCCCGAGCACGGCCTTGTGGCCCGCCTTTGGAATGTCTCGAAGAGCAGGATCGGCGCGGATATCGCTTTCGCTCCGCCATTGACCGTCGCGGCGGCCGATCGTATGACCCATATCGAGACGCCTATCGGCCCGGCCGACGTGCGCGACGGCGTACTGCACACTCGGCTCGCGGGCGGCGCGATGGAGACGGTGCGACTGCTTCCGGGTCGGCTGGCGGTCGGCGGGGGCAAGGCTGTCGCGTTGCCCTGGGTTGGGCGGTGATGAGAAAGAGGGACTTTGGTCGGCCGTCCGTTTCAAAAGTTGTGATTGAGACTGCGGTATGTTGCTGATACTCGCCCAGGTTGAATGCTTTCATGGTCGAAAGTCGTCCATCTTGCCGTGCCGACGGCGAAGCTACCGTGCAGCGGTTGCGGAGGCTAGAGTCCCGACTGGCTGCGGAACATCGCGGTACCACCCAACAGGGAAAGAAGGTCGTGAACTTAAACAAGAACTTCTTGCGGCTTGTAGCGGCGGTGACCGCAGGCATTCTGGCCTTAGCTGTGGCTTGGATCGCTCAGGAAAACCGATCAGCCGCCCCTGAGATTTCTTCCGGCGTCAGTCTGGAACCAACCGAGAAAGCCTATGATGTGACGAAGCCGTTGGACGCGATATCGGCAGAAGTGAGGGATGGGGCGGAGACGGCGGCGGAGGCAGCAGCCGAAGCGGCAACATCCAACTCGCGCGAGTTCTTGATCGCGCTAAACAGAGCCGACCTTGTCTACGGGACCGTGGCCATTCCGGACGGCTGGCACTTTGGGACTAGATCCCCAAGCGTAATCATCCGGAACATTCCAATCGATGAGATTTCCTATAGCGACGGGGTCGCGAATGTGATGTTGTTGCAGCCAGGTTTCGACGCCAGCCCTGGAATCGATCTCACCGACGTGTTGAGCACACGCCCTGTCAACATCGGCGGCAGCACGGTCTCTCAGAGGATGTGGACAGCCCCGCCCGAGGGAGCCCCGCCTGCAGAAGGCTACCACGGCGAATTCACGCACGCCGTCGTCGTCGACAGTGAGGGCGGCGAGCTTCTACAGGTCGTAACCCAAATTCAGGGACTGGTGTCGGCAGAGGAAAAGAGCGCCATCGAGACCGCATTCACCGATGTCCTGGCGAGCTTTGAGACCCACCATGTCGCCGGCAGAGATTCGGGCTGGGAGCGACAGGAGCTTTACTTTGCCGATAGGCGAGTTGCGGGGAGACTGCCGAGTGACTGGAGCCTGAACGCGATAGGCGAGGAGGTGATCAACATCAGCGGTCCCGGAGTGGCCGGCGACGAAATAGGTATCACTCTCACTCGAGTGGACGAGGCGGGCCTGGACTTGGCTACCACCCTTGACGCTGCCTATGACATCGGAAGCAGTCTAATGGGCAGCCACGCGCTGCACTTACCTGGGGCGGAACATCGCTACATATTGCTCGACCGCCCGGGAGAGGGCTATCCGGGAGGTCGTAATTGGTACTGGGATATGCGGTTCCGAAGCGACTCGCCCGAGGACACCGGCATTCTTTTCGCGATCGCACGAGAAGGTTCGATTAGCCTGGTTGACGACATGGCTCCGACTCCTACCCCTGGACCCGATTCCTATCCCGCTCCGTAGTTTCAGAAGTTCCCGGATTGATCCGCGGTGGTGGCTCCGCCTGGCGGCTGAAGCCACGGACCAATCATACACACCAAGCCCGCCTCATGCTCCCGAGGCCGAGAGCTCGTCGTATCAACCCGGACTGGCCCAGACCATCTTTAGCCCCTTCAGCGGGCTTTCCTCCGCCGCTGAAGTTCGTCCCGCGGACCGCTGCCGAACTGAAGGCCAAGATCTAGGTGCACTTAAAGTTTACGCCCGGTTCGTGTTGCTTCTTGGGCACCGGCCGGTCGGACGGCACCAAGCTCCGGCAGTAGTCCTGCAACAATAGCTTGCCGCGGCCGGCCGCCGTCACTGCCTTGGTCGGATCGGTAGGCTGGAACTCACGCAGAACCCGCCGACCGAAACGCCGGTGCCCACCAATACCCCGCTTCCGACCCCAACCGCCACCCCGATCCCCGCCCCGCTCTATCTCCCCGTCGCCCTCAGCGAAGCTCCATGTACACGCACCCAACGCGCCGACATCGTCCTCGTAATCGACGCCTCGACGAGCATGAACGAGCCGGCCGGCGACCAGGCCGCCGTCGTCGGCTTCAACCGTGACGCCCGCCTCCTCGTCGGCCTTACGGACGATCCCGCCGAGCTAACCGAAGCCCTCGACCGTTTGGACACCGCGAGCGAGACCTGCTCCATCTGCGGCCTGGAGGCCGTCGTCGCCATCGCGAGCCGCCCGGCCTTCGCCCACCGTGCCTCCGACGGCGCCGCGCTCGAGGCGATCTATCGCGAGATCGCCGTCACCCTGCCTCGTCCGGCCGACTGTTATTGGGGGCGGCGGCCGTAGCATGGGACGCGCGAAGGAACAGGCGCCTGTTGACGGTGCGAGATCTCGCAATCCGCAGCACGTCAACGAGATACTCGAACGCGTTCGGCACTAGGTACGCGGAATCAATCGCGGCTGGGTGGTTGACAGCACGACCGAGCTTTTGGTATCATCCCCGATGCGTCGTCTGATTCGCCCAATCGGGTGCCTTGAGCACCACGCCGGTGGGTTGGCGCAAGCGTCCCAGGTACGCTCCACGCCGCCGACCCTACTGATTCCGCGCAGACGATCGAACGCCTCGGTCGAGCCGGAGGCGTTCAGAGCGCGAGGCCCAGCGTCGACATGGTGCCGATGCCACCGGCTTCGCGGGTGGGAGCGAAGCGGTGACGATAGGGGACCTTAGCAACGCGCCGGGCCTCGCGGCGATGTGTCGCGTGGCCGTCGGTAGCATCTTCCTCGTCTACGGCCTCGCCAAGCTCCGCAGTCCGAGCGCCTTCGTTGAGGGGGCTGTCGAGTGGGAAGTTCTGCCTCCCGAGATCGTCCGCCCGCCCGCTCGCTCGAGCCCTCCCCTTCGTCGAAGTCGGCCTCGGCGCCGGTGCAGAAGCACGGCGTGCGCCGGCCGCGCACGAGATTGGCGACGACCGCCACGGCGAAACGGTGAACCTTGCGGAGCGAGTCGACGGCGTGCGATTCGGTGTCGTCGTCTTCCTTTCGCCAACATGCCGCGCATGCATTGATGACGCGCCGATTCTCAACGCCCTCGCCGAGCGGCGTCGCGACGCCCGCTTCGTCGCGGTCATAGAGGATGCTGACGGTTTCGACTTCGCCGCTGACCTCTCGCCCACGCTCCACGTCGTAGTCGATCGCGACCGCCGTCTCCAGAGCGCCTTCGACGTCCGGGGCTTCCCGTACGCGGTCGTCGTCGATTCGGATGGGCGCATCGCCGCTAACGCCATCGCCGGCGTGCGCGACATCGAGTCGCGGCTCCAGGTTATACGACGGGTTGCGGAGGATACACCGGCACGACCGGAGGACGACCCCGCGGCCACGTCCCAACACGCCCAGAAAGCCGATTCGGGACGAAGCCGAGATGCGAGACGCGGTCCAGGAAGCCGATCATGACGCCGTCCGGGTCAAACGCGGTGGTATCCGCGGTGCAGGCGCTCCAGTGGACTCTGCTGTGCTCAGACGCCGCCCTGGTCTTACTTCTCATGGTCACAAGCGGGGACATCCTCCGACGCCTCGGCCCGGAGCCCGGGGCACTCATCCCCCTGGAGGGTCTCGCCCTCCGCTCACGTGTGCCCGCCCTCGATCTCTTCGATCGCCGGTCCGGAGATTGGATTCACACGTCGGTTCGCGGCCGTCGGCAGCTCTTCGCCTTCCTCTCGTTCCGTTGCCGTCCGTGCCGCGAGTTGATCCCGCATCTCAACCGCGTTGCCGCCGAACACCGTGACGTTCGTATCGTAGCGATCGTCTCCGCAGGCGATCACTCTGACGCCCTCATGCAGCTGGTCCCATCCGTCGCCGTCGTCGAGGATGACGAACGACGCACAATCGCCACACACTTCGAAGCTCGATATGAGCCGTTCATCTACGTCACTGATACTGACGCTCGGGTCACGTTCCGCGCCGTCACGAACTCGCTTCTCGAACTCCAGGACGCACTCGGCGGCTTCGGCCATCGCCAGATGACCGCGTGGACCCCGATCATGAAAGACTCCGATCCCGCTTGACGGGCTCGGTCGAAACGCACAGCGTGCGCAAGGAGGTGCAGCACATGGCTACCCGGCTGGTCGACCAATTCATCCGGATGCAGGAGAAGCGACTCTCGAGGCGGGGCTTCCTCGCAAAGCTTGGTGGCGTCACGGCGGGGCTCGCGCTCACGCTGGTGGGCGCCGGCGCGATGGCGAAGCGAGTTCAGGCGGCACAGTGCTGCCAAAATCCGCTGTGCGGGACCGGCATGTTCCCGCCATGCACCGGCGGCGGCGCCACGTGCCCGACTGGATGCTCGGGCGGTGGGACCAACTTCTGCTGTGATCAGGGGCAGGTCGGATCGACGAACACTGAGCATCAGTGTCAGACGTGCAACTGCGGTGTGCCAGGCTTCTGCGTCTGCGAGTTTGACACCGGAATACCATGCTAAGGGCTTGTCTGACAACAAGATGGCGCGACCAACGGCGGCGATGCGACGAGCGTAGAGCCACGGCGCCTTTCGCGAGAAGTAGCGCACGTTCCTGCCGGATGCAGCGGCGGACGGATTCGCCCAGATAGTTGTCTGACTTGCCATAAGCGCATCCTAGGAGCCGTTAGGTCGCCACGACAAAGAGTGTGCCTCGCGCCCCAAGTGAAGGTACACTACCGGCGTTGACTGTCTAAGTACATTCGCGGAATGAATCTCTTGGACACGTTCGGACGAGGAATTCGTCACGATGGTGGCCTAACGGTTCGAAACAGTAGGAATTTGTCTCATCATGAATTCAACGGAGGGACTGCAGATGTTGTCTGAGAAGGTGCGTCACAGGAGTCTCGCGACCTTTAGAACTCATCTCATTACTCGCGCCGTCGTGCTGTCGATTGTTCTTGCGGCGGTCGGTCACGTCTCTCTCGTAACGCTAAGTGGCCGCGTGATCCAAAACACGCGTACAGTAGAGGCCCAAGCCGGCTGTACCTCATTCGTGACCCGCACCTTGTCCTCCTCTGCGATCTCGCAATGCGAAGTCTGCAATGTCACGATGAAAGTACAATCAACGTGCATTGGCGATCCCGTGAACGTCGTGCTCGTTGTGATTGGCTTGGCAAACGAATCGGGCGCACGTTTTCAGAGACAATGGACCGGGGCCGCGATTGATGCCATCGATCTTCCAGCGAATCCACACGTCCGGGTCGGTGTCGTTCTTCTCGGTCACGATCAGTCCATTCGTCAAGAACTCACTAACAAAGAAAGTCTCGTGCGTGAGGCGCTTCGCATCTCCTACCACGAAGCCGTCCCTGGTGCGCGTCCACCTTGCTTTCAGTGCGCATTCGAGCTTGCGAAGCGCGTACTTGACGGCGCCCCACGGTCTGAGAGAAGAGTGATAGTCTATGTTGGTAGCATCGGGCATCATGGCCCAGACTCGTCTTGGTACGAAGATTGGATTCGAGGTGCCCGACGCGCAAAGGCTGCCTCCGATCTGTTTATCATCGGATGCGGCTGGGTTCTCTCATGTAAACCCTCCTCAGATTGGTGGAGAGAGGCTTCGCCGGGCTTCTACTTCGAAGGCGAAGCTCCTGGCAGGTTCGCTGCCGCATTGGAGGAGCAGGTAAGCCGCTCGATTCCTAGACCGCTCGCGTCCATTGAAGTGAAAGAGGCGGTTCCGGATGAACTTCAGCTGATCGAGGGCAGTGCATCCCCACCTACCATCGACTTGGATCCCATCGATGGAAAAGTGAGATGGAGGTTTACCGCCCCGATCACCAGCGCCATCACGCTCACCTACCGCGCACGACCTCTTGACTCCCTTCCGCTTCCGCTTACCACCACGTTCTCCGCCGGGCACGTTGTGATCACCGATACCACCGGTGCGTTCTCCGTAGTGTCAATCCCCTCTACGGTCCTGACCATCACGGAACCGTGCGCCCCAACCGCCTCCTCCACCCCGCCCCCGACCGATACCCCCGCTACGACCCCGACCTCCGAGCCCACCGCGACCACACGCCCCTCACCCACCGCGACCGCCACCCCGATCCCCGCCCCGCTCTTTCTCCCCGTCGCCCTTAGCGAAGCTCCATGCACCCGCACCCAACGTGCCGACGTCGTGCTCGTCATCGACGCCTCGACCAGCATGAACGAGCCCGCCGGCGACGGCCGCACGAAGCTCGTCGCCGCCCGCGACGCGGCCCGCCTCTTCCTCGACCGGCTCCGCCTCGACGCCGGCGACCAGGCCGCCGTCGTCGGCTTCAACCGTGACGCTCGGCTGCTCGTCGGCCTTACGGACGATCCCGCAGAGCTCGCCGAAGCCCTCGACCGTCTGGACACCGCGAGCGAGACCTGCCTCGTCTGCGGGCTCGAGGCCGCCGGCGCCGCCCTCGGCTCCGACGCTCGTCGGCCCGGCAACTCCGCCGTCGTCATCCTCCTGACCGACGGCCGCTCCAATCCACGGCCCGCGTCCGAAGCCGTCGAGGAATCCGACCGGCTCAAGGCCCTCGGCCACGTCATCTTCACCATCGGCCTCGGCGCCGACCTCGACGACGAGGCGCTCGTCGCCATCGCCAGCCGCCCGGCCTTCGCCCACAGTGCCTCCGACGGCGCCGCGCTTGAAGCGATCTATCGCGAACTCGCCGTCACGCTGCCCGGTCCGGCCGACTGTTATTGGGGACGCCGGCCGTAGGCGAAGGCCGTATGGGGCCATCGCGACGGGCTGCTCGAAGGAGTGTGCGCCTCACCAATCGTGCCGTTACCCTATTGACTTTCTGCCCCCCCCCTGCAGTATCTTCATGGATATTCAGGCCGACGCGTCCCGCAACATCGCCTCATCCCGTTGCAAGAAGCGTCGTGGAACCGTCCGCGACACATCTATTGCCGCTGATCCACGCCGACGCCGCGGACGATGTTGGCCAGTGCGTGAACGCCGCAGCCCAACCGTGGCGTTCGGGACCGCGGAGCCCGGCATCAGCACGGTGCCGATGCCACCGGCTTCGCGAACGGGAGTGGCAGAGTGGCGCCTGTGGACCTCATGGACTCGCCGGGCCTCGCGACGATGTGCCGCGCGGCTGTCGGTGGCGTCTTCCTCGTCTTCGGTCTCGCCAAGCTCCGGCGGCCGAGCGCGTTCGTAGAAGGCGCCGTGGAGTGGGATCTCCTCCCAGCCGCGGTCGTTCGCCCGCTCGCTCGAGCCCTCCCCATCGTCGAGATCGTCCTTGGTGCCGCCTTGCTGCTCGGCGTCGCGGTGCGGGAAGCCGCGGTCGCGATCCAACATCTCCATTCAGGCATCGCCGTCGTGGAGGATGACGAGCAGAGGACGCTCGGAACACTCTTCGAGGCACGATACGAGCCGTTCATCTACGTGACGGACCGCGAGGGTCGAATCACGATCCGTGCCGTGACCAACTCGCTTCTCGAGCTCCAGGACGCGATCGATGGCTATGGCCATCTCCAGATGACGGCGTGGACTTCAGTGAAGCACGATTCCGACCCCGGTTGACGGGGCCGTTGAACGGCGCATCATGCGCCAGGAGGTGGCAGCATGGCAGCTCGGGTGATGGATTCCATCGTCCGCGTACAGCAGAAGCGACTTTCGAGGCGGGGTTTCCTCGCCAAGCTCGGCGGCGTCACGGGTGCGCTCGCGCTTGCGATGGTGGGGGCAGGCGCGATGGCGAAGCGGGTGCAGGCGCAGCAGTGCTGTCCCGGGCCGGCGTGCATGGGATGCCCGCCGACGATCGGGTGCCCGATGAACTGCACCGTCAACGGCGCGCCGACGATCTGCTGTGACACCGGCTACGTCGGTGCCACGGAGACTATCCACCAGTGCCAGCACTGCACGGGCTGCACTGGCGGTGGGGGGACGTGCTACTGCGAATACGACACCGGCAATTCGTGTCCGTAGGGTAGCCCGAGAGACCATCACCGAGACGGCGTCTCGGTGATGGTCTCTCGGGGATCAGTCTGCTTGTCGGGATCATCACAACCGTGGGGGGTGCACGATCCATGCGCACTATAGAATCGATTGCCTTGGCCGTAGTGATAGGAACACTGATCACCATCGCCTTTGTGCGAACACAACGCTTCGCGATGTCAGAAGTGGCCCATGCTCAGTCTGATCTGTCGTCATGCACAGCTGCGGTGACTAGGACTATCTCATCCGAGTCAATCCACAAGTGTGACGCAGTCGATCTTGAGTTGGAGATTCGTCCACACTGCGCTTCTACGGCGCTCAATGTGATTCTCATTCTATGGGGCTACGCGAATCCATCCAACAATGAGGAGAGGTACAATCAGCTCTGGACCGAGGAGGCCATTAAGTCACTCGCACTTGATGAGAATCCTCACGTCCAAGTCGGTGTGGTTTATGTGCGACAGCACGCCACCATTCGTCAAGAACTCACGAATGCCGAGGCTGATGTTCTCCGCGCAAGTCGGGTTGAGCGTGTGAACGCAGGAGCGATTCCTGGAGACTGGCCGTGCTATTCATGCGGTTTCGACCAGGCGGCGCGCGCGCTCCGCGCGTCAGATAGTAGGAATAGTGTCATCGTGTATGTGGGCAACATGATCGACTGGCCGCTCATCGAGCTCGATGACGACTCGCTCTATCGTGACTGGGTACGTGGAGCCCGCAAGGCCAAGAGTGTTGCCGATACTCTGGTGGTTGCATGCCCGTTCGCTGAGCCGTGCACACGATGGACAACACGGCCCTGGGAGCGCGAGGCGAGCCCAGGCCTGTTCTTCGAAGGTCCTGGATTCGGCGGCTTTACCCGCGCTCTCGAAAATTTGGTGTTACGTTCGTCTCCAATCACAAGCGAGTCGCTCGCCGTGGAGGAGCGGCTTCCGGACGCGTTTCAGTTCATAGCGGGCAGTGAGTCACCGGT
>JBCLES010000010.1:0-82347 GCA_038913135.1 Anaerolineae bacterium
CCGACGGTGGGGAGGTCACTCGCGAAGCGATGGAAGACATGATCGATCGCATGTTGATGCTCATCGGCGCCGACGGGGTCATGGTCCAATTCCGGCCCAACGGCGGATCGCCCACGGGCGGCATCGTGTGGCGCGAGATCAAGATCGGCGTCATCGCCCGGCTCGAGCGGTGCGCCAACCGCGCGGGCCGCGAGGTCACTCGGCTGCGGCAGCGACGGCTGGTCGCCGTGCTGGGATCGGTCGATGCGCTGGTGGAGCGCCTCAAGCTCGAGGCGCTCCGACAAGGGCTGACTTCCGCGCCGAAGGCCGTTTGGATCAGCGACGGCGCTCGCGGCTTCTGGCGCATCTTTCATGAGCAGCTCGCCCCCTCGAACGTCATCTGCGTCCTCGACTTCTATCACACCGCCGGTCAGCTCTGGACCGCCGCCGAAACCTGGTATTGCCGTTACCTGCCCTCGGCGCACCAGTGGTTCGACGCCGCACGACACGACCTTCGTCACGGGCGAGTCGCCGATCTCATCGCCGAGATCCGCGCCGCGGCCAACGACGCTCACCGTCCTCGCGCTCACCGCCCAATTCTCCACCGCGTCGCCAACTACCTCGACCGGCATCGCTCACACCTCGACTACCCGACCTACAAGGTCGACGGCTCTCCGATCGGCAGCGGATTCGTCGAGAGTGCCGTCAAGTGGCTCATCCAGCAACGGTTCAAAGGCGTCGGCATGCGCTGGAGCGAGGATGGCTTCAACAACCTGCTCATGCTTCGACTCGCCTGGGCCAATGATCGCTTTGACTCCCTCTTCCTCCCCTCCCCCAACTCTTGAATGCGCCCTCTCGGTGGAGCACCTGCATTTGGCTGCGCACGACGTTCCACCGGGTGTCTATCCTGATATGACCGAGCACGGATGGGCCATAGACGAGTGGCCCGCGATGTGGGAGAAAGTCAAAGCGGCCGATATTCTCATCGTGGGGACTCCCCTTTGGCTGGGGGAGGAAAGCTCGATATGCCACATACTGATCGAACGACTCTACGCAATGTCTGGATTGCTCAACGACAAGGGACAGTCGATTTACTATTGCAAAGTCGGAGGCTGCGTCATCACCGGCAACGAAGATGGCATCAAGCACGCTGCGATGACCATCGCATTTGCACTCAACCACTTGGGCTTCACGATTCCGCCCCAGGCCGATTGTGGATGGATTGGCGAGGCGGGTCCTGGACCCTCCTATGGTGACGAGATTGAAGGTGGCGGACGTGTCGGGTTTGACAACGACTTCACGCAACGTAACGCGACGATCATGACATGGAATTGCATGCACCTCGCACGGATGTTGAAGGAGGCTGGTGGAATCCCGAACGAGGGAAATGACCGCGAGGCATGGAAAGCCGGGGAGCGATTCGGCTTCGAAAATCCGGGTGGAAACGCGGTATAACAAATCGTTGCAGCGGGCATTTGACCCGCCACCCATTGTTGCCGCCGCAAAAACAGGCGTCGCCTCAAATGCCGCTGAACTCCGGCGTTAGGCTTTGGCCGTGCCGTTGTTTTCGTTGGCCTGGAAGATGTCCTCGATCGGCCTGCCGAACAGCTGCGCGATCTTGAAGGCAAGCGACAGGCTCGGCTCGTACTTCTCCGTCTCGACGGCGTTGACGGTCTGGCGCGACACCTCCAGCCGCTCGGCCAAGTCGGCCTGAGTCCAGTCGCGCTCGGCCCGCAGGACCCGGAGTCGGTTCTTCATCGGTAGCGCCTCCAGGCGATGACGAGGCCGAGGCAGTAGAAGATAGGCAGGTAGGCCCAGACGTGGCGGTAGCTCCAGTTTTCGGGGGACAGATCGATTGCTAGTTGCAGGAAGCCAAGGGTCACCAGCAGTAGAATGGCCAGCGGGTACGCGATAGCCAGCGCTTCGAGGTGAACGCGACGGTGCAGTTCGTCCAGGCCGCGGACGGCCGAGACGACGAACCAGAGGAACACGGCGGTCGGTAGCACAGGAAGCAGGGCAGCCGCCACTCGCAGCCAAGTCGGTTCGAGTTGGAGTTCCTTGTCCAGGGCGAGACGCGCGACGACGAGCGATATCCCCCACAGGATGGTTACGGCGTAGCCGGCGTACATCCACCGGCGTTCGGTCTTGGGCGTTGTCTCCGTTTGCATGGTTGGTCCTCCGAAGGGGGTGGGTTGGTGCTCGGTGCGGTTGTAAAGCATACAAGACAATAAGTCAAGTATGCTTTACTTACTCAGGCCTAACCAGCCCGCCCAAGAGTGACACTTTCCCGTGAGGCAATACGGTGAGGGTTTCTAATTGTCGTTTGGCGGGGATAACAGCTGCGGGCTGGTCTGGCGCCTCATTCCGCGGCCGTTAGCCGAGCCTTTGAACTAAAGCGCACGGTCAGCAGGGTAGGCCGCCGCTGAGCCGGGGCGTAAGGCAACCAACCGAACTAACCATAGTGAGGAAGCAGAAGCAGATGGCGACCAATCCACCCAAACGGCAATTCCCGGCGCCAACCAGTTCGGTCATACTGTGGCTGCTTGATTCTGACCCGTCGATTCGCTGGCAAGTGCTGCGCGACCTGACCGATGCTCCCGCGAATGAGGTAGCGGCCGAGCGCGCAAAGGTCGCTACCGAGGGCTGGGGCGCGCGGCTGCTCTCCCTGCAGGAAGTTGATGGGCTGTGGGGGGGCGCCGCATGGAATCACGGGTGGGACTCAACGATGCACTCTCTCCTGCTGCTACGGGATCTTGGTCTGGATCCGGCGAGCGATCAGGCACGCCGGGCTGTGGGCCTCGCCCGCGATCTTGTGACGTGGCAGGGGTGTGGCCCGCCGGAATGTGACGGCAATGCCTTTTTCGAAGGCGAGGTCGAGCCGTGCATCAACGGTCAGGTCGGGGCGGTTGGCGCCTACTTCGGCCAAGACGTCCGGGGCATAGTCGACCGGCTGCTCGGCGAGCAACTTTCCGACGGCGGGTGGAACTGCGAGGCGCCGGATGGTTCAACGCGGTCGTCGTTCAACACCACGATCTGCGTCCTAGAGGCTCTGCTCGAGCACGAACGCGTGGGCGGAGGGTCCCCGGAGGTACCCGATGCCCGTCTCCGTGGGCAGGAGTACCTCCTAGAACGCCGACTCTTCCGGCGACTTTCGACCGGGGATGCGATCGAACGAGACTGCAAGGGCGACACCGTGTGGACTCGCTTCGCCTTCCCGACGTGGTGGCATTACGATGTGCTGCGAGCGCTCGAGTACCTGCGCAGCGCTGGCCTCACGCCCGACGAGCGCGTTGCCGAGGCCGTCGACTTGGTCGCGTCAAAGCGCGACGACGAAGGCCGATGGCCGCTTTAGACCCGGTATCCCGGCGTAATGCCCGTCGAGATGGACGAGGGCGAGGGTCGGCCGAGACGGTGGAACACCCTCCGCGCCCTACGAGTGTTGGACTGGTATTCAGCAGGAGCGTAACGCAGATGGTGGTGGGAAAAGAGACTGGCAATGGGTCGGAAGCGAAGGCGGAGGATGGCGGCCCCTCTGTGTGGCATGCCGCCATACGCGACAGCCAGTGGTTCAGCCCTACCGCAGGGACGGGAGCAACTTGAAGCCGACAGGCCGGATTGTGATAGCCGGAGGCACAGGCTTCCTGGGCCGGAATCTCGCGCTCTACCTTGGACGTACCGGTTGTGATGTGGTGGTGCTTTCCCGCCATTCGCCCGCGATAGATCACGGTTGGCATCACGCTTCCTGGGACGCCCGCACTCTTGGCGATTGGGTGCGTCACCTGGATGGAGCCACCGCGTTGGTGAACTTGACCGGTCGGACGGTGGACTGCGTCAAGACACCGGAAAACTGTGACGAGATCCTGCGCTCACGTATCGACTCGACGGAAGTGCTTGGCCGAGCCCTTCAACAGGTGGACGAAGTTCCGCGGGTTTGGGTTCAGATGGCAACGGCACACCGCTACGGCGACCCGCCTGAAGCTCAGATCGACGAAGACGCGGCCTTTGGCTATGGCTTCGCACCATTCGTTGGGGCCGCGTGGGAAGAGGCGTTCACGCGGTCGGTGCCTGCTCACGTTCGACAAGTCATACTGCGGACGAGCTTTGTCCTCGGTCGCGGTGGCGGTGCGTTGCCTCGGCTTGCGCTTCTGGCTCGCTTGGGCTTGGGGGGAAAGGTGGGTCACGGCCGACAAGGGATCAGCTGGATTCACGAAGAAGACATGAACCGTCTATTCGCATGGGCAATCACACAAGACAGCGTCTCAGGTGCGTACCTGGCGACCGCCCCCAACCCTGTTTCGAACGCTGCCTTCATGCAGGAACTGCGAGCAGCTTTACAAATTCCTGTCGGACTGCCGGCAATGAGCTGGATGGTGCGGCTGGCTGCGCCGCTGTTACTCGGCACGGATCCTGAGTTGGCTCTGTACGGACGCTACTGTGTATCACGTCGCTTGCAAGATGAAGGGTTCGAGTTCGAGTTTCCAGATCTAGAGTCCGCGCTGCGGGATCTGTACAATCGGCAGAGCACAGCCGCGGACTGATGGGGGGCGATGCATGGCCAACCTCCTAGTTTTGGTTTCGAGTCCTTCCTGCCAGGCGCCGGACGGGCATCATGGAGGTCGATCTCGATGGCGCGCCGGAATCGACCAACGCCTGCGTGATCAGCGAGCCGAGATTAGCATCTCCTTCTTCGCGAATCTTCGAAAGTCCGCGAACGGCCTTGTTACTTTGACTTTTTCAGAGAATCTCAATCAGGTATCTGACAAATTTCGCAGGCAGCTAGCTGGTCTCAATTGCGAGCGCATATGAAACGAGGGCGCTTGTCAAAGACGAGTTCGGCCAGCATGGAATTCGATGTCTAGTTGGCCTATCATGCCTGCCGCATCCCACGAACGAAGGGGAGATAGTCGCTTGTTTCGCGCCGCCGGCGGGTGCCACTCGTAGCCGGGCTCGGTCGTCCTACGGCTGCCGGTGGCCGTTCGAGGGATTGCCCAGACAAGATCGGATTAGGGGTTCCTTTTGAAGACCCAGTACTACACGGCCGCGAGCCTTGACGGATTCATAGCCACGTCCGACGACTCCCTTGAGTGGCTCTTCCCATTGGGAGATATTGAGGACACAAGCTATCCCAGCTTCATTCGGGATGTTGGTGCACTCGCGATGGGTTCAGCCACCTACGAATGGATGCTGCGGCACGCCGTTGGCGAGCAGGCAGAAAGTCCGCAGCCGTGGCCGTATGACAAGCCAACGCGGGTCTTCACCTCCCGCGTTCTTCCATCGGTTGCCGGAGCTGACATCCAATTCGTGCGCGGCGATGTTCGCCCGGTTCACGAGGAGCTGGTGGCGGCGGCCGGCGGCAAGAACGTCTGGATCGTCGGCGGAGGCGACCTCGCCGGCCAGTTCTACGACAATGGCTTGCTTGATGACATCTTCGTCCAGGTGGGCTCTGTAACGCTCGGTGCAGGCAAGCCGCTGCTACCGCGGGCGATTACCAATCCGCCATTACGACTGATCTCGGTGCGGGCGATCGGTGTCGGTTTCGCCGAGCTGCACTACGAGGTACCGCGGCGAGAGTGACGGCCAGTGGCCGCATCGCCATATAGTCCGCCGCATTAGAGTTATCCGACCAACACCGCTACGGAGAAAACGAGGTGCAAGAGAACGACCGGAAGCCTACGACCACAGATGCCGGGATACAAGTGCCCAGCGACGAATTCTCGCTAACGGTGGGACCCGATGGCCCCATCTTGCTGCACGACCACTACCTCATCGAGCAGATGGCAAACTTCAACCGGGAGCGGATTCCGGAGCGTCAGCCCCACGCTAAAGGCGCCGGCGCGTTTGGGCACTTCGCCGTGACCGAAGATGTCAGCGCGTTCACCAAGGCCGCGGTGTTCCAGCCGGACACGACGACGGAAACGTTGATCCGTTTCTCCACGGTGGCCGGAGAAAGCGGCAGTCCTGACACTTGGCGTGATCCACGCGGCTTCGCGTTGAAGTTCTACAGTACTCAAGGCAACTACGACTTGGTAGGGAACAATACGCCGGTGTTCTTCGTGCGCGACCCCATGAAGTTCCAGCACTTCATCCGGTCGCAGAAGCGCCGAGCCGACAGCGGACTACGCGACAACGACATGCAGTGGGACTTCTGGACGCTTTCGCCCGAGTCGGCCCACCAGGTTACCATTTTGATGGGCGACCGTGGCATCCCTCAGACTTGGCGGCATATGGACGGCTTCTCGAGCCACACCTATATGTGGGTCAGCGCAGGAGGCGAACGGTTCTGGGTCAAGTACCACTTCAAGACCGACCAAGGCAATCAATTCCTTACACAGGCGGAGGCCGACAGGATCGCCGGTGAAGACGCCGACTTCCACCGGCGCGACCTTTTCGAAGCGATCCGGCGTGGTGACCACCCCAGCTGGACGTTGAAGGTGCAGATCATGCCGTTCGAGGAGGCCCGGACTTATCGCTTCAACCCGTTCGACCTGACCAAAGTATGGCCGCACGGCGACTACCCGTTGCACGATGTCGGAAGGCTGACGCTAAACCGGAATCCCACCGACTTTCACACGGAGATCGAGCAGGCGGCGTTCGAGCCCAACAACCTCGTCCCGGGCATCGGCGTCAGCCCGGACAAGATGTTGCTGGCTCGGGTCTTCGCTTACGCTGACGCCCACCGTGCCAGGATGGGGGTCAATTACAAGCAGATCCCCGTCAACTCGCCGAAGTCGCCAGTGCACAGCTACAGCAAGGACGGGGCGATGCGCGTTCAGAACGTGTCCGACCCCGTGTACGCACCGAACTCGAAGGGCGGCCCGGCCGCTGATCCTGCGCAGTTCCCGCACGTAGAGAAGTGGGCCGCCGACGGAGAGTTCATACACTCAGCGTACACCAAGCGCTCGGACGACGACGACTGGGGCCAGCCCGGCACCCTGGTGAGGGGGGTCATGGACGACGCGGCGCGTGACCGCTTGGTGTCCAACGTAGTCGGTCATCTCAGCAACGGTGTGTCCCAACCGGTATTGGAGCGCGCTTTCCAGTATTGGCGCAACATCGACCAGAGTGTCGGCGATCGTATCGCCAAGGGCGTGAGCGGCGGCTGATCTTGGGCTTTGAAGCGGACTGGGCAGTTCGCTACTAATGCAATCGGAGGGTAACGCCATGATCCGCGGCATGCACGCGATGTTCTACTCGTCGGAGGCCGAAGCCCTCCGCGCCTTCTTCCGCGACAAGCTCGGGCTGCGCGGAACGGACGTCGGAGACGGATGGTTGATCTTCGATGCTCCCGAGGCTGACCTTGGGGTTCATCCAACGGGCGACGGCTCCGCAGAGTCAGGAACGGCCGACATTTCGTTCTACTGCGACGACATCGAGGCGACGGTGGCCGAGTTGAAGGCGCGCGGCGTGGACTTCACCCAAGATGTCGAAGATCATGGCTTCGGCTTTGTGACTTTCTTCAGGGTGCCCGGCGACTTTACCGTGCAGCTATACCAACCCAAGTATGCGAAGTGAAGGGAGCCAGACCACATGACCAGTAGAGTGATGCCGGGCGGATCGGTGACATGGACAGCGGGTAAACTGGGTGCGCATCGGTCGTGGAACACAGCAAGTCCAGCCCTTAGAACGGCACGCCTGTGTATTTCAAAGGTTACTTGTCCAAGAGGAGTCCATCAAGACCATAGCGTCCAGTGCACCGTACCATTCCCGTTTGACGAGCCGCTGCCGCACGATCTCATCGATCGTATCGTCAGATTCAGGGTTCAAGACAACATAGAGGAGAGGGCTTAGAGACGACGATGGCGGCGATACTGCGGCCGACGTGGAAGGTGAAATCGGTGGCGCCGCAGAGACATCTCGGCACGATCGAGCAACCTCAGGCGACTCGCAATGATCACCGATTCAGCGACGCACGATAGCCGCGAATGCAGCGACACACGATAGCCGCGGATGCAGCAACGCTCGATCACCGCCGACGTATCGACGCTCGATAGCCCCCGATGTATCGCCGCCGGGCGACGGACTCCTGGCGAAGTGGCCAGTGCACGACTGGCGTGCGAGGCGTTGCGCGGTCCGACTGTCCGGCGATAACCTACGGTAAGGTACTTTAGCTCTGTTTGTCCGGGGCCGGACCTGATATTCGTGAACACCTCAATTGGACTCGCACGGAGAATCTTATGAACGATCAAGAACTGTATCGCCAGAAGCAAGAGGCGCAGTTAGACGAGTGGGCCGCCGATATCGAGAAGCTCAAAGCCAAAGCATCTGGGGCCAGTGCATCTGCGCAAATGGAGATAGAGAAGCAGATCGAAGCAATCGAAGACAAGCTCGAAGAAGCCCGAGAGAAGCTTGACGAGCTCGGGGACGCGAGCGAAAGTGCGTGGGAGTCCTTCAAGGTCGGCGTTGAACGCATTTGGGATTCCTTGAAGTCCTCGATCAGCGATCTAGCGGATCGAATCAGAAATTAGTCATCGGCTGACATCGATTGGGGGGCGGCGCGATCGCGCCGCCCCTTTTTTGCGCACGCCGACGCCGCTCTGGAACTCACCGCGGAACGAGTTGACCTCGAATCGGCGTCGGACACGGGATCGAAGATCCATTCGTGGGCATGTCGAACGATCTCCAGCCGAATCCCTTATTTTCACTAGATGAACGTAACAGTGGTATACCGATCATCAGGAAGTCGTTCGATGATGCGCGCCGGCTCATGGCCAGCCGCACTGCCTTCCGCGAGCGCTCGGAACACTCGACTCCAAAGGATGAACCATGGCTGAGCTTAAGACCCAGCGCAACGACGCAAGCGTGACCGATTTCCTGAACGCCATCCCTGACGAAACCCGTCGTGCCGATTGCTTCACCATCGCCGAAAAAATGCGGCGGGCCACGGACGCCGAGGCTCGGATGTGGGGTCCGGCGATCGTGGGCTTCGGCAGCTATCACTATCGCTACGCCAGCGGTCGCGAGGCCGACTGGTTTCTGGCCGGCTTCGCGCCGCGCAAGCAGGACCTTACGCTCTACCTTATGTCCGGCTATGACCTTTACGATGAGCTGATGGGCAAGCTAGGCAAGCACTCGACCGGCAAGTCGTGCCTCTACATCAAGCACCTTTCCGACATCGACGTCGACGCGCTGCGAGAGCTGGTCGAATCGTCGGTCGCCCACATGCGCGCGACGAACCCGCCTGCGGACTGAACTCTGTAGATCCGGTCCCGAAGCCAACAAACGAACGTGCACGCAGTCGCTCACTTCCTCACACCCACCCCCAAGGAGCCCCGCGCTCGATGCCCGCTACGCAAGCGCCGACCGAACCGACAACGCCGTCCGTTTCGCGCGACTCCTCTCTAGAAACTCCCGACTCCGCCGTAGCCGCTCCCGACTTCGCCCTGGCGAAAGTCGCGTTCACCCCCGCCGACGACTCCTCGCGCCTCGCCCGCGCCTTACACCTCGCGCCGACCAAAGTCTCGGCCACAATCGCCCTTATTGACGACGGCAACACCGTACCGTTTATCGCCCGCTACCGGAAGGAGGCTACGGGCGGCCTGGACGAAGTCGAGATCAGGGCGGTGGCCGATGCGCTGCTTGCCCTGCGCGCTCTCGACGCCCGCCGAACGACCGTGCTCGCTGCAATCGCCGAACAGGGGCAGCTCACCCAGGCACTGCGCGACGCCATAGTCAGCGCTGAAACACGGACCGATCTCGAAGATATCTACTTGCCGTACAAGCAGAAGCGGCGAACACGCGCTCAGATCGCCCGTGAGAATGGCCTAGCCGATCTCGCCGACTTGATCCTGCGCCAGACGTTGACGCGGCACTCACCGGGCGAAATCGCAGCGCCCTTCGTCGGCGAAGCGGTGCCGACCATCGAGGAGGCTCTGGCCGGGGCGCGCGACATCGTCGCCGAGGCCGTCGCCGACGATCCGGCGGTGCGCAGTGAAACCCGGCGGCGAGCCCTCGCCTTCGCCGGCGTCGATGCTGTTCGAAAGGAAGGCGCAACCGACGAGCGCGGCGTCTACAAGACTTATTACGACTTTCACGGGCGCGTCGAACACTTGAGGCCGCATCAAGTGCTCGCCCTGAACCGGGCCGAGAGCGAGGGCGTGATCCGCTTGAAGGTCAACGTGTCTGAGCGGGACTGGCGATCGGCCGTCGGCGCGCGCTTCCGGGTCGACCCGCGCTCGGCTCTCGCCGGTGAGCTCGAGACCGCCATCGACGACGCTGCATCGAGGCTCTTGCTGCCCGCGATAGAACGCGATGTTCGACGTGCACTTACTGAGAAAGCTGAAGCGCACGCCATCGAAGTTTTCGCCAGCAATCTGCGCAGCTTGCTGCTGCAAGCTCCGCTGTCCGGCCGAACCGTACTCGGCCTTGACCCGGCCTTCCGGACAGGCTGCAAGCTGGCGGTCGTCGATGCGACCGGCCGGTTGAAGGCGACAGCCAAGATTTATCCACATCCACCGCAGAACCAGCGGGCAGAGGCCATGTCGATGTTGCGCGACCTCATCAGCCGCCACAACGTGGCCATCATCGCCATCGGGAACGGGACCGCGTCGCGTGAAAGCGAGCGGCTGGTCGCGGACGTCGTTCGCGATCTTGTCGGCGTCAAGTACGTCGTCGTTAGCGAGGCAGGCGCGAGCGTCTACAGCGCGAGCCCGCTCGCCCGCGCCGAGCTTCCCGACCTTGACGTTACGGAGCGCGGCGCCGTGTCAATCGCTCGTCGCCTGCAAGATCCTCTGGCAGAACTCGTCAAGATCGACCCGCAGTCGATCGGCGTTGGACTGTATCAGCACGATGTCGATCAGAATTCGCTCGCTCATTCGGTCAACGGGGTGGTCGAATCCGTCGTCAATCGTGTCGGAGTCGATGTCAACACTGCTTCACCGGCGCTGCTCGCCAGGGTCGCTGGCATCGGGCCGAAGCTTTCCGAGTCGATCGTGGCGCAACGAAATGCCGAAGGTCCGTTCACTCGACGCACCAAGCTCAAGAGTGTCGCCGGCCTTGGCCCGAAGGCCTTCGAGCAGTCCGCCGGCTTCTTGCGCATTCGGTCGGGCGAAGATCCGCTCGACGCAAGCTCGATCCACCCGGAGAGCTACACGGCCGCAAAGGCGCTGCTCAAACGCGCCGGACTATCGACTTCGGCCGCCCCTAATGCGCGTCGAGAACCGCTTGAGACGCTCGTCGCCGCCGAAGGAGTCGAAGCACTTGCGGCAAGCTTGAGCGTCGGCGTACCAACCCTCGTCGACATAGTCGAACAGCTCGTCCGCCCAGGGCGCGACCCGCGCGAAGACGCGCCCGCGCCGCTCCTGCGCGACGACGTCCTGTCGATGGCCGACCTCACGGTGGGGATCGAGCTCAGCGGAACCGTCCGCAACGTCGTGGACTTCGGGGCTTTTATCGACATCGGTGTCGAGCAGGACGGATTGCTGCACCGAACCGCCATGCCGCCGGGCCTGGGATTGGGAGTCGGAGACGTCGTGACCGTTGAGGTGGTGCGGATTGAGCACGAACGGGGGCGGATCGGATTGGGGTGGGTCGGGGAGAGCGCCTAATCAAACGTCGAGCGATGTCGACTCGAGCTGTCGACTTCAATCGACTGGTCAACCGGCGTCGACTGAATGCGACCGAAATTCCGGCGTCGACCGAAGTCGCTCGGCCAACCAACGTCAACCACCCTATCCCCCCAAGTACGCCCGCCGCACCTCCGGATCGACCAATAGATCCGCGGACGGCCCTTCCAGGGCAATGTTTCCGCTCTCGAGCACGTACCCCCGGGCTGCGAACTTCAGGGCCAGCCGGGCGTTCTGCTCGACCAAGAGGATCGTCGTACCTTCCCGATTGATCTCGGCCAGCGCGGCGAAAACATCCATCATGAGCAGCGGTGCGAGGCCCATGGACGGCTCGTCCAGCAACATCATGCGGCGGCCGCTCATCAGGGCCCGGCCCACGGCCACCATCTGCTGTTCGCCGCCGCTCAGCGTGTCCGCACGCTGGTCTATCCGTTCGGCTAGCCGCGGGAAAACACCGAAGACGCGCTTCATGTCCTGGTCGATAGCCAGCCGATCGCGGCGTGCGAACGTGGCCAGCTTCAAGTTCTCCATGACGCTCAGGTTTCCGAAAAGACGACGCCCTTCCGGCACGTGCGAGATGCCGAGATCGCTGACTATCCGATCAGCCGGTATTGAGGTGAGATCGCGGCCGTCGAAGAACATGCGGCCGCCGGCTTCGATAGGCACCAGGCCAGAGATCGCCCGCAGGACCGTCGACTTGCCGGCCCCGTTCGCGCCGATGATGCACACGATCTCGCCTTCGTCCACCGAGAAGTCGATGCCGTGGAGCGCCTTGATCCGATCATACGAGACACGCATGTCCTGCACTGAGAGTAACGTCACGTGTCCAGATCCTTGCCGAGATAGGCTTCGATGACCGCCGGATCGTTCTGGATCTCCTCCGGTCGCCCTTCGGCGATCACCTCGCCGAATACAAGGGTCTGGATACGATCGCACAGCTCCATAACGAACTTCAACCGGTGCTCGATCAGGAAGATGGCAGTGCCGGTTTCCGCGTGGACTGAGCGGACGATCGCCATCATCTGCTTGACCTCTTCCGGATTCATGCCGGCGGTCGGCTCGTCGAGAAAGAGAATCTTCGGCTCGATGGCCAAAGCCCGCGCTAGCTCCACGCGGCGCTGAGCGCCGTATGGCAGGTTCGTCACGATTTGTCCGGCCAGGTGATCGATTCCAACGATCTCGAGGATGCGATGCGCCTTCTTATCGCTTTCTTCCTCCTCCCTTTGTCGCCGCCGAGTGCCGAAGAACGCTCCGGTTAGGCCGTAGCCCAGCTTGGAGTAGCGGGCGAGCATCACGTGCTCGAGGACGCTCATGTGCCGCCAAAGGCGGAGGTTCTGGAACGTGCGCGCGAGACCCATGGCGGCTATCTCATACGGCTGGCGACCGTTGATGACCTGTCCGTCGAAGATGATCCTTCCTTCCGCGGGCCGGTGTATGCCGGTGACGAGGTTGAATACCGTCGTCTTGCCCGCGCCGTTTGGTCCGATGAGGCCACGGATCTGTCCCGGCTCGATCTCGAGCCCGTAGTCGTGGACCGCGCGTAAGCCGCCGAAGTAGTGCGTCAAGCCCTCAATCTGGAGGAGCGGCATTGCTTATCTCCTCGTCTGAATCGGCGGCCACGGTGTCTAGGTCATCGTGCCCACCTCGCGGCCCAAGCCACCGACGCACGTCGAACTCCCGGAACGCAATTAGGCCGGTCGGACGGTAGATCATGACCAAGATGAGTAGGAGCGGAATCACGATCCACTTCATGATTTGCAGAGGCCGGAGCATTTCGCCCAGGAGGATGATGCTCGACGCACCCACGATCGAGCCGACGACCGAATTCAGGCCACCGAAGTAGACCATGGCCAAGACTTCGGCCAGCTTCTGGATGCCGAAGCTGCTCGGGTTCACATAGCGGACTATGTGAGCCAAGAGGCCGCCAGCGACGCCCGCCCAGAAGGCCGCGAAGAGGAAGGCGGTCACTTTGGTACGCCGCGTGTCTATCGTCATCGCGCCGGCAGCCGTCTCGTCGTCGCGCAACGCGTTCAGCGCCTTGCCGAGTGTCGAGCGGACGAAGTTGTTTATGATCCACAAGCTGAGGACCGTCCACCCGAACACCATAGGCAAGCCCGCCAGATCCGGCTGCCCGCCCAGACCCCGCGGACCGCCGACGAATTCCAAGTTCTCGAGCAAGCTCTTGACGATAAACAAGAACGCCAGCGAGATGATCGCGAGATAGTCGCCGCGCGTCCTGAACGACGGGATGGCCACGACGAGCGCGCTCACCGACGCGACGCACCCGCCCAAGAAGAGGCCGACCGGGAAGAGCAGCGGACCCAGCTCCGCGGGCAGACGCGCCGCCCCGAAGGCACTCGAATCCGTAAAGAGCGCCACGCTGAAGACCGTCGCCGTGTAGGCTCCCAGAGCCATGAAGCCCGGATGTGAGCAAGAGAACTCGCCCATGAAACCGTTGACTACGTTCAGGCTCAACGTCGCGATGATCGCTACAAGGATCAAGCGAACGATGAGGAGCCGATAGTCGCTCGATGCCGTCCACAAGTGCAGAGCGGCATAGATCAGCGTGACGTGAAGCGCGAGAGAAACCGGCAGTCCAACGTCGAGAAGTCGTCCGGCCAGCCGGTCGGCGGCGCCCCGTGATGCGTCGGACACGACAGCCACTGGAATGACGTAGACCGCCGCGACATAGATGAGCGCATTCGGGATCAAAGACGGCTTATCGAAGATGATCAGCATCCCGAACAGGGCCGGAACCTTCTCCAAACCAAGCGTATGTGCGATCTCAGGGCCGAATACCGATTCAATGCCGATAGCGACAAGAAACGCTATGAGCCAAGCTAGGGTCGACACGCGCTCAGCCGCCCGGCGCAAGCGGTCGAGCGGCGTCATGAGCCTTGACTTCACAGGCGGAGCTGGGATGTGTGGCTTTGGCCGAAGAGACCGTGTGGGCGGAAAGCGAGGATCAAAAGAATTATCGAATAGGCGATGAGATCGCGCAGCGTCGATGGGAAGATCGTCGCCGTGAAGATCTCGATGAAGCCGAGCAGGAAGCCCGCAATGGCCGCGCCCATGAGCGAACCCCGGCCGCCGAGAATGGCCGCGACAAAGGCCTTCCAGCCGAACGTGATGCCCATGTAGGGGTCGAGTACCGGGTACGCCATGCTGTAAAGAATGCCGGCCGCGCCCGCAAGGGCAGATCCGAGACCAAATGTGAGTGCGGCGACCGTGTTTAGCGGCACGCCCATCAGCGGCACTACCGTGAAGTCGTACGCCGTGGCGCGCATCGCCATGCCCCACTTTGTCCGCTGCACGAAATAGTGGAGCGCCAGCATGAGGATAATCGAGACGGCGACGATCATGATCTTCTTGTTCGTGATGCTCACGCCGGCCACATCATAAATCTTCGTCGCGATCAGGGATGGGAAGCTCAGTCGCCGGGCGCCTAAGACCGCGAGCACGCCCGTCTCCATGATGATCCCGATCATCAGACCCGTGATCGCGGCCGAAGCGCGCGGGGCGTTGCGCAGCGGCCGATAGCCCACCCGCTCGACCGCCATCCCGACCAGCGATGCAAGAATCATCGTGATCGCGATGGCCAGAATCAGAATCAGCCATCCGGGTGGGCTAAGCGCGCTCGCGGCGAAAAGTGCGATTAAGAGCGTAGTGACGCCGAGACCTATATAGGCGCCCACCATGAAGATGTCACCGTGAGCGAAGTTGAACAGCAGCAGTACACCGTAAACCATGGAGTAGCCAAGCGCGATGAGCGCGTAGAAACTACCCCATTGCAGTGCGTTGACGACGTTCTGCAGGAAGAAGGTCATGGGTCCCGGCCCTGGTCTTGGTACTGGTCCTGGTCCTGGTCATGGTCATGGTCCCGCCGGCCGATCGCGGCTCGTATGAGCGCCGCATCCCCCGAGCCGGCGGGGGCTCAGGCAGCTTCGACTGCGGCGCGCCTTACGGGCAGACCTGCTTATAGAACTCGAACAGACCCTCATCGCTGATCTTGACGATCACGGCGCACTTGATCGGATCACCTTCTTCCGTGAACGTCATGGTGCCAGTAATGCCCTCGAAGTCCTCGATCCCCGCCAAGGCATCTCGCACACAGGTGCGATCAACATTTATGTCGCCGGTGATGGCCCCACAGTTCTGGATGGCGGTCTGGATGAGCAACATCGAGTCCCAGGTCAGAGCGCCTACGTCATCCGGCACGTAGCCGTGCTTCGCTTCGTAGCGGTCGATGAAAACTTTAGTTGCGCCGGTCGCGCCGGCGGCGGCGTAGTGCGTGCTGAAGAACAGCCCCTTGCATGCGTCGCCGCAGAGTTCCATGAGCTCCGCCGAGCCCCAGCTGTCGCTGCCGACGATCGGCGCATCCCAACCCAATTCCCGGGCCTGCTGCACGATCAGTGCGACCTCGTTGTAGTACTGCGGGGTGAAGATAAACTCCGCTTCGGAGTTATCAATCGTCGTCAGTTGGGCGCTGAAATCGGAGTCTCGGGTTGTGAAGCTCTCGAACGCCACCACGGATCCCTCGCCGTGCGTTTCCTCCCAGGCGGTACGGAAGTACTCCGCCAGGCCCTTCGGATAGTCGCTGGCCACGTCGTAGAGGACCGCCGCCTTGGTGAAGCCCATCTCCTCGGTCACGAAGTCGGCGATGACCGGTCCTTGGAATGGGTCCAGGAATGGCGTGCGGAAGACCCACGGCCGGTCCTTAGTCGTGTCCGGATTGGTCGACCACGGGCTGATCATCGGCGTTTCAAGGTCATTGGCGACGCCGCCGGCGGGAACGGCCTGCTTGGAAGCTTGCGGGCCGATCATCGCCAGGATTTCGTCCTGCGTGATCAACTTGGTCGTGACCGCCGTCGCCGATTCGGCCTTGGCTTCGTTGTCCTCGATCACAAGCTCGACCGGATACATTTGCCCGCCGACCTCCAGCCCGCCGGCAGCCTCGACGTCTTCAAGCCACATTTCGGCCGCGAACTTTGTGCCCTCGCCCACCTTCGGGATGTCGCCGGTGAGCGGCGCGTTGATGCCGATACGGATCGTCGAAGTTGTTGTCTCGGGTACAGTTTCAGGTGCGGTTTCAGGGGCGGTTTCTGCCGCGCTCTCGGAATCGGTCCCGGGTGCCGTGTCGGCTCCGGTATCGGGTGCTTCCTGCGCCGTATCCTGACACGCCGTCAATATCAGAGCCATCGCGCACAACAGAACGGCGAACGTACGAATCGGAATGGTGTTCATTCGCGCTTCACTTCCCCTTCAAGAGATCCGACCGGCCGGGCCGACGCCCGTGCCGGATGTTGCGCCATGACGGCGAACTTGGTCAAGGCTGCGACTACTCCTTCTTCACATTCGGCAAGTAGATCATCGGCGCCCGTGGCGGCCGCACGACTACGCCGCCTATCGCTCGGTCACCGGCCCACTGCTCGATCGAGATCTCGGGTGGCTCGGCGCTGCCAAGGCCATCGATCTCAAGCGCGAATTCGCCGACTTCCTCGCCTTCGAACGGTATCCGCTCAATTCGAACGTCTAGCATGCCCGGGCCGGTTCGACCGTCAAGGCTGAACTCCACTGCACGCTCATCCTCCAAGATCGTGCCGCCGGAAACAGTCCCGCCCGCGACGCGCCACCTGCCAAAGAGCCCCTCGTCCGGGAAGATGATCCGCCCTGTCGCTGGAGCGTCAGGCAGACGGTCGGACCGCACGCGGATCGACCCGTAATCGGGCCCGATAAAGCGATTGCCCGACCGGACGCCCGCTCCGGACGCACCCGAGCCGGCGACGACCTTCACGTTGCGTTGGCAGATGTTGCTATCGAACGGAACCCAGCCGTCGTGCATTATAGGATCGGTGGCGGATTGGATTCGGGCGAGGAAGCAAGTGTGTCCGTCGGCGGTCGGTGTCCACGGAATAGCGACAACTACGGTTGCGCCCGGACCAATCCGAGCGATCGTCGCCTGGCCTATAGCCGGCACCCAATCGTCCGGCCAGCGGATAGAGGTCGCGCCCGGCGAGTCGTACACGATCACCGTCACGTCGCGCGCTTCAGCATCGCCCACGTTCCGGACTCGGACATAGACCGTGTTTTCGCTGCCCGTGATTGGGTTTTGGTGCTCTGGGACACCATCGGGCATGTTGCGGACCCAAATGTCGGGGCTATCCCACCACACTTCGCCGTTCCGATTCGAAGGCACGCTTCCAAAGTCGTGCGAATGGTCGCGGCAGACGAGTTCCGGATGGCCTTCGTCCGCAGGTAGGACGTGCACTCTCGGGATGGGGAAGACCAGACTGCCTGGATTGCCCTGTGAGTTCGTGTAAGTGGCGGTGGCAATCTCGTTGGTCGGCCACGTTCCCGCCCGATCGGTCATCCGGACCAAGTAACCCCACCGAATCGTCTCGATGCCGATGCGCGGGAACGTCCAGGTCAGGGTCTTGCCGTCCGCGGAGACCTGCGGCGCCGGCGCACCAAAGAAGGAGCCCGGAATGAGCGTCGCATCAGGCGAGATGACATCGACCACCGTGATGTTGGTGGCCGGAGCGCCCCCGATAACGCCGACGATCCGCTCGTAGATCGATATGAGGTCGACGCTGCTGAGTGCGATGAAGGCATCGGACGGCGCGGACGCGATCGATCGCATTAGGTCAGGATCGACTTCGGAGCCCAAACCGATCGTGAAGATACGTGAGCCGGCCGCTTTGGCCGCCGCCGCCGCGACGACCGGATCGCCGCCCAAATTGGGCTGGCCATCGGACATGAGGACGATCACCGGTTGGCTACCAGGTCGATGGCGCGCGCTCTCGAGTTCCGCCTGAGCGGTCAGAATGGCATCGGCAATATTCGTGTTGCCGGCCGGCATTAGAGCGTCGATCTCGGCCCTGATAGCGCCGGGCCATGCGTTGAGCCGCTGGTTGAGGATCGGCGAATCGGCGAAAGACACCAAGCCGGCCTGATCGGTGGTCGGATCGAGGCGATCGAGGAAGCGTTTGGCCGCCGCTCGCAAATCGACGATCGGTCGGCCTTCCATGCTGCCGGAACGGTCGAGGACCAACATCACGTCCGCGGCCCGGCGACTGGGCAAACAGGTGCCGTCGAAGCCGGTCAGGCTCAGCGTGACCGCCACTTCCCCGCGCGGCGGGACCGTCCCTGGGTGTGCGGCCTTGTCGCCCGCGATACGGCACGGCGGCCCGGACGTGCAGACGTTCAGCACGATGCCGTCAAGCGTGATGTTGGTCGTCCAGCCGCGAGTCTCCTTGAACAGCCGCATGACGAGGACGACCCTGCTCCCAGCGACTAAGGCGCGCTCCGACGCCGTAAGGTTGTAAGTCGGCGAGTCCAGCGGGCATTCCTCAGGAAGCAATGGGTTCACTTCCCACAATCGCACCAATTCCGTACCGAGCAGCGGGTCGTAAAGCGATACGCGGAAGTAATCGCGTCCGGTCGGTGGCGCCGGGCTCAAAGTCGAGATCCGGCGGGCGATCCGTTCGACATCGAAGCTCATCGCGTCGATGGTCTCAGGCATGTCGATGAATTGGAACAGCCGGACGTCTGTTGTGCCCCATGCCGGGCCGTCAAAGGACGCGGAATAGAATCCCTCGATGGCGCTGCGGGATATCACATCGCCGGTTGGATTGCCGGCCATGCCCCAGCTTCTGCCCGCCAACTCGAACCAACGGTTCCGGATAACGTTCGGGCCGTGGCACATCAGGGTTGCGGGCGGACGCGGTGTCGGGCAAACAACGGGGGTCGGCTCAGGCGTATGCGTGGGCGGGATGGGAGTGCCCGGCGTGCGGGTGACCGTCCCTGTCGGGCAGGTGCGGGGCACGTCGATCGCCACGCTCTGTTCGCCGTAGACCGCGCCGTCGCCGATCGCTTTGACACGGAAGCGGTGACTCGATCCGAGCGGCGTTTCGGGCGGCACCGTGATTGTGACGTCGAAGGAGACTGCGCGGCCGCCCACTGGAATCGTCAGGTCGGTATAGGCGGGCGGATTCACCGTGAGCCACCGCTGGTAGCTCGGCGGATCGGTTTCGAGTGCGATCCGGGCGATGCGACGCCCTGCCGCGGACATCAAGTCACGGATCACGCTGGGCAGGTCGCCGGCAACATCGAGCGCGACCGCGTCGCCGCCTAGGTTCGTCCAGCTCGCCCACTGTTTCCAATATGCCGAAGTCGTGTCACGCCAAGTCCCGCTGCCGCTCACAACGAACAGGAGCGTGATCTTCCGATCGCGCATCGCGTCGAGAACGCTCTGGAAGTCGAGGTCGTCCGCCGTGCCCGGCACGCCGTCACGACCGGGATCGAGCACACACGGCGTGGCGTCGGCGCACCAAGTGCCGCCCGGATTGACGGGCGGCGAAGAGACGCGCGCGTTGAGGTTGTCGTCGTGCGGCACATTGTCGCCGAACATCACGACGAAGCGTCGCGCTTCAGGTCGCCAGCCGACGCTCGAATCCGTGTAGCTTTCGTAAATCGCCCGCGTGTAAGCCTCGGGTCCGTCGTTTCCGCCCGCCGGGCTGGTCAAGCCGATCGCGCTCTCCACCGCCGCACGATTGTTAGTGATCGGTTGCCGAAGCAGATAGGGCCAGTCGCCGCTGTCGCCATACGGAGCGATCGGGTAGTCGCGGAAGTCGACGACGCCGAATTGGATGTTGGGGATCACGAGCGTCAGATCGTTCATGATCCGAACCGCGTTGGTCTTGGCTGAGTCGAGCACCGGGCCCATGCTCCCGGTCGTGTCGAACGCGAATAGGACGTCGGCTCGGGCCGGCGCAGGCGGGATGTGGATCACCTTGGTTTCGTGCACGCTTTGGCCTGGGCACGGCGTAGCTGAAAGATCCGGTGTGGAAGTGGGCTCCGGCGTACCAGGAGTCTCGGTGCCGCATTCGGGATCGATGCGGATGCTGCGCGTGATCTCCTCTTGCCAGCAGCCGGTCGCCGCGTCGAGCACCCAGATCGTTACGGTGTAATCGCCGGGTTCGAGCGGTTCGCCGGGGAAAGCCTCCGTCGGAATTTCAAGCTCGATCACCGTGCTCCCCGGCGCAATGAGCGCACGGGAAGCGCTTGAGATCCGAATGTCCGGCGTATACCAGAGCGACACCGTGACCGTGACCGGCTGTGAAGGGAGAACAGTCCCTACGTCGACAAGGACTCCGGCGGTGGAATCCGGCACATAACATGTTCGATCGAACCCGACGTTGCTGACATGGGCCGTCCGTGGGCACCGATCCGCCCGCAACTCGATATTGTCGACCTTCGCTCCACCCGGGTGTTGGACCGTGTCATCCGCGTCGAACAAATACGCGATCCACACCCGGCTCTCACCGGCGAACTCGTCCATCGCGTGGGTGTAGGACAGCCATCCATCCGGGTCCGCCTCAGGATCCGTGATCCAACCGCCCGCGATTCGGATACCCCCCCCATGTCTCGCCATCGGAAGATGCCCAGATGCGAAGGAAGTCGCCTCCGCCGGTGCAATCGGTGCCGACGCACTCGCTGTTGACCCAGAATTCGAAGTACATCTCAGCGTCGGTCGCGTCGCTCAGATCAAACGGGCCGGCGATCATCCACGACTCGTTGCAACACGGATAAGTCGCCCCGCAGGCCAGACCGCTCCCCGAAGCGCCTCCGCCAACAGCCCACGCGCTGCGGACACTCGCTCGGCCCGAACAGCGATTGGCCCAGTAGTACTCGCCGCCCGTCGTGCCGTCGTCGTCGAACACGCTCCATACGGTCCCTGTCGGCCACGAGGTGCTCTCGAAGTTTTCCGAGAAGACGGTCGACCATTCGTCGGGCGCGCTTGGGGCGAACTCCACCGGTTGCGCGGGCCGCGCCGGTCGCTGATCGACAGTGCCTTCGGGCGCATCGGCCGAATTCCCGTCAAGAAGGATCACGGCGCCCGAAGACTGCGCGGCTTCGGCCGCTGTGGCGGTCGCTCTGTTCTCGACGTGGAAGCTGAGCATCGTCGATAGTAATAAAACGGTCGCGAACACAGCCGGAACGGCCGCGCGCATGGCTGCCGGGCGAGTAGTAGAGTCGTTCACTCTGATGCCTCCGTGAATAGGACTTCGTGTGCGGGAGCGGTCGCCGACGATGACTGACTTCACTCACAGATAAAGCGCCCGATCGTCTGCTGAACCGGCAACGCGGGTCGCGATTGTCGAGGATAAACTATTGCGCTGCGAAACAGGAATTTCTGCGATAGCTTCCGAGGCGAAGGTTTTTCTGGTCCGGGCGCTGAGCGGGTGGCACAGCTTGGTGGCGCCGCAGCGCATCGCCCACACGAGGCGCATCAATCACACGAGGCGGATCGCTCACACTAAGCGCACCAATCGCACGAGGCGCATCACTCACACGAAGCGCATCGTTCACACGAAGCGCATCGCTCACTCGAAGCGCTCAATCCGTTCCCGCTGCGCCTTCAGTCTCCGGTCGAAGCCCACGGCAACCCCGCGACGAAAGGCGAGCCGACCGGCTCGATCGGCGGCCACCATTCGGGCGTGGGACAAGGGATCGGTTCTGAGTCCGGGGGATCGGAGCGGCCATTCGCGGTCAGGATTCCTGTTACACCTGTCTCCTGTCCTTCGAATCGGCATGCGGAGACAGCGTGGCGCAGAGTCATCCGATCGCCGCATGCTTCGACATCGATGATCAGCACATCCGAGTCGCCTTCGTTGCCCGCCGCGATCAGCTGCGAGCCGTCGGCGTTCCAAGCGATCGGGCCGCTCATCATGCGCCGGTCGTCGCTTATGGAACTCCGAATGGGCGTGATAGGAAGTCGCGACCGCTCTTTGATCTCCCCGTAGCGCGGGTCCAGCTCGAACACGGCGATCTTGTCGCCGCCATGAACCGCGATCAGTCCCGGATTCTTCCAGCCGTGGTTGGCGGCGACGGCGCCTGCGAAGGCAAAGTCCGCGGGCAGAGTCACGGTGAGCGGAGTCGTGGACAGATGCATGTCGGCGATGATCAATTCGGGCCGCAACCAGCGATTTACGACGATGTACCGTCCTTCCGGTCCGTAGGGCTTACCGCCACCGGGGAGCATCGTCGCCCACGCAAGGCGCCCGTTCTGCCGCCAGTCGTGAATGCCGACCTCGCGCAGTCCGGCGCCAGGCGGTTCGTTCACGACAAGAGGCGGCAGTACCACTGGCGCGCCGCGCGCGGCAAGGATCTCCGAATCCAATGTGTGCAGGCTCATGGGATGGCTTTCGACCACGTCACTCGGTTCTACCGCGGTGCGGTACCCAGCGCTCAGTACATGGTTTCGTCGGCCGTCCGGAGACGCCAGGATCTGGGTCACGCTCTGGTCGCGGGTTGAAAAGAATCCGCGAACCGGGTTGATATCCTTTAGGTCCGGCGTGCCGAGCTGTTCTGAGATTCGGATGCGCGCTAATCCCACGCCGTCTCTCGGGCCAGCCTCTACGCCAAGATAGAGGTCGTCGCCGAGGACCAACGGGGCTGAATCTTGAATCCGATGCGGCCCCGCAGGGCTCCAGAGAGTGGAGATCGTCCAATCGGAGGCGTTTGGAAACCGTGCGTCGAACAGGCTGAGCCTGCCGTCACCTCCCGCGCCGCGCCCGGTGACGAAGTGGCCGAAATCTTCGCTGGCGGCAATTTCGCTGCGACCGGCAAGGCGCGGGCTTCGGTACAGGACTTCGCCGCTCGCCACGTCGATGGCCGAAAGGGCTCCGCAACCCGGAAGGTCCCCACCGGCGCCGCCCGTCACTACGTATGCGGTAGTCAGAGGGTCGAACGCAGACTTGTCCGAAAGGACGCGGCCGCTCGGCGAATCCGACTTCGCATTGGTCACCGCGATCCAGCCTTCCCCCGAGAAGACTTCAACCGACGCAACGTTCGAAGCGACGGTCGACCCGACGACCAACCCAAAGGTCAACACAACGGCCAACCCAAGGACGAGCCCAACGCCCTGCCCGACGCCCTGCCCGACGACCAACGGAAATGAGTGCCTTCGATGCAATGAAATGATGCCCCCCTGTTCTTCGTCTCACTGCGCAGCTAAGGAAACTCCGTCAGGTTGGACATTCGATGCAAGGACAAGGTTCCCTCCTAATTTTCGTCACACTGCAGAGCTGAGAACTCAGGAATCTCATTCTTGTACCGCGCCACCGTGACTTCCAGGGGTTCGGCCTCCTCTGCGTCCGATTGCTTCGAGCCTAGTTCATTGCAGGTCGAGCCCATGGGCTTCGCCTTGGCGGCATTCTAATCTGTCAACGTTGGGTCGTCCAAACCTCCGGGCAGGCAGAAAGGTGTGAATCATGAAGGCCGAAGACGCGGCAACCTTCGACGATAGGGCGGCAAATGAATCGGGCGTCGACGACCCCAGGAAGTCGTTTCTTCCGTGGTGGGAGCCTGTCCTAGGAGAAGCAGAGGCCGCGGCCGTCGCGGCCGTCGCGGCGAGCGGCTGGGTGAACGAGGGTCGGCTGGCCATCGAACTGGCGGCGCGGGTAGCGCGAACTCTCGGGGCACGATATGGGACAACGACGACGAGCGGCACGACGGCGCTTTTCGTCGCTCTGCGCGCGGCCGGCGTCCGGCCAGGTGACGAAGTCATCGTGCCCGACCTAACGTTCGTTGCGACGGCCAGCGCCGTCCGCTTGTGCGGCGCGCGGCCGGTTATCGCGGACGTGCTCCCCGCCGACCTTACGCTCGACCCCGATCAAGTCGCCTCCGTGCTTACGGACCGGACTGTGGCGATATTGCCCGTCCATCTCAACGGCCGCCCCGCCGATGTCGGGCTTTTGCGTAAAGTCGCGGCCTCTGCCGCACGGCCCGTGTCGATTATCGAGGATGCATGTCAGGCGCTCGGCTCGCGGGTGGACGGAAGTGCACTCGGGACCATGGCGGACGCCGGCTGCTTTTCGCTGGCCCCAACCAAACTCGTCACCGCCGGTCAGGGCGGCTTGATCTTGACGAACGATGGGGAGATGGCCGAGCGCTTTGCCAGACTGAAGGATCATGGGCGATCGGATCGGGCGATGAACGCCCATCCTGAGCCGGGCTTCAACTTCAAGCTGACCGATCTGCAGGCGGCCGTCGCCTTGGCACAATTGGATCGCCTGGCCGCGCGAATCAACCAGGTGGTAGCGCAGTACACGCGGTATCGCGATGGCCTGGCTGACGTCCCTGGCCTAACTTGCTACTCTACGCGATTGGACCGTGGCGTCGTGCCCCTCTGGGTCGACATTCGGGCGGAACATCGCGACCGCCTGGTGGAAGCGCTGGCGCTGGCGGACATCGAGGCCCGGCCGTTTTGGCCGGCGCTGCACACTCAGGGCCCTGACCGGTCCGACCGCGCGTTCCCGGTGGCCACGGACGCGGCCGAACACGGCCTCTGGCTGCCGTCCGGCCCGGCAAGAACCGAGGCCGATATCGACCGCGTGATCGAGACTGTCGGGCGCGCTTGCCGTCGGTTGCATGGGGGGGCGTGGTCGTGAACGAGACGATGATCGGCGGAACTTTAGCGAAGTCTTCGATGGGATCCGCGCCGGCACCGACGGATACGGTCCTCGCGACGCCAGGACATGGATCGGCAGTCATCGGCGGGGACGGGATGCTCGGGCGGGCAATCATGGCCGAGCTGAAGCGTGCGGGCGCTAGTTGTCGGAGTTGTACGGCACCGGCATCGCCCGCCGCGTCGGGCGAACTGCGCCGGGGTCTACAGACCGATTGTCCCGCGACCGTGTACTGGTCGCTTCCGGAGCGTGCCGGGATCGGGCGACACCGCCTGCAGCCGGCTTCGCTTGCCGTTCACGCGATGGCGTCGTTCATCGACATTTTAGACGCGTGTCGCGGCGTTGGCGTGGCACGTTTGGTGAACGTCGTGCCGCACTGCGCATACCCCGGAGAAGGAGAGGTGCCGCTGCAGGAATCGGCGCTGTGGGACGGCCCGCCGGATCGAGGACTGTTGGCATACGGATCCGCTATGCGGACAACTATCGCTCTGGCAGAGGCGGCCCGTGCAGAGCATGGTCTGTTGACGCTTTCGGTGATCGTCACGGGCCTCTACGGCCCGGGCGATGTATTTGACACGGCGGAAGGCCAAGTGGTCGGGGCGATGGTGCGCCGGTTCGATGAAGCCGCGCGTTCCGGTGACGAGCGTGTGCGATGTTGGGGAGACGGGACCGCGGAGCGAGAGCTGCTCTTCGTTGACGACGCCGCTCGCGGGATCATCGCGCTTTCGACCGTGCCGGATGAGGAGGTCTCGGCGTGGCCCGAGGCCATTGTCAACATAGGCGGCTTGCACTCCGGAGCCGTTGTAGTTTCTACAACTGAGCTCGCCGAGGCGGTCGCTGCTGCCGTCGGTTACAGCGGGCGCATCGAGTGGGATGCTGCGGCGCCGAGTGGCAGGGCCCGCGTCGCTCTCGACGATACCCGCTTGTCGAGCCTGATTCGCGAGCAGCCGCCCCGCCCGCTGGAGGACGGGTTGGCGAGGACCGTAGCCGATTATCGGCGGCACGTTATTGTCGCCGGGCATCCTGCGGCCGCTTCCACGTGAAGGCCACACGCCCGCGGGTCATAATCGTACCGACGCTCGAAGAGGCAGCGACCATCGGCGAGTGCCTCAAGGCCCTCGCCGCGCTGCACGATTGCGACGTCCTGGTCATCGACGACTCTTCTCAGGACGGTACGGCTGACATCGCCCGCAGCTTTGCCGGCAACCATCAGAGCGTGCTCGTATCGGTACGAGCAGGTGTGGCTGCGCGGCCAGGACTCGGAAATGCGCTGCGCTACGCCTTCGACCTCGCCGCCGAGCTCGGCTACCGTGCTGCATGCGTTTTCGACTCCGATCTGCAGCAACGCCCTTCGGACGCCCGACGCCTACTCGACGGGGTCGAGTACGGTGCGGATGTGGCGGTAGGGTCGAGGTGGATGGACCCGAACGATATCGGCGCGGGGGTCGTGGCCGGGTCGAGGTGGATGGGCATCGACGATGTCGGCGCGGAGGTCGTGGCCAGGCCGAGGTGGATGGCGACGGATTATGTCGATTCGCAGGCGACTCGATCAAGCCGCTTCGCCTCCGCGCTACTGCGACGGATCTTCGGCGTTCCGTGGCGCGACGCGACGACGGACTTCATGGCCATCCGACTGGAGTGCTGGACGCCGGAACTGTCTACCGCCGTTCGAGCAGGCGGATTGTTCGCGGCGTTCGAGATCCGGTGGCGTATCGCCCATGCCGGCGGCATCGTCGTCGAACATGCCGCACCTTGTCGGCCGCGTGCCGCCGGGCGCGCGCATGGGGGCTGGAAGCGGACGGGGGGCTGGGCGCTGGACGTCCTCCGGTTGGCGCGCGAGGTTCTCAGCCAAACGTCGGAAACAGCAAAGCAAAGTGAGCCTTTCGCGCACCAGCAGGCGTCAAGAATCGCGCCGGCGGTTTCGATGGAGGCGACGTCACGGTTCGCGGCGGCGGCTCCGAGCGCGGCGGCGACGGCGAATAAAGCGGCGTGCGACAACCTGGCAAGCGACGGTCGACGGATCAGTGTCGGCGAGCCCGATCCTGCATTGGACAGCGGCGCCGAGTCAAGAGGCGCCGAGTCAGCTACCGCGGTTCCCGGTGCCACTCCATCCGACAACTCGCCCGGCCCGGAGCGCGTCGCAAGGCTGATTGCGGCCGGCGTACCGTTGAAGCTGCATTTGGCGTGTGGCAAGCGGTTCATCCCGGGCTGGGTGCACGTCGATGTTGACGACTGGCCGCATGTTGACCTCGTGCAAGCCGTCGAGCGCTTGCCGTTTCCGGATGCTTCAGCGGCGGTGATCTACAACTGCCATCAGATCGCCTATTTCGATCGCGTGACCGTGCTGGATGTGCTGGCTGAGTGGCGGCGTGTACTCCAGCCCGGCGGGATATTGCGAATCGCGACCGCCGACTTCCAAGCCGTTGCAGCAGAATACGCGCTCGGCCGGACGCTCGAGTCGTTCGACGGGCTGATCCACGGTCGCTATCCCATCCGAGCTTCGAGCGCACGCCGACTCGGCCTGGATACCGCCGCCGCCAACAGTGCCGCCGGAAACGGTCGAGACGGACTACCGATTCCCATCTTCTACCACACGACATACGACTTCGAAACGCTGCGCGCGGCGCTCGAGCGAGCGGGCTTCCTGGACGTTCACCGCTACGACTGGCGCTCGACGGAGCATGCCTTGGTCGATGATTACTCGCAGGCCTATTTACCGCACATGGATAAGGACAATGGTCGGCTGATGAGCCTGAACGTCGAAACGCGGAAGCCAACCGAGTGAATAGCCTCGACCACGCGTCAGCCGGCCGAGGGGAGAAGATAGCGCGCGTTCCCGATCGCGCACCGCGGCTGACCTCGACAATCGTCATTCTGGTGGCGGCAGGCATAACCTGGACGGCGGCCGCGGCTTATGCGGCTTCGGCTTTCGAGTTGGCGACTCTGGGGCAGGATGTGGAACTCGGCTTCGCCGACGCGGTAATGGCCGACGCCGCGAGTTGGCGCTTCGCCGGTCAGCCAATATACGGCACTCTCGCCGTCGGCTACGCCGGGCCGCCGTATGCGCCAGGCATGCCGTTGCTCGTCGGTGTGCTGATGGGCATCCGACTGTGGAGTGGCTGGCCGCTCCTGGTCACATACGCCTGCGGCCTCGCCCTCATCCCCCTATCGATGTTCGCTTTGCGCGGCACTTCCCCTGTCACGGCAAGCGCTAGACGCAACGTCGCCGCACTGACCACCGCCCTTGCACCGGCCCACCTCGTCGCCGTTCCGCTCGTGGTGCCACTTTCGCTTCTGCACGAAGGCAGGGCGGACCTCATGTCATGGGTGTTGGCGATGCTGGCGGTGGTTATTGCGGATCGAGCGGCGGGAGCTGCGGACCGAGCGGCCGGAGCGGCGGGCGCAGCTGGCGTTGCGGCCGGTCTAGGATTCGCGTTCAAGCAGACGGCCGGGATCGCGATAGTGGCTGTCGTTGTGGCCGGGCTGTGGCGTCGCGGGCCGGCGTTTCGACAACTCCTGCCGTTTCTCGTTGGGGCGGGGGCCGTCGGGGTTGCGGTCGTGGGCGGTGTGATGCTGAACTCCGGTCAGGTGGGAGTTCACGCACTCCTCTTCGACGGCCCCGTGTTCGACCGTGCGATCGGCTGGGCGCCTGCGCTCGCAGCGCTGGTCGTCTTCGTTGGGCCGGCGGTATTGGCGTGGGTGGTATCGCAGGCGATAGTCCGCCGCGCCGTTGGGGTGGCCGCTTGGAGGGCAGGGTTGCGTGAGCACGCCGCGGTCATTGCCTTGGCGGTGGTCGGCATGCCCGCCGCGGCGGCACTACTGCGCTTCGACGGCTCTGACAGCAATCAGATGATCGGCATCGCTCTGGCTTGGACTTGGTCAATGGCACGCACGGCTCGCACGGCTGCCGCCGCGTCCGCGCATGGCGCAGCGGCGTCCGTCGTGTGCATGCTGGGGCTGGCCGTTTTCATTTCACCCCCATGGCAGCGGGCGGCTCAAACCATCCTGTCGGGCTTTGACCGCACTGAACCGATCTCGGCGGGGACGGTTTTCCGGCGGGTGTCACCCGCCACTACGACGGATCTCGCCCGCTTCGCACAGCCCGATGCGGTCGCGCTGGTGTGCGGCCAGGAGGCGGCGCGATGGTCCGAAGCTTCCTTCTACGACGCGCGCAAGCCCTATCGAGACGCGGTACGCACCGGCCGAATCGTTCCTGGAATCATCGGTTTGGTCGACGGATACGCGATCGGCCGCGGCCCGGCCACGCCGCTGCTCGCGGCGATCCGTGGTCGGCACTTCGCGTGCATCGTCGAGCCCGAGCTGCTCGATCGGCCGACCTGGCTTGAGTACATTGGAGAGCGAGACGCGACTAGCTTCGCGGAACTCGGGGATGCGGTTCGGGAAGCGTACGAACCGAGCGGGCGGCAATTCGAAGGTCGATCCATCTGGTGGCCGCGGTAGCTCGTGATCGCGGATCGATTCGAGGCAGCGCTAAAGCTCGAAGAACGGCGTTACGGAGCGCGAAGGCATGCTGCGGGCTGCGGGTTCCGAAAGTCGCGGTCGACGCGAGACTCAGCCTCGATCAATGCAAAGTCGGATTGCGTTCGCCATGCTGCGATACGGCCCGCGGATCACGCTCCTTGCAGGGCTTGCTCCTTGCAGCCCTTGCATTGACTCGGAGTAGGTCCGGCCGTTAGACTCGTGCGGCAAACGCGACGTCGGGCTCGGCGGAAATCTGCGTTCCATAGGGTGCGAGTGAATCGGACAATGACCACCATCTTCATCGGCGACATCCATGGCTGCGCGATTGAATTCGAAGCGCTTCTTGACGCGCTTCGTTACGATCCCGAGCGCGACCGTCTCCTACTCACCGGCGACCTCTTTTCGCGCGGTCCGGAGCCTTTGGGTGTCTGGCGTGCGGTGCTGCGAACCGGTGCGGAAGTAGTCATGGGCAATCATGATGTCCGCCTCCTCAAACAGTTCCGGGCTCTGCTCTCAGGAGCAGCGCTGACGATCGAGAACGCTGACGAACAGCGAGTCGTCGATGCTCTGCTCCCATTCGGCGACGCCGTCCTCACATGGCTGGAAAATCAACCCTTCTTTGTTCGCGAGCCGGAATTCCTGCTTGTGCACGCCGGAATCCATCCCGTGCTTGGACTCGAGGCGACCCCCAACAAAATGCTGTACACCCTTCGGCTGTGGCCACCTGCGAAGGGGATCGTGGGACCGCGTTGGCACGAATTCTATGATCCGTCGCCCGACGCACTACCTATCATCTTCGGCCATGACGCTCCAGGTGGTCTTGTCGTGAAGCGCAGGCCGGACGGATCGCCGACGCTTATCGGGTTGGACAGCGGATGTGTTTACGGCGGCTCTCTCAGTGCATGGCGGATGGAGGACGACGAGATCGTCCAATTGCAGAGCGGACAGAATCCGAAGGTCGGCCCCTTCGCATAGAGCGCAAATCGGTCGAAATCAGCCTCCGCACCCTGATCACATGCGGTTGACCAGAAGCCAGCCGCTGACGAAGATCGCCGCGTCGACAATTCCGTGGCTCAGCCACGCACCATAGAGATGCCCATGCCGCGCGCGCATCCCACACCACATCGCTCCTCCGAGTGAAACGGAGCCGGCGAGCAGCAGGGCAAGCGGCGTCACTCCGTCGAAGAATGTCGCGAGCAGCAGTAAGTGGTGAGCGCCGAAAGCGAGCGATGCGATCAAGATCGCATACGGGCGGGCAAGCGAATCTTCGAGTCCAGCCATAACGAAGCCCCGCCAATACCATTCTTCGAGCCCGGAATGAACAAGCGCATAGAACACTCCGAACGCCGTGAACGCGGCAAGCGAGTCGATGCCGAAGGCATCTTGACGCTCTCGACTCGTCTCTATAAGTGGGCTCAGAGCACCGGATGGTGCAAGCCAAAGAAACACTGCGGCGAGTCCCACGGTCACGATCCCGGCGCCGGCAAGTAGTCCCTCCGCGAAGTGCCTGCGCGTCGCCGGCGCCTTTGGCCACTGCCCGCGTCCGCCCAAAAGAAGCCACGTTATCGGCAGCGCGAACTGGAAAATCTTACCGCCGGCGAAGGCGACCTGCGGCCAAGGTTGAGGTGCGTTCATGAGCCGCACGAAGTACACCCACGTAATCACCGTGGGCACGGCAAGGCCAAGCAACACCACGACACGTCGGGCGAAAGTGCGCGGTTGATCTTGTGTCACGTTGATCGTCGCCTCCTGCCTCCCTACCCGATTTCCGACCAATCTCGTCACAGCGCTTGGGCCATCGGCAAGCGCATCTCACCGCCCACCGCCCAAAGATGGCCTCTTTTTCACCAACGGTGCACAAGCTGTGGAAAGCTTTGTGGATGACTCTCCCGTCCCTGTGGATGCCGGTGGACGGGCTCGAAAATTGGGGTGGACAAGACTCCGAGCAATTTTAAGGAAAACCCCTTGACGTGCCGAGCGCTACCGAATACCCTTCTTCCTGTACCAGGTTCCGATAGTCACAGGAGCCTCGGCCTTAACAAGTGATCGCATCGGACGCGCAGGTTCAGGCCCGCGCGGCCCGATCATCATCCAAAGCGGGCGACATGTCGGCGATTTCAAGCATTCGCGCCACTATCGAAAGCCGGACGCGGCGATTGGCCAAGTATGGCGCGGAAAGCCGGACAAGCTGCAGACTTACCGGCCAACGCACGACTTCGTCCCACGGCAGATCTGATCATCCCGAGCTTCTTAGGACGCCAAGGAAGACCACATTTTGCCAAGGGCATCGACGTACCCACAAGGCGGTCGATGACGAGAACGCGTTCACCGCGCAGGATGATTCGGCGATCACTTCGATAGGTTGAGGATCCCACGGCAATTGGAACCTGGTCTCTTTTTAAAGTCTGGCACTCCGGCTCACTGGATGTGTCGGGTAGTGAGGGCGCCGATGCGCCTTGCACCCTTTTTAGACTCGACCTCGCTGTCGTCCGGATTTCGTTCCCGTTTGCGCTCACCTTCGAGAGTCGAGCGAAGTCGGATCATCCGTCCGCAGCACACCGGAACCCGATGTGATCGCTCCGGCCCGTCGCGTCGTACAGAACACGTACTGACGACCGGAGCAGAGCCTCGCTGTTCAACCAACTCCCGCCTCGGATGATCCACGTGTCGGTTCCGTTCTCCTGCGTCTGCCCATCGCTTGTCCACTCCCACACGTTGCCGGCCATGTCGAGAATGCCCCAAGGACTGGCGCCGTCGTCCATGAGACCGACCGAACGAGTGTGGACACTGCCGGGCACGGCGGTAACTCCGAAGTGCGCTCTGCCTTCGGCCGGCTCGTCACCCCACGGATAGTTTCGGCCTTCGGTTCCTCGGGCCGCTTTCTCCCACTCAAGCTCGGTGGGCAGCCGTCGTCGGGTCCATGCGCAATAGGTAAATGCATCGAACCAACTCACTTGGACCACCGGGTGGCGCATGAGATCGGTCGCGTCAGTCTCGAGACCGCGCGGATTGCGCCACGTCGCGCCCGCGACCGGAACCCAGCCGTCACCTTCACGCACAAAACCCACGTCCTGAGCTTCGGCGATCGTCACGTGACCGGTCTCGTCGACAAAGCGCTGGAATCGTTCATTGGTGACTTCGGTCCGATCGATCCAGAAGCCGCCGATCTCACGGCTCCCTTGCTCGAGGGCACCTTCCGAAAGCACTGTGCCGTCGTCGCCGATCGGGTCGCCCGCGATGAATGACCCCGCGGGGACGAAGACTTCGATCTCCACGTCAAAGGCTATCCGCGTAGAGCCGCCGGACGGAACCGTAGCGGGCACGGTCGAACCCTGCGCCGGTGATGTTGTTCCGTCAGTTTCGCCGGTTGGCGGCTCTACCGCGCCATCTCCGGGCTTGGATCGCGAGCCACCGCGCGCTCCGAAGACTTCGTTCGAAGGATCATCCACCTCGCCTCCCAGCAAACCTACAAACGACGGCGACTCAATCCGCGGACGGCGGAATGGGCTTTCCGGGCGCGTAGCTGTTTCGTCGGCGCCCGTCGCAAGCGCTTTGAGTCGTGAACCAAGCGGCACAGCGAGGCCGGCCAGAATGACGATAGTCGCCAATCCCAAAGTACCGACAAGTACTCGTGGGTCGACCGATCGCGTTTCGTTCGCCTTCGAAGTCGCGGGCATCTCGATTGACTCGGCCCCGTCGACCAAATCGGCAGCGTCGACTGTGTCGATGACGTCGTCGGCGTCGATAGCATTGATTCCGTCAACTCTATCGTTCTCCGAAATGCCGCGCGCGTCTCGACGTCGCCTGATACTTTCTCCCGGCCGCACATCTCGTCCGACCGAGCGCGATCGGGCAGCGTCACGGGCGACAGACCAGCGAAGGCTCGATCGGCCGGCTGAGACTCGAACCTCGTCATTGGCAGTATCGCCGGAGGCAGGCTCATCAATGCCGGACGACGGCTCGCGACTGCCGGACGACGGTTCGCGACCGCTAGGTGACCGCTCGCTTCCTCGGGTACTTCCCTCGCGAGTCCATTCGGGCGAAGCGACGTGACGCTGAATGCCCGTTCGCTCCGGACTTCGTACCCGATCAGATGAGAGCACACCGGCGCCGTCGAGCGCTTCCGCGAAAGATGCGGCGCTCGACCATCGATCCGCTGGACGTGTCTCCAGCGCTTTCAAGAGCGCCTGCTCTATCAACTGCGCACTCCATGGACCGATCGACCCTTCAATCGCCGCCGCGGCCGAAAGCGCATCCGAGGACGCGACCGAAGGCGCGACCGACGACGCTGCCGAGCTGTCGACATCTGACCCATACCGCCCGGTCGAGTTCGGCATCGGCTGCGCGCCCGTCAAGAGGTGAAAGAGCGTTGCCCCGGCGCCGTACACGTCGGCGCTGAAGTCGCCGGCCCTGCCCTCCGGCGGGCGATACGGGCGAAGGTCAGGACGGATCGGTCCGCCCGCTTCCGGCGGAGAAAACGGATTGGCGTGCCGATTAGCGCCGAATCCGACCAGCACCGGTCCGGCATCCGCCGACAATATGATATTGGCCGGTCTAACATCCAGATGAGCTACTGCATGCGGCGCGCCCGTGTGCAACGCATGGATCGCCTTGAGCACGGTACGCATCCAGCCGAGAGCGCGCTCCGGTGTGACCGAACCCGGCATTGAAGCCAGAAGGTCTCTAAGGCTTGGGCCGGCGACAAACTCGGTGATGAGCCAAATGGCCTCGTGCTCCTCGAACACGTCGTAGACTGTGACGAGCGCGGGGTGGGAGACTATGGCCATACCGGAGGCGTCATGAAAGTAGCGTCGGCGACGCGCGGCATCGGCCGAATGGAAGCCGAGCGCCACGCACGTGCGGCCTGCCAGCTGTGTGTCGGAAACCAGCTGGACATCGCCTCCGCGTCCGAGTGGCTTCTGAACCGCGTAACGACCGCCGATAAGCATGCCGGGCTCGATCAACATCGGATTCCTCCGACGCACTTGCCCCGCGGGCGGGCGGGCGGCGATAATCCCAGGCGGACCAACTCGGCGATGAGCATCGCGGAACGCTAGCAGTGGGCCAGTTACCGGTCAACGGAAAGTATGAGGTCTGTGTCTGTGGTAAGTGATCGGACCGGTGAGGTCCTTCAGGGGGGTCGAAGTTATGCATCGCGCCAATGCAGCTCAGATCATCGCTGGCATAACAGCTTTCGCGCTTTTCGGCTGGGGCACTTGGGCGGCGATTAAGTCCGCCACCGACGAGACCGCTCTAGATTCGAGCACAATCTTCACAGCGCCGCCGCCTAAGGCGAGCGTTGATTCGGCCTGCGCCTCACCGGACCCGTTCGTCGCGCTGGCGGTTCACGCCCGAGGCGTCGACGATACCGCGCACTCGCTCACTCCCGCGATCATCGCGCGGCGGTCGGTCGGAGGTAATTTCGTCTTAGCCACCCAGGGCGAAGTCGGCGCCGTTTACGGGTTAGCGTTCGATCACCGGCGAGGTCACGTTTATGCCGGCGCTTATCATCGGGTCGGGTTGCCTATCGGACCCGGCGGTTTGGGCCAGATCTATCGGATCGACCTCGAAAGCGGCGATATCACTGCCTGGGCCTCTCTTGAAGCGGGCGAAGCCCCGTCCGATCCACTCGCTTCGGCGCAGCTCGTCGGCGAAATCGGTCTCGGCGATCTTGAAGTCTCCGAAGACGGCGCCCAACTCTTGGTCACCAACCTATCCGACCGACGAATCCATCGCTTCGCTCTTCCGGGCGGAGCGCCGCTCGGCAGCGCTGTCACCGGTGGATCTCGCGAAGCGTGGCGCGAACACGCGCGGCCGTTCGGTCTCGGAGTCCGTGACGGCCAACTCTATCACGGCGTCGTCAAGGCCCGGACCGACATGACCCTCGAGGGCATACTCTTCGAGGCCTGGGTCTATAAATCGGATCTGGACGGCCGCAACGAAACCGGGCTCATGCGGACTTGGCTCGGCTATTCGCGACTTGTGCCGTGGACACCGTGGGTGACCGACGGCTCATTGAAGAGCGAAGATGCGCCGATGTTGGTCGACATCGACTTTCAGCCCAGCGGCGCCCCGATTCTGGGCTTCCGCGATCGCCAGTCGGACATGCATCCGGATTGCGTGTGGCGGCCCGGTTGCACGGGTGGAGCGAGCGTGGGCGATATCATTCCCGCGCGGCGGGTTGAGCCAGTTTGGCGCGCCCTGACTTCCCCGCCCTTCTACGGCGACGCCGGAGCCGGCGGGTTCGATGCCGTCCTCGGTTCGCTCGCTTCCATTGCGGGCCTCGAATTGGTCGCTGCGCCCTCGCTGCCGCTTTCCGGAATGCCGACCGGGACATCGAACGGCGTTGACGTGATCTGGTTCGACAACATCGGCGGACGGGCCGCCTATGGTTCCCCGATCTTCGATGCAAGCGCCGACGACACCCTGATCGATGGCCACGCTTCTGCCGGCGACATCGAGGTGCTTTGCGGCCCGCCTGCTGATCCGGACGCCATAGCGGCCACCGCGACCGAGGCCGCGGCCGGTCCCGCGACCGAAACCGCGGCGGCGAACGCGAGTGCCACTGCCGTGGCAGCGATAGCGACGACCATTGGCCGAGCTACCAACCATCCCGCTACCCAAACGGCTCACGCCCCCACCCATATCGCGCGCTCAACGGATGCCGCCGCAACTGCCACCATGCTGGCGCCGACGCTCCAAGCGGGCGGGCCGACACGCACCGCGGCCGCCACTCACGCCGCGGAGACCGCGACGGCGGCCGCCCCAAGTCTGAAGGGCATCGCGACGCGAGGTGCGATCGAGCTGACGCGGGTCGCGGCCGAGCCGACTCAGCATCCGGGCACTCCGGCTGCTGCCGGCGCGGCCTATCGGTTGATGAAGTCGCAGTGCGTGGGCGACAATCCGCACTTCGTCACAACTTGCTTCGTGCCGGCTTCCGATGGGCGCGGAAATCTTTACGACGAAGATTGGTTCCTGGATCAGCCGGTATTGGTCGCGTTCAACGACGCCGACCCTGAGGATCTTTCGCAGCACCTCATGCTCGCCTACGAGCCACAGGTCGGCGCCGTATTCGGGGTCGGGCATGACCTGGAGCGCGAGCAGATCTACATTTCCGCCTACAACAAGCGCCTTGCATACCTTGGCCCGCTAGGCGCAGGCGGCATCTACCGGATCGATCTGCCCACGGGACGTGTTGAACCGTGGGCGTGGCTGGACGCCGGCCTGGATCCGCACGACATGGGGCGCGGCTTCGACAGCTCCGGCGGTCGCTGGGTCGGCCGCACCGGACTCGGCGACATCGAAGTCACGGAAGACTTCCGTGAGCTCGTAGCGGTCAACATGTACGACCGGCTCCTTTATCGATTCAGCATCCCTGACGGCAAGCTTCTCGGCGCTTTCCCGCATGGCGCGGTCGGCGAGGTGTGGGCGGAAGACGCACGGCCGTTCGGCCTTGCCGTGAAGGATGAGTGGCTTTACCACGGACTCGTCGATTCCCGCGAGACCGCAGCCGACGATGATCCACGGCTCTTGCAAGCATATGTCTATCGATCCAGAACCGATGGCACCGAGATGTCGGAGGTAGCGCGGATCGACATGTCCTACTCTAGGGTGCCGGCGTGGGAAGACTGGCCGGAACGAGACGAGGACGAACCGGTTTCGCCGATGCTCGTCGACATCGCGTTCCGGAACGACGGCGATCTGGTCGTCGGGTTCCGCGAACGGCGCGGCGACGCGCGGATACTGATCGCCGGCGGCGGCGACATGGTGCTCACAATGCGGGTGGGCGACCGCGACGGCCCTGAGGAGCGGTACATCGCGCTCACATCGCCCGAGTTTTATCAAGACAATATCCGCCATCCCGAGTCATCGTGGGGAACGCTGACTAGTTTGCGCTGGCTCGATCAGGTCATCACGACCGTCATCGATCCATGGGAGATTTGGAGCGGCGGGGCGGCATGGTACGACAACGTCTCGGGCGGGATCGTTCGCCGCGAGACCGTCTACGCCGGCCGCGACCAATCCTTCGGCAAGACTTCCGGCCTGGGCGACCTCGAATCGCTCTGCGAAGCGCCGACGCCAACGCCGACCTTCACGGCAACGCCGCCCGTAAGCACGACGCCGTCGACGGCATCCCCGACTCCGACCGCGACGTCGACCGCGACCCCGACTGTTTCCCGCACGTGGACCATTTACCTGCCATACGGTGAGAACCTGTGCGTGCCGGAGAAGCGCTTCGTGGACGTCGTACTCGTCCTCGATCGCTCGACCTCGATGCTCCGCCCGGTCGTCGAAGGTGGCTTGGCCAAGAACGAGGCCGCCATCGACGCCGCCGCGCGCTTCATCGAAGAGCTGGCGCTGGAGCCGGATCCGACGGATCCGCTCGGCCGCCACGACAACGTCGCGCTCGTCGGCTTCAACGACACGGCTTGGACGGAAAGCGAGCTAACCAACAATCGCCCCGCGGCTTACGCGGCTCTCGAGCGGCTGCGCGACAAGACTGTCGAAGGCACGCGTCTCGACTTGGCTATCGCCCAAGGCCAGGTCCCGCTCGACGGTCCTGGACGAGGTCCGGGCAATCAAGCGGTGATCGTCCTTCTCACCGACGGGCTGCCAAATCGGGTGCCTTTCGACGCCTCGAAGGGCGAGCGGCAAGAGGACACGGTCATGCGGGCGGCCGAAGCGGTGAAGGCGGCCGGCAGCACCGTATACACCATCGGGCTTGGGACACCGATGGACATCAATCCGCGGCTGCTTATCTCGATGGCGACCGAGCGCTTCAACTACTACTATGCGCCGCTGCCCGAGGCGCTCGAAGGCATCTATCGCATTATCGCGGACGAGTTCACGTTCTGCGGCCGGGAGAGAGTCCCGCCGCCTGAGCCGTGCATCCCGGAACATGTCTACGCCGACGTCATGCTGGTCTTGGACATGTCGACCTCGATGCGAAGGACCACGCGCGACGGTCGGCTGAAGTCGGAGGCTGCGCTCGAGGCGGCGAAGCGTTTCGTAGACGAGCTCGACCTGGAGCGCGACGGCTGGGGGCGGCAGGATCAGGTGGGGATCGTCGGCTTCAACGGCACGGCGTGGACCGAAACGACGCTGACGGATGATCGGGAGCGGATCCAACTGGCGTTCGAGCGGCTGCCGGACCGGATGGAGGAAGGCACGCGGCTCGATCTCGCGCTGCGGGAAGGTCTGGCCGCTTGGCATGCCTCCGGACGAATTCCGGAGAATCGACCCGTCATGGTTTTCCTGACCGACGGCCTGCCCAACCAGGTTCCGACGCCGGTGCCTTCGGGCCGGCAGGAGGACACCGTGTTGGCCGAAGCCGAGCGGGTGAAGGCGGCGGGAATGCGCGTCTTCACGATCGGGCTCGGGCTGCCGGACGATGTCCTGCGCGAATTGCTCGAAGGTGTAGCTTCGAGTCCGCGCGACCATTACTTCGCGCCGGACGGAGAGGATCTGGCCGATATCTACCGCCAGATCGCGGGGCGGCTCGTCGAATGTCCGAGGGAGGAGTAATGCGCTTCGACGTCATCGGTTTCGGCTCGCGCGGCGACGCACAGCCCATGGCCGCATTGGTCCGCGGTCTTCGGACCGCCGGACATTCCGCCCGTCTTATCTCGCACTCGAACTTCGCGGATCTGGCCGAACTGCACGGGCTCGACTTCGCCCCGATCGACATCGATACGCGGTCGCTCGTCGAGAGCGAAGCGGGGCGCGAATGGTTGTCCGGCGGCACCGCTGCCAGACCATTTCTTACGCGCTTCTCGAAACTCATATCCGATGCGATGCATGTCACGTTTCGTGACACTTGGTCCGCCATTAATGACGATCCGCCGGACGCTATCGTGGCGAACGGCTCGGCGATCCTGGCCGGGGCATCCATGGCCGAGCGGCTTGGCGTACCCTTCGCCCGTGCCGAACTCCAGCCGATGGAGTCTACCCGAGCTTTCCCGCCAACGTACGTCGCACCGGCACCTGCTTGGCTGCGATCGATCCGTGGGGACGGCTTGTACAACCTTGCAGCCCACGCCTGGAGCGGTCTCACCGTATGGAAGGGAACCCGCGAAGCGACGAACTTGGCGCGCGCCGAGGTGCTCGGACTACCCCCGTGGAGCTGGACGGCGCCCTTGGGCGCAATGCAACGGCAGGGGTGGCCCATCCTGTGCGCTTTCAGCGAGGCGATCGTCCCCCGGCCCTTCGAGTGGAGCAAGAACGTCCATGTCACCGGATATTGGACGCTGCCGGCGTCGGATGCTTGGGCGCCGCCAGCAGAGCTTACAGCGTTTCTAGATGCCGGTCCGAAGCCGATCTGCGTAACCTTCGGCAGCATGCTTGGCCCCGACCCCCAAGCGACGACCGCTGCCGTGCTCGGTGCGATCGAAAGGGTTCAGCGGCGCGCTATCTTGGTCAGCGGCTGGGGCGGTTTGGCCCAGTCCGACTTGCCGCCGGGTGTCATCTGCATAGATTCGGCGCCGTTCGATTGGCTTTTCCAGCATGTCTCAGCTGTCGTTCACCACGCCGGCGCCGGTACGACGGGCGCTGCGCTGCGCGCGGGTCGACCGAGCATCGCCGTTCCACTCTATGCCGACCAACCATTCTGGGCGCGCCGAATCCACGAACTCGGCGCTGGCCCCGCCCCGCTCCCGATGCCGACCCTCAGCGCCGAGCCTCTGGCTCTGGCGATAGAGACGGCGATCATGGACCCCAAGATCGCTGGTTCGGCGGCTATGCTCGGCGAGCGGATCAGGGCGGAAGATGGCGTTGGCGATGCGATACGCGTGCTCGAGGGGCTCATCGAATTGGAGCCGGTATCGCCGGACGACGTCGAAAATGCTCAGCTATCCCCGAAGCCGTAGAGCTCCGTTTCCGGATGGAAGTCTGACCAGGCAAACCAGAACACGCTCATCGCAGGAATCTGGTCGAGCGAACTGCCGGCCAGCGGGCCCTCAACGGCCACCCCCGTCCAAGCCATCCATAGCGAACCCGTCTCTTCGTCGACAACGTATCGTCCGCGGCCGCTGGCGCCTTCCGGTGGATCAGGGTCGCTCCGGAACGTGTAAGCCGTGCCGCCGACACGACGATCGAAGAGCACTGTCGACGAGACTTCGGGAGCGTGAATCGCCAGAACCGGCACGGCCCCGACCACGTCGTTCACCACGCGCCCTGTTTCGAGAACCTCCCACGGATAGGCCACCGGCACGCCTTCGACGACGGCTGCGGTCACCATCGCCTTGGTCGGGAGTCGGCGATCCGGATTCGCTTCTCCGATCACACCGGCGTCAGGTCGTTCGAAGTAGCCCGCGTATGGATCGCGCCCATCCCAGCCCACGGTTTGCAATGCCTTGGACTCTGGATGAAGCTGCCGCCATTCGCCCCAACTCATTTGGGCATACGGCACCGGTACAAGCTCGGCGCCTTCGAGCGGTCCTTCGACCGCATGGCCCAGCATTTGGCTCCAATACGACTCAGTCTGGCGATCGTACATCACAAGTGCGTTCATGATCAGCTTGCCCGAGACGCCGAAGTCGAGCACTTCGCCCTTCACTTCAGGCCGGGCATACACGATGCCCGTGAAGCAAAGCGGTCACCAAGTTACTGTGATTGCGCGGCCTCCGACGGAGTCGTTCACGATTTCATGGCGGCTTAGGAATGGGATGGAATAGGCACGAGCCTCGCCATCGAATGCCACACCGAGCACCAGCATCTCGTCGGGATAATTAGCGCGCGCGTCATCGCCCTCCCAGAACTTCGGTTCGTCGATAGCAGGGATCGCGTCGCGAGGTAGGATATCGACCATCTCGTACTCCGGCACGTAGGCCGGCGCGGCTTCCAAGGCGGTTGATCGGTCGTCGGCCATTTGTTGCTCGGACTGACCGCATGCCGACGTCGACACAGCGACAGCGAAGGCGGCGGCGATCGCTATGGCCGAACGAGGGGATCGAGAGCGCAGCGGTAGCCGAATTGCAGAGATAAGCGGCTCAGCCTTCATCGCGTCCACCACCGGCGTCGAAATTCATCCGTCGCACCCGTCCGCCATGGCGGCATACGCCTTCATCGCCGGCGTCGAAAGTCATCTGTCGCCCTCGCCTACCATATCGGCATACGCCTCCATCGGCGGACACGAGCAGACGATATTGCGATCGCCGTAAGCGTTGTCGATACGCGCTACCGGCGGCCAGAACTTGTGGTCGTGAAGCCACGGAGCGGGGTATGCCGCCTCCGAGCGCGAGTAGGGATGGCGCCAATCGTCGGCCATCACCGCGCGTGCGGTGTGCGGAGCGTTCTTCAGTGGATTGTCGACCCTATCCGCTGTTCCGCGCTCTATCGCCCGAATCTCCTTCCGGATGGCGATCATCGCGTTGCAGAAGCGATCCAGTTCGGCAAGGTTCTCGCTTTCAGTCGGCTCGATCATCAACGTTCCCGCGACCGGCCACGACATCGTCGGAGCATGGAAGCCGTAGTCCATGAGACGCTTGGCCACGTCATCCGGCTCGATGTTCGCGGAATCCCTAAGCTGCCGCAAGTCGATGATGCATTCGTGTGCCACCCGATTGTTCGGACCCCGATAAAGGACCGGGTAATGGGGCGCCAACCGTTCGGCGATGTAGTTGGCGTTCAAAACCGCGATCTCGCTAGCCTTTTTGAGCCCATCGGGACCCATCATCGCGACATATGCATACGAAATCGGCAAGATGCTCGCGCTGCCCCACGGCGCGGAAGTAACCGGTAGAATCGCCTGTTCGCCCCCCACATCGGAGACTACGCCGTGGCCAGGCAAATAAGGCGCCAAATGCGCCGCGACGCCGATCGGTCCCACGCCGGGTCCGCCGCCCCCGTGAGGGATGCAGAAGGTCTTGTGCAAGTTCAAGTGGCAGACATCGGCGCCGAGCTCGGCCGGACGGCACAGGCCGACCATCGCGTTCAAATTCGCGCCGTCCAAATAAACCTGACCGCCGCCGGCATGGACGGCATCGCAGATCGACTTGATGGTGGGCTCGAAGACGCCATGTGTTGACGGATACGTGATCATCAGAGCGGCGAGGCGGTCGCCTTGCAGGTCGATCTTGGCTTGCAGGTCGGCCATGTCAACGTTGCCGCCCTCATCCGTCGCGATCGGCACAACCCGCATACCGGCCATTACGGCGCTTGCGGGATTCGTCCCATGTGCCGACGTCGGGATTAGGCAAACGTCGCGTTGGTCGTCGCCGCGCGCACGATGATGCGCCCGGATGACAAGGAGCCCGGCGTACTCGCCCTGCGATCCGGCGTTCGGCTGCACCGAGAAGGCGTCAAAGCCGGTGATCTCAGCCAACCAAGCTTCGAGTCGATCGATCAGTGTTCGATATCCTTCCACGTCTTCGGCCGGCGCGAACGGGTGAATGTTCGAGAAGCCGGGCAAGGTGATCGAGAGCATCTCGGCGGCTGCGTTCAACTTCATCGTGCACGAGCCGAGCGGGATCATAGAAGTTGTAAGGCTAAGATCACGCGCCTCGAGCCGGCGCATGTAGCGTTGCATCTCGGTTTCGCTTCTGTAGGTGTTGAAAATCGGATGGGTGAGGTAATCCGAGGTGCGGGCGTGCGGACTAGGAATTGCCTCGTCGATGCTCGACGCCTCGGCATCCGGATCGAAATCCCCAGGAGCGCCTCCGAAGGCTTCGACTATGTCGCAGAGATCCGCCGCGGTCGTCGTCTCGTCTAGGCTGATCCCGACCCGCCCGTCGGCTAAAGACCGCAAGCCGATCCCCAAAGCGCGGGCCGCGGCGACCACTTCGTCACGGCTCCGACCGGTGGCCCCTGGATCGATCGTCAGAGTATCGAAGCGCGTTTCGTCACTCACTTCGCAGCCCAAGGCGTCGAGGCCGCGGCCTAGGACAAGCGCCATCCGACGCACTCGGCGCGCAATGTTCGCCAGCCCTTCAGGTCCGTGATAGACCGCATACATCGACGCGATTACCGCCAGCAGCACTTGCGCCGTGCAGATGTTGCTGGTGGCGCGATCTCGCCTTATATGCTGCTCGCGCGTCTGTAGAGCCAGCCGCAGCGCCGGCCGCTCGTCGGCGTCATGCGACACCCCGATCAGACGGCCGGGCAACTGTCGCTTGAATTCGTCACGCGCCGCCATGTAGCCTGCGTGCGGCCCGCCGAAGCCCATCGGGACTCCGAAGCGCTGCGTGCTCCCGACAGCAACATCCGCTCCGAAGTCGCCCGGCGGACGCAGGAGCGTCAGCGCGAGCGGATCCGCGGCAACGATGACATAGGCGCCGGCGGTGTGGGCGTCTTCACACAGCTCTTCGAAATTCCGGACGACGCCATCGGTCGATGGATATTGCACAAGCACCCCGAACACCGATGTGTCGATTCGCCAGTCCGCGGGATCGCCCACTTCGACCGCGATGCCTAGGGGCTCCGCCCGGCCTCGCACGACGTCTATGGTCTGTGGGTGACAATCGGAGGCAACTAGGAAGCGCACCTCGCCTTGGGCACCGCTGACACGAAGACACATCATCATCGCCTCCGCCGCGGCGGTAGCCTCGTCCAGGACGGAGGCGTTAGCGATGTCTAGACCTGTCAGGTCCATTATCATCGTCTGAAAGTTGAGAAGCGCCTCGAGTCGGCCTTGGGCTATCTCCGCTTGGTAAGGGGTGTACTGGGTGTACCAGCCCGGATTCTCGAGGATGTTGCGCTGGATGACCGCCGGAAGATACGTGCCGTTGTAGCCCATTCCGATAAAGGAATGCATGAGCCGATTGCATCCGGCGAGTGCAGCCATCTCATCCAGAAGCTCAGCTTCGCTGACGGCGCGCGGCAGATCGAGCGGCCTTGACGTGCGGATCGCGGCAGGGATTACGGCCTCGATAAACGCATCGAGATCAGAGTAGCCGAGAAGTTCGAGCATAGTTTTCAGCTCATCGCCGCGCGGTCCGATATGTCGATCCGGAAACGCCGACGGGGCGTCGAGACTCGTGGCGCGGGCGAAGGCTTCGATCATCTGTGGTCCCTTATCACGTGGCCGGGAGTGTCCGCGTGCATGGCGCCCGCGGCGGCCAAGGCTAGCACCTGATGGCGCTGCCGAGCAATGATCCGATCGGCCTTAGGAGCACTCGCGCTGACCGCTACAATGGCCTGCCGCGTCGATACCAACGGCGCGCAACATAGGCGGAGCTAAACGTGGTCGAAACCGAATCCGAAGCCGAAACTCAGGCGGCCCAAGTGCCAAAGAGCGTGCTGGATGAGACCGAGGCCGGCGGAGGCAAATACCTGGGCGACTTCCTAGAAGGCCCGCGGAATCGACGCTTCGAGATGCTCGAAGTCTTCCGCATCGCGCTCGAGTTCATACGCGGATTTCGCGCATTCCACTTCCTGGGCCCTACGGTCACCGTCTTCGGATCCGCACGATTTTCGGAGGGCCACGAGTATTACATCATGGCGCGCGAGATCGGACGCAGGATCGCGGACGCTGGTTTCGTCACAATGACCGGTGGCGGACCAGGGGTCATGGAGGCCGCCAATCGAGGGGCGATGGAAGCCGGCGGACTCTCGGTAGGCAGCAACATCGTTCTGCCGCACGAGCAACGGCCCAACCAATATATCGATCGATGGGTCGACTTCGACTACTTCTTCGTCCGTAAGCTCATGCTCCTGAAGTACAGCCAGGCTTTCGTGATCTTGCCTGGCGGATTCGGGACCCTCGACGAGCTGTTCGAAACGTCAACTCTCATTCAAACCGGCAAGCTGCATGGCTTCCCGCTGGTTCTCATGGGCCATGACTTCTGGGATCCACTGCTCGATTTCGTGCGCGATACGATGGTCAAGGCGGGCACGATCGGCCGCGCTGATTACGATCGCTTCGTGGTCACCGATTCGTCGGAAGTAGCGATCGCGCACATCCTGCACTTCGCGACCGAATCCTATGGCTTGCGCTGGACAAAGCGCTTGCGGCCTCGCTGGATCCTCGGCGAGCAAGGCGCACCTAAAAAGGTCAGCGATCAGTAGATCGGGCCTCTGTCATGACGGAAGTCATACGTCGTCGATGGCGATTGCCGACCGCACTCGCCCAAGGGTTCAACGTATCTCGGTGCCAGGGACTGCGTCAAACGTTATTGGCCATTTCGACAAGTGATCGGGCCGTTCGAAGTTAGAGGAGAACACGCATGAATCGCCGCTTCGCACTTCGTATGACCGCAGCCGGACTGGGGATTGCTACGCCCGTCTTGGTCGCGCTCTTGGCTCTCGGAACAGCCAACGCCCAGACGATCGATTTCGATTGGCTGAAGCTTGGCACTAGTGCCCAGAAGCTCTTCCACCGCGCCTCCGCATTCGACGCCACAGATAACGTGATGTACGTCTACGGCGGCTACGATGTCACCAACGCGACGCGCAACAACGTCGACGTCGTGAGATTGGGCGATCCCTTGCTCGAGAACGCCGAAATCGCGAGTCTGCGTCCAGCGGGGGCTGTCGCATCGCTCTGGGGCGTTGCCGGCGCGTTCAGGACAATCGCCGGCGAACGTCAAGCCATCTTCACCGGCGGAGCGAACGCGTCCAACGATCCGTTCGAGCAGGTTCAGATCTACGACGCGAACGACAATACCTGGACGCAGGTTCGGCCGCCTGGGCTGTTCAACCGGCGTGTGCTTCACGTCTCGGTCTATGATCCGCTGCACGACGTAGTTGTCGTGCACGGCGGCAGTCAGCGCTGCATCCTGCTTCCGGACGATCCAGCCGATCGCGATTGCGATGAGCCGTATGGGCAAACGCAGTTTCTAGCGTATGAGTCGGCGACCGACAGTTGGCGTTGGATGGAAGGACCGACCGGACCCAAGTTGTTCGGTCACGCGGCCGGTTGGGATGCGGCGAACGATCGGATGATCGTTTTCGGCGGCACATATGATCGTCTGCGTGGCGACGAAGACGTTTGGGAGCTCGATCTTTCGGATGCGGACCTCGGCATGGCGGAATGGCGTCGAATCGATGTCGCACCAGGCCCTGCGCCCAGGGGACGCGCGCTTCACGTCGGTGGGTTCAACGACGCGCAGAATCGATTCGTGATCTATGGGGGCGCCGAGCGCGCCATTTACGGCGACGCAGAAGTTGTCGCCGCCCCCGAGACTTGGGCGCTCGACTTCAGCTCGACACCGCCGGTCTGGATGGATCTAGGCGCTGCGGCCGGAGATCGCGTTGCGGCATCGATGACCTACGATCCGCTGCACAATGCGATGATTATGTGGGGCGGAAGAGGCAAGGTGCGCGCCGATCGTCAGACAATCTCGTCCGACGTGCTCGCGCTCGATCGAAAGGTGCTCGGACCATCGCCGGCGACTGCCACGCCACGTCCCGCGCCGACCTCCGTTATCCCGTTGGACCCGAAGGCATGCGACTTCATCGACGGGCGAGTTCCGCCAGTCGTAATCGCCAGCGCTCTCGCCAATCCGACTCGGATCAGCGGCTACGGCCAACCGGCCAATCCATCGCTGCCGCCAGGCATCACGAATCCGCCTAGGATATGGCTTACCCTTCGCAACCCGGCGGTTCCTTATGACGTGCTCTTCAACAGCGTGGCATATCGGGCGGGGTGTCCGTAAGACGCCGAGCGAGGCGGGCAGGGCGTGACCGAATTCCTCGAATGCGCTAGAATCGGGCGCTTGTTCACGTCAGGAGGAGAGGGAAAATGGCCAAGAAGAAAGGTGTGCGGATCATCGTGAAGATGCGAAGCACTGAAAGCGCTCACATGTATTTGACCGAGAAGAATCGGCGTAACGATCCGAGCCGCATGGAATTGAAGAAGTACGATCCAACGATCCGCCGACACGTTCTCTATCGCGAGACGAAGTAACGACGGGCAAACGCTCGATCGCATCTTCTCGCGCTGATTCAATCTTCACGCGCTGACTTTGATATGAACGAGCAGGAACGCGGATCGCTTGTCGACAAGAACGAAGCGGCCGGGCCAGGTGGCCCGGCCGCTCATCGTGTTCGGGCGGAAGGTCGCGGTCCAGTCGCGATCGGGATCGTGACGGTCTCGGACAGTAGAACGCCTGAAACAGACGATAACGGGCGGTGGCTCAAGGCGGCTATCGAGACAAGCGGTCACTCCGTCGCGGCTTATCTCTTGGTTCGCGACGAGCCCGCAGAAGTGATCGAGGCGTTCGAGAAGGTTGCCGGCTCCGGAGCACAGATCGTCATCTTCAACGGCGGAACTGGAGTCGCGCGCCGCGACACGACGGTGGATGCGATAGCAAAGCGCTTCGAGCGGGAGCTGCCCGGCTTCGGTGAACTCTTTCGGATGCTCAGTTGGAGGGAGATCGGCTCGGCCGCGATGCTTTCGCGCGCTACGGCAGGGATCTGGCGCGACTGCGTCGTCTTTTGCCTTCCGGGATCCGCTAAGGCGGTCGAACTCGCATGGAGCGCCTTGATCGAGCCGGAAGTTGAGCACCTGGCGTGGGAGCTCGTGCGCTGAGTCCACGCCCTGGGCGAAGACGGACGTCGGAAGGTAGTCGGAGGGCAGTCGAAAGCTCGTTGGTCGACGGCACCGCGCTGAGCCTCCTGCATCCGTGCACAACTGCACTGACGCACAATCGCACAAAGCAAAGAAGCGGTACAGATCCGACCCTCTGAACTCTCGACAAGTTCCGCTCGCTCGACTATAATTCGTGTTCGCATTTCGTCGGGCTACGGTTTGGTTCGGCGCGCGGCACATCGAACAGACATGCTTCAGGAGCAACGTAATGGCGCGAAAGTGCAAGCTCAGTGGCAAGGGGCCGTTTGTCGGCAATAGCGTTTCCTTCTCGCATAAGCGGACTAAGAAGATCTGGCTGCCCAACCTCCAGCATAAGCGGTTGTGGGTGCCGGAGGAGAAGCGCTTCGTGCGAATTCGATTGAGCGCGCGCGCTCTCCGGACCGTCTCGAAGAACGGCCTGATGTCATATCTTCGAGCGCAGGGCCTGACGATGAAGGACGTGACGTAGGTCTCACCAACGCAATTTGAGCGGTCACGAGAACGGACCGGCTGGCGTGACGCTCCGACTCGTTTGACTAAATTGAGAGCGGGCGGCCGAATGGCCGCCCGCTTTTCGTTTCGCAAAGATGGCTGAAGAGTTCCGACGGCGGATGCCGTCACGGATCGCGACCTTCTGAAGAGAGTACGGGGATCGCGACCTTCTAAAAAGAGTTCGGGCCAGCGCCCGTAACCACAGCCCATCGGCGAGCACTGGCCCAGTAGCACTCTCACGTCTAACGCAGTCACCACGCGATCGTGGCAGACCCCCACACAGCCGCTGGCGTGTCGTGTGCTACGCACCGGAGTATAAGGACAGTGTTGCTTTTCGAGCATAAAGGTTAGATTAAGGTTAAGTACACGACGCGTTGACCTGACTGCTACCGCCGACTAGAATCCCCAGGCCATCCTTCTAGGTTGCTTGACGCCGGCGGCGGTGGCCCAGCCAGGGTCCTGCGCGGCGGAGCCCTTCGAACCGCGTCAGGTCCGGAAGGAAGCAGCGCTAAGGAGATGTTTCCGGGCGCCGCAGGGGTGCCTTGGCTGTGCCTCCTACGCCGGCGTCTGTATTTACTCGACTCGTGCACATCGCTGAGAGCGCAAACGCGCATGCCCGAACGTCGGCCATCAGTGCCCAACACGATTGGGGTCCGACGTCGAGCGACTGTGCTCGGCCCTACGAGTCTGTCTCGCTTTCCCGAGTTCTGGTCGAACACGGTGCGTATCATTGCGGCCGCGGTCGGTTTGGCCGCCGCTCTGGAGTTCGCCGCCGTACCGGTGACGCTCCAAGTCGATGGGGCTGAGCGCTCCATGGTGACACGGGTCGGAACCGTCGGCGCTCTTCTCGCCGAGGCCATGGTGGACGTCGAGCGCGGTGACCTAGTCTCGCCGCCGCCTTCGAGCCACCTCCGGCGCGGGGAAACCGTGGTGGTGGAACGCGCTAGGCTGGTCCGCATAAATGTTGAAGGTGACGTCCGCTCGATTCGTACGCACGCGATCACACCCCTCGGAATGCTGCATGCGGCCGGAGTCAGTGTCGATCACGATGATCGCGTGGCCGTGGGCGGTCAGGGCTGGCCGGCAGATCGACCGCTCTGGACCACTTCCGCTGCCGGCAAGACCGAACAAGGCAACGACGCCGAACGGTCGCTTGTAGCCTCGTCCCGAGCCGTGGCCGCCGATCGGTCCCGTCACGGTACAGGCGTCGCGACGCTGGCTGACGCTTTTGAAGTTGTCCCGAAGACGCGCCGGTCGGAGAATCAGTCGCCGTCGGACTTCATAGACGGCACCGACTCGGAAGTGATCGTTCACATCGACATTCTTCGACCAGCACCAATCACCGTGGTTGAGGACGGGATCCCGATTGCGATCATGCTTACGGGGCGGACGGTCGGAGAGTCATTGGCGGCAGCTGGTCTGCACCTCTGGAACGAAGACGTGCTCTTTCCTAGCTCGGAGACCCTGCTCTCTCGAACCTCGCGCGTCTCGATCCAGCGGGCGATTCCGTTCACGGTCAGCTCCGATGGCGAGAACCGATCGGTGCGAGCCGTTGCGGACACGGTTAGCGAAGCGCTGGCCATCGCTGGCGAAACGCTCGTCGGGCGCGATTACTCGATCCCGCCCTCCGATACGGCTCTGCGCTCCGGGATTGAAGTTCAAGTGGTTCGCGTCGTCGAGGACTTCCTGGTACAGCAAGTCGATGTGCCATTCGGCACCGAAACGGAGGCCGACTGGGGACTACCCCTCGACGAAAAGCGTGTCTTGCGTGAAGGCGAACCAGGGTCGAAGACGCAGCGCATTCGGATCGTTTACGAGGACGGCGAGGAGATCAGCCGCGATCTCATAGAGGAGATGTTGGATCGAGAACCTGTCGCTCAGCGCATCGCTTATGGGACGCGCATCGATTGGAACACCGTTCAGACCGAAGCGGGCCCCAAGCGCTATTGGCGCAAGTTGAGGGTATATGCCACCAGCTACAGCGCTTCCCGCGCCGGGACGGCTCCATCGGCGCCATGGTACGGCCTGACGCGCCTGGGTTGGCCGATGCGAAAAGGCATCATCGCAGTCGATCCGCGGATCATCCCGCTCAGGACTGAGATGTACGTGCCCGAATACGGCCTCGGAGTCGCGGGCGACACGGGCGGCGGGCTCAAGCAGTACCATATCGACCTAGGCTACGATGACGACAACTATCAGAGCTGGCACTGGTGGGTCGACGCCTACTTGCTCGAACCTCTGCCGCCCGAGGGCTCGATCCCCTGGATCTTGCCGTGAGCCAAGGCGTCCCGGCGGACGGCGGCCCGACTGACTTCGACATCCCGAATCCATACGTCCTGTTGCGGCGCGCCGGCCTTCGACCAAAGAAGGGCCTGGGCCAACACTTCCTCGTGGAACGAGCCCATCTGGCGCGTATCGTGGAAGCGGCCGATATCGGGGCCGACGACACCGTCCTGGAGATCGGCCCTGGCCTTGGCGTGCTGACCGGCGCGCTCGCGAGCCTCGCCGCTCGGGTCGTGGCCGTCGAGATAGACGGTGCCCTCGCCGAGATCATCGAAGAGACCCTTGGCGACCGGCCGAATCTCGAGGTGATCGTCGCGGACATCCTCGAACGCCCGGCGGCCGACTTCGCCGGCTTTGCGCCCGATTCAGTGGGCGCCCGAATGGCGTCGCCCGAGGCGCGGCGCGTCGAGCCCGATTCAGAGGGCGCCCGTGAGTCGTCGCCCAAGTCGTGGCAGGTCGTGCCCGAGTTCAAGATCGTCGCGAATCTGCCTTTCTACATCACGTCGGCCGTCCTGCGCCACGTGCTCGAGGCGCCGATCAAGCCTTCGAGCGCTGTGGTGATGGTCCAGCGCGAGGTGGCGGATCGGATGATCGCGAAGCCGGGCCGGCTGAGCATCCTCGGGGTCGCGGTGCAATTCTACGCGCGGCCCACCCGCATCTGCATCGTCCCGGCGGGCGCCTTCGTGCCGGCGCCGGCCGTGGACTCCGCCGTCGTGCGGCTTGACGTGCATCCCTGTCCACCGATTCCGGTGCGCGACGAAGCAGTGTTCTTCCGGGTCGTGCGCGCCGGTTTCGGCCAGAAGCGAAAACAGCTTCGCAACAGTATCGCCGCCGGGCTCGACATCACGCCCGCGGATTCGGCTAGCGCGCTCGATTCGGCGGGCATCGACCCGCGCCGGCGCGCAGAAACGCTGGCGCTAGCCGAATGGGCTGCGTTGACGAAGGCGCTGGAAGGCGTCGGGTTTGGGTTGGAGACGTAGGGAGGGGCACCCACATACGGGTGCCCCTCCTACGGCTTACAAATCACCCGCCCCACACCACCCCACCCGGGCACGGTAGGTCGCGGGCGAGTTCGTCGTAGATCGATTCGAGCGCCTCGGCATTCGGTGCTGCGAAGTAGTGACCCGGCGTGCTTGCGATAGCCCTGAGCAAGGCCGCATCGACGTCGTCGCCCAAACCGATCGTGTAGATCGTCAAACCGGCATCGCGCCCTGCGGCGGCCGCGGCCAGCGCGGCGTCCGACGTCCCCGCATCCGGACGGCCATCGGTGAGGATTACGATAACCTGAGTGAAGTCCGGCACGGCGTCGATCGCAGCCTCCAACATCGATGCCGACATGTCGAGTCCTTCGTCTATCCGCGTCCCCTCGCCCGTCAGGACGGAATCGATCCCCGCGTGGAGCGCCGCATGGTCAGCGGTCACATCGACGATGATCCGGGCTCGGGCGTCGAACGCTACGATGCCGGCGAGATCGCCTCGCCCGAAGCCAGCGAGCACGTCGACAAATGCTTTGGCCGCCGCTTTGGCAGCTTCGAGCTTCGTCGTCCCACCACTCGCTTCGTCCATGCTTGAACTGGTGTCGATCGCGAGCGCGACGAGAAGCCGTCTCGTGCCCGGCTTACACGTATTCTTCATAGCGACAGGCAGCCAGATCCGTCCGGGCTCCGTCGTGCTCGTCGGTGTGTTGGTGCTCGTCGCCTCGGGCATCGGCGTCGATTCGGGCGTGTCTATCGGGATTGGCGTTGGGCCCGGCGTGTCCGTGGGCAGACCGGTCGGGGTGGCGGTCGGGCAGATTTCGACGCTCAGGTCGGGCGAGGTCAGCGGGATCTCGACTGCGCGATCCATCGAGTCGACGATTCTCACGGCCGAAAGGGCGGAGTCCCGGAGCGGCCTCGTGCCGCCCGCCATGGCGGCAGAGATGCGATATGTAGCGGTAAGAACGTCGCCGCGCTCAACGTCCGACCACGCGAAGACGTGAACGCCGTCGACCTCGCTCGGCGCCGGCGCGCCGCTGCCCGGGATCATCGAGAAGCCAGGACCGAGCGCCTCGGCCAGGCTGACTGCGCCGGGCTGCAGGGATTCGACCTCCTCCATGAGCTCTGCCAGATCGCTCTCGACCCGCCTGGCCTGATTTAGGTTATGGTAGAAGCCGCCGCTCGCGATGTTGCGGATGTACTTACAGTGGTCACCGGGAATCCTGATGAGTCCGAACGGCGTCGCGTCCGGATTGCAGACTCCGATCACAGTGATGTCGGCGCCCTTAGCCCGATTCGCTGCGCCGACCTGTCGGTTGCAGAAGCTGTCAAAGCCCGTCGGGCAGCCGGTCGAGAAGAGGACTATGGCTTCGACGGCCGGCAGGGCTTCAGTGCGCCGCTCCTCTTCCAGTAAATCCTGGGCTTTGCCGAGCCAGTCGAAGTAGCGCATGGTCGGATCGACGCGATCGAGGCGGATCGATCCGATCGCACCCATCACAGAACTCTTGCTGTCGGTCATCTCCTGCTCGACACGTTCCTGGATGCTCACCGAAACCACGCCAGCCTTCGTGCCCGCGACATGGAAGGGCATCGAGTTCGCGATGCTTCGCGCCGCGTTCTTCACCTCGTCGAGGTGGTCCTCCATCAGAAGGTGCCGCCCGATGACGAATACGACCCGCATCGGCAGCTCAGTCGGGCAGGTAAGCCCGAGCGTGACCGTGACCTCTGCCGCCTCGCACTCCCGAATCGGTGACGCGACTACGGTGTCTGAGATCGCGAGCGTACACGCGCTCACCGGCTTGCGTGCGACCGTGCCCTGCGCGGCGACAGGCTCGATGCGCTCGAAGAGCAAGGCGACCGAGAGTAAGGCGAGCGAGAGAAAGGCGATGCCGGACGCGATCGCTAGGGTCGCGATTCCGGCCGACGAGCAGACAAGGTCGAGCCGCATGTGGTCCTCCCCGGGAGCCGAAGTGCCGCGGGCCTATTGTTCGGAATTGTAACATGCTCACGGCCGGTTCCTCGCCCCGATCGCCGAAGCCAGATCGCCGAGGACTGATCGCCGGCATGTGGTGACAAGACCGAGTCACGTCTGCGTCGCCACTGCGGGCACCCTCGTAGGGGCACCCCATGTGGGTGCCCCGGGTAAGGCCCACAATTCACCCGGCGATCAGGCCCCGAGCGGCAACGACGCCATTACGTCGAGATCGAGGCCGGCCCGCGCGGCAACCTCCGGCGCGTCCTCGCACAGGCCGATGTGCGCCGCGGCCGCGATCATCGCGGCGTTGTCAGTGCACAGCGCCAGCGGCGGGAAGCGCACAGGGAGCGACGTCGCGTCCTTCAAGGCAGCGCGTAGCGCGACATTCGCCGCGACTCCGCCCGAGACTAACACCGCGCGCGCTTCCGGGTGCGCCTCGAGCGCGCGAACGACGCGGAGCGACAGCGCCTTGGCGACGGCCGCCTGAAACGAAGCGGTGAGATCCGCGACCGGAAGCGGCGCATCCGAGTCGCGCATGCCCTCGATCAGGCGCAGAAGCGCGGTCTTCAGACCACTGAAGCTCAGGTCGAGTGGCCCGTCCGTCCGCCCTACTGGCAGTCGGAAGGCCGTCGGATCCCCGCCTTCCGCGGCCGCTTGGATGGCCGGGCCACCGGGATAGCCGAGCCCGAGCATGCGGGCGGCCTTGTCGAAGGCCTCGCCGGCCGCGTCGTCGAGCGTCCCGCCGATGTGCTCTATCGACCCGAAGGTCCGCACCAGGTACAGCTCTGAATGACCGCCCGATACAACGAGCGCGACGTGAGGTAGCGGCGGATAGTCAACCGGCGGCGCTTCGTCGGGCTCGAACATTCGACCGTCGACGCAAAGCCGGTGGGAGGCGATATGCCCGGCGATATGGTGGACGCCGAGCAACGGGAGGCCGGTCGCCATCGAGATCCCCTTCGCAGCGTTGACGCCGACAAGCAGCGCCCCGGAAAGCCCGGGACCGCGCGTGACCGCGACGTCGTCGAGGTCGCCCCACCCGTGGCCGGCCGAACTGAGTGCGCTCAGGATGACCGGGTGGATATCGCGGACGTGTTGGCGCGACGCGACCTCGGGGAAGACGCCACCGAACGGGGCGTGCAGGGCGGATTGGCTCGCGACAACGTTGGAGAGGACGTACCGCCCGTCGCGGACGACCGCGGCCGCAGTCTCGTCGCACGACGTCTCGATGGCGAGAATGAGCGTGCTTCGTTCGCTCATGATCGCTGTTCCGACCTGGCTCGCGAGGCAGCGCCCGACTCGGCGATCGAGGCGGCTCCCGAAGTGGCATCCGAATCGGCGATCGAAGTGACACTCGACCCGGCGCCCGAGGACGCCGCTCGCAACCGTTCGACCGTTTCAGGCGGGACGTCGACGGAGCCGAGCATCCTGTCCGGGCGACGTGCACCGTGGAAGTCGCTGCCGCCAGTCGGGACCAAGCCGTTGTGGTCGGCTAGGGCGCGGAGCCAGCGGACCGTCCCCGCGGAGTAACTAGGGTAGTGGCATTCCAGGCCGCCGAGACCGGCTTCGACGAGAGTCGGCAAGAGGTGTCGAAGGCGCTTCGGATCGCGGCGTGGAGCGCCGGGCGGCACCGGGTGCGCGATGACCGGCACACCGCCGGCGGCGCGGATGACGGCGCAGGCTTCGGCCGGGCTCAGCCGAGTCCTAGGCACATAGGCCGGAGCGCGCACACCGATCAGCTCCGCAAAGGCGATTCCGAAGTCCGTGACGACGCCCGAATCGAAAAGCGCCTGGGCGATATGCGGGCGCCCGATCGGAGCCGTGCCCGCGATAGCCGCCACGTCCTCGAAGGCGATCTCGATCCCCCGCCCGCGCAGACGGTCCACCATCGCTCGAGCGCGCTCTTCGCGGCCCGCTCGGATCCGCAGAAAGAGCGCCTGCAGCGACGGCGTTTCTGCCTCTACGAAGTACCCGAGGATGTCGGTGATCCCTTCGCTCGGCGTCTCGCAACCGATCTCCACCGCTGGGACGATCTCGATGCCGTGATCGAACGCTTCGGCCTGCGCTCCGGGGATGCCGGCCATGTTGTCGTGGTCGGTCAGGGCGAGCGTCCCGATGCCGGCGGCCGCGGCGGCGGCAACGAGTTCGCGCGGCGACAGCTCTCCGTCGGATGCGGTCGAGTGGGTGTGGAGGTCGATCCGGCCGGGACGCGACCGGTTCGTGCCGCCGGGCATAATCAGCGTCCCGCGGCGTCGCCGATATCGCCTGCCCCGCCGGTATCGCCCGCCTCACGCTCGATCAGTCTCCGCTCGGCCACGGTCCGCCGCCTGCCGTCGTGCGGGCTGCGCCGGCTGAGCGAGGCGACCTGCTGTTCGGCGCGATAGCTCGAACGCACCAGCGGTCCGGCTTCGACCCAGCGCATGCCGAGTTCCAAGCCTCGTTCGCGGAGGCGATCGAATTCTTCGGGACGCCAGTAGCGGGCGATCGGGAGGTGCGTTTCGGTCGGGCGGAGGTATTGGCCGACGGTCAGGATGTCGACGTCGATCTCGACGAGGTCACGGATCAGGGATTCGACCTCGTCCAACGTCTCGCCGAGCCCGACCATGATCCCGGTCTTGGTCAGGACGCTTCCGTCCATCTCCTTGGCCCAGCGGAGCACGTCGAGGGATCGCCGATAGATCGCTTGCGGACGGACAGTTCGATACAGGCGCGGCACGGTCTCGACATTGTGGTTCAGGATTTCGGGCCGCGCGTCCATCACAACCTGGAGGGCGGCCCGGTCACCGCAGAAGTCCGGGATCAACACCTCGATCGAGGTCTGGGGCGAAAGCGCGCGCGCTCGACTGATGCTGCGGGCGAAAATTGCGGCGCCGCCATCCGGCAATTCATCGCGATTGACCGACGTTATCACGGAGTGCGTGAGGTTCAAGCGCTCGATGGTCCGCGCGACACGCTCCGGCTCCAGAACGTCGAAGCCGCTCGGTCGGCCAGTCTTGATCGCGCAGAAGCCGCAGCTGCGGGTGCAGGTGTCGCCCATTATGAGAAACGTGGCGGTCCCGGCCCCCCAGCATTCGCCGATGTTAGGGCAGCGCGCCTCTTCGCAAACGGTATGAAGGTTTCCGGTGCGCATCAGGCTTTGAACCTGTTGAAAGGAGTCGCCCCATGGCGCCTTGACCTTCAGCCACGGCGGCCGCCGGTGCTTGAAGGGGAGCGGCGCATCGCCTTCGGCGGTGAGCCGGTCGAGGTCGAGGAGTTGGATAGGGGCGGGGCTGCCAGCACGCTCGCGATCCGTGCTGCGAACAGCGCCGGCCACGTCGGAACCCTTCGTGCCGTCCGGGTTGTGCCTGTACAGGGGAATCGGCTCGGAGCCTGGTGTCGTCATGCGGAGATTATGGCAGCGGGCGGGTGGGAGGCCAAGGTCGGGAGGCCGAGTTCGGGCGACCAAGACCGAGGGGCGCCCGCTAACTCGGTTCGCCCGTTAGCGCCGGCGTTTGCACCTAACGAACCGCCCGGCTCGGACGCGCTATGAAGTTGGGGGAGTGGCGTCAATCAACTCGTTTGCGCCAGACCTGCCGTCCCCCTCGTCACCCCGGCGACCCCCTCTTCGAATTCTCGAATGCGCCCGCTTTGGGAAGCCGGATGCTCTTCCCAGAGATGGACTCGAACCATCTACCACACTCTGTGGCTCGTTTCCATAGCAGGTTCACTACTCGACTTTCGGGTTCCCGCACTGGTGGTCTTAAGTTTCTCGGAGCAAGTTGCGCGATTTGAACGGGCCAATCGAGGAGAAAGCGTTGCGATTCGGTTGAATCCCAGCGGATGGGAAATGCGTGTCACCAGACGAAGTGTGATCGGCCGAACTCAGGATATCGGATCACGGACCAAAGAAGTAAACATGCCGCTGCAGCCGCGTCATTCAACCGGTCAGTGCTTTCCAGCTGGTTCTTCCTTCCTTTCTGTTCAATCCGGCACTTCGATCGGCCCCGCCGGCACGCCCTCAATCCATGCCTCGCCGTCCGCCCAGATCTCCTTTTTCCAGATCGGAACCGCGGTCTTCAACGTGTCGATGGCCCAGCGGCACGCTTCGAAGGCCTCCGCGCGGTGCGGCGACGAGACTGCGATGACCACGCTCGCTTCGCCGATCTCGAGGCGCCCCGTCCGATGGACGATGGCCGCCCGCGCCCCCGGCCACCGCTCCGCGACGACCTCCGCGATCCGCACCATGGAGGGCATGGCCATCTCGGGGAAGGCCTCGTACTCCAGATGCCCGACGTCTCTGCCCAAGTTCGAGTTCCGAACGACGCCGAGAAACGTACAAATCGCGCCTGCCTCCGGTCTAGCGACGGCCGCCTCCACGACGCGCGGATCGATCGGCGACTCGGTGAGCTCTACCATCGGCATCACCGGCCACCCATATCGCGATTCGGGCCGCATGCCAGATGGCTCGACCGGACGCACGCTGCAGGGAGCTTACAGCGACTGCGTCGGAGGAGACTCCGTCGGCGGCTCGGCCGGCCGATGCCTCCCGATCTCATCCGCCGCTGACCGGGGGCAGGAAGGCAACCTCATCGCCGTCGGCAACCCGCGCGTCCATGCGCGCCCACTGCGCGTTGACCGCCGCCGCTGGGACATGTCGATCAAGTTCGGGATGTCGCGCCACGAGCCATGCCCATAGCTCGTTCACCGTGTCGGCCGCATCGGCCGGGGCTTCGAGGCGATCTGCGCCCGCAGTCTCGCGGAACATCGCGAAGAGCCGGATTTGCACGGTCATACGAGCCACTCCTCAGCGGCGAGCCGCTCCTCCTCGCGGAGCCGAGTTCGCACGCTCATAAGACTCGCTCTCGCACCGACGAACCGCTTCCCTCCGTCGAGCCGAGTTCGCACGCTCATACGACTCGCTCTCGCCCGGGGACCATCCCCGACCCGGCAATCTCCGCCACGACAGACTCGACGTGCTCGATATGGCCGAAGGGCGGGACAAGTTGCACCCCGCCTACGATGTCGCGGAGCGCATCGACCAACTCACAGGCAATTACTATCCCTTCGCGGCGGGCGTCGATCGATGCCGCGATCCGTTCCATCACCTGATCCGGGATGTCGAGATCGGGCACCTCGTTATGCAAATAGCGCGCGTGTCGTACGTTCCAAAGTGGAATCACGGTCGCGATGAACGGCACTGGAAAGCTTCCGCCGAACGAGTGCCGCGCCCTGAGGACGTCCTCGGAATCGAAAATAGGGCGGCTGATCACGAAGCGCGCGCCGGCATCGACTTTGGCCTTTAGTTCGGTGCGCGCACGCTCGGGATCCCGCGCAGCCGGATCGAATTCGCAACCCACATGAAAGGCCGTTTGCTCTTCGAGTGCTCGACCTTCAGGATCGAAGCCGCGATTGAAGCCGTCGATCATTCGGACGAGACCGATGTCGTTGAGGTCGCGCACCACGGTCGCATCCGGATAGTCGCCGTTAGCCGGCAGATCGCCTGCTACGACCAAGATATCGCGAGCGCCCAGTGCGTGGGCACCAAGGATCTCGGAATGCGTCGCGACTAGGTTGCGATACGCACAGCCCAATTGGAGGACGGTCGGCAGGCCGACTTCGCCGCGCAACACGGCGCTGAGCGCGAGTGCGCTTACCCGAGCTCTGGCTCCGGCAGCATCGGTCAGGCACAGTGAGTCGACGATGCCGGAGTCACGCAGACGGCGCAGACTCGGCAAGAGTGGTGAGATGTTGAAACCACGGGGCGGGTCGATCTGAACCAGGGTCGCAAAGCGCTCCGACAGGATGGATTCGAGCGGCGTCGGACCCCGAAGTTCGGAGGGAATTGCCTGGACGGCTGGCCCTGGACCCAACACCGGGAACGAGGGCCTCGGCGGCTCGCGCCGTGCGCCGCTGATCGCCGCGCCGATCGCCGAAATGTGCTGCGGACCCGTGCCGCAACAACCGCCGATCAGTCGAACACCGGCGTCAACCATTCTCGCGCTTCTATCGGCGACATAGTCCGGCGATGAGGAGTAGATGTAGCGGCCGGCGACCAGCGTCGGCAGGCCGGCGTTTGGCATGGCGGCGAGCGGCACAGTCGCCACAGCGGCCATGCGCGCGACCACCTCGAGCATCGGCGCGGGACCCGTGCTGCAATTCGTTCCGATAACGTCAGCGCCGTCTGCCTCGAGATCGGCGACGACCTCCTCGGGAGTCGCCCCGCTCGCCGTCCGTCCCTCCGGTCCGAACGTCATAAGGACGCAAACGGGCTTATCCGACACCTTCCGCGCCGCTTCGAGCGCCAAGCGGGCCTCTCCAAGATCGCCCATGGTCTCGATGATGATCAGGTCGACGCCGCCTTTCACGAGACCGGTGATGGCATCGGCGAAAGCCGCCTTCGCGACCCCTCGATCCAACGCGCCGACGGGCGCGATAGGCACGCCGAGCGGGCCGACGCTGCCAGCGACCCAGATCCGCTCACCGGCCCCGGTCCGATGGCTCGAGTCCAACTCGCCCACGCCATACTCGCCCGCTCCGGCGCCCGCCGCTCCCGTCGCTGCCGCGCCCATACTATGCGCATCCGCGACCGAGCGCGCGATCCGCGCGCCCGCCTCGGCTATCTCGGCCGCCCGCTCCGCAAGACCGTGTTCGGCCAGGCGAATGGCGTTCGCACCGAAAGTGTTCGTCTCGATCAATCGGGCGCCGGCCGCTACATACGATCTATGGACCTCGGTGACTAGCTCAGGATCCGAAAGGTTCAACGCGTCGAAACATTTCTCGAAGCCGACGCCGTGGGCGTAGAGCTGGGTGCCCATCGCGCCGTCGGCAAGGAGTGGCCCCTCTGAAAGTCGCGCCAGGAACGCCGCGATCGGATTGTCCGTGCTCATTCGTAGCCCTCGTCGCGACGCGCGCGTGTCAGCCAGTCCAGAACGAAAGGATTGGACGCCTTTTCGTGTCCGACGGTTGTCACGGGCCCATGACCGCTGAAGAGCAGCGTCTCGTCGGGCAGAACCAGGATCTCACGCTCGATGGAGCGCATCAGCGTACCGTAGTCACCGCCGAGCAGGTCGACGCGTCCGATGGACCCACGGAAGATCACGTCGCCGCAAAGCGCGAACGTCCGGACGCTCCCCTCGTAATTCACGGGAGGTCCAACCAACGTTACATGGCCCGGCGCGTGGCCCGGCGTGTCGCGCACTTCCAGCTCGAAACCGCCGACGGCGATGCGCTCCCCGGGAATCAGGTGTCGATCGACTATGGGCGGATCCATCGGCGGGAAACCGTACATCGCGGCCTGAGTCGCCACGCCTGCCAGCATCGGTTCCGCTTCCTTATGGAGCCAGAACGGGACATCGACTAACGCCTGCAACGCGCCTACTCCACTGACATGGTCGATATGGGAATGGGTGTTGACGATCGCCTTCACGCGGACGCCTTGCTGCGCCGCGGCGCGGACGATCTCTTCGGCGCGCCCGCCGGGATCCACGACTATCGCTTCGCCCGAGTCGGCATCACCGACCAGGTAAGTGTTCTCGGCGAAGGGTTGAGTAACGAACACGTCGAGGACGAAGCGCATGCATCACGCCCTGCGCGCGAAGCGTCCACCGCCCCGCCGGCCGGATTTCAATACCTGGGCGGGCGGGCGCTCCAGCAACAGCGCCCACCATTCGGGCTCATAGTCGCGCATCTTCATCTTCTTGCCGCTTTGAAGCGCGGAAAGGTTGGTTTCGATCCCCTCATCGGCGGGCAATATCTTTTGGGCTCGCTTGAGCACCTCAATCGCTTCTTCAGTGTGCCGACGCTTCCACAAGCACCACGCATAGGCCGCCCAGAGCATACCCTCCTTCTTGTTGCTCTTCACCGCCTTCTCGAAGACCTTCCGCATCTCGTCGTCGTCCTTGCGGCGATAGTGGTACGCTCCCAGCATCGCTTTCGCGTACCAGTTCTTGGGGATGGTCTTCTCCAAGTACGGTCGCGCGGCTTCAGGGTCCTGCTTGTGGGCGTAAAGGATGGTCCCGATCTGACCGTCGATCGCCAGACCGGCCGTCGGTTGCCAGCGATCTAGAGCGCGAAGATCCTCCAGGATCTTTATCGCGACATCCGGCTTCTGCGCGCCAAGCGCGCCCTCGACGTCCGGCATACGCGCTTCGAGCTTCTTGTTGGTGTAATAGGCCATTCCGACAAAGCTTGCCATGCCGGCTGTAAAGCCCGCAAGCCCGCTCCAAATCCAGCTGATATCGAAAGGAAAATAGAGCCCCGAGAAGACTGCAATTGCCAGGGCTAGGCTGATAAGGACGGCGTACATGGCGTTCTCCGGCGCTGCTGGCAAGGGGGCGGTTAGGAGTAGGTTCGAGTGGGGCTAGGGTGACGGTGATCGCGAGGCGAAGGCGAGTGCGAGGTCGAGGGCGGGAACGGTGGCGAGGGCGACAGCGGCAACGAGCGCTAGTGCGGGTGCGAGGTCGAAGTCGAGGGCTGGAAAGTTAGGCCCGCTTGATGGAAATGTTCGCGCCGGCAGCGCGTGAAGCGAGCTTGGCCTGGACCGCGTATGGTAACGCTCTCCGCTGCCGCGGCCAAGGGATCGATTGATTGTCAGCGCGGAATGAAGGCGATGAAGAGCGCTCCCGCGATACACAATACGGCGCCGATCATGGTTGGCAAATGCCAGCGCTGCACGTCGGCGGCGACAGACTCAGGGTTGGCGCTCACCCACGCATTGCCGTAAAGCAGTCGATACAACGAAGTCACGCCCTTGCCGGTCCCCAACAGGCCCAGCACGATGCCCGTGGCTAGCCATGCTACATCTTGCCCGAGAAAGCGAGTTAGCAGTAGAAGCGCTGAATAAAGTACGGAGTAGAACAAGAAGAAGCGGCCCGGCGAACGGCGCGAGCGCGGTTCCGCCGCCATGCCGAACAGCAGAGCCGTAGTGGGCAGAGCCGCGAGCACTGCTAAGACCGCCAACGTGCTGCTTGAATCCATGCTTTGCGCCTAACTAGGGTTGGCGAGCCGGCTCGCGCGTGGCCGCGGTAGAAAGTTCATGAACCATCGCCGACGAATACAGTGCCAGCGTTCCCGACGCCGAAGCTCGCGATTCTGAAGCCCCTCGAAGCCGACGTTCTCGACACCGAAGATCCCGCCGGACAAGCCCTCGACACCGAAGCCCGCTACGCTGACATGCTCGAACCCGACGCTCGCAACCCAGCGGCCCTCGCCGCCCGCATTCTCGACGCCGAAACTGCCGACAGCATCGCGGTTCTAGCGGGCGTCAATCGAGACGAAGGGTCGGTTAGTCGGCCCGGTATATTCGGCACGCGGGCGGATCAATCGATTGTCGGCATATTGTTCGAGAAGGTGTGCCGTCCAACCGGCCACCCGACTCACGGCGAAAAGTGGTGTGAACTGATCGGACGGGACTCCGGCCGCGTGAAGCACCGCCGCCGAATAGAAGTCGACGTTCGGATAGAGCATGAGTTCGGGCCGGTTCTTTGCGAAGAAGTCGACCGCTGTGTCAGCAACCGCAAGCGCGATGTCATGGTAGAGCCTATCGCCGGACTCTTCGGCCTGAGCTTCGCTCATTCGGCGAAGGATGGCCGCGCGGGGATCGGTCGTTTTGTAGACCCGATGGCCGATACCCATGATCCGCTCTTTCTTCTCGATCTTGTCGAGCACCCATGCTTCGGCCGCGTCGACCGATCCGATCGATTCCAGCATTTCCATAACCCGCTCGTTGGCGCCGCCATGGAGCGGCCCCTTTAGCGTTCCGATGGCGGAAGTGATCGCGGAATACGGATCGGACTTGGTCGCAGCCGTGACCCTGGCCGAGAACGTACTCGCGTTGAAGCCGTGGTCGGCGAGCAGCACAAGGTAGGTATCCAGCGCGCGCACCGCGGCCGGACCGGCTTCAGTTCCGTTCAGCATGAAAAGCATGTTGGCCGAATGGCCGAGATCGTCGCGCGGTGGAATGGGCGATTTGTCCTTACGAACGCGCTCGAAGACAGCTGTGATAGTCGGGATGCGTGCGACTATGCGCAGCAAAGCGCGGCGTCGCGCCGCCTCGTCGTCCGGCGCCAGCTCAGCGTCAGGATCGAAAGCCCCGAGTGCGCTGACCCCGGTTCGGAGGGCAGTCATCGGGTGTGTGTCGGCCGGGAGCGCCCTCAACACGCCGTGCACCGCATCCGGAATCTCGCGCTCCGCGGCTAGCGCGGAAGTGATGATCGCCAGCTCTCCTCGCGTCGGCAATTCGCCTTCCCACAGGAGCCAGATGACTTCTTCGAAAGTCGCGTGCCCGGCGAGGTCCTCGATCGGGAAGCCGGAGTATGAAAGCCGACCCTCGAGACCTTCCACCTTGCTCTTCTTCGACTCCGCGACAACGACGTTCTCCAGCCCGCGGTTGGTCACGGCCGGCATGTTTCCTCCAAGAATGATTGATCGAATCCGGGCTAGTCTCCCCGGGGTGCCACCGAGCCTGATCGACTGCGCGTGGCTCCCGAACGGTGGCCCGAAGCGTATGATAGTATACGGGCCGGCCGCGGTCTGGCAATCGAGGCAACGGCGGAGCCTAACGTCGCGGCGCGCCGACTTCATGGCCGAGAGGGTATCAGCGTGTTACATAGTCACAAGCGCAAGTCGGCTTTAGTAATCCGGCTCTCCGCCTTGAGCACCCTGGCCGGGTTCTCAGCGCTCACGGTGCTCACGCTTGTCGCGATCGCCTGCGACGACAAGGCGCAGCCGCCGCCTCAAGACTCGACCTCGACGGTCGACCGGTCACCGATGTCGGCACGAGGAACGTTTGTCATCACTCGGACTAACGCTTCGATTGGCGGCAGCTCGGCCGGCGCTTTCGGCAGGGTAGAGGCTACTCTGTTCGACGTCGAAGGAAATGCCCGCGGTACCGGCTCCACAACCGTACGCGATGGCAGCTGGGAGTTACAGCTTTACGACGAAGCGGAGGATGTCGAAACCTATCCGATGCCGCGCGAGAGGGTCGAGATACGTCAGCTCGATACCGAGGTAGGAACTCCCACCAGTGTCACGTTTGAAGTTCCGGAGCTCACATACAACTTCGACGCGGATGCGGGCATCGTCTCGGGGAAGGTGGACCGTTCCGCCGAAGGTTGGGGAGCTGAAGGAATTGCCAGCGCCGAGATAGTGATCGGTCGGCCGGAGATCGCCACGGCGTCCGCAGGCGTCGAAGAAGACGGCTCGTTCTCGATCGATATTGGCGAATCGGCGGGTGCCGGCAGCTCGAGCGCCGCGATCAGCGTCGTGTCCGGCGATGGTTCGATCAGATTTGTAGAAGATCGTCGCGTCCCATACGTACGGGTCTCTCTTCGACCGGGCGACGTCACGGGCGCCATGGCGCCGCTTTCTAATGTCGAACTGGAACTCTTGGGAGAGGACGGCGCGCCCCGTGGCCATGGGCGCGCGCTCAGCGGGCCGGATGGGCGATTCGAGGCATGGATGCGCGACGCTTCCGGCGAGCGCGTTCGACCGCGAGCGGGAGATCGAATCATCGTCGGCGACGGGCGCGATCGCCGGGACTGGGTTCTGCCCGAGATGGTCGGCTCCTTGGATCCCGTCAGCGGCGACCTGGTTGGACGAGGCAGCCCGGGCAACGAGATCGCGATACTGATGTGGAATCCGTGGCACCGGGGCGCCGACGGCGAGCCCTTCACAGTCGTCAACGCTGACGGCACATGGTCGGCGCAGCCGCCTTCACCCATCGAAGTGGCGACCCACTACTACATCACCGAACGCTTCCCGGAAGGTGACGAACTCTACTTGTGCTATCAGATACCTATGCTTCACGCGGAGCCTGGCTCCGCCGCCGTCTGGGTCGAGGCGCTGTGGGAGGTTCAAGCAGACCTTTCGTTGCAGCGCCACGGCGAAGTCATCGCGACCGCTGTCGGCGGCGGCCCATGGTCGGGTGAACTTGAATTGATTTTCGAAGACGCGGGTGGTAGCCAAGTCGCCGTTGCTGCCGGAGATACGATCGACGGCACGCTCGATGGTGAGCCGGTCTCATTCTCGGTTGCAGCGCTTGAGGCGACCATCGACCCGGACGGCATGTTCGTGGGCTCGGGACCAGCGGGCGCGGAGGTCGGCGCAGCGACAAGGTCGCCGATCGGGGAACCGGTCACGCTAGGCGACGACGGACTCTTTTCCCTGGATGCCGTCGGCCGCACGACTGGTGGGAGCGCTAGGCCCGGCGATCGGCTGTCGGTGTTCACCCTTAACGAAAGCGGTCACGCAACCCATCGGAGCTTTGTCGGCCCGTCGCTCGAGGTTCGGCTAGACCGGCCGATCATTTCGGGTGCGCTTGATCCGAGGGGCCCGGCGGCGACACTCGCCCATGTGGGCGCCGACGGCACTTCGACGGCGATGCAAGTCGAGGCCGACGTGTATGGGCTGTTTCAGGCGACAATCGATCGACCGGTGGTCGTACCGGATTACGGTAATGGCGAAGCAAGCTCCGCCACAGCCGATCCCGCGGGAGGCGACGGCGGCGAAAGAGGGGCGCTCGAACGCTTCGAGCTGTCGCAAGCGGGCGCGACGACTGCGGTCACGATTCCGGTCTTCAGCGCCGTCGTCGGCCAGGACCAAGAGTCGTTGGTCGGAGTCGGGCCACCTTATGGTATCGTGGACGTCAAGGTCTGGATCGGAAGCAGCGTGATGCCGGAGGCGCTCGCGACCTTCATCAAGGAAGACGGCACCTGGAAGGTCGCCTTCGGATCAGGCACGCCAGGGCGGTTCACGTACCAATTCGGCGATGTGAGCCGCTTCGAAGTGGGGCTTCTTCTGGGACCGAACGCACTTCGGATGGATCTGCCGGGCGGGCTGGCGGCAGAGCGCTGATGGCGAGGGCTGAGGCCGAGCGCTGAGGACTAAGACCGACAGCTTTTCGGAAGGGCCATCCGCAGTGCGAATGACCGAGGAGTTGTTGCGGCTCTCGACCGTCGGCTGCATTCTCGCCGACCAGCGCCCGCTCGCCGTATCGATGCAGATGCCGAGATGCGGTCGGCGGGGTGCGGGCGCTCTCGCGCTCCGCACCCCGCTCGGCCCTCGTCAGTGTACTGGCTTCGCCTTACGGCTCCGGACACTCCACTATCCGACCCGCGATCTGGCGATAGATCGATTCCAGATCATCGCCGTCAGGCGCGTAGTAGAAGTCCTCCGGGCTGGAGGCGGCTTCTTCCAAAAGTTCATGCGCCACGTCCGCCGGATCGCCGAGGCCGATTGTGAAGACTCGCGTTCCAGCTTCCTTCGCCTCCGTAGCGGCCTCGAGCACCGTCTCCTCTTGTCGTCCGCTCACCGGATGTAGAGGCACGCGATTCGGCAAGCCGTCGGTGAGCAGGATCAGCACCGGGCTGTTGTCGTCGATTCGCGCGGTGGCGTCCAAGACCGACTGACCCTGCAACAGGGCCAGGTCGAGCCGGGTGCCGTTAGCGATGCGATCGAGCAGTGACTCGATAGCCGTATCGATGGCGTCCGGATCGTTTGACAGCTCGATCGCGGTCCACGCCGTGTCGTTGAAGCCGGCAATGCCGACACGATCGTGCCGGCCGAGAATGTCGCCGACCAGGTTGAGCTGCTCGACGAACGCGCGCGCAGCGGCCAGGGCCGCCTCGTGCTTCGTCCTGCCGCTGCGAGTCTCGCGATACATCGAGGTCGACATGTCGATGACAAGGACCGCGTCGGCGTAGATCAGCTCCGGGATGCACTCGTCCGGATCCTGTCGCGCGATCGGCAAGTAGATCGTGTAAGAGGACGGAGTCGGCGTCAGGGTCGAAGTCGGCGTCTTCGTCGGCTCCGGTGTATCGGTCGGCGTCGGCGTCGACGTTTCAGTCGGAGTCGGCGTGGGCGTTATGCAGATGCCCATCATGATGCCTATGTCCGGCACCGGCAGCTCCTTGACGCGCCGGCGGCTGTCGATTAGCTGCGCCGATCCGGTCAGCGTGTAGGCGGCCGTCACTTCGCCTGGCGTATTCACCTTGTAGGTAGCGGTATATGCTTCCTCATCAAGCTGATAGCTGTCGCTCCATATCCAAGTCAGCCGCGTCCCTTCGTCGATGAATTCGACTTCCGGCACGATATCGTTGGTTGCGAGACCGCCCGGCACGAAGTCAAGACCTGGTGGAAGGAGCTGTGACAGCGTCAGAGTCCTTGCTTTCTCTCCGCCATCGAATTCGTTCATCTGGCGGCGGACCATCCCTTCGAGCTTGCCGCTCTCGGCGTACTCGGTGTGGTCCCTAAGGTTGCGGGCCATCTTCTTGGTGTTGCGGCAGTACCAGGCGCCGGGGACCTGTGGGCACCCGACGAAGTACGTGTAGCGCTTCAGTTGGTCGGCCGCGGCCAACATCGCAGCCAGCATGTGGGCGTAGTGCGACTTCGTGTACCCGAAGATGACTACGAATTCGCACGGCTTGACTCCGCGAGGCGCATCGCGACCCATCTTTTGCATCAATCGGACACCCTCGCCCGCGGCGTCCTCGATGGTCACCGCATTCGGTTCGTAGCCGGTCGTGGTCTTGCGAAGCTCGTTGCGTGTCCGCGATTCGTCGACGGCAACGCCGCGGGTCGGATCCAAGACCACGCGGTGCCCTCGCTCGTCATAGTGGATCACGCCGACATTTAACTGGGCGCTGGGGTCCTTCATCCGCACCATCATGTCGAAGGCTCTGACGGATTGCTCGTTCTGCCAGCCAGCCTGCGGCGCGACAGCGTGCTGAATGAAGACCACGTTGATACCGCCGGGGCAGACCGGGCAATACGGCTCCACTCTAAGAGCGACTTCGCCCGAACAGCCATCATGGGTGCCGGCGACCAACGTCCCGGTGACGGTCATGCCGCACACGCTTTCAAGCTGTGCGGCCGGACGCGCTTCCGTCGGCGTCGCTTGGAGCACTGTAAGAGCTGCGGTCAGGACGAGAGTGGTCGTCAAAACCGCGGCGACTATACGCAAATTCTTCTTCGCGAGCATCCTATAACCCTCCCCTATTCATCGATTCCGGCGCCAACCCGCGGCACATTTCGGGTCCGCGATCGATTGTGGCGGATAGTGTCATACCATTTAACGTTCGAGCGCGCCAGCGCTGACAGGGGCGGGCCATTGGAGTTGACCTAACGCCCGAGCCTTCCGCGGCGTCGATAAAGGTCGGCGTCTATGACGCGCTCGATCGATGGGTCCACAATTAGAGAGGAGTAGAGCGATGCCCTTGGTCCGTTTGCCTGCAACAATCGCCCTCCTTCTCAGCGCGATGACTATAGCGATCACCGTGTCCGCGGCGCTCGGAATTCCACACCTTCTCGGTGCACCTGGCGACGCATGGGCGATTGCCTCATCCGCCCCGTCCGCCCACGGCGCCCGTTCGTTCAAAAGCGGGCCGATCCAGGTATCCGCAGACGGTTCGGCCGTGTGGGTGGCCAACATGCATTCCGATTCGGTGTCGCGTATCGACACGGCGTCGGGAGCCGTTCGCTCCTTCGTGCTCCCGGCCATCAAGGGCCGCCACTCGCCGCGCGGGATCTCCGTTTCGGAGAACGGCGCGACCGTCTGGGTCGCCTGCCACGATTCGGACTCTATCTTCGTGCTAGACGGCACTGATGGATCGATCCTCCGCGCGATCCGGATGCCGTGGGGCAGCGGTCCGACTTCGGTAGCGCTATCGCCGCCGGAATTGGACGGCCGACAGACGTGGGCGCTCGTCACACTCCACCGCGCGGACTCGCTGATGGCGATCGACACGGCCGCTTACACTCCCTGGACGCTCGGGTCCGTCTTCAAGGCGCCCTATGCGATCGCGTGGACCGACGACGGCGACGCATGGGTAACCCACCTCTACCCCGACGACGAGCATTCGCGCATTTCTCGCGTCGAAGTTAGGGGCGCAGAGCCGCGCGTCGGAAGCCAGATCACATTCTTCGCGGCGACCCCGCGCGTCAGCGGTAGGCTTTCTGACGGCACGGCATCGCGCAACGTTGCCGAAGGTGGTTATGTCAATATCCGCGGACATATTGCGCAGGCACCGCCGGGCATCGGGCCGCGCCGTCTTTGGATTCCGGCTCAGTACCACAACATGCACACCGATGTAATTTCGCCGGACAGCATCATCCAGGCCTCGATGAGAAAGATTGATCTCGACGCCCGCACCATCCTCGGCGGCGACAAGGTGCACCTGACGGCCGTCCACGCTCACGACCCGACCCGCGGCGATAACAACCCTCCATGGCAGGGTTTCGGCTGGAACAGCCGGTTTTCCGGTCCTGTCGACATGGGCTTCACGACGATCGACTCCAAGACTTACGCGCTCGTCGCCGGCGAGCACTCGAATTCCGTGCTCGTATTCCCGGCCGGCACTTCGAACGTGCGCTCAGCGACAGATCCCAGCGCGCCCGGACTCCCGAGCGTAAGCGTCGGCCGCCGCCCGATGGGTCTTGCGGTCTCGCCGACTCGCGACGCGGCGTACGTCTACAACGCGATTTCGGGCGATGTAACCATCATCGACCTGACGCTTCCCAGCCGTCCGATCGTCGAGCGCACCATCGCGCTCGATTCGCCTGTCGCGTCCGATCCAGTTGCGAGCTCGGACGGCGCGCTCGGCGCTCACCTTTTCTTCTCGAGCATGGACCCGCGTGTCTCTGGAAACGGCAAGGTCGCCTGCTCCTCGTGCCACATCAACGGCGAGCACGATGGCCGGACGTGGGGCTTCGAGATGCTGGCGCGCGGCACGCACGGACAAGGGCATGGGCCGCGCAATGTCCAGAACCTGCTCGGCCTCGGGCTCACGTTCACGCCGGGCGAGCGGGATGCAGCCACAGACTTTGGGCAGCTCCACCATTCGGGCGATCGGGACGAGATCCAGGACTTCGAGCACACATTTACCAGCCCGCTCATGGGCGGCACAGGCTTCCTCGGCGACGCCGCGCAGCCGGAGCTCGGCGCGCCGAATGCGGGCCGCGACCCGGATCTCGACGCCTTGGCAGCGTATCTGATGAGCGTCCCGCCCCTAATGCGCGGGCCGGCCCGCGCGAACGACGGCGCACTCACCGAGTCGGCGATCCGCGGCGCGACGTTCTTCGTCGGCGATGATCCCGGCGGCTATCCGTCGGACGCCGGCTGCGCGGGCTGCCACGTCCCGGAGACAGCGTTCACGGATCGTCGATTCCACAACGTCGGCTCCCGCAGGCCGGCCGACGAGCAGGAGCTGAACGACGCGGCTCTCCGCGGTGCATGCCTCTGGTGCTCGAACACGCCGACACTGATCGGCCTTTGGGGGACCGGGATCTACGACGGCGTTTACGGTTGGGCGCCGTCTATACAGGGCACGCTGCTCGACTTCCGGCGCGCCGACCGGCCGGCCGCTCACGGGCATATCGCGGACCTTACGCGGCGCCAAATCAGAGACCTGGCCGACTTCCTCTTCTCCATCGACGGCAGCTTGAGCGCGGAGACCGTCCGGGCGGCACGCGACACGACGCCGCCGCGCATCGAGCGGGTGAGCCCTACGTCCCTGACGCGCATCGAAGTCTGGTTCACTGAGTCGATCGATCCGATTACGGCCGGTGATCCGGCAAACTACTCGATCGTCGACGTCACGAGCGGCACGGTGATGCCCGTCATGGCCGCCGAATGGGACGGTCAGAACGGCGATCGCGTGACGCTTCGGACGGCGCTCGTCGCCCGTGCGGCTGGCGCTGTGTACGAGGTCGCGCCGAAGGGCCGCATCCGGGACGTCGCGCATTGGGCATCAGGCGGAGTCGCGAACGGAATCGACACGACCGACCCGGCGAACACTCATCGCTTCACGTTAGGCGAAACGCTCACGATCACGCTCGGCGCATCGGGCTACGAGAACTTATCGATCCGCGTTCACGACTCGTCGCCGACTGGGTCCGGCCTGAACACATGGAGTCATGACCGGATCAGCCTCCATCGGCAGGACGCCGGCATGAACCCGGGCTTCGTGCGCTTCGACTGGCGGGAAGCGTTCGGGGCGGCGACGGGGGTCGGGAGTGCTGACCGCATCATCGGCGCGGCATTCTCATTCTCGCCGCTGTCGGGCGATATCAACACACTGGAGATCCGGCGCGTGCTCCAGGGCTGGGCCGATCCGCTCGAGGGCGGCGATTGGAACCAGAACGCGAACGGGGCGCCGACGTGGCGCGATCACGCGCATCCGAGCGCGCCCTGGAATAGGGCCGGCGCGCAGGCGCTCGGCGGACGGGGCGATTCGATAGCGGACTACGACGGCGAGTACGACCTGGCGGAGCGCGTCGACGCGACGACCAGAATGAGGGCGATCAACTCCCGCGTGTCGTTCACGTCGGAACTCGTCCGCGATGCGTTCCGCTTCTGGTTCGATAATCCAGAGCAGGACTACGGCTATGCGCTGCGGATCCAGGCAGTGGAGGGTCGCCAGCCCTCAGTGCAGAGCTATCGCTGGGAGGACGACCTGAACGCGGATGGGCCGGTGCTCGAGATCGTATATCGTCTGCCGCTGGAGGACGGGCCGGCCGAGCCGAGCGCGACGCCGCTTAGTGGGTCACCGGAGCCGACGGAGGGGCCGCGGCCGACCGATGGGCCGGAGCCGACGGAAGGGCCGCGACCGACGGAGGGGCCGGGGTGGGAAGTGGAGGGGCGGGTGTACCTGTCCGTGGTTTGGAGGTGAGGATGTCGAGGACTCGGGGGTCACTTCCGCCATGAATCATCTTTCGGCATGGTCACCTGGCCGGTCTACACTCCATCCGGGGTTTCCCGGTCTAACGCCCAATGCACTGGGTTGTTGACGATGTATTCCCTGATGCGATTTAAGGATTCTTCGTCGCGGACGACGCGTTCGTAGTAATTGCGTTGCCAGACCCGACCCCGAAACGCCGGCCACCCCAGCGCCTTGACGCCCCGTATGTATTCGTTCGTCGTCATCGGGTTGAACCATTAAATCACCGACGGTAGACCAGGGCGCACCTGTGTGTGCGCCATGGTCCGCGTCGGTGCCATGGTCGGCGTCGGCGCCCCGGTTCGCCCCCGTCCGATCGGGACAGACACACAGGCCTGCCCCTACACCATGGCCGGCGCGTGTCCCCACCACGTCTGCCCCTTCGCCAAACACGATCACGCCGTGGAAATGGTTGGGCATGACGACATATTCGTCTGTCTCGACCCACCTAAATTTGCGGTCCAGTTCCAACCACCAGCGTTCCGTCATTCTCCCCGCGTCGTTCAACCGCATATCCCCATCCACCACCTCGCCGAACAGACATGCCCGATCCTGCGTGCAGATGGTTATGAAATACGCCCCCGCCTGCGAAGAATCGTAGCGTTGCAGGCGGATGCTGCGGCGGTGGCGGCGGGCGGGATCACGGGTCATAGAAACCGGTCCTGCAAGAACAGATCGGCGTCATTCACCCGCAGCTCAACCCTGCCCCACCTTCCGCGCCACCACTCCCCGCGCCTCTTCCACGATCCGCCCGGCCGTCAGCCCGTACTTCTGGAGCAGTTCGTCCGGCGGGCCGCTCTCGGCGAATGTGTTGTTCATGCCGACGTAGCCCATCGGGCTAGGCGCCTCGCGGCAAACTACGCGCGCTACCATGCTGCCGAGGCCGCCGTCCAGCAGGTGTTCTTCGGCGGTGACGATCGCGCCAGTTTGGAGTGAGGCCGAACGTATGGCGTCGACATCGATCGGCTTTAGCGTGTGCATGTCGATCACGCGCGCCTCCACGCCCTCGTCGGAGAGCACCGACGCCGCCTCTAGCGCCATCGCGACCATCAGGCCGCAGGCGATCAGTGTGACATCGGAGCCCTCGCGCAGCACCGCGGCGCGACCGATTCTGAGATCGCAATCGTCCGGGTGGACGATCGGCACCTTTGGGCGGCCCGTCCGCATGTAGACCGGTCCATCCGTCTCCAACATGCGAGCCGTTAAACAGCGTGCGCTTGCGGCATCCGCCGGGCACAGGACGATCATCCCCGGCACCGAGGACATCAGCGAAAGGTCCTCGATGCCCATCTGGCTCGGCCCGTCTTCTCCGATCGAGATCCCGGCATGACTTCCGACCAGCTTCACGTTAGCCCGCGGGAAGCCGACGCTCATCCGGATCTGGTCGTAGGCATTGCAGGTAAGGAACGCCGCGAAGCTGGCCGTGACGGCCTGTCGGCCAGCGAGCGCGAAACCAGCCGCCACTGAAACCATATTGCTCTCGGCGATACCAACTTGGAAGAAGCGGTCAGGGTAGGCTTCGCCGAACAGTTGTGTCCGAGTCGAATTGCCAACGTCGCCGTCAACAACGACGAGATTCGGATGTGATGCCCCAAGGTCGCGCAGCGCCTCACCGAAAGCGTTGCGGGTGGCGTCGCCGAGTTCGAGACCGATCTGATCGCCGATGTTCATGCGCCTTCGATCTCCTGGATTGCGATCTCGGCCTCGTCGGGCTTCAGCGGGACGCCGTGGAATTTGTTGCCCGGATCCTCCAGGATACGGGTGACGCCATGGCCCTTCTGCGTGTGCGCGATGACCACGGTCGGCTTGCCGCTCTTTTCGCGAGCCTTCTTGAGCGCTCCGAGGACCAACGGCCAATCGTGCCCGTCGATCTCGATAGCCCGCCAGCCGAACGCCTCCCACTTCGGGGAAAGGGGATCAAGAGGCATGATCTCGTGCGCGTTACCCATCTGCTGATAACCGTTGCGGTCGACGATCGCGACGAGCGTGTCGACATCGTACTTCGCGGCGGCCATCGCCGCCTCCCACACCTGGCCCTCGTCCAACTCGCCGTCGCCTAGCAGGGCGAAAACGCGGCTGTCATGCCCGTCGAGCCGAGCGGCTAACGCCATGCCGAGGGCTATCGAGAGCCCCTGGCCGAGCGAGCCCGTCGATGCCTCGACGCCGGCGACCTTGCGGGCGTTCGGGTGTCCTTCGAGTGGGCTACCGAGCTCGCGCAGGGTCATCGGATCGAGATCGATCACTCCGGCCTCGTGAAGCGCAGCGTATTGAATCGGCGCGCCGTGTCCCTTCGAGAGGACGAATCGATCGCGTTCGGGCCAATCCGGACGGGACGGGTCGTAGTGCATCACGCCGCCGAAGTAGAGGGCGGTCACCAAATGCGACGCACTCAGACAGGTCGACGGATGCCCGCTGCCCGCTTTGGTCGTCGCGCGAATGCTCGATATCGCGAGCCGGCGCCGAATCGCTTCAAGTGCTCCTATGTTGAGCGAGCCGTACGATGCCGTCACCATCCCTCCTCCCGGTTGCCGATGCGCGCTTCGATGACCACCCGACAAACAATTTCATTCCTCGGCGGCGACGAACTCGTCATAACCCGCCGCGTCGAGTAGGAGCTCCAACTCGGACTCATCCGACGGCGCGATTTCAAGCATCCAGCCTTCGCCATATGGATCGTCGTTGACCAGCTCGGGCTCGTCCATCAGCCGCCCGTTGACGGCACTGACCGTTCCGGACAGCGGGCTGAACAGGTCGGAGGCCGCCTTGACGCTCTCGACCACTCCGAAGGGCTGCATCCGCTTCACGGCGTCGCCTACTTTTGGTAGCTCGACATAGACCACGTCTCCGAGCTGATCCTGCGCGAAGTCGGTGATGCCTACGCGGAGCTCGCCTTCCGACTTCTTCACCCATTCGTGCTCCTCGGTGTACTTCAGGTCACTGGGTATCGACATCTCTGAGGCGCTCCTGGGCGGTGCGATTCGATTCTCTTCCGGTGAAATAGGTGCGGCGGTCGCGGTGTAGAGCGGTCGCGGTGTAGAAAACTGTTTACGGCCCAAATTCGCGGCCCAAAGTTCGATAGCTAAACGGGTGCTGGACTCAAGTGTGTACCAGAATGAAATGTTCACCGGACTCAAATGTGCAGCGGAACGCCCGTAATGCCGAGCGCCGCTTCGTGGATCGCTTCGGACAGCGTTGGGTGAGCGTGGATGCTTGCAGCCACGTCGTCGACCGTCAGCTCGGCGGAGCGGGCCAAGACAAGCTCGTGAATGATCTCGGTCGCGTCGGGGCCGACGATAGTCGCGCCCAGGATTTCGCCATACTTCGCGTCGGCGACAATCTTCACCCAACCGTCGTGCTCCCCGATGGCGATGGATTTCCCTATCGCAATGAACGGGAACTTGCTGACCTTGACGTCGTAGCCCGCAGAGCGCGCCGCGGCTTCCGAATGGCCTATCGAGGCCACCTGTGGTTCGCAATAAGTGCAGTTGGGAATGAACGATGCATCAACCGGATGCACCTCGAGGCCCGCCAACATCTCAACGACCTGCACGCCTTCGTGACTCGCCTTGTGCGCGAGCATAGGCGGACCTGCGACGTCGCCGATGGCGAATATCGTCGGCGCGCTCGTGCGAAGGTGGTCGTCGACCTGGATCCAGCCGCGCTCGCTCACTGCGACGCCGGCCGCTTCCAAGTCGAGCCCCTCGGTATTCGGCATGCGGCCGATAGCAACAAGAACCTTGTCTGCCTCGACGACGTCCGTCTGCCCGTCCTTTCCACCGCCGAGCGTCACCTTCACGCCGCCCTCATGAATATCGACGGACTGGACCGGCGTGCTCAATCGGATGTCGATCCCACTCTTCGCGAAGTGTTTGGCCACAAGCTCGCCCGCTTCCTGATCCTCCAAGGGCAGCACGCGGTCCAGCATCTCGACCACGGTGACCTCGGTGCCGTACGCGTTGTAGACGTAGGCGAACTCCATGCCCACCGCGCCGGCGCCGATGATGACGAGCCGCGACGGAGCGTCCTCGAGGGTCACGGCATGCCGGCTGGTCATCACGCGCGCGCCGTCCGCCACTAGACCCGGAAGGAGCCGTGAACGCGAGCCGGTGGCGACGATGATGTTGGAGGCTTGAATCGAGATCTTGTCGCCTTCCGGCGGCGTCACTTCGAGCGATGTCGCGCTGGATATGCGCGCCGTGCCCTGAACGACGTCGACGCCGTTCTTGCGCAGCAAACCCTCGACGCCGCGGTTCATCCTCTTCACGACGCGGCGCGACCGTTCGATCGCCTTCTGCCAACTGGCGCTCGGATCCGTAACGCTGATACCGAAGTCTTCGGCGCGCTCTTCGAGAAAGCGAACCATCTGCGCATTTTTTATCAGCGCCTTTGTAGGGATGCAGCCCCAATTCAGGCAGACGCCGCCGAGCGCCTTCTCACGTTCGACCACGACCGTGCGCAGGCCGAGCTGACCGGCACGGATAGCGGCGATGTAGCCGCCTGGCCCTGCACCGATGATCGCGATGTCATATTTTTCGGCCACGGATCGTTCCCTGTTTGGATGAAAGCGGTTGGTTCGACTAAACCGATCGTTCGATGTTCGTTTCTCGAGTCCGACCGTCGCGGGCGGTGTTGATCAGAGGAGAAGTGCGAGCGGATTCTCCAGTGTTGTCTTCAAAGTGACGAGGAATTCGGCGGCCATCGCGCCGTCGACCACGCGATGATCGGCCGAAAGCGTCACGTTCATCATGTTGCGGACGACGACCTCGCCGTCACGCACGACGGCCGTCGGCTTACCGGCGCCGACTGCCAAGATGCCGGCCTCTGGCGGGTTGAGGATGGCGGTGAAGTGCTCGATACCATACGTTCCCAGATTCGAAACCGTGAACGTGCTCGGTATTGAGAGGTCGTCCGCCGTCAAGCCGCCCTCTCGCGCGCGCTTGGCCTTGTCCGCGACCTCGCTCGATACCACCGACAGCGACTTCCCGTCGGCGTCGGCGATTGTCACGGTCATGAGCCCGTCGTCGAGTGCGACCGCGACGCCGACGTTCACTCGTCCATGGCGGACCCGCTGTCCGTCATCCCAGCTCACGTTGACGAGCGGGTGGCGACGCAAAGCGACGGCGCATGCCTTCACGACAAGATCGTTGACCGACACCTTGCCTCCGCCGGCCGCCGCGAGCACCGAGTTGATCTCTTCGCGCAAGGTGAGGGCGGAGTCGAGCTCGATCGCCATCGTGAGGAAAATATGTGGCGCGGCCTGCCAGCTCTGTCCGAGTCGGGCCGCGATGGTGCGACGGATGCGGCTGAGATCCTCCCGCTGGGACTCCGGTCGGATAACTACGGGGGCAGAGCCGGAGGGCGCGAGACCGAGGGCGGCCGCGGGCGAGTCAGCTGGTGCGGCGGATTCGATCGCCGATCGGACGTCGTCGCGCACGATCCGACCGCTCGGTCCGGAGCCTTGCACTTCGGCTAGATCGACACCGTGCTCGGACGCGATCCGCCGGGCGAGCGGGGAGGCCCGGAGTCGACCGCCCTGTGAGTCGACGACAGCAGTCGCGCTCACTGTTTCGTTCTTCGATTCGGTCGCGGTTGTCGATTCGATCGCGGCCGCCGGTTCGGTCGCGGTCGTCGATTCGATCGCGGTCGTCGATTCGGTCGCGGCCGCCGGTTCGGTCGCGGCCGCCGGTTCGGTCGCGGCCGCCGGTTCGGTCGCGGACGTCGGCTCGGTCGCGGACGTCGGCTCGGCTGCCGGCGCCTCTGGAAGGCTGACTTCTTCGCCCACCGCTCCGATGATCGCGATCGGGGCGCCTACCGGCACCGTTTTGCCTTCCGGGACAAGGATTTTCAGGAGCACCCCGGCGTCGAAGGCCTCTATTTCGATCGTGACCTTGCCGGTCTCGATCTCGCCGAGCACGTCGCCCTTCGCGACCGTATCGCCCTCCGCGACGCTCCACGACAGGATCGTGCCCTCCTCCATGTCGTAGCCCATCTTGGGCATTGTTACCTCGGTCGCCATGCCATGGCTCCTCTGAACGTCACGCGCGTGTTATTCACTCGATGATCCGCTGCTTCCGGAGCGCCTCGATAACCCTATCGACCGACGGCCACGCCGCCAGTTCAAGGTTATCAGCATAGGGCATCGGGGCCTCGATAGCCGCGACGCGCATCACAGGTGCGTCGAGCCAGTCGAAAGCTTCCTCCTGAAGACGGGCGGCCACTTCGGCGCCGATGCCGTAGCTCCGCCAATCCTCTTCGACTACAAGCGCACGATTGGTCTTCTTGACCGATTCTATCACTGTGGCCGTGTCGAGCGGTCGCAGCCAGCGCAAGTTGATCACCTCGGCTTCTATTCCGAATTCGGCAGCCAATCGGTCGGCGACCTCCAGCGCTATTTTCAGGCCGCGTGAGTAGCCGATCAGCGTCAGACCGCCCGGGTTGCCTTCACGTTCGACGTGCGCCTTGCCGACGGGCAGCGTGTACACGCCTTCGGGCACTTCTCCCTTCTCGCGGTACAGCAACTGGTTTTCGTTGAACAGCGTGGGGTCGTCGAGCCGAAGCGCCGCGGCCAGCATGCCCTTCGCGTCATAAGCCGTCGCCGGCGCCGCGACGCGCAATCCGGGTATGTGCGCGAACATCGCCTCGAAGTTCTGCGAGTGGGTTGCACCAAGGCGCCGGCCGCTGCCGTTGGTGCGGATGACAAGCGGGACGCTGGCCTGATTGCCGAACATCGAGCGAATCTTGGCGGCGTGGTTGATGATCGCGTCGGATGCTAGAAGCGCGAAGTTGATCGTCATCAGCTCGGCGATCGGTCGAAGTCCGGCCATCGCCGCTCCGACGGCGACGCCGACTATCGCCCCCTCAGCGATCGGGGTGTCGCGGACGCGCGCGTCGCCGTGTTTGGCGGGTAGATCGCGCGTGACGCCATAGGCGCCGCCGTAAGCGTTGATGTCCTCGCCCATGACGAAGGCCGCCGGGTTCTCCGCCAGCCATTCGTCGAGCGCCGCGTTCAAGGCCTGCGACATCGTCATCTCGCGCGTCGGCCCGCTCGGCTCGATCGGCGCCGGCGGCTCAACCTCGATGTCGGCCGTTAGGTCGGAGAGCGGCGGCTCGGGACTCGCTTCGGCGAATGAAACCGCGTCGGCGACCGTCTTTTCGTTCTCGACCTTCATCGCGGCCCATGCATCGTCGTTCAACATCTCGGCTTCGACCAATTGATCCGCCAAGCGCTCGGTCGCGTCGCGCTCACGCCATTCGGCGATTTCATCTTTGGTGCGATAAAGGTCCGGATCTGCCAGCGAATGGGCGCGATAGCGAAAGGTCATGATCTCGACGAGCTGCGGTTCGCGCGACTCGCGGACCTGATCGACCACCTCGCGCATGGCTGCGTTCACCGCAAGGACGTCCATGCCGTCGATCGTGCGAGAGGCGATGTTGAAAGCCTTCGCCTTGTCCGCAATGGTGGTCACGGCCGAGTGCGTCTCGATGGCGGTGCCCATGGCATAGCCGTTGTTCTCGACGACGAAGACAAGCGGCGTCTTCCAGAGGGCGGCGAAATTCATCGCTTCGAAGAAGTAGCCGATGTTGGTAGCGCCTTCGCCCATGACAACGACGCCGATATCGTCCCGCTCTTCGCCCATGTGATCGCGCCGATACTCGGTTGCGAAAGCGTAGCCGACGGCCAAGGGCACGTAACCGCCGACGATCGCCCAGCCGCCAAGAAAGTTATGCTCGGCCGAATAAAAATGCATCGAACCGCCGCGACCCTTGGCCACTCCGTCGATCCGGCCGTAGAGCTCGGCCATCAGCGGCCCGGCAGGCACTCCGCGCGCAAGCGCATGGCCGTGATCGCGATAGTGGGTCATCACGAAGTCGTCGGGCCTGAGCGCCGACATGATGCCCACGGCCGACGCTTCCTGGCCGTCGTAGAGGTGTAGGAAGCCCGCGATCTTGCCCTGTGAGTAGCCGCGCGCGGCCATGCCCTCGAATTCGCGGATGGTGTGCATCATCCGCAGCATCCCGAGGAGCTCGTCCTTGTCCAGGCCGGAGGTTTCAACGGTCGGCAGCGCCGCGTGCTTCGTTCGGGTCGCCATCACCGGATCTCCTCGGATGCTCTGCGGCGGGGGTCGTTCGGGTGCGTGCGGCTCGGGCGCGGTGCGACTTGCGCGAAGGCGGACGACCGACGGCTGCTCGGGCAAGGGCTGGAGAGATTAGGATAGAAGTGGGCTAGCGGACGGTCAAGGGTTTTACTTCATCGTCGAGATCACGATGGTCGGATTGCCTCGGGAACGGCGGACTTGTTTGGCGATTTGTCAGTGGCCGATCCTGACAGATACCCTGGCCTATGCTGCATGATGGCCAAAGTCGAGCTTAGTGCGGAAGCTGGCGTGCGGGCAAGAGGTCGAAGTGCCTATCGATTGTGAGAACGGGCAGGCCCCGGCGATTGGCCATTACGGCGATCAGCGTGTCGGTGAACGGGAGGGTGATGCCCCGAGCGCGGAGTTCTCGCATGGTCTCGCCGACCTCTCGCCAGTCGTCGACCGTGGCCTCGTCATACGGCAGCAATTGTGTGAGCTCAGCGAGCGTGCGAACTTCGCGCTGCCCACGCGCACCCTGTACCAACTCGGCGACGACAGGTCCGACGAGCATTGCAGCTTCGGCCTGGATCAATTGTCGGACGATCGACACAACGATGGTGGAGCTTGTGTATCCGCGGAGGAAGGCAACCCATGCCGACGTATCGACAACGACGCGCTCACGATCCGACGGCATGCTTCGCCTCTTTGGCCTGTGCGCCGGAAAGCTCAACCATTGGATATTGAGCTTCTTGCGCCTCGACCTCGAGTCGTCGGGTCTCCTCCCAAACGTCATCAACGATCATCGAGCCCTGCAGGCCGAGCACACGCTGCAAGCGCTGCTGGTGAATGAACGATTGAATCGCCTCTCGAACAGCGGCCGAGCGTGACGTCAGTCCGGTCAGGCGCATCAGTTCATTCAATTCGTCGTCATCGATCGTGAAGGTGACGCGCATCATATCCTCCGCAGAGTTGCATCATTCTGACGGGAATACTAGCAGCGAGACGATTCAGTAACAAGCTGCGCCTGTTCGACATGGGGTTTCCGGCGCAACTCTTCGAAATGCTCCGCTCAGCCGGCCGGATGGCCCAGAGTGACGGATTTCAGTATAGTCAATCATCGCCGGTGGCTACAGTCGACTTTCTACTACCCAGGCTCGCCGTCGGCGGAGCCTCCCATGGCGTCGAGATCGTCAGATTTGCCGTTCCCCGATGACCTTCGTGAAGGTACCTGGGCCGACGTGCCTGAGCACTGGCACCCATCGTTTCGGCTGAATAGCGCCGATCTCGAGATCGTTGGACGTCAGCGCTCGACCTCCAGCCGGCTGGGGCTGGCCCTCCAACTTGGTTGCGTGCGACACTTCGGTGCCTTCGTTGGAGACCTCACCGCGCTACCCGATGTGGTGCGCCGGATGGTGTCGTCGGAGCTTGGCATCGCGGACTCTCGCGCAGTCCTCGATGGTTATCGTCGTTCGGCAGCGGCCGCTCGGCACCGAGCACTGATCCGTGATCTCCTTGGCTTTCGGGAGTTTGAGCAGCCTGAGGTCGCGCTGGAATCAACCCGCTGGTTGCTCAGCCGAGTGTGGAATCGGGACGAAAGACTTGAGGTCTTACTCGAGCTACTGGTGGCTCGGCTTCGTCGAGAGAAGGTGCTGCTACCGGCAGTCAACACGCTCGAGCGACTCGTGGCTCGGTGCAGGGCGAGAATGGAACGCCGTCTCTGGCGGCGCTTGGCACGCTTGCCAAGCCCGGAGGAAACCGTGCGGCTCGAGGAGCTGCTAGCAGCAGGTGAGCATGCTCCGCTCAGCAGCTCGCTCGAACGACTGCGTAGGGGGCCGCAGCGGATCTCGAGCCACGGGC
>JBCLES010000011.1:0-75874 GCA_038913135.1 Anaerolineae bacterium
CATCGCCAGGAGGTGGGCGCCACGTTGGCGACCCGGCGCACGTCGCGCCGCCCACTTTCCGCCCGCCGTGGCTGCCTGAAGGTCGTGCTGCTCGACGAGAACTCTCCGCTGCTGCTGCACCATCAGCTTCGCATCGCCGGGTATGCCGTCGAGCACTTCATCCTTCTTGGCCAGCGCAGCACCTCCGCCTGATCACCCCTCAAGCGCCCGCGGTTCGCTCCGCTCCTCGGCCTCAGACGCGTCGCCGTGCACCGCTTCGCCGATCGCCGCCTCGGCCAGCGCATCGAGCTGCCCTACGGGCGCCTCGTTGAGCGCCAAGTACTCCGGCCAGAGCACTTCGTCGACGAACGAGCAGGGCACGTTCACCATTACCGTGGTGAAGCGCTGGCCGATGTATCGAAACGGCGTGAGGCCGTACCGGCGCAACAACGCGCAGAACAGGCTGCGCGACCACTGATTATCGAACGTGAATCGATACTCGACCGGCGGATCGGCCTGCCCCATCGCCGCCAAGCGCCGCAGCATTCGCTGCCGGCCCGCATCGGCCGCCTCGCGCTCGCCGGGCGTCGTCGCGCCGGCGTGGAGGGTCTCGAGCTTGCGGAGGCGGTCGCGGAGTTTGGTGGTGACGGGGGTGGTGGGCATGGGGGGAGGGTAAGTGAGGTGGGGGCGGTGTCCAGGGGCGGGGGTAATCGGCGAGGCGAAGTGTCAGCGTTGCGGCGTTGCGGACAGCAAGTACTTCGTCACGTCGACATTCTCCTCTCCTTTCCGCCGCCGCAGCTCATATTTCTCCCCGCGTCGATGGATGACCAAGTGCCAGTACGAACGGTCAGGGCGGTGGGTTATCCACATACCTTCAAGCAAGGGCTCGAACTCCGCGAACGGCATGAGCAACACTCTCTCGCTGCTCCCGCAGCCCAGCGCAAGGTAGGCTCGCGATGTCGCCTTTAAGAACTCCTGCTGGTGCGGGTGAAAGCTGAACCAGTAGTTCGGATAGCTGTCCGGATCGTGTTCTCGGGACACTGAGCAGATCAGCCGCGTCCCATCATCAGGTGACGAGAAGCTACCACGCGACCGCTTAACAAGGGGCTCGCCGAGAACCATCTGAACGCGGGCGGCGCAGTCCTCGTGAAACGCCATCGGAACGAATTTTGGCGTCTTGACGGTCCCATTGGAAGGCTTGTTGGTCTCTCCGTCGCCATCGTCATCGATATCAGAGTCGCCGAGCGCGATGCCGGACTCGACCTCGACCTCCTGCCGAATATCCTGCGCGGCTGAGAACAGGATATTCGCGATCTCGTCCAGCTTCGTGAATTCGCGGGGTACCAGGATGCTGTGGATCTGCTGGACGATGCGCGGGTCCTCCAGCTCCTCCTTGGTCTCGAGCAGGCTCAACAGCGCGCCGACGCTGATGATCCGAATGTCCCAGGCATGCCTCGAGCCGCGGATCTGCGCCTCGAGGTCGCCTGTATCCTGGCGTCCGACCACCAGCAAGATCGACGACGCACTCTCCGTGATCGTCCCGTCATCCACCAGCCTCTTGCGATAGGTTGCCAGCGTTGTGAGGTCAATCCGATACGCATCGGTGGTTTTCACTTCGACGATGATCGCGTTGCCCAGCGTCGCGAACTGCCACAGACCATCGTAGCCAACGTGTTTCGTAGTCCCTCTGTAGCGCCCACGCGATACTACCGCCCCTAGCCGCGCGCCGATCTCGTTGACTACATCTTGCAGTGCAAGACCCGAATCCTGGAAAGGCTCACCCAGACAATGATCGGCATACGTCTTCAGGCTAGAGGTCGACACGCGCGCCAGAAACGCACGAAACTCAGCCGAACACTGGCTCTCGTCCATCAGCCGTCCGGCGCCCGCGAACGCGATCAGCTGTTGGACGTGCTTTCCCGTCAACTGCTCGGGCGAGCTGTGCCAAAGATCGAGCAGGGACATGCGTTCCTCCGTGGCTGTCAACGGGTTGCTGGGTCATCGGCGGTACGATGAATAAGGGTATACTCGATCGCTCACTGTGTCTTGCCGTCGCCCGCGCAGCCGACGCTGAGACGCCGAGATCGTCGAGTTCGCAGGATTCGCGTGGATCAATCCACTTGTACCGCACCACGCGTCAACTCGGCCAACAACGCCGATAGCCCCCAACGCGATGACCTTGGGTGAATAGGGATTCCCAGTCATGAGTCACTCCCGAGCCGAATGACCCGTCTCTGATCCGTTCGAACGTCCTCGCCCTAGCTGCCTGCATGGGCGGCCGTGGCGTCACACGGCGCAAAGGAACTCAGGGCCGTCGCCCCCAATAACAATCCGCTGGTCCGGGCAACGTGACCGCGATCTCTCGATAGATCGACTCCAGTGCCACTCCATCCGACGCCCGGAACGCGAACGAGGGCTTGGTCGCGATGTCCGTCAGTGCCGCGTCGTCGAGATCTTCGCCGAGTCCGATCGTGAAGATGACGGTGCCGTCCGACTTCATCCGATCCGCCTCGTCAACCGCTTCAGCCACCGGCCGCGGGTTCGAGCGGCCGTCGGTCAGGAGGATGATCACCGGCTGGTTGTCGTCGACTCGAGCGTCGCTGTCCAGCACCTCTCCCGCCGCCTCCAGCCCGCACACGATGCACGTCTGGCTTGCTGTCGTGATCCCGTCGAGCGCGAGTTCGAGCGCTGTCAGATCCGATCCAAGACCGACGACCGTTCGCGCATCGCTGTTGAACGCGACGATCGCCGCCTGATCGCCCGCGTCGAGCTTCAGCCGTTCGATGAACGCCTTCGCGGCCGATCTAGCTGCCTCCATCTTCGTCCGCCCATCACCCGCCGGCTCCTCCATGCTGCTCGAAGCGTCCATGACGAGCACGACATCCGCGGGCTGAATCCTCGTACATGGCACTTCGCGCAGGCTGAGCGGCAAGAAGATCGGTCCCGGCAATTGGGTGGCCGTAGGGCTTGACACCATCGTGGGCGTTGGGACGAGAGTTGGCGCCGGTGTGCGAGAGGACGTTGCGGTCTGGGTGGCCGTCGGAGTGGCCACTTCACAGTGCCCGGTGACGGTGATCGTGATCGGTGCGGCGGGCACGATGTACCGTGCTCCGGTCCGAGGTTCGGCTTCAACGTGGCCGTCGATTCGCCAGCTTCCAATGGCGGACGGCAGGACGCGATATGTCGCAGTGTATTCAGCGGAGGAGAATGGACGCTCACCCCAGGACCACCGGAGTGTCGTGGTGAGCGCACCGGTCAGGACTTCGCTGGTTGGAGGCTGGGCCGTGTCTCACACATATGCGAGACCGGCCGCGACGTCCTCGGCGAGGGTCAAGGACTTCAGCCCAAGGGGGACATCGGCATGAAGCTCTTGGCCCAGTGTCCGGACCGCCTGCGGGATCTTCCGAGTATCGGGTCGTTCCGAGTAGTAGCGGGAAGAAGCAGGAATCGTCCGCCATATGCCGCATCCCATTTCACCTATGCCCATGCAATACGCCATGAGCGTGGAGTCGTCGCGACGAAGCGCCTGCGCGGCTCGGAGCACTTCCAAGCGATACTCGGACCATGGAGGCACGTCGTGGTCCTTGACGTATCCCATGAACACGATGATGTCGCAGCGTTGAGCATCTTTCACGGCCGCGGCTCGGAGAAGTCGCAACGCCATGTTGGCCGCGGATTCCCAATTCCCGGGGAACGCGTACCGTGGAGATGTGAAGGTGGGTCGCAGGCGTGTCAATTCTTCGGTCAGGGGGACGAGGATCCTCTCCCCGACCGAGTCGTGATAGATGGCGGCCGCGCTGATGCTCATCCCCGACTCGTCCCTCAATTCCTCCAATTGGTCGATGACTCCGTTGCCGACAAGTCTGTACTCCGATGTGATGTAACCGGGCAGAATGAAGACGACGTTCAGCCCGGCCATGCAGGCACGACATTCTGACTTCACCGTCATCGATACGGTCACGGGCTCGCATTCCCGGACCGACGTCGCGGAAACGGTGCGCGTGATGGCGGTGTGGCACGGACGTGGTTCCGCCGTCCGCGCCTGGGGCGCCAGGCGCGTCGCGTCGTGAGCGTCCGTGTATGCCAGAGGTCCCATTGCACTGGCGAGAAGCGTCAGTCCAGCGGCGACGGCGACGAGACGACGGATGGTGATCATGTGAGCCCTCACAGATCCTACGGGGTTCGAGTAGAGTATCGGAAAGTCAATCGCACGACCACGAGATTACGCACCGACCACCCCCGCGTCAACCGCCCCTTCGCGCCCCGTAACCGCGCCCGAGCGCACCACCCGCCCGCTCCCGACCGAACCGCTCCCGAGCGCCCCACCCGCCCGCTCGCGACCGACCATCGCACGCTCCCGAGTCCGTCTCGTCCCCCTGGAGTGCCTCGATGGCCGTCGTCGAGTGGGCCGGCACCGCGCGAATGTATCGGTGGCCGAACCCCGCAGGATCTGTGTGGTTGCACTTAGGTCGTGCTCTGCTCCAGCCTCAAGCCGTCCGAGGTCCACGACTGCTGAGTTACTTCACGCCCGCGCCGATCACCATCGCCCAACAGCCACAAACCCGACTACACCACCGCGATCGCCATCCGCGCCGAGTACCCTTCGACCTCGACCTCGACGTCCGTCGCCACAGCCTCGGCGGCCTCTCCGAATTCGCCGATCGACGCGACAATCTCCACCACCAAACACTCCCGCGCGATCGTCTCCGCATGCCGCTCGACGATCCCAGCAAGCTCTTCGTCCCCCTCCACCGCCAGCCGGATCCGCGCCTGATACGGCAGGTCGGCCGCCTTCCGCGCCGCCTGCACATGGTGGATCAACTCCCGGACGACGCCCTCCTCCCTCAACGCCTCTGTGATCTCCGTCCCGATCACAACCACCCCCACCCGCCCCGGCGCCGCCGCCCAGCCTGGCTTCGCCTCGAGCCGAACCTCGACATCCTCCGCCTCGAGCACCACCACGTCCCCGTCGACACTGATCGAGACCGCGCCCTGGTCCACCACCGCTTGCCGCACCATCGCCGCGTCCATCGAGTCGAGCGCCGCCGCGATCCGCGGCACCCGCTTGCCGTGCTTCGGCCCCAGCACCCGGAAATTCGGCTTCACGCTGAACTCGACGTATTCGTCCGCGTCGTTCGTGAACTCCACCCGATGGACGTTCAGCTCCTCCGCGATCAAGTCCCCGTACGGGGCAAGCCGGGCCGCACGCTCCGGCATCGCCAGAACGATCTCCGCGAGCCCGAGCGGCTGCCGCACCTTCAGCGCCGCGTCCGAGCGCGCCGAATGGCCGAGCGACACGAGCTGCCGCACCAGGTCCATGTCCTCGGACAGAACCTCGTCGATCAACGACTCGTCCGCCACCGGATAGTCGCACAGGTGCACGCTGATCGGCACTCGATTGGCCACATCGCCACTGACCGCCGGCTCCGCCACCAGGTTCCGGTAGATCACGTCCGCGATGAACGGCGTGAAAGGCGCGATCAACTTGGACAGATCGACCAGTACCTCGTAGAGCGTGTTGTAAGCGTCCCACTTGTCCTGCGGATCGCCTTCCGACCAGAAGCGCTCGCGCGATCGCCGCACGTACCAATTCGAGAGCGCGTCCACGAACGTCTTCAACGCCGTCGCTGCGGGGAAGTTCTCGAAGCCGTCCATTGCCTGGCGCACCGCTTGCGTCGTGCGATGGAATTCGCTCGTGATCCAGCGATCGAGCTCGCCCCGCTCCCCCACCGGGCGCCAGCCGCTCCGGTTGGCGCCTTCCGCCAGCCCCGGGTCGAAACCATCCATCCGGGCATAGATGTTGAAGAAGCTCAACACGTTCCAGAGCCGGACCAGGAACTCGCGCTGCGCGTCGCGGATCGCCGCCTCCTGGAAGCGGACCGATGTCCACGGAGGTTGAGCGCTGTAGAAATACCAGCGCATCGCGTCAGCGCCGAGCGTGTCGAATATGTACGTCGGACTCCGATAGTTCTTCTTGCTCTTCGACATCTTGAGCCCGTCTTCGCCCAACATGAAGCCGAGCACGATGCATGTCTTGTACGGGAACGGGTACTCCGGATCCGGCATGTCGACGTCGGCTTCGGACTCCGGACCCGAGTGATCGTCTTGGAAAAGGAGAGTGCTGATCGACATCAGGCCGTAGAACCAGCCGCGCGTTTGGTCGATCGCTTCCGAGATGAAGTCCGCTGGGAACATCTCCTTGAAGCGCTCGCGGCTGCCCTCGACGTGCGGATAGCCCCACTGCGCGAAAGGCATGCTGCCCGCGTCCCACCAGCAATCGATCACCTCGACCACGCGCCGCATCCGCGCGCCTTCGGCAAACGGACTGTCGTAAGTGATCGCGTCGATCCATGGTCGGTGGATCCGGAGCGCATCGTGTAGGTTCGGCTCAGCCGCCTTTGCCTTCGTCCATACCTCGGTGCCGCCCACACCTGCCTTCGACAGCAATTCGGAGTAAGAGCCGATCGCTTCCATTTCGCCCGTGTCTTCGCAGCGCCAGATCGGCAGCGGCGTGCCCCAGAACCGCTCGCGTGAAAGCGCCCAGTCCACGTTGTTGCGCAAGAAGTCGCCGAAGCGGCCCTCCTGGATGTGGTCAGGGTGCCATTGAACCTCGTCGTTGTTCGCCAGGAATCGATCCTTGAAGCCGCTCGTGCGCACGAACCAGCTGGCACGGGCATATTGGATCATCGGATCTTCAGGCGCCCGCGGGCAGAACGGATAGTCGTGGCGATACGAATCGCGGTGGTACAGGAGCCCGCTATCGCGGAGCGAAGCGATGATGTCCTTGTCCGCTTCCTTGATATTCCGCCCGGCGAATCCGTCGCCGGCCACCTCGGTAAAAGTGCCGTCCGGAGCGACTGCGCATAGCAGCGGCACTTCATCCGGATCGACAAAGCGCCGGCGCTCCGTCTGAAGCAGGTCGAAGTCTACTTCGCCGAATGCCGGGGCCTCGTGAACGAGCCCCGTACCAGATTCGATCGTGACGAAGTCGGCCGCGAGCACTCGCCAGCCGATATGCGCCCGCCCACCCTCGACCAGCTCGGCCGTCTGCTCACCGAATTCTTGGTAATAGTTCTCGAACGGCGGACGATAGCGCCATCCGACCAGATCGGCGCCGGTCAAGGTCCGTTCGACCTCGAAGGAATGTCCCGTCAACGCCGAGACCTTATCGACCAGAGCGGAAGCCACCACGAGCCGGTCACCTACCTCGGCGTCGCGCACGATCGCGTACTCGAGTTCGGGATGAACCGCCGCGAAGTGGTTGCTGATCAGCGTCCACGGCGTCGTCGTCCACACCAGGAGGCTGGTGCCCTCTTCGTCGACAAGCGGGAAGCGGACGAACACGCTCGGGTCCTGAACCTCGCGATAGCCCTCGCCGACTTCGCCGGCCGATAGCGCGGTGCCGCCCTGCGGCCACCACCAGACCACCTTGTGTCCTTGGTACAGAAGGCCCCGCTCGAAGAGCGTCTTCAACGACCACCACACGCTTTCGACATACGATTCGTGGAAAGTGGCGTAGGCTTCGTCCAGATCGAGCCAAAAGCCGAGCCGCTCTGTCATCTCGCGCCACTCGTCCGTATAGCGGAAGACGCTGTCCAGACAGAGCTTGATGAACGCTTCCATGCCGAATTCCTCGATCTCGGCCTTGGTGTGGATCCCGAGTTCCTTCGAGACCTCGATCTCGACCGGCAGGCCGTGCGTGTCCCACCCGGCCTTTCGTTCCACCAGATCGCCGCACATCGTGCGATAGCGCGGGAAAACGTCCTTCATGGCCCGGGTGAGCGCGTGTCCTGGATGTGGCATCCCGTTCGCGGTCGGCGGGCCCTCGTAGAAAATGAACCGCTTCGCCCCTCGACGGCCCTCGATGGAGCGCGCGAAAACATCATCGCGCTTCCAGAATGCGAGTACTTGGTGCTCGAGTGCCGGAAAATCGACCTTGCCGGGCAGCGGCTGAAACATCGCCCGTCTCTCCAGTTGCTGGGAATGTGATTTGCGTTTGGTCTGAGCCGATTCAACTGTTTTTCGCACGCGGTCCGGCCGCAGACATTGAACGGTCGATTATACGAGGTCGTCAAAAGGGTGGCGATTCCCCGATGTATTGGGCGACGCGACGGTCAGACCTTGTGCCCGGATAGCGACCCGCGGTCGATCAGCTCCGTTCGAGTGCCTCCCACCGACGTCTCACCGCCTGGATGTCCAGCCACATAAGCGCTTTCGGCGAACCGGGCGCGCGCGATTGGTTGCGCAATAAATAAGCTGGGTGGAAGATCGGCATCGCGGCGCGACCATACCAGTCGAACCACGTGCCACGGATCTTCGTGATGCCCCGCGTTTCGCCCAGCACCGTTTGTGCGGCCACCCCGCCGGCCAGGAGGACCAACGGCGGATCCACCAGCCGGACGATCTCGAGAAGCCACGGCCGGTAGTAATCGACTTCTTCCTGGGTCGGATTGCGGTTCTCCGGAGGTCTGCGAAATGCGGAATTCGTCACAAAGACGTCGCGCTCCGGATCGAAGCCGGCCGCGCGCAGGATGTCGTCCAGAAGCTGCCCCGAGCGTCCCACAAAAGGCTTTCCAAGCCGGTCCTCTTCAGCGCCGGGCGCCTCCCCGATTATCATGAGCCGCGCCGCCGGATTGCCCCTGTACACTACGACGTTCGTGCCGTGTACAGCCAGAGGGTCATCCTCGAGCGACTCGAGCGCTGTGACGAGATCGTCAAGCGATTCGAATCTTGGCGGGGCGTTGAACAAGTCGAATTGCATGCGGCCGAGTTTGCACCGGCTGCCCGGCAGTCGTCCAGTGGACGCGAGAAGCGCCCATTCGCCCTATCAGGCTCGGGCCGGCTCCAAGATTCGATCCATGTTATGTTGCTCGATGAGATGCCCTTCGCCTTCCATAAAACGGGCGCGGCAGGCTGGGATCGATGCTGCCAGCGTCCTTCCCATGGATTCGGGAACGTTACGATCGACCATCCCTTGCCATAGGTCGACCGTCATCGAGATATCTCCGAGATCGAAGCCCCATGGCCTCGATAGGATCCAGAGATCGCGTGCCACGCCTCCCGGCCCCTGGCGAAAAGCCTCGATGAGCTGGCGGCCGATCAGATCGCCGGCGCCTTCGCTGTCCACCGCACGCCGATCCTTTTCCGCCATCCGGCGGGCCATTCTTGGCGGCATCGCGTCGGGATTGCTTCGCGCCATCCTAGCTTGAGCACCGGCCGCAAGTCGGCAAAAGCCCGGCGCGTGCCCTAAGAGCCACCACGTGGTTCGCGCCGAAGGCGACAATCCGTCGCCGGCGCCGTCCAGATCCAAGGGCGCGAGACTGTTTACGACAATCGTCGCGATCAGACTTTCGGGCATCAATAGCGCGCAAGCCAGCGCATAAGGTCCCCCGCCGGAGGCGCCGTAAACGGAAAAACGTTCGAAGTTCAGAGCGTCGGCCAGAGCTGCGACGTCGGCCGGCCAGTCGAGGAGCCGGCGGCCTCGAAGTGGGGCCGAGCCCCCGATTCCGGGCCGATCCACGGCGACAAATAGCAATCCGTGTGTACCGGGAAGAGCAGCGAGCACATCGAGCCCGATGAGGCGCGAACCGGGTACCCCGTGAAATATCATCACCGGTGACCCTTCGGGCTCGCCGGCTGTCGCGTAGGCCAGCGTCCGACCGTCTGGGAGCCGGATTGTGCCCTCACCGTCGTCGGCGGCGACTTCCGCGCCCGGCTGATTTCGACGGAACATCAATCCAGCGGAAACTCGGCGCCGGAAGCGGTCGTGTCTTCGACCTTCGCTTCCCAGTCCCCATACTGCCTGACCTGGATCATGTTAGTCGTTCCCGGCCGACCGATGGGCGCTCCGGAGGTAACCACGACGCGCATGTCCGGCTCTATAAGTCCTTGATCGACCACTGCCTCGATCACCTTGCGTACCATTTCGTCGGTCGAACTGTAAAAACCGATCGAAATCGGCACCACTCCCCAGACCATAGCCAGTTGGCGGCCAGTCCTCCGACGATGGGTCGCGCCGATCAGCAGCATCTCCGGTCGCTGAACCGCCGTCGCGCGCGCCGTTCCGCCGGACGAAGTGACCGCGATAATCGCCCCGGCCTTGGCGCGCCGGGCAATCTCCACGGCAGCCTCGCTTATCGCTCCGTCAAGAGATCGTCTTGCACGCGCCGCACCGCGGCGGCTTAGCTTGCGATAAGGTAGCGCCGGCTCGGTCGCGCGCGCGATCGAAGCCATTTCTGCTACGGCGCGAACGGGATAGTCGCCGATGGCCGTCTCTCCGGACAGCATCACGGCGTCGGTCCCGTCGTAGATCGCGTTAGCGACATCCGACGTTTCCGCGCGTGTGGGCTGCGCTTCGTGGATCATGGACTCGAGCATCTGTGTCGCCGTCACGACAGGCACACCGGTCTGATTCGCCACCTCGATGAGTCGCTTCTGGACGACCGGTACGCGCGCCGCTCCGATCTCAAGGGCAAGATCTCCGCGTGCGACCATGATCCCATCGGCTTGTTCTGCAATCTCACGGACGTTCTTCACGGCCTCGGGACGCTCGATCTTGGCGATCACAGGGACGTCGCTTCCGGCGTCGGCGATCATCTTCTGCAATATCGCCACTTGAGCCGCATCGGCGACGAAGGACAGCGCGAACCAATCGACATCGTGCTTCAGTCCAAAGGCGACGTCCAAGCGATCCTTGTCGGTAGGCGATGCTATATCAAGGTGAGTATCCGGCAGATTGATGCCCTTCCGCGACCCGAGCAGACCGCCTTCGACAACCTCTGTCACGATTCCCTTTTCCGAAACGCTCCGCACGATGAGTTCTATGCGCCCGTCCGCAATCAATACGCGGTGCTCAGGTTCGATCTGCTTGATCACCTCGTCGGCATAGGCAATCCAGACGCGTTCTGAGGTTCCGTTGGATCGATCGGCGTCAAGTACGAACGTTGCGCCGTTCTCAAGCTTCACCTCCGGCTCTACCAAGCCGATTCGCAGCCGCGGACCCTGAAGGTCGATTAGGATCGCGATAACCGCGTTCTCCAGCTCGGCAGCCTCGCGGACCATCCGGATGCGCTTCTCATGTTCCTTGTGTGAACCATGGGACATGTTCAAACGGGCGACGTTCATACCGGCGCGGATCAGCTTCCGGATCGTCTCGAGATCGTTGGTGGAAGGACCGAGGGTCGCGACGATCTTGGTCTTGACACGGCCATGAACAGGTTTGGCACCTGTCATCCAGCACCTCCTGAATGGTTTCGCCGAAGAGCCGCAGTGCTATCAACTCTCCCTTCAATTCATGTATAGAGAATATATCGTAGTAACAGTAGGACCTGTGGACTGTGGAGAGACGGCGGCTCGAAAGCGCTGATTGGTACGGCTCGGGTCTGCGCCGACCGGACCATACGACATCTCGTGGTCGGGGTGCAGGGACGCAAAAAGCTAAAAGGTGGAAGCGGTGTGGACGCCACAAGCACGGAGTTTCGTCGCGCTGGAGCCGACAATCGATGGATTATGCCCGATTCGACCACCATAAGCGGTACATATTGTGATCGAGGCATGTTAAGACGCCATATCTTGTGGTTCACGTGCCGTTAGTGATCTGCATGAGTTATCCCCATTTGGACCACGTTATCCCCACAAAGGCGCGTGTTATCCACAGAGTGAAACACTCATCCCGCTGGGTGGATGTTTCACGGCGAATGATTTATTGGGGGAATTCTGGACTTTGAGCGCCAAGGCTCAGGTTCACTTGGCGTAGAGGCGCTCGCGGATCTGGAGGATGTCGCGCCGGAGCTTAGCGTCCCGATCGGAGAGCCGAGAGATCTTTTCGTAGCCATGCAATATCGTGGTGTGATCTCGCCCGCCGATGTGATTACCTATGGCCGGAAAGCTCGAATCGGTCTCCTCGCGCATGAGGTACATGGCGATCTGGCGCGGTTCGGAGACCTTTGATGCCCGGCCGCGCCCGGTCAGATCGTTCTCGGTCAGGCCGTAGAACGTGGCGACGATGCGCAGGATGTCGCCGAGCGCTGGCGGCTCGCGACGGATCATGAGATCCGACAGCGCACGCTCGGCGGTCTCGGCATTCAACGGCAAATTCTCGCACTGAGCGAAGGCCATCACCCGATTGAGGGCGCCCTCCAACTCACGAACGTTCTGCTGCACCGCTTGGGCGATCTGCGCAAGGACCTGATCCGAAACCGACACTCCCTGGCGCTCGGTCTTAGCGCGCAGGATTGCGATCCTCGTTTCAAGATCGGGCGGCTCGATGTCGACCTGGAGGCCCCATTGGAAACGGGAACGCAGCCGGTCTTCGAGAGTGCCGATCGATTGCGGCGGACGATCGCTCGTCAACACGATCTGACCATCTCCGCCGTGTACGGCGTTGAACGTGTGGAAGAACTCCTCCTGCGTGCTCTCCTTGCCGGCGATAAAATGGATGTCGTCGACCAGGAGGAGGTCGGCGTCGCGATACACGCTGCGGAATACGTCCGTGCTGTGAGTTCGGATCGCGTTGATCAGGTCGTTCGTGAATTTCTCCGAAGAGACGGCCAAGACGCGCAGGCCCCTGGCCAGGGTAGCATGGCCGATAGCGTGCAGGAGATGCGTCTTGCCTAGCCCGACGCCGCCGTAGATGAAGAGCGGGTTGTACCTGTGAGCGGGATGCTCCGCGACCGCCTGAGTCGCCGCATGCGCCAGGCGATTCCCACTTCCGACCACGAATGTCTCGAAGGTGTAGCGGGAATTCAGGGTCGGGATCGGCGGTGCGATCGGCATCGCCGACGACATCGGCAGCGCGTATTGCTCGAAGCGATCGGTCCCGTTGCGTTCTGAGACGTCGCGGGAGTTAGACCTATCGCCGGATCCGGGATCGCCCACTATATATCGGCACTCGTAATGCTCGCCCGCGATGCGCTGCAACGCCGAGCGGATCGTGTCGTCCAATCGATCCGCCAACCACTCCCGCGCCTGTTCGCTCGGAACTTCGATCACAAGCGCATCGCCCTCGATCGCCACGCCCTCGGTACGCGTGAGCCACGCATCGAAGGTCGCCCTCGTCACCGTGGTCTGCAACTCGTCTAGCGTATTCTCCCATAGGACGTGGGCGGGAAAGCTCACCGTTGGGCTCCTGAGTCCTGCAGCCATGGGCACACGTCACCACATCGCGGCGCGTGACGGCGCGATGGGACGAGCACGCTTCGATTAATCGATCGATGTTGATGAACGGCGGGCCGAGCGATTTGATCACAATGTCTGTCGTTGATTCGCGTCCTGCCGGCCAAGGAATGAAATCAAGGTCAGGGAACCCATAAGGCGATCGATTCCAGTCGCCGGGTTCGCACACCGTTTCGAGATCTCGCGCTCCGGAGCATGGACGACCGCCGCTGATGTCACCGATGCCTGCTCTGGAACCGCTGCTTCTCAGTCCACGCCGTTGCCGATGCGAATGCGATCTGCGGCGATTCTACGTCCGCCCGAAACCCACCGCAAGAGGGGATCGAAGACCACGGTTTCTTCGAACGCATAGAACCTCTGTTCGACGCCGCTGGTAGTAGTAGCACCAACGCGTAAACACAACATGCAGGTCAACTCGGAGGTGCAATCGACCAGCTGGACCCTTCGAAAACTTTAAGTAAACGCATTCGAGCTAGAACTCATACGGGCTATAGGGCGCATCTCGGCGACGGCCGAGAGCCAATCTCGAATTTGTTGCGAGCATTGTCAGGCTTCGGCGACCGACTATAATCCCCGCCTGTTCTGCCGCGCCGATCAACTCCATGCAGTTGGTCGGCCGACGCTCGTCGGCTTCCCTAGCCGAGCGTCGTGCAGCACTGCGCGGCGACGAAGACGATACGATACGTTCTTAGGAGGAGCGAATGGCGCGATCTGAAGCACGCCAAAGCGGCGAGCCGATGATCGAGGTCGATCATCTCTCGCGCTACTACGGGCCGTCGCCGGCGCTCGAGGATATTTCGTTCACCGCGTATCGCGGCGAGATCCTCGGGTTCCTCGGGCCGAACGGCGCTGGCAAGACCACGACGATGCGCATCTTGACGGGCTACATGCCCCCGAGCGATGGCACAGCGCGCGTGGCGGGCCACGATGTCGTCTCCGAGTCGATGGAAGCGCGCAGGCACATCGGCTACCTTCCGGAGTCGACTCCGCTGTATCCCGAAATGACCATCTATCGCTATCTGGACTTCATGGGGCGTTTGCGCGACGTTCAGGATCGCGGGAAAGCGATCGAGCGGGTCATGAAGCAGGTCTCGATCAGCGACCGGGCCGATCAATTGATCGGCCAACTCTCGAAGGGCCTTCGGCAACGAGTTGGGATTGCGCAAGCCCTGCTGCATGGGCCCGACGTAATCATCCTCGACGAGCCGACCATAGGCCTCGACCCGCGACAGATCCGCGAGGTCAGGCAGCTGATCTCCAATCTTCGGGGGGACCACACGGTCATTCTTTCGACACATATTCTCCCCGAGGCGCAGCAGGTTTGTGATCGGGTGTTGATCATCAATCGCGGACGGATCGTGGCGGAGGACACGCCGGATCGGCTCACGGCCCGGCTGTCGGGCGGAGAGCGCGTTCGAGTCGCCGTGGCTAACGGTGCGCCGGTCGAGGAGGTTAGGATGACGCTCGCCGGACTTGCCGGCGTCGGCGAAGTCGAGGCGACCGGCGGCGGCGGTTTCGTCGTGACCGCCAAGCAGGACGCCGTCATCCGGCCGGCTTTAGCGCGCATGATCGTCGAGAAGGGCTGGGAGCTATCGGAGCTGACGCCGATCGGCCTTTCGCTAGAGGAAGTCTTCCTCGAACTGACCGGCGATGCAAAGGCGGCGGCGGAACTTGCCGGCGTTGGAACGGAAGGGGAAACTATCGATACGGAAAGGGACATTGAGGCCGGTGTACAGCCGGACGATGACCAGCCCGACGATAACCAGCCGGAAGATAACCAGTCCGATGATGTTGCGGCGGACGTTGAGGAGGCGGACAATGCGTAATCTGATCACGATCGCCTCACGGGAGATCGGAGCCTACTTCAATTCGTCGATCTTCTGGGTGCTCGCGACCGCCTTCATGATCTTCGGCGGTCTCGTGTTCTCGTTGATCACTACAGGACAGAGCGCGTCGGCCGACATGCTGCCGTTGCTCGGTCTCTACGGGACCATCCTTCTCTTCGTCGCTCCCTTACTTGCGATGCGGCTTCTGTCGGAAGAGCAGCGCACCGGCACGCTCGAACTCCTGATGACCGCGCCGATCCGCGATTGGCAGGTCGTGTGGGGCAAATGGCTCGGCGCGCTGGTGATGACCACGGTCATCCTCGCGCTGACCATCTTTCACGTCGCGATCCTTGTAAGGCTTGCGACCAACGGCATCGAGGTCGGTCCGCTCATCTCGAGCTACATCGGGCTTTTCTTACTGGCGGCCGCCCTGCTCGCTCTCGGCGTCCTGACATCATCCGTGACGCAGAACCAGGTGGTGGCGGCCTTCCTCGGCATAATGCTTGTGATGGTGCTGTGGTTCCTGCCGCTCCTTCAAGCCGCTTTCGGCGAAGAATCGGTCGTCGGAAAGGTCATGGCGTACGCCGGCCTTAGCGATCACTACTTCAACTTTGGCCAGGGTGTGATCGATTCGCGGGACGTCGTCTACATGCTCTCGCTGATCGTGGGATCCCTGGTGCTGGCAACGCGCATCCTGGAATCGAGGCGATGGCGATGATGACTTCAGATCGAAACGATTGGCTGCCTTATGTATCGCTGTTCGGTGTATTTCTGCTCTTCGGGAGCTTGATCTTGTGGCGACTGCCGAATGTGCCGGAGTACGCCGCCCCAGCGTTGGCCGTCGTGGGCGCGCTTCTCGCCCTCGCTTGGCCCGTGCTCAACCCGGGCGAAATGCGTGAACTCATGTCCGGTCGGCGTATCCGGCACGGAGGCAATTCCTTTGTGCTCGCCCTTTCCGCGCTGGGCATATTGGTCGTTCTCAACTTTCTCGCGGCGCGCTGGTACTATACCCAAGATGTAACGGAGAACCAGCGCTTATCGATCTCGGATCAGACGCGGCAGATCCTCGACGATATCGACGATGCCGGCGAGCCGGTTGTCGTCACGGCTGTTCTCGCGTCCAACGATCCATCTTCGACAGACCTCGACCGGCTGATCGAGCAATATGAGTCGAACTCCGAAGCCGTCGAAATCGAGCGAGTAGATCCACAGCTAGAGCCCTTCGCACTGACAGCCATCGAAGAGCGAATCGGCGAGGCACCGCCCACCAACGGCATGATCGCTGAGTCGGCCGGCCGGCACGCCGTCGTCTTCTCCTCCTTCGACGAGCAGGCGATCACCGAAGTCATTGTCAAAGCGACTCGCGCAGAAGAAAAGACCATCGCCTTCATTTCCGGCCACGAGGAATATGATCCGGCCGGCAGCGAAGAAGGTGGATATCTAGCCATCAGCGAGCAGTTGGGAAGAGAAGGCTTCACCGTCGAGACCATGAGCTTGTCGACGATGACCGACACGCTGAGCGCTGATGCCGTTGTGATCGCCGGTCCCCGGAGACCGTATCTCGAAGAAGAGGTCCAGGCGTTGGAAGGCTATCTGCGGGACGGAGGCGCGGTGATGGTACTCCTCGATCCCGATACCGACGTAGGACTGGATCAACTCTTCGCTCCTTATGGGATAACGGTGCGCGATGACCTTGTGCTCGACCCGGAGCGATCTTTCCTGGGTCAAGGTCCTCAGATCCCGGCGATCGTCGGCGACGGTTACTTGTTCCATACGATAACGAAGGACCTGGTGGCCAAGAACATCACTAGCGCCATTCCCGGAGCGCGTTCGATCGAAGTCGGAACTCCCCAAGTCGAAACGATCAGCGCTAGCCCGCTCCTCCAGACCTCCGCGGCGGCCTGGGGAGAATCGAACATAGAGTCGCTCTCGTCGGGAGTACCGACTCTCGACCCTGGTGAAGACACCCCCGGACCCCTGACGCTCGGCGTCGCGGCCGAGGACTCGGCCGAAGGCGGCTACGGGCGGCTCGTCGTCTTCGGCAACGCGCAGCTGGCGTCAGACGGATTCCTGCAGGGCATGCAAATGCTCAGCCTCGGCAACGGCAACCTCGTCCTCAACGGCATCAATTGGCTCACGCAGGACGAAGCGCTGATCTCCATCCGCCCCACGGCGCCCGAGACACGCTCGATCAACCCCGTGGAGCGTCCGTGGCTACTACTCCTGACCACGACGCTCTTCATGCCGGCGCTCGTCGCATCCGTCGGCTTCTGGGTGTGGTGGCGCCAACGCTGACCTACGGCCGGCGAAACGGGGAGTCAATGCCGGGGAAACAATATCCGCTAGTGAATGTCCGGAAGTAAATGTCGTCGGCGCGAGTTGCCGCCGTTGATGTCTGAGGAGCCCGAACGTGAACATGCGTAACACCCTGATCCTGTTCCTGGTCTTCGTCTCTCTCGCGGTGTTCGCGTGGACTCTGCGCGATCGCGAGGGCAAGCAATTTGGCAACACGGCTCCCGAGCCGACGCCCGGCCCGATGTGGGACTTCAAGACCGACGATGTCAATGAAGTCGTGGTGACGCGCGGAGCGGACGAATACACGCTCAGCCGGGACGGCGACGCTTGGCTTGTCGACGGCGAGGCGACCAGCGACGAGGTCGCCGGCCTCATCGGGCGCATCGCGGAACCTACGATCTTGCGCGTGCTGCCTGAGGACCGCGACCCAGACGTCTACGGCTTCGATACACCGGCGCTGACAATCACGCTACGCGCGGCCGATGCTGAGACCGTCATCTACCGCGGCGATCAGGTACCGACCAGCTCGGACTACTACGTTCGTTTGGCCGCAGGCGGCCCGATTCGAATCTTGAGTGGCATCGACATCGACCGTTTGGAGGAATGGCTCGACGAGCCGCCTTTGGCCCCGACTCCGACCGTGGAATCTGAGGAAGCCGACGAAGATACTGACGGCGACGCGGACGAGGGAGTTGAAGAGGGAACCGACGAGGCGGTCGACGAGGGCGCGGATGAGGGCGGCGAGGACGAAGACGCCGACGCAACCGCCACGGCCGAAGCCGGAGTCGAAGACGCCGACGCAACCGCCACGGCCGAAGCTGGAACCGAGGGCACTGCGACAAGCGCTTCAACGGCAGCCGCGACATCGACTGTGTCGCCGACGGCCCGCTCGACGCCCACAACGACCGCTGAGCCGACATCGGAAGACGGCGAAGAAACACGACCGTGATGCCGCGGAGTCGGATCGGTACAGCGACCGTCATGACTACGCTCTTCCTAACGTCGGCCGGGTGTACTTTCGACCCGGCCACGGTCACGCCGTTCGTCCCGACGCCGGATCGTCTGAGCCAGGTCACACCTCCGGCGGACGCCGCCACTTTCACGCTCCTTCCGCTGAACACGGAGTTGGGCGTCGGTTTCGAGCGGTTCGCCTTTCGTCTGCTCGATGAGACGAACACTCCCGTGCGGCAGGCGATCGTCAAAACCGTCTTCTACGAAGGCCTGCCTGGTGGTGACTCTCTCCGAGAGGCGGCGGGCGACGCCGCCTTTTTCGGCCAGTCCATGCCGGGCGGTGGGGCATGGGTGCTCTATTCCGAGATCGACAGCTCCGGTCCGTGGACCATCGATGTGACTATCCAATTGCCGGACGGCAGGCGGGCGGTAGCGCGTGAGACCGTGACTGTGGCTGGAAGAACGGCGCTGCCGCGTTCGGGCATGCAGCCGCCGACTATCGACACGCCTACGACCGATGGCGACGACCTGAGCCCTCTGACCACCGATCCCAACCCGCTCGAACACTTGTATCGGACCAGCATCGCTGATTCGATCGAGGCCCAGCGCCCGTTCATCGTCCTCTTTGCGTCAGCCGAGCATTGCCCGGATGAAACCTGCGAAGTGATGATGTCCGAGTTCAGGGCGCTATGGACCGGCTACCGCGACCGCATCGATTTCATTCACATCGAGTCGCGCAATCTCGAGCAGCCGAATCTGCTCTCACCGACGGCCTCGGCGTGGGGACTACCTTCAGAGCCGTGGGTCTTCATGTTCGACGGGCGCGGCTTCCTAAAGTATCGCACGGAGGGTGCCGTCGAGCGGACGGAGTTGAGCCTGCTCGTCGACCGCATGCTCCAGGGGTTCTGATCCTGCCGCGATCATCGCGGCGCTCGAATCGGCTAGATTGTTGTTTGACACGGCCTTAGCCGGGCCATGGACTTAGGCAGTAACCTTGGCCTGAATTTGAGCCTGAACTTGGACCCAGTCCTCGACGTCGCGTCGGCGTCTTTCTGAAAGGGGGCGCGAATCGACGACTTCACCGCCGCGTTCACCGAAGCTTTCGCGTGGGCACAAGAGCGCCCCGACGTCTTCATGGATGCGCTAACGCGCCACATCGAGTTGAGCGGAGCGGCCCTTGGCATCGCGTTCGCAGTCGCAGGCCCGCTTGGTGTTGTCATCGCTAGACGGCCTCAGGCGGCTGAACCGGTGATCGCTTTCTTTAGCGGTGCACGCGTCGTCCCGAGCCTAGCCATCCTCTTCCTCGCCGTTCCAGTGCTCGGAATCGGCTTCGCTCCAGCCCTTCTCGCCTTGACCGTGCTCGCCTGCCCGCCCATCCTGCTGAACACTTACGCGGCTTTTCAAGGTGTCGAAGCCTCCGTAGTCGAAGCCGCGCGCGGGATGGGGATGTCGGCGCCGCAAGTTTTCAGGCGTGTAGAGACGCCGCTGGCCCTTCCGGTGGTGATCACCGGTGTTCGGACGGCGGCCGTGGAGGTGATCGCGAGCGCAACGCTGGCGGCCTTCATCGGCGCCGGCGGGCTTGGAGATTTCATCACTCTCGGCTTCGCCCTCGATCGGCCGGAAGTGATGCTGGTTGGGGCGGTGCCCGTCGCCGTGCTGGCCCTGATTTCGGAAGTCGGGTTGAACGCTGTCGAACACCGGTTGCAGGTGGTCTGATCAGATCGAATCGTCCGCTCACAGGAGAGATGTTCATGGAAGCCTTCAAACACTCAATCGTCGGTAGCCGAACACATACGGCCACGTTCGCGGCTATCTTCGCCTCAATGCTGCTGATGGCCTTCGCTTTGGGCTGCTCTCCGGGACAGGTCGATGCACCCGACGCGAACGATGAGATCATCACCGACGGTTCGCAGGGCACGGCGCCCGAAGATCCAAACGATGAAGCTGGGACCGGCGATGATACTTCCGGCGCAGAAGTAGCCGATACCCCTGCCGAGGGCCTTGACCGCCCGATCGTGGTCGGCTCCAAGAACTTCACGGAGGCGTTCATCCTGGGCCACATGTATGCCCTCATGCTCGAAGGCGCCGGCTTTGAAGTCGAACGCTCGGTCGGGTTGGGCGCTACTCCGATCGCCCATGCCGCGCTTCTGGCGGGCGAGATCGATCTGTATCCGGAGTACACGAGCACGGCGCTTATCACGGTTCTTCAGGCGGATCCGATCAGCGATCGCGACGCGGTCTACAAGGCAGTTTCCGAGGCGTACGAAAGGGACTTCGACCTCACATGGCTTGATCCATCGCCGTTCAACAACCCGCAGGCGCTCGCGACACGAAGGGACGTTGCGGAGGAGCATGACGTGTCGACCTACACGGAGCTTGCCGCGATCGCCGACCAACTGACGATCGGCGGGCCGCCGGAGTTCTTCGAGCGCGAAGACGGCCTACCCGGACTTCAGGAAGCATACGGCGGCTTTGACTTCGCCGAAACGCGCCAACTTGATTCGGGCTTGCGCTATGAGGCGCTCGTCAACGGCGATATCGACGTCGTTCTCGCCTTCGGAACGGATGGTCAGATCAGCGGCTTCGGCCTAGTCCTGCTCGAAGACGACCAGAACTTCTTCACGCCTTATCCGGTGGCGCCCGTAGTGCGCAGCGACGTCCTCCAAGCAGAGCCGGGAATAGCCACGATTCTCAATTCGCTCGCACCGCGCCTGACCAACGAGATCATGCAGGTCCTCAATTGGTCGGTCGACGGTCCTGACAAACGCGAGCCCGAGGATGTGGCGCGCGACTTCCTTATCGCCGAGGGCTTGATCGAGTAGCGCGTGCGCGACAAGAAGAAAGCGGGGGCGGAAGAAGGGGCTATCCGATTCGAGGACGTCTCCGTCCTATACCCCGGATCCGAGCAACCCGCCGTTGCGGATGTGACGCTCGACGTTGCGCCGGGAACGCTCGAAGTCCTGCTAGGTCCGTCTGGCTGCGGCAAGACGACGCTGCTCAAGTCAGTCAATCGCCTGGTCGAGCCGACGCAGGGCCGCGTGCTAGTCGATGGATTGGACACGGCAACCCTAGAACCGACCGCGCTGCGCAGACGGATCGGTTACGTGATACAGGCGACGGGGCTCTTTCCGCACATGAGCGTCGCGCGAAACATCGGCGTCGTACCGCGGCTGCTCGGCTGGTCGGACGAACGGATCGCGGCGCGCGTTTTTGAGATGCTCGAGCTTGTAGATCTGCCGCAGGACTACGGAGGGCGAGCGCCTCGCCAGCTCTCCGGCGGCGAGGCTCAACGGGTGGGCATTGCGCGAGCCCTGGCCGCCGAGCCGGCTTTCCTATTGATGGACGAGCCCTTTGGCGCACTCGATGCGATCAATCGGCTTCGGCTGCAGGATGAACTACGGGCGATCCACAGTCGGCTGCGCCGCACCATTCTCTTCGTAACCCATGACGTGGACGAAGCACTTCGTATCGCGGATCGGATCGCGGTGATGCGGGAGGGCAGGATAGTCCAGGCAGCGACACCACTCGAACTCCTGTTATCGCCGGCAGACGATTTCGTCTCCGAGCTGGTGGATGCGGACGATCTCTTTCGCCGATTGGGCTTGATGCGGGTGGGCGATGTAGTCGGGATGGCTGATGCTGGCGCCGGGTCGAGTGTTCCGCCGAGTGGCGATTTGGACGGCAGTTCGGGAGTTCGGCCGAGTGGCGACTCGACCACGCTGTCGAGCCAAGATGATCTCAGGGAGGCCCTATCTCATCTCCTCCGATCGGGCGGCGACGGACTGCCGGTCGTCGGTCCGGAGGGCGATGCCGTCGGGACGCTGACACTGTCAGCGCTTCAGGCGGCGGCGCGAGGACGCCAATGAGGACACGTGCGCCGATGAGAACACGTGCGCTGATAAGGACGCCTGAGCAGATGGTCGGGAGAGAGGCAGTTCGATGAACACGGAAGGGCGATGGAACGCGCTCGGCTGGGGTCTTGCCAACCCGGAGGTGATCCTGGAGCACACGCTGGAGCACCTGTGGCTGACCGCGATGACGCTTCTAATCGCCGGGGCGATCGCGCTGCCGCTCGGCATCGCCGTTGTCCGCATGCGGATGCGCGGACTCGACGTACTGGTGCTCGGCGCTCTAGGAGTGGTCTACACCATCCCCAGTTTGGCGTTCTTCGTATTGCTCGTTCCTTGGCTCGGTCTTGGAAGGGACACAGCGTTGGTCGCGCTGGTGGCGTATGCGCAAGTTGTCCTGGTCCGCAACGTGGTGGCTGGGTTGCGCGGGGTCGATGCGTCTGTGATCGAGGCGGCGCGCGGCATGGGGATGAGCGGCTTCGAGCGACTGTGGCACGTGGAACTGCCGTTGGCGGCGCCGGTGATGTTGGCTGGAGCGCGGGTGGCAACCGTGTCGGTGATCGCAATCGGGACGGTGGCGGCTCTGATTCGGGCCGGGGGGCTTGGAGAGCTTCTATTTGTGGGAGTGGCGACGAGTCATCGAGGAAAAATCGTGGCGGGCGCCGTAGCGGTGTCGGTGTTGGCGCTTGGCTTCAATGTGGGCTTCAGGTGGCTGGAATCGAGGGTCGGGGAGGTAGTCCGGGGCACCGGTTGATCGGTCGCTCGATTTTCGGATCGAAGTCGCGTTCGATGCTATGAGCGATCGACGCCATCGAATTCACAAGTGCGAGTGCTTCACTTGACGTGCGGATCGTACACGCTCAGCTTCTCGCTCGCGACCCTCTCGACCGATCCATCATGTCGAACGGCGAAGAGAGTGTCGCTGATGAGCACCAGCCGTCGCGCATAACCGTTAGGCAGTCCGGCCGCGGCGGCTACTACCGGCGCCTCAGGCAGGCGCAAGTCGATCTCCTCGTAGACTGAAGCCCACTCCTCGCCTGTATCCGACGGCATGGTGCGCTCTATGCCCGGATGCCCATCGTGACGTCCGATGAACCGCCGCACGCCCGCACCGAATGAGATCACTCCGCCGACCTGCCAATCGCCGGTCGCCTCGTCCCGGACCACGCTCCACACCCCATCCGGACCTGATGCCAGTGCCGATCGGCCTTCGGCGACGACATCCGTAGCGTACGCCAAGGCCTTTTCCGCCAATTCACCCATCGGGTCTCCGGGTGCATCGACGTTGGCGAGAAGCGCCGGTGCGTCCGGCTCGAAGAGGTCGATGACCAGCACGCCCGTCCCAGTCGTGACGAAGGCGTAGCCGTCGCCGATAGCGAGCATGGGTGACCAGCCGGAAGCCGCGTAGCTTGCCGGCAGTTCCAGCGATCCGATCTCGCGCGGTGTGTCCGGAGCTTGGAGGTCGAATACTCGAAAGTACCCTGGGTCCGAAGCGGTGACCCAGAGACGCCCGCCCGCCGCCTCGATATCTCCAGCGGAGGTGAGCGACGAGGTCTTAGGCAGCCCGGTCAGTTTCCAATTGCCGAAGCCGCCCGAAGTCTGAAGACGGATCGACGCGATGGCTGGAAGCCAGCCGCTAGGGTCATTCGGATCGCCCACGTTGACGAGGGCGTACAAGTAATCGCCGCCGCAAGCGAAGGCAGCAATCGATGCAACCGCGATGTCGGCATTGATCCGCAGGTCGACCGCTTGGATGATAAAGGGATTCTCAGGGCGAACTTCGCGTACGGTGTTCTTCACGCCGAGGATTATTCGACTGCCGCAAGTCCCGACCGCAGACGTATCGACCTCTAGCTCTACATTGGTCGTCCCGCTATCGCTAGGTCCGGTCGGCACGGCGGCCGAGGGGGCATTGGACGACTCGGTCGTTGCGGATACGATGGCCGGATCGGTGGTCGGATTGATGTCTAGCCCGGATGTCGGAGCCTCCGCTCCATCCGGCGAAGCGTTGCAGGCTCCGATCACCTGCGCGCCGAGCAGCATCGCGAGCATCGCCGCGCCAAAACGCTTTGCCGCGCGCGCTTTCGCTTTAGCGGCCTCGGCCTTGCGATCTTTCGACGGAGCCTGGGTCACCAGCGCGTCGAGCAGCTGGCGCGAACTCGCCGACACCTTCTCGACAGCCTGGTAGAGGGCCGCCTCATTGACCTGCGACGGCGAGTTGAAGCCGCTGATCTTTCGAACAAATTGCAGAGCGGCGGCGTGTATCTCATCGTCGGTCGCCGGCGGCTCGAAATTGTACAGCGTGCGGATATTACGACACATCGGTGGCCTCCGACCTTCAATTCGACTCTAAGCGCGACGTCAGCTTCCATTGCTCGGCGGCAAACGATAGCAATCACGCCTGCCGTCGGCGCCTACCACTCTCCAGCGTAAATCGTCAGATACGGTGCCGATCGAGCGACGAGTAGTTCATGGCGCAGATCGGTAAGTTGACGAATGTGAAGGAGATCGTGGTCCACCCATGCTGCGAGCATGTCGCCAGCTCGGATCTCGAAACCGGCCGGATGGTGGTTCACATTGTCCCATGACGGAGATTCAAGAGAGCGCAGCCACGCGACGGAGCGCTTGCGTTCGGCCACGAAGTCGTCAAGGAGGGATCCGAGTTCGCGCGAGTTGTAATCGCGGACGGTCACCCACCCTTGCGGATCGATATGGGGCATGGGATCCGCCGGGGTCGTGCCGAGCAAGTGGGGGAGTCGAGTCGGTAGGCGATTCGGTAGACATGATCATCCTCGGGCCTGAATCGGCCATTTTTGGAAACGTCATTCGGTGCGATCGCCGTTCTGCCGGCGGATCAATTCGCCCAATGATATCCGCATTCGAGCGAAGGACCGATCAGTCCGAGGGTGAGCGCACGATATGGTCGCGAGCCGCGATTCGCGGCCACGAGTACTTCGGATGCAGGGGGCATCGGGCGGGAGCATGCCACGCGGAGCTATGATTAGCGAACAGGCGGCCAACCTATCCCGTGCGATTCGACCGCGGACCCGAAATCAACTTGAGGGCTTCATGATCTCCCCAGACTTCGAATGGTTCCCGCTCGTCATCCTCCCGATCCTAATCTTCATGGCCCGCATCTTCGACGTTTCATGCGGCACGCTCAGGATCGTGTTCATCTCCCGCGACATGGCCATTCCGGCCTCTCTTATCGGCTTCTTCGAGTCTATGTTCTGGCTGCTGGCCGTCACGCAGATCATGCAGAGGCTTTCCAGCCCGATCTACTATGTCGCATACGCGGGCGGCTTTGCCGCGGGCAATTTCGTCGGCCTTCAGATCGAGCGTAGGATCGCGCTTGGCATGGTTGTGGTGCGAGTTTTCACCCGGCGTGAGGTCGAGGCGCTGATCGGAGCGCTTGGGGCCGAGGGCTACGGAGTCACTCTGCTGCGTGGGGAAGGTCTGACCGGGCCGGTGAATGTCGTGAACGTGGTGGTCGCACGCAAGAAGACCGGGACCGTGCTTGAAGTGCTGCGCACCCACAACCCGGACGCCTTCTACACAATCGAGCCTATCGCGAGCGCACGCGCTTCGGAACATCCGCAACACCGAACGTTGTTCGCGCGTTTCGCGCGTCAACGGAAGTAGGGCTGTTCGCCGCCAGTGTTCATGATCGATTCGACAATTCGACGCCGAGAATCTCGCCCTCGACGAAATCTACAATCCCGGCCGTCACCGTTTTCCAGGAGAAGCGCCCCTCGGCCGCCGCGCGCGCCCGGCCGCCCATGCCTTGGCGATCCGCACTCTCCAACGCGAAAAGCGTCCCAAGTACGTCGGCCAAGTTGTCCGCATCGCCGGACGTGAAAGTGGCGCCAAGCCTTTCTTCAGCGACGAAGCGCAGGCTGGGCAGGTCGGAAACCAGTACTGGGCGTCCCATCGCGAGGTACTCGAAGAGCTTTATCGGCGAAAGGCCGGTTAGCCGGTTACGTTCGATGGGCGCGGATGGCAGCGCTAGAACGTCGCAGGCGGCGAGTGCTTCGGGAACTTCGTCCCGTGCCAACGGTCCTGTGAATCGAACCGCGTCGCCAAGTGCACCGGCGCGGCGAGCGAGTGCATCACGTTCGCTGCCGTCGCCGATGAGCAGAAGGCGAGCGTCGGTATCGGGTTGCAGAGCACGCAGCCGGATCACGCCATCGATAAGCGTCTCAAGCCCCTGCCACGGCGCGAAGTGGCCTACGAAGCCGACGACCCGCGCATCGGCAGGCCAGCCCAGCCGTTCCCGCGCCGGACCGATTGGCAGAGGACGCACTCGATCGGGGTCCACCCCGTTCGAGGCGACGTAAACGTGCCCGGCATCCCAGCGGCGCGCGGCGGCGGCAAGCTCAGGCGTCACGCTAACGATCCCCGATGCGGCACGGGTGTCCAGGTGGGCGAAGACATCGTAGGCCAGTCCACGGAGTCCGGCGCGCGAGCCCGCATTGAGCAGCCGATACTCAAGCCCGGGCAGGCCGTTCAGCTCCATGACCGCCGGCACACCGAGCCGCCTGGCCGTCAACAACACGCCGAGGTTGAAAGCTGCGCCTCGCAAATAGATGACGTCGGCATGCTCCGCGAGCGCAGGCAGGACGCGGGCAAGCCGCGCCTGATAGCGCATCTCGACCGGCGCTTTGGTCGGCAGCGGCACGATGTGGACACTGAGTCCTTCGATCCGCTCAGGGGGAGAAGTTGGTGCGATCAGGGTCGTTGGACGAATGGCGGCTAGGGCGCGGCAGGTCTCGACCACGTGAGTCGTCGGGCCGAAACCGTCGAGCGGTGTGGATGTAACGTAGATCCAACGCGGATCGGAGGGCGGCTCGATCAATCGCGTTCCGAGCGCATTGCGGCCAGCACCGGCACGATCCCGCGATAGCATTCGCCCCAAGCCTCCCACCCACCGTGTAGCTTGGAATTGTGCCACAGGAGCGTCATCCGACCACCGACCCGGCGACAGCTTTGGGCAAGGTGGAAGACTCGTTCCGCGGCCTCGTCCGTACTGAGCTCGCGATAGCTGAGCAGCGTGGACTCCATGGCGATGAGCGGCTCTTCGACAAGGCCGAAGATCACGTCGCGTTCGAGGTCGAACGGCTGATAGGGATGGCATGTCCCCGCCCGGAAGCCTTCGTGGTCGGCATACCCGAGGCTCATGTCGCACTCAAGGCCGGCCGATTCAAGCGCGCGCCAAGTCTCCGGTGCCGTGAAGCGAAGGTAGTGCTGCCGACTGAGGCGGACGGGTTCGGGCGAAACGGCCGCAAGGCGCTCTCGCTCGCGCGACAGGCGTGCGGGATCATCGGCCGCCGCATAACTCGGATGCAGGCCGACGCTATGTCCGGCGTCGCGTAGCCGCCGGATCACGCCCGCCACCGGCTCACGGCGCACGTCATAATCGCTGTCAAACGGGCCGGGATCGCCGGCCTGGAACAGGAAGGCGGCCGGTATGTCGGCGGCCGCCGCGATGGCGCCGAGCTCCTCGATGCCCATGAAGCTCGAAGTCCTTTCGAGTGCGATGGCCTGCGTGACGGCGTCGCGGAGGGACCGCATCGCAGTTGCGGGATTACGCCGGCGCAGCAAATCCCCGAAAAGCCGGCGCAACGCGGCTTCCGGTCCCCGAAACGGCCGGATGCGATCGATGTCGTGCGAAAGGCGAATATCGAAGACGCGCGCCGCTGGTGTCCAACCAGGCAGAACAGCGCGCATCCAGGCCCGGAGGACTAGCGCATGTTCGTCGACCAATGGCCGGTCCAGGATGCGATGCCGGAGCGCGAAAGATGCGCTAGCGGGAAAGCGACCGTGTTCGTCGCGCACGGACGAGACCGTCTCCTCCCAACGCGAAAGAAACATCAGAGCGGTCGCAACGATGTCCGCGCGCAGGACCGCGCCGCCCGGCACGCTGAAGGCGATGCGCGCAGCCATCCGCGGTGAGGATCCGTTCCAAGGAATCGGATGCGAAAGCAGTTCGCCGGCCGCGAGCAGCGGCACCGGGATGCGTTCGTCGACATCGAAGAGCGAGGCTGACGCCGAGTCCGTCGCCGAAGCCGTTCCACCGATCATGGGCGGCAGGAGGTCGGCCGACGCGCAGGAAGGCAGGTCGCCGGGCTGTAGGGTGAGCAGAGCGGTGGGCGCATCGATCGCGCATGGAACGATCCAGATGGTGGGATGTCCGATGGGGGGAGGGTCGATGTTCAGCGGTCCGATGGCGGGGGCGGCGAGGTCGCCCGACCGGCCCGGCGCCGCCGACCTGCCCACCCGATTCGCGGCGCCCGACGAGACCGCGGAGATCGTCGAGCTGCTCGATTCCGCCTCGCCCCGCGGCGCGCCGTAGCGCAGCGCAATACCGTCCGCGAGAATCGACGGCACAACGTCGCCTTCTAACGGCTCGATCACGCGAGCGCCTGCGCGCAGAGCGAGCTGATGAAGTGCCCAGCGGATACCGTTCGGGGTACGGGGCATAATCGGCGATCCGACGGTTTCACCACTCATGCCGGCCATCGTATCAGCCCTGATCGTCGCGCTGGTCCCGACTGTCGCGCCCGTCCCGATGCTCGCCCCCGCCTACCCCCACCACCCTCAGCAGCCAACCAGCACTTATCGCCGCCGCCGAATCTATCGCACTTCGGCCGTCGATCAACACGGGGGTGCGGACGGCCTCTCGCAGAGCGCCCCAATCCAGATCCTCGTAGGCCGAGTGCGCGACCATCAATACGAGGGCGTCGGCGTCCGCGGCCAGCGCCTCGACGTCGGACGTGCGATAGGCAGCCACCCACGGGTCGTGGATCCGGAGGTCGGCCACTTGAGGCCGGAGGATGTCGGCGAGCGCGGCGCTGGGCGCGTTGCGGGCGTCGTCCGTGTTGGCCAGATAACTCCAGCCCAGGATCAGGACGCGTGCTTGGTCCATAGGCCGGCCGGCGGAATTCAGGCCGCGCGCGACGAGGTCAGCTATGTGCGCCGGCATAGCTTCGTTGACGGCGCGCGCCGCCGGGATGAGGCGCGGCGTGAAGATAGGGCGTTCGGCCGCGTTTGCGATCAAGAGCCACGGATCCTTCGGAATGCAATGGCCACCGACACCTGCGCCTGGAAGCAGCATGTTTCGGCCCGGACTCTTATTCAGGAGCTCGCGCACGCGCCAGACGTCCGCGCCGAGCGCGTCGCATATCAGCGCCATCTCGTTCGCGAAGCCAATCTGAACGTCGCGATATGCGTTTTCGCCCGTCTTGACGATCTCCGCGGTCAAGGCGTCCGCTAGATCGAGGTCGGACTCGACGATGCGTCGATAGAGGGCAAGTGCGACCTCCGCCGACTCAGGTGTCGCCCCGCCGATAACTCGGCTCATCCCGCGCAGGTTGGAGAGTAGCCGTCCCGGCATTACCCGTTCTGGGCAGTGGGCCAGGAGCAGATCGTCGCCCACTCGGAGACCCGATGAAGCCTGGAGCGCCGGGGTCACGACGTCGCGCATGGTGCCGGGCGCGAGCGTGGATTCCACGACTACGAGCGCGCCGCGGTGGAGCTGAGGACCGAGATCGTCAATGGCCCTTAGAAGCGCGGTGTAGCGCGGACGGTGATCGACGTCGTCGACCGGCGTTTCGACCGCGATGATGATCACGTCGGCGCCGGCGAGGGCGTCGTAGTCGGCAGAAGCAAGGAGCCTAGCAGATCCAACCTGTTCGGCGACAAGCTCCTTCAGGCCGGGCTCTTCGCCTTCGAAGGGCAAGCGGCCCGCGTTCACAGCATCGACCTTGGTCCGATCGATGTCTATGCCGATCACATGCAGTCCCGATGCTGCGAAAAGCGCGGCGACGGGCGTCCCGACCACGCCAAGTCCGATCACCCCGAGCCTGGCTTCGCCGGTTTCGAGCCGTAGGCGGAGCGATTCGGCTGCGGGGCAAAGTTTGGGGCTCATGGCGTCGATCTCCACCACGAGCCGTTGATATTGCCCTTCATGGCGTCCCGTTCCCGCCGTCCAGCCCGGCCCGAACCACGTCGAGCGCCAGCCCTAGCGCCGCTAATCCGTCCTCGCCGCTGACCGGCGAAGACGTCCCATCGCGCACCGCCGCGGCAAAAGCATCGAGCTCGGCCGCGAGCGGTTCTCGCCGCTGGATCGCCAGCTTGGTCATGTTGCCCTCGCCGACGCCATGGAGATCGCCGTATTGCTCCCAGTGGCTATCTGCTTCAGTGTTTTCGTAGAAGGTCAGCTCTTGGCGCAGATAGTCGGCGACGAACATGCCGCCCTCACCGGTTACGGACAATTCCCGCACTTTCGCCGGGGTGAGCCAGTTGATGTCCAGGATCCCGACCTCGCCTGTCTCGAAGCGCAATGTGGCAGCGACCAAGTCCTCATGATCGGTATGGATTCGCCTGGCCGTCTCAGCTTGAATTCGCGTCACTTCCGATCCGACCAACCAGCGCATGATGTCCAGGTCATGGGTCGCCAAGTCGATGATCACGCCTACGTCGCGGACACGAGCCGGGAACGGACCCGTCCGGCGAGCGCGAATGCAGAAGATCCGGCCCAGCGCACCTTCATCAAGTCGCGTCTTGAGCGCGAGGATGGCCGGATTGAAGCGCTCGATATGCCCGACCATAAGGGCCGTCCCCGCAGCGTTCGCCCGCGCGATCAGCTCCCTGGCCTCATCGAGGGTCGCCGCGATGGGCTTTTCGACAAGCACCGCGGCGCCGGCGTCGATCGCGTCCAAGGCAACCCGAAGATGCATGCGGGTCGGCACGACGATTGAGACCAGGTCGGGACTGGTCGCTTCGAGAAGCTCTCGATGGTCCGCGAAGGTCGGCACTCCATAGCGCCGTGCGACAAATTGAGCCTTCTCCGCTTCGGGATCGGCGACTCCGGCGAGTGTTACGCCGTCGAGCTCGTGGTAGACCCGAGCGTGATGCCGCCCCATCGCGCCGACACCGATAACGGCTGCCTTGAGGGTCATCGGTGCGCGACCGGCGCTTCGACAAGACCGGAGCTGACCTGCCCAGGCGACCGGTAACGGCGCCCGCAAGCTTCACAGCGCCACAGTACGACGGTCGACGGCTTCGCGATGCTGTCATCGAGCCTGCTTTCGGTATCCACTTCCTGATGTAGCCGCTCCCCGCACGCACACACCCAGCCGATCTGCCGCGCCGGCACGCCGACCACAAGCGCATGATCCGGCACGTCTATCGTGACCACGGCGCCCGCTCCGATCATCGCGAAGCGGCCGATGGTCACGCTCGTGACGATAGTCGAGCCGGCTCCGAGCGACGCTCCAAGGCGGATGAGCGTGCGGCCTACCGTCCAATCGTCCGCCGATTTCAGCCCGCCTTCTGGCGTGATGGCGCGCGGAACGCGATCGTTGGTCAGGATTACGCCCGGCCCGACGAACACCCCGTCCTCCAGTTCGGCGCCGTGGAAGATCTGGGCGCCGTTTTGAACTTTGCAGCGGTCGCCGATCGAGACGTCGAAGTCCACGTAGACGTCCTTGCCAAGAATGCAGTCGCGCCCCAAGCGGGCGCCTTCCCGAATCTGGGTGTGGTTCCACACCTGGCTGCCGGGTCCGATCACGGCATCCGGGTGCACAACGGCCGTATCGGCGATGCGTACGCCGGGCCGATCGCTCATGCTCCGCACCCACGTCGAGTTGTGACTTGGTTCACGCGCCGACGACTTTCGCAAAAGCGTCAACGACCTCGTCGATCTCCTCGTCCGTGATCCCGGCAAAGACGGGTGGGTTCAGGACGCTTTTCGCCAGTCGATCCGCTTCGTCGCCGCCGACCCGGCCGGCGACGAAGCCCGTCGCGCCGCTTTGGCGGCTCATCGCGCCGGGGTAGACAGTGCCGGTGCCGATACCGAGATCAGAAAGTGCATCGGCTATGGCGTCGCGGCGCTCGGGTGAGTGCAGCGTCACGGCCAGGTAGCCGTTCTCCACGTATCCGCCCGGCGGGCCGATGGTCCGAATGCCTAGCGGCGTGAGTCGCTCGCGATAGGCGGCCGTAGCCCGGCGACGGGATTCGAGCCGCGCGTCCAAGTAGTCGAGGCTAAGGTCGAGCCAGCTCGCTTCAAAGCCTCCAAGGCGGCTGTTCCATCCGACAAGTCCGTGCTCGTAGTGGTTGGCTCGCCCGTGGTTGCCTAACATCCGGATCTTCCCGGCGAGCGCTTCGTCGGAGCAAAGCACGGCGCCCGCATCGCCGCATGCGCCGAGCACCTTGGCGGGATAGAACGATATGGTCGAAACGAGCGCCCCGGCATGGATCGATTCGCCGCGCCAAGTGGTGCCCCAACTCTGAGCCCCATCTTCGACAAGCGGCAATCCGCGATCTCGTGAGAAGGCGCGGAATTCGTCGACCCTAGCTGAACTCCAGCCGTACAGGTGGACGAGGATCGCCGCCTTGGGCCGGTAGACTTCGACGGCTTCCACGAAGCACTCGAAGTCCATCTGGAGATCGACCGGATCGATGTCGACGGTGACGACCCGCGCCCCAACGTTGACCACCGCCTCGAACGTGGCCCAAAAGGTTGCATCAGGAATGACGACGACGTCGCCTTCGCCGACACCGAGCGCCCGCAGAGCGAGTTGGAGCGCGTCGGTCCCGTTCGCGCAGCCGACGGCCTTGGGCACGCCGGCCGCGGCGGCAAGCCGCTCCTCAAGGCGCGCGACATCCGGCCCTCCGACAAAGCGCGTGTTGGCCGCGATATCGGCGCTGAGCGCTGTCCAGCGCTCCAGGAAGTCGCGTTCGAAGCGCTTGAGGTCGATAAAGGGGACGGCCAAGGGCGGAACTCCGCAGAGGTTTGGGTTGGGGTGCCGGAAGTATAGACCAGCGCCGGGGGTCCTCGGATTACGGCCTCACCCGCACCGCCCCCGCCGGCACCCCCTCAAGCCGCGTCTCCCCGCCGCCGATCCAACTCACGCTCAACGACTCGGCCGCCGTCGCGGTCCCGAGCCCGAAGATCATCTCCGCCGCGTGCGACCCGAGGAAGCCGACGTCGGCGCCCCACCAGCGGATCTGCGACCCGCTCCGCGTCACGAGCTCCACCCGCGCGCCAAAGGCCCGTGACGCCGGAGCGTCGAGGGTCACGACCAGCGATCGATTCCCGGTCTCCGTTTCGTTGCGCAGGAGGATCGGCGCGCCGCGGTTGACCGAGATCGCGAGGTCCACGTCCCCGTCCGAATCGAAGTCGGCGGCGGCGAGCCCGCGGCCGACGATGGCGCGGTCGACGCCCGGGCCGGCCTTCGACGCGACGTCGTGGAAGCGTGAGCCGTCGTTCCAGAGGAGGAAAGGCGGCTCGGCCTGAAGGCTTTTCGGGTCGTCCGGCATCTCGAGCGTGCTCCCGTTCGCGACGGCGAGGTCAAGTCTGCCGTCGAGATCGAGGTCGGCGAGCACGCTACCCCACCCCACGACATCGGTCGAGATCTCGCCGAGGCCGAGGTCGCGGGTTCGGTCCCGATACTCCCACGCGCCGGCACCCGTCCGCCCTGCGCCGAAGTAGAAGGCGTTCTCCTGCGCGACCCAATGCGTGATGAACAGGTCGGGCCACCCGTCCGGCGGTCCGCCGCTCTGGTCGCCGAGGTCGGCCACGGAGAGGCCCATCGATCCGCGTGGATCGGCGATCCCCGTGAGCGTGGAGAGGTCCTGGAAGGCGAGCGTGCCATCCTCGCGATCACCCGCGACGTTCCGGAACAGCCGATTCGTCGAAACGTCGTTGTTCACGTAGAGGTCCAGCCACCCGTCGCCGTCCAGGTCGCACATCGTCACGGCGAAGCCCCGGCCCTGCGGATCATCGACGCCGAGCGCGGCTGCCACCTCCTCGAAGGTGCCGTCCCCGCGATTGAGGTAGAGCCGGTTCGACACCGGGTCGAACGCATTCGGATTGAGCGTGAACGGGATGGTCGCCTCGCCGCCGCTCGACGTCGAGAGTTGATCCGCGCCGAACCCACCTTCCTGGTAATCGACGTAGTTCGCGACGTAGAGGTCCAGGTCGCCGTCGCGGTCGACGTCGCCCCAGGCCGCACCCGTCGACCAGGCTGGGTCGTCGACTCCGGCCGCGGCCGCGACCTGGTCGAAGCGGCCGTCGCCGTCGTTGCGGAACAGGCGGTTCGGGCCGAGGTTCGTAACGTACAGGTCCACGTCGCCGTCCGCGTCGTAGTCCGCGAAGAAGGCGCCCATCCCGAAGCCATCGAGATCGCCGACCCCCGCCTCCTCCGTGACGTCCGCGAATCGCCCACCGTCGTTCCGAAAGAGTCGGTTCGAGCCCTCAGGGACCGGCTCGGCCCCGAGCCGGCCCGGGAAGTTGACGACGTAGAGGTCGAAGTCCCCGTCGCCGTCGATATCGCCCCACGCCAGCCCCGAACCCGTGTCCTCGGGCAGTGTCCGACCCCGCTCGCCCGGGCCGTGGCGCATGATCACACCGCGTTCGGCCGCAACGTCGGAAAAGCGGATCGGCGGCGCGTCGGCGACTGCCTCGCGCTCGCGGCTCGTCACGTTCGCGTTCGGGTCGCCAAGGTCCGTGTCCTGGCGCGCGCTGACCCACAGTGCGGCTGCGGTCAGCCCGACGAGCCCGAACACCGTCCCGGCGACCGACGCACGGAGCCGGCGCTCGCGCTTCGTGCTCCCCCGCCGCTCGCCCGCCCCTCGGCTCACCGGGCGCCCGGTCCCGGAGTCACGGTGGCCGCCTGCGCGTCGAGCGCGATGGTCTTCGACGACGAATGGTGGGTCACGACCCGTTGGATCACGCCGCTCTCGGCCTCCATGTCCGGCACAACGAGTTCTAGGAAGTCCTGCCGATAGCGCCGGTAGTTCAGGTCGGCCGAGATCGTGATCGGGCCCTTTGCATCGACCGGGATCTCGAATCGGAAGATCTGGCTGTCGGAGTAACGCGGGAAGATCACGCGCTGCCCCACGCCGCCCGCCTTTCGCCACAGCTCGTGCTTCAGGAGTTTCGAGCCGAATTCGTCCAAAGGAATGCCCTCGAGCACGAGCGTGCCCTCGTCGCGCGGATTACCTATCTCGTGCGGCTTCCCATCGCTGTCCAGCAGGTAGCGGGTGTCAGGGTCGATCGCCCCGAACTCGGCCAGGAGCAGCCCGTCGGCATCTACTCCCCGCAAGTGGACCCAGGATTGCATGAAGTCGAGCGGCCCGGTCGTGAAGTTGTGACCCGCCTTCCGATTCGTGACGATCGCGCGGACCTCGATTTCGTTGCCTGGAACAGCGGACGACGGCGCGAGGAGATCGACCGTCGCGACCGGGCCTTCGGGCCACACATCGGCGATTTCCGGGATGATGGTCTGGCCCTGAATCCACTCGACCGTCAACGCGACCTGACTTTCCCAGTGCGGGAGCTTCAGCACTTCGGGCATGAGCATGTTCGTCGCGATGGTCCCGTGGTGCCGGTGAGCGCCATCGTCGGGAGCGCGCCGCTCGTCGCCTCCCTCGCCGTGCCCGGGATCGCTCGAATCCATGACCAGCCGCATGTGGCAGTCGCGGCACGAAAGATCGGTCGAGGCGTCGTCGCTGTGCCAATGGCTTTGGCGCCACTCATCGTATTGGTTCTGTCCAGGCGCCATCCCGAAGCGATTGAGGGCCTCGGGAATGAATTGCTTGTGGCACGTGCCGCAGAATTCGGGCGTGCGCAGGATGTTGCGATCGTAATCGGCGAGGTGTTGGCGCGGGTAGGCGCGGATCAGGAAGTCGGAGACCGTCTTGCGCGGTCCTTCGGCCGCCGTCCAGAGATACTCCTGCGGCGGCGTGATCACGTAGTCGGCATTCCCGCGCTGATCGACCTCGGATATCGAGTGACAGGCGGCGCAGCTGACACCCTCCTGCATTCCAGGAGCCGAGAGGTCGAGCGAGCCTAGATCCTTGGCGCCGGCGAACAGCGAGATCGGATCGTGACAGCCGCCGCAATAGCGGGTCTCGGCGGGCTCTCGATCGGCGGCGAAGTTCCGCTGGACGGCCTGGAAGGGCGGGTTCATCGCGGCGAAGCGATGCGCGCTCGGCTCCCATTCGTCCAGGATCTGCTCGTGGCAACCAGACGTGCCGCACGACTCAGAGCCCGAAAGCACGCTCGGATCGATGAGTGTCCCGTCAGACGTGCGGGCATAGGAGGGTGCGAACGGGCTGCCGCGATACTCCTCGAAGTTCTGGCTGTATTCGGGCAGCGTATAGCCTTCGGGCAGGGGCATCGTCGTCGGGCGGGTCGGCCAAAGGCCGGCCGCCACCGCGACCACCGCCGCCAGGGCGCCGAGCGCGATCGCGTTGACGGCCGAAAAGCGCCGCACGGAGCCGGAGAATTCCGGCCACGACGTCGCCCGAGGCCGGCGCCTGAGGTACGCCATCGTCAGGTGAAGGACGAGCAGCACGGCCACCGCGATCCCGCCGACCAGGTGAACGAGGTCCCAGAGATCACCGATGCGGAGCGCGAAAGCAGCCTGGGTCGTGAGCACGAGCCCGCTGACGATGCTCGTCGCTACGATCACGACGAGCACGTACCCCAAGAGCTTTTCGGCCGTCAGGCGTTGAGACCACCAGCCCTTCAGGTGCTTGAATGCGTAGATCGCATATGGGACGACGAGCGCCAGGCCGAGCGCAGTGTGGAGCAATACCTGCAGCTGCGACATGATCGAGAATGGGGCGAAGTACATCCATAAGCCCGTGATCGCGAGCGCGGCCAGCAGTACCACGACGAGCATGGCGAGGCGTGATCGCCAGCCGCGGAGCGCCCGCTCACGATCCGAGATCACCCCGGACGTGCTCGAATCCACGTTCACCTCCAGCCTACAGTGTGCACCTATCGAAACACCAAGCGAGCGACCTGCCGGCGATCGCCCGGTCGAGCGCCCGATCGAGCCCGACGAACATCCTATCCGATAGCTTCCGAACCCATGCCGATGCACCCATTGCGACCAGCGCCTTCAGCATAGTCTTCTCCGCGGCGGCCCCCGTAGGCGCACACGCGGTCCGTCCTATCCGCCATTGCGCGTACTTTCCGTCTGTGGGGCAACCGATGCCGAACCGAGCACATAGCGCTACGATGATCCGCACCCGGTCGGTCGATCACCCGCACTGCGGCGCGGCGCCGATTCGCCCCGAAGCAGACGCCGAACCTCTTCTTCGCCTATCAGCCCCCCAGCGGCAGCCGCGCGATGACCACCGTCCCGCCCGCCTCCCCACCGGCAATCCCGAAATCGCCGCCCATCATCGCGGCCCTCCGACCCGGTCCGCGTCAGCCCTTGCCGAAGGGTGGATTCATCATCTGTGCGGCGGAGTACCAGAATGCTATAGCCCTGCGCTCACGTCCGAATGCTTGTGGTACCCTTCATCTGGCCGGACTCCTAAGGGTTGGGGCTTGGAGCCCGCGATTACGACTTGCAGATCCCCATGATTCTGCGATCCCGGGGATCGGCCTTCTCAAGGTTGTCTGTCCTCTTTGTCCCGGCGGCAGGTTGGAGCGTGTATCCATATGTCGTTACCAATGCTTTCGGTGGTGGCATCGCGGCATGCCCGATCCAGGCGAATGCTCCGAACGCTCGTCGCGGCCATCATCCTCGTGACCGGCGGATGCGACGTGCCGCGCGACGAGCGAGTGACGACCATCGGATCGACGGACACGAGCGGTCAGATCGACTCAACACCGCGATCCTCGGAGCGACCTGCGCCATCGAGCGATACGACGCCGACGCCCGCCCGCGCTGGCGGATCGAAGTCTCCGCACGTTCGGGCGCGGACCTCGGATGGTGGCGAACCGCGATAGAGTGGCAGATGTATGCAGAGGAGCCCGTTCCGTGATCCGTCTGAGGCGCTGGCTGGTCGGAGATCGGTGGTACCGGAACTCCCTGGCAGAGTGTTGCGCCCTCGGCGCGATAAACATGTTGATCGCCGGTTGCGAGCCAACTCCCGATGCCCCGGCGGTCGAACTCGCCCACGTCGCCCAGACAGGCGGCCGGCCCGGGCCGATCGCCTTTGCCGACGGCCGGATCCTGATCGCGTCCGGGACGCGCGTCACCGTGTATCCCTCGATCGACGTCGGGCCGGCCGAAGATCGATCGCCCACGTTGGTAGTTCCCTCGATCGGTGTCGATTTGGAGGTCGGCGAGGCGATTGAGTTGGTCGCCGAAGGGAACTTCGCGGCCGCAAGAATCGAGTCAGGCCGGATCGCGATCATCGACATCGCGGAGCGTGTTCCCGAGATCTTGGATTGGCTCGACGAGCCGGGAGAGAGCATGGCGTGGCTCGAGGGGGTGCTGATCACTCTCGGCGATGGCGGCTATAAGATCCGCACGGTCGATGCGCGCAGCGGCCGGCTTGATGTCCGTTCTCTCACGAACCCGTGTGAGGAGCGCGCACGCTTCCTCGACGCAGCCGGCGGGCGCGCGATCATCCTCTGCGACGACGGCGAGATTTGGTCGATGGCTGGCGATCGACGCGGATCGTGCGCTTCGACAGCGATAAGGGCGTCGCCGAGATCGGAGTTGCCCGAGCACTGCGAGGGGCGTTCGAGATCGTCGGCGACTCGTCCACGCTGGCCGTCCGGAGAACCGCACACGTCCGTATTTTCGACGCCCCAGATCCGCGACGGATCGTCGAGCTGGGCGATCTACCTCAGCCGGCGCCGGTAAATCGGGTAGCGATCTCACCGGATGGGCAGGGCACTACGAATCGTTGCCGACGAGCGCTCTGTCGGGATCTTGGCAGAGATTTACCCGATAGGGGGTGGCTTGGCGTCGTATCCCTACGGGGCGATTGCGTCCTTCGCTACCGGGAATGAGCCTCTCGACGGATTGACGCGAAATTCGGCCGCGTCCGTCGAAGCCACAGCAGGACGGTGGCTCGCGCTCGAATCCAATGGCGATGTACTCCACTCGGGTATGAACTCCGATTCGATGCTGCGTTACAAAGCGAACGTCCCCGAATCAGAGTCGAGTATGAGAGATGAAGCCCTCGGCACCACTCGGGACGGCTACATCATCGACGCGGAGGTCATAGACGGCCGGATCCTTGTCCTCTTGCAATCAGACCCGAACAGGCAGCGCGCCTGGATCGGATTCGTCCAGCCGTGGCGTGAGCCGGTGCAATCCGGAACGCGGATCGGCCTCAACCCATTGGCCGGGGCTGGATTCTCCGGGCGGCCCGTCGCGCTCGCCGTCGGTGATGGCAGGGCATTCGTCGGGTTGGAGGACGGCGATATCGTGGAGTATGACATCAGCGAAGGCGCATCTTCGGACGCACGTCGGCGACTTCCGCGCGTGGGGCGCATCGCAGATGTCGGTGAAGCGACACGTCTCGTCGTCGACGGCGACATTCTCTTCGCGCTCGTCGAGGGCGGAACGCTGTCCGCCGTAGACATCACGCCAGGACGGCCGATGCGCCACGCGCCGGTCGTGGTCCTCGACGCGCTCGACAATGAGCCGATCGCTCTCGACATCGCGGCGGCGGGAGGGCTGCTCGTCACCGCCGAAGGTGCGGACGGCATGGGCGTGTATCGGGTGGCTCGCAAGGCGGTACGATAACGCGAATTCGGTCGAGATCTCGCCGAGCCCACCGTCCTGGTGCGCACCGAGCGGAGGTCGAGCCACCCCGGCAACCGGCCTGTCACGCGAGCGCCTTCACCTCACGTTTGAGCCGATCGCCCAGTTTGATCGTCTGCACGTCGAGGTCGTAGTGGGTCTGTAGGTTGAGCCAGAATCGTGCTGAGGTGCCGAAGTACCGGCCGAGCCGCAACGCGGTGTCGGCGGAGATGGCCCGCTTCCCGTGCACGATCTCGTTGATGCGGCGGGCGTCGACGCCGATGTCCTGCGCAAGCCGGTATTGGCTGATGCCCATCGGACCTAGAAAGTCTTCGAAGAGGATCTCGCCGGGATGGATGGGGGGGGGATCTCACGTGTGCTCATCGCAGGGCCCCTCAGGGATGGTAGTCGACGATCTCGACGGCGTAGGCTTTGCGGTCTCGCCACTCGAAGCAGACTCGCCATTGTATCTTGCCCCCCACCAAAAGCGGGCCACCATTAGTACGTCTGGCTGGCCCGACGCGAGTAGGACGAATCGATGGCAGACGAGATTCCTGACACGCTGCGACGATAGACCGCGAAGCGCCGCGGGTAATGCCGACTGGACGGTTTGGCTGCCGTGGGGATGGCGGTAATCGGTAGCGGCTAACCTCATCTGCCTGGCGGCGCTTACCCTGAAGTCGATCCGGGACAGCGAAATCGTCGAGACCATGCTCGCGGCCAACCTCTTCTTCGCCTATCAGCCCCCCAGCGGCAGCCGCGCGATGATCACCGTCCCACCCGCCTCCCTGTCGGCAATCCCGAAATCGCCGCCCATCATCGCGGCCCGCTCGCGCATCCCCGTCAGGCCGAGGCCGCCCCGCTCGTCGCCTCCGCCGCGGAGGGCGATCGCGTTGTGATCAAAGCCGGCGCCGTCGTCCGACACGCGGAACTCGACGCTATCGTCGCCGACATCCAGGACCAAGCGGACGGTTTGGGCACCGCTGTGCCGGCGTACGTTCGTCAGCGCCTCCTGGGCTATTCGGAAGAGGGCCGTGCGGACCGCCGTGCCCAGCCGGCCCGCTTCGCCGCGGACCTCGAGCTTCACGTCGAGGCCGTCGTCCCGGAGCGGGCGACATAGGCCTTGCAGCGCCGCTTCGAGGCCAAGGTGGTCGAGCGTCGACGGGCGAAGATTGCGGCTCAGCCGGCGGACCTCGTCCGCCTCGGCCAATGCGGCCTCAGCGAGATCGGCGAGTTCGGTCCGCCGGTCCTCTACCCCGGGATCCTCGGCGTTCGACGAAGTGGGCATCGCGGAAGCCAGGCCATGGAGGCGGCGACCGATCGCCGTGAGCGTCTGGACCGTCGTATCGTGCAGATCGCCCGCTATGCGCGCCCGCTCGTCCTCCTGGGCCTGGATGAAGAGCGCCACGAACTCTCGCAGGCGCTCGCCCTCGCGACGCGTTGTGAGCAGCTCACGCGAACGATCCGCCATCTCGCGCGCCAGGGTGTTGCGATCGGTCACATCCCGGATGATCCCCTGGTAGCCCCCTCGCTCCCGGCCGTCGGGCACCAGGCTGACCTCTAGATCATGCGCGCTGCCGTACGCGTCCGGTGCTCGCATCGAAAAGCTAACGAGCGGCGCGCCGGAAGCCATCGACTTCAGGTGTAGGTCGACGATCGCACGATCCTCGGCCACCACGAGATCGCTGAGTCGCCGGCCGACGTAGTCTTCGCGATCACCGCCGAGCACGGCGAAGGTGCGGGCATTGACGTACGTGACCACCCCACTCTCATCCGCCGCGAAGACGATCTCCGGCGCACGTTCGGTCAGCAAGCGGTACCGGCGCTCGGACGCGCTGAGGGACTCGTGCAGCCGCGCGTTGACCACGGCGAGCGCCGCATGGCGCGCGAGCACTTCCACGAACGCTTCGTCATCGTCCGAAAAGCCCGGCGCCCCTATCTTCTCGGTTAGATAGAGCGCGCCGACGATGACCCCCGCCTGCCTGAACGGCACCCCGAGGAAGGAATTCATCGGCGGGTGGTTCGGCGGGAAACCGAACGACGACGGGTGGGCGGCGATGTCGTCGATGCGCAAGGGGCCGTCCGCGCGGAGCATGACGCCGAGCACGCCTCGGCCGCGCGGCAGATCGCCGATCCGCTCGATCTCCTCGGGCTCGAGACCCGAGACCACGAAGTGCTCGATCCGATCCGTGTCCGCGAAGGGAATCCCGATCGCCGCGTATCTCGCTCCGGCTGTGGCGCGCGCGCGATCCGCGATGGCGAGCAGCACGCCCACGAGATCGTTCTCAGCGCTGATCGCGAGCACGGCCTCGCTCAGCGCGACGATCGCGTCCCATGGGGCGATCTCGCCGGCAGGGCCATCGCCCACTTCGGTGCCCTCCGGATTGCGTTGCTCGCGCACTCGATCTTGGTCCACGGGTGGAGCTTACCACATCAGTATCGCTGCGCTGCCGGCCGGCGACACAGGCCGGCAGCGCCGGTCACTCCAGCGTTCGAACGTAAGCGATGATGTCGTACAAATCCTGATCCGAAAACGCCGGATTGCCGCCCTTTGGAGGCATGTCGACGCCCGTGGTGTTCAATTCATGCGTCGCCGGCCGGCCGGTCTTCAAGAAGGCGACGGCCTCGTCGTCACTCATGGCGGCGATGAATTCGTTGGAATGCAGATCCTTCCCGAGGTTCTGGACACCGCGTGCATCGGGTCCATGGCAACCGGCGCATGGCGTGAAGATCTCCTCGCCATGCTCCGGATCGCCTTCGAGGGCGGCCGCCTGCTCGGCCGGTGCTCCCGAATCTCCGGACGGGCTCGTCGCCGGTGCCGGCTCGGACCCGCCGCAGGCGGCGATGGCGGCTCCGAGCGTGAGCAGCAGGGCGGGCAGGAGGGTTCGGAACAGAGTCTTCGATCGATGGATCATGCGGTTCTCCTGGAGCTGGGATGTGATCGGATGCCAGGTTAATCGGAAGTTGGGAAATGGGTAAGAATCGGAGGGGCGCATCGAGGGTCGTTCATGTAAGCGCGGTCCGCCGCAGCACCAGCGCCGAGATCGCGGTAGAGGCGGCGATCCACAGCACGAGCACGCCGATCGCCACGGGCGACAGCGCATCGCCCAGTCGTAGCGCGGCATAGGCGCCGGCCGGGCCGAAGACGTCAAGTGAGCCGGTCAGAACGCTCACCGTGGCGATCTTGTAGGCGTCGAGTGGGTTTACTAGCGTGAGCGCGAGCAGCGTACTCGGGCGAAGGTGGAGTGTAATCGCACTGCTCATCAGGCCCAGGTCGCCGAGGAAGACGAAAACGAGCCAAGCCGCCAGCGCGGTTCCGGTCGCTCCGCCGACGCGGCGCGAACCGGACGAGATCAACAAGCCCACTGCGAGTGTGACGAAGGCGAGCAGCATCGAGTATCCGACGAGCACTGCGAAGATCCTGGGAGAGATCGCCAATCCACCCGTCGCGGCCGTCAGCGCGGAAAGGCCGAAGCCGAGTGCGATGGCCGCCCCGAGCGCGAGCTCGAGCCCGAGCAGCTTGCCGAAGAGGACGTCGACGCGGGCTATCGGCTGGGCCATCAGCGTGGAGAGGGTCCCGCGCTCGCGCTCGCCCGCGATGCTCGCGGCCCCGAGCGTCAAGCCCATCAGCGGGACGACGAGCAGCACAAGGTTGACCAAACTGGCCGCCGTGCGCCCGAAGCCCGCGAAACCGGCGAGATCCGCGCCGTCGAGCGCCAGTCGCGACAGCGCGTGGGCCAGGCCGGCGAAGGCCGCGGCGTAGAGCAGGAACCATCGGTTGCGCAGGGCGTCGCGCACTTCCTTCCTCGCGATCAGGACCACGGCATGCCAGGTCATGGAGACTCCTCCAGTGCGATGTCCTGAACGTCGATGCCGGCGCGCCACAAGGCCGAAAGCGGCTCGGCGCGCCGGCCGACCGGGATCCTGATGTGCACGCCGCGGCCGTTCCGCCTGGCGTCGAAGCCGGCGGCCGCTAAGACCGCGAGCGCCTCGTCCATGGTTTCGCGGGACAGGTCGAGCCGGAGAATGCCCATCGGCGCGATCGCCGCCTCGAGCGCGTGCGCATCGCATTCCACGCGCGTCCGGCCGAGATCGAGCACCACCACGCGGTCGGCGACCGCCCTGACCTCGCCGAGCCGATGCGAGGTGACCAGGAGCGTCTTGCCGCTCGTCCTGAGGTCGGCGAGCAGCCCTAGGACGTCGGCGCGGGCATGCGCGTCAAGGCTCGCCGTCGGCTCGTCGAGGATGAGGAGCGGCGGGTCGCCGATCAGCGCTGCCGCGAGCGCGAGCCGCTGGCGCATCCCGCCGGAAAGCGCGCCGACCGCTTTCTTAGCATGATCCGTCAGGCCGACGCGCTCCAGCCTTGCCGACGGCTCGTCCTTGGGTGCCTTGCGCAGATCGGCGACGAAGCGGAGCAGGCCGATGGCGGAGAGTTCGTCATAGAGCGCTAGCCGCTGTGGTACGTAGCCGAGCAGCGCGCGTGCGGCACGGCCATCGCGGCGCGCGTCATGACCGCCGACCGTGATCGTGCCGCGATACGGCACCTGCCCGAGGACGGCGCGGATTATCGTCGTCTTGCCGGCCCCGTTGTCACCCCATAGCGCAAGGCTCCCGCCGTCGGGCACGTCGAAGGAGACGCCGTCCACCACGGTCGAGCGACCGAATCGGACGTGCAGGTCAGAAACGCGGATCACGATCGACCTCCGGTGGGCGTGCCGAATCCCCATCCGACCACGCTCGCCGCCCCGCCGACCAGCAGGGCCGCGAGCCATGCAAGCCCGCCTGCGGAAGTAGCAGGCGACACGACGCTGGCCGGCGGAGCAGCGACAATCGGGGCGTCGTCGGTGAGCGTCGGCGGCGGGCGGAAAATGGGGAAGGCGCGAGCCGCCAGGTCGAGCGCGTTCGCGGCCGGACTGTGGATGAAGAGCCGCAGCAAAGGGTGACGCTCGAGCATCGCGTCGAAGAGCGCGACCTCCACGTGCGGCCGGTCACCGATCCCGTCGCCGTCGGCATCAAGACCGGCGTAGTTGCTCCAATGATTGCCGACGCCTTCGAACGACCAGGCGTTGCCGTCCGCCGTCCGGCCGCCGGTCAGCGCGACCTGCTGGCCGTTCTCAACGAAACCGTTTCCTGAGAAATTGTTGCGCGCGACCGAAGGCTGGAGCAACGCGCCGATGTCGTTCCATGCGATCGTGTTGCGCTCGACCGTGTTGTGGACGTCCTGCCGGGAGGGCGAATTGTCGAGATAGAGACCAACCCGATTGCCGGCCATGACGTTGTCCGAAATCGAGACCTCGTCGCTGTCCTTGAGCGCAAGCCCGTACCCGCTCGAGCCGTGGTTGGCGGCGAAGACGTTGTCGCGGATGGATAGGCCGGTCGAGTACATGATGAAGGCGCCGACCGAATTCCCTTCGAGACGATTGCCCTGAATGTCGCCATGATGCGAGTACATATAGTGCAATCCGTATCGGCCGTCGCGGATCGTGTTACCGGCGATGCGGAGGCGCTCGGAGTACCATATCACGACGTCGCGCGCGCCTTCGACGACGTTGTCCTCAATAATCGAGTCGTGGCTTTCCCACGCTCGGATGGCGTCGCCGCGGCGGGCGATGTGGATGTCGCGCCCTCGCACGATGTTGCCGCGCAGCACGCTGCGGCGCGCCGCCTTCAGGTTGATGCCGTACAGGACGTCTTCCAGGATGACGTCTTCGACGGTCACGCTCGCCTCCGCCCGGATGCCCGAGTCCTCCTTGTCGCCCCGATCGCCGCTGTTCCGGATGAGAAAGCCACGGATCGAAGCACCCGCAGCCGTGATGGTCACCACGGTCCCCTCCCCGCCGCCGTCGATCACGGGCCGCTCGAAGCCGACGATGTCGACCGCGTGCTCAACCAAGATCGGACCCGGATGGACTCCGCCGCGAACCTCGATCCGATCACCGTCGCGAGCGGATTCGAGCGCGGCCGCGAGCCCCGCGTGATCGCCTCCAGGTGCGACGACGATCGTGCGCGGCGTGAGCGTGAGCGCGAGCCCTACGATCGCCGATGCGGTGAGAAATCCGTTCATCGACCGCGTTCCAGCTCGGCCGTCGCCGCGCGCCGGGCCGACCGTCGATAGTGCAGGCCTACGAGGATGAAAATCGAAGTGACCGCCGCCATCCAGAAGCCAGGGCCGACGGCCGCATCCGTCGAGAATTGCCCGATAACACCGTGCCCGAGCAGGGTCGGCGTGAAGGGCTTGACCGCATTGGAGAGGGCGGCCCTCGGATCGAGGCCCTGGCCGTAGCTGCGAAGCCAGTAATACATGTCCCCGAGGAAGATGACGGGCAGGAGCACAGCCGGAAGGATCATCGGGGCGAACCACTTGCGATGGATGAAGGCCGTCGCCGCGACCAAGAGGACGATAACGGTCATCGCGATCGGCGCGAGCTGACGCTCGATCGAGGCGGCGTTCTTCAGTGGTGCCATGCCGATGTAGTGGTTGAGCCCGTCTATTTCGCTGATGTCGCCTTCTAGGTGGTCGATATAGACCGTGAGGTTCAGACCGGACGGGTACTGGGGTGCATTCAGCCGCATGTGCCAATACGGCATGAAGATCGAGGCGACCAGAATCGCTGTGGCGGCGACGAAGAGGGTCGTCGAGACCATGAAGCCACGATGCCTTACGGTCGCTCGCGTGTGGGCGAGGTCGCGCTCCGTCGCTCCGAGCACTCGATCGATTATCCCGGCCATCACTTGCTCCAATTCCACGGGTTGACGTGAGACGATTTGAGACAATTTGAGACGATGTGTAAAGATGAGGCGGGCCCGACCGTTGCCCAGGTTCGGGCCCGCCCTCCTGCACGTCGCGCCGCTGTGCGTATGCGTTCGTCGACGTCCGGCGCGAATGTATCGGTGGCCGAACCCGACAGATTCAGCGTGGCGCTAGCGCTGCAGAGAGACGGCGCCTGACGGCTCGACCAGCATGTAGCCCGCCATCTCTAGGTGGAGCGCCGAGCAGAATTCCGTGCAGTAGTAGGTGAAGACACCGGTCTCGCTGGCCGTGAACGAGAAGCTCTCGCTCTCGCTGGGCTCCAGCGACAGGTTGATGCCGTAGACCGGGATGGCGAAGCCGTGAGTCGCGTCGTGCGCGGTTTCCAGGCTGGTGATGTGCCACGTGACCTCGTCGCCTTCCTGAAGTTCCACGCGCTCCGGGGTGAAGTGGCTTCGGATGGCCGTCATGAAGACCTCGACCTGATTGCCATCCCGCTCGACGCGCTCCTCGCCGGGAGCGACTGCGTTTTCGGATCGCGTCTGCGTGCTTGGATCCCAGCCGACCTCCGGATAGATCTCCCATCCATTGAGCTTGTCGGCCTTGATGATCTGGGCATAGTGCGGTTCCCCGACACCGAGCGGCATGTCGTAGATCACCGGCATGTTCTGACCGGGCGTCGAGATGTCGATCAGCTGCAAGTTCTGAGGCAGGAGCGGCCCGACGTTCTGGAAGCGATCGATCGACCACTTGTTGAGCGAAACGAGGAAGCCGCCGTCAGGGCTGACGGTATCCCCTTCTGCGGTCGCGATGTGACCTACGTTGTATTGCACCGGCGTCTTCGTCACGAGCGTCCACGGCTCCTCGCCGTCAGGCAGCGAGTCGCCGTCCATCGTCCAGCGGGCGACCGCCGTGTCGAGGAAGAGGCTGGTGTACGCATAGCCGTCGGGGCCGAACTGAGTGTGCAGCGGGCCGAGCCCGAGCTCGACCTGCGCCTCGACGACCGCGTCGAACGGCAGCACCGGTACGCCGTAGTCATCGGTGTCCCACTCCCCGGCCGCGATAGCGTCCTGGATCTTTTGCCAGCTGTAGACCGTCACATGTGGGTCGAGCTTGCCGGCGACAACGATGAACTCGCCGTCCGGCGAGACATCGGCCCCATGCGGGCTCTTCGGCTCCGGCGCGAAAAAGAGCAGGTCTTCCGCAATAGCGACGTCGAGCGGGATAACCGTCATGCCGTTGATCTCGACCGTCGAGTTGCCAGTCGCGACCTCGGCGGCCTTCTCGAGGTTGATGATATGGAGATAGTCCATGTCGTTCTGCGACGCGCCGGATTCGAAGAAGACGCCTTCGTCCGTGCCATCGTGGCCCGTGGCCATCTCGGTGTTGAGGCTATTGCAGACGACCCAGCCGTCGCTGGCCAGCTTGCCCGCGTCGCAGAGGTCCTGCCAGTACGGCGGAAGCTCCATCGCGAACGAGGCATCCTTGTCGATCCGGCCATTCTCGCGATCGAACTTCCACATCGTGATGTGGCCGCGATATTCATCAGCGTAGTCTTCGATCGGCGCGTATGTCCCGCCGAGCGGCTGAGGGAACTGCCCGCCTTCGATCACCCAATCGGTGTTCGGCGTGACCATCGCCGCGCCGTGGTCGCTGTCGCTGATCGGGTTCTTGACGATCTGCTTCGTCTCGAAGTCCCGGAGGTCGATCACCGCGATGCGCGCGTTCGCCTTGTCGTTGATGAACACGAACTCGCCGTCGTAATCGCCGTCGGTCTCGGAGAGCGCCGGATGGTGGGTGTCGGCCCAGCGAACTTCGTTACCGCGGATGTCCCCTTCAGCCAGCACGTCCATGGAGCCCTGCGCCCCGAAGCCCCACCCCTGCCACGGCTCGGGCGTGAACACACCGATCATCTTCAGGAGGCGCATCGAGGGGACCCCGATCACCAGGAGTTGACCGCTGTGGCCGCCCGACGCGAACATCACATAGTCGTCGTGGCGCCCGCTCGGCATGAAGGTCTTGAGAGCCGCGCTCACGTCGTCAGGCGAAAGCCCACGTGCCGCCGCGATGTCTTCCGCTGAACCGGAGACAGCGATCTGCCCGCTGCCGCCGGAACCGCCCGGCCGATCGGCCGCCGGCGCCTCGCGCGGCTGGCCGCTGGTATCCACATCTTCGCGGCCGCATGCGATAGAGAGCATAGGTAGGACCAAAGTAATCCCCACTAATACAATTAAGCGCTTCATCATCGTCTCCTCCAGCGTCGGGCTCAGCACAGATCGCTCGTTCGCGATGCTCGGCCCGCAGTTGTACTTCAGGCTACTTTCAGAGCGACCACTCAGCATCGGGCAGGTTGGCATGGTGTTATCCGCCGAATGGCTTAGGGGCCGGCAGACCGCCGAACTCGACTGATGGCCCATGATCCGGCCTGGGCTATACTCGCCGGCCATGACCACGATCTCAGTACTTGTAGTCGACGACCATCCGCTTTATCGGCGAGGAATCCGCATGGCCTTGTCCGGGCAGCCGGACGTGGACATCGCCGCTGAGGTCGGCACTGCGGCCGAGGCCATCGAGTGCTGTCGGACACTTAAGCCGAACGTCGTCCTGCTTGACCTCAACCTGCCGGACGGCAGCGGTATCGATGCCGCGCGCACCATCCGCGTCGAGTGCCCCGAAACCCGCGTGATCGCTCTCACCGCATATGCCGACGACGCCTATGTCTTAGCGCTCGCCGATGCCGGTGCCCGGGGGTATCTGCTGAAGAATTCGACCGACGCCGAGATAGTGGGCGCGGTGCGCAGAGTAGCGGCCGGGGAGTCCGCTTTCACTGGCGCAGCCACAGACGTGCTGCTCAAGCGAGCGCGAGGCGAAACCGACGATTTGGACGAATTGACCGAGCGTGAGCGCGAGGTGCTCCAACACGTTGCTTCAGGGCTCACGAATCGTGAGGTGGGACACGTGCTCGGCATAAGCGACAGGACGGCGCAGGCGCATCTTTCCCACATATTCGAGAAGCTCGGGGTGGCGTCGCGCACCGAGGCGGTGACCGTCGGACTGCAGCGCAGACTTATTCGCCTGGCCAAGCCGGACGGCGGCGCGGAAGCCTGAAGTGGCCATGACCATCACTTTCGTCGCGTGACTCGATCGCTCGTGGATTTTGATTTGCGACATCGAGAATTTTGACGTACCTTGCCGCCATGGCGATAGGGTTCGGGGATTTCATCCGCTCCGTTCGTCCGGCGGTCGCGCCAATTCGGAGCCGACCTCATCGCATGACGACCGACGAAGATATCCGTAACCTTCCGCTCGCCGCCATCATTGCACACTGCGGCGAAGAGACAGCCAACTATCGCCAACGCCGCGCCCACGATTCGCGCTATTGCTTGGAACTGTTCCGGCGCTCGTTCGAGGACGGGGATCAGCGGGCGTGGGACGCCGTGTTCGCGCGCTTCTGGAAAGCTAAACGGAGCACCGATTTCGACTTCTCCAGCCTGTCCAAGGTCTTGTCGTACCTCGCCTATTGCGTCGGCACGGAGATAATCGACGACGACAGGCGCCGTAAACGCGACGCGCTCGAAGGCTCGGGCGAACTAGACGCGAAGCTTCCATCGGAGGACGATCCGGAAGAACAAGCCCTTTCAGGAGCGCGCAGCGATCCCTGTTGGCAGGCGATCATGGACCGGGTGAAGAATGAGAGTGAGCGGCTGTACTCCAACCTCGGATTACGCCTCGGATTCAAGCCGCGGCAGATCGCTGCGATGCATCCCAAGCTGTTCCCGGACGCGGCCGCCGTGCATCAGACACGCGCTAATTTCATCGCGCGTCTCCGCCGCGACGACGATCTCCGGGCAATCTGTGGAGTTCTGCTCAACGATAGGGCCGCGTAGACTGGGTACATCTACCGAACCCCCACGTACGATTTTCCCGTCAGTTGCGTTCATCTTGTTACCAGGAGTCGCCTTGTGTCGACCGATAGACTGGATGACGCCAAATTCGCCCCATTCGATGACGCAACCCTGTACTCCTTCTTGGACGGCGCTGTTGACCCGTTGACGGCGGAAGCAATCCGAGCTTCGGCCGAATCGATGGCCCGCGCGGAAGCGCTCCGCCGCGAGTACGTCCGCCTGCGGACGGCTTTCGACCGCATCGATTGCCTGGAGACCGATGTCCTCTTGGATCACGTGACCGGCACCCTGAGCCGCGATTCCATGCGCGCCGTCGTCGCTCATCTCGAACAGTGCCCTCTCTGCTCCGGGGAGGCCGAGATGTTGGCCTCCTTTCGCGAAGTAGAGAACGAACTGGAGCCTGAGACGATCGGAGAGCGGTTGAGGCGGATCATCGCGACGCTCGTTTCGGGACCGGGCTTCGTGGGCGGCGGGCAGACGGTTGAGTTGCGCGGCGGTGACGGCGAGCCCTGGATCTTCGAGGCCGGCGAAGCGCTGATCTCACTGGTCGCCGGCGTCGATCCTGAGTTGCCGGACCGGAGGGAGATCGCCGGGCAGGTCACCGGGGTCGAGGCGGCGGGTTGGACCGCGGAGGTGTGGGCGGCAGTCGTCGAAGGTGGGGACGACGTGGAATTTGAAGTCCTCGAGGGGGCTGAGGGTGACGACGCGGACGAAGTCGGCCAAGTGGGACGGGATTCTGTGGCTTCCTCGATCATCGACGACTTTTCGACGTTCGCGATCGGCGGTTTGATGCCGGGTACATACGTTGTGGTCCTGCGCGGTCCCGAAAGCCGTATCCGGGTAAGCAAGCTCTCGCTCTGATCCGGCGCTCCATCGTCAGTTGGAAATATCGCTCATCTAGCCGGCACTTCATGCACGATTTCTCAAACGACACTCTTTTCGAGCACCTCATCGCCCTCCCGACGGCCGGCGAGCGGAGCCTGTTGCTGCGCCAGGAAGACGGAGGGCTCGACGCCGCCGGTGTCGAACGCCTCGCCGAGCGCCTCAAGGATCACGCCAACGCCTGCTTCCTGAAGAGCGTCGAGGAGTGCGACGAATTCGCCGAGTTGATCCTTGAGCTTGGGCGGATCGCCGAGGCTCCATTGGTCCACGCCACAGGCACTCGGATCAGCGCGTTAGTCGACTATGTGCGGACCAACGACGCGGCGGGAGCCCTGCGCAGATTCGACGAGGCGTCGGCAATTCACCTTGATCACGATGATCCGGTGGGCTGGGCGCTCGTCCAATCCCTTAGGATCATCCCACTCGCCGAGCTCGGCCGGCTCGACGAGGCGCTCGAGATGCTGCGGGCCGCCGGCGACGACGGGGCGCGGGACGTCCCGAACACGCAGCAGACGAAGGGCACGATCCTGGTCAATCTGGGTCGGTCGCGCGAAGCGATTGAGGTCTTGCTCGATGCCTTGGAGGAATCGAAACGGCTCGGGCAGACGTCGATTGGCGCTCAGCTCATCGCGAATCTCGGCCGAGCGCGTTTCGCTGTCGGCTTGTTCGCGCGCGCGCTTTCGGCCTACGAGCACGCCCATGATCTGTTCAGGAAGAACGCCGCCGCGATTTCGCATGAGCTCGGCGCGACGGAACGGGCCGTGGAGCTGATCGACGCGGTCGTTGACTTCGCCGCGAAGGAAATGATCGACCACCTCATGCTCGATGCCCTTAGGCTCCGCGCGGACATCGACCACGACGCCGGCGAAATGGAGACCGCGCTCGCGTTCTACCTGAGGGCGATCGGCTGGTGCTCGAACGGGCTCGGCTCATCGAACATTCTTCTCGACTGGACTCAGACATCAGAGAGGGGCCGGTTCAGTCGGAGTCGGAAACCGATATGGGACTTGCACGATCGGAGTCGGACAAGGACAAGCGCGCGATCAGGCGGATCGAACGACAAATCGGGGCGCTTCGGGATTCGCGGATCGTACGGAGCCTGGACTTTGTCGGCGACGGCGACGTTTGGTCGATGGAGGCACCGGATATCGGACCGTATATCCCTCCGCGGACGGTGTTGCTGGAGTTCTTCCGCGTCGGCGACAGTTTCGTAGGTTTCGCGATCACAAGGGACGGAGCGTCCTCGGTTCGCCTGGATATGGACGAACGAAAAGTGCGAGAACTTTTACGCGCGTTGAACTTTAATTTCATGACGGCGCCACATGCCGATGCACGACACCTCGCGGATCTGACGGCGAGAGCGAACACCATCCTTGGGCAATTCCACGCGGGCTTGATCGCTCCCTTCTCGGACCAGATCGCCGCCGCCACCACCATCTTGGTGGTACCCCACGGCAACCTTCACTACGTGTCGTTCCACGCGCTCCACGACGGCCGAACGTACCTCGCCGCCACCCACAACGTGAGCTATCTGCCGGCGGCGAGCCACCTCATCGCCATCCGTTCACGTGCCGAGAAAACGGGAACGGCGACGGCCGCGCCGTTCGCCATGCTCGCGATCGGCCACGATTGCGGAGGGCGCCTGCCGAACGCCATCGAGGAGGCACGCGAGGTGGCGAGAATGTGGGGCGGAACGACATTGCTCAACTCGGCGGCGACCAGGGCGAGCTCGATTGTGGCCAGCCTCTGGAAGATCGAGGACCGCTGCGGAAGCGACTTCATGCGATGCTTCTATTCGGCACTCCGCGGCGGCCGGACGAAGGGCGAGGCCCTGAGCGCGACGTATCGCGAATTCATGGACGGTCGGGTCGGCGGCACCGATGAAGCGGGTAGTGCGCGCGAGAAATACGGCGATCGATACGTTCATCCGTACTACTGGGCCCCGTACATGTTGATCGGGGATCCGGGAATGCTCCGATCGATATAGGCGGGCGGGCGAAAGTGCGCGCATCACACATATGTCCCGGGGGGGGATCATGAATACCGAGCCTTCGAATACTGTCCAGCGCTTTATACCAAGGTTGATCGACTACATCCGACATTATCGGGTGATCGCAGTGCCGTTGATCGTGGTCCTGTTCATATGGTTGCTCTACTGGACGCTTGCTGAGAAGCGCGAGGATCCGTCGTATGTCGCGAATCAGATCATCGTGGCGGGGGACCCTGACGTCATCGATGAGGTCATCCAACGGGCATTGCCCGGAGCGATAAGGCTGAGCTCGATCGAGAGCGTGAAATCCTCCGATTGCGATTGCGATCTCGAGTTGGAGCCCATCGAGACGAGAGAGCCTCCGCTTGAAGATGCTGAATCAGCGACAACAACGCTTGAAGGAACGACTTCAACTCCCTTGCCTCCGGCGGTGGAGGAGTCAATTGACGATCCTTTTGAGCACCCGCTCAACTTCGCCATTCAGTTACTCGACGTTTCAAGCGTGGTATATGCCGAGGAATCGAGAGACGGAGCTAAGTCCGGTGGATCGACCTCGGTCGACAACACCGTGCGCGCGATCGGTGAAGTGTATGAGGCTGTCAACAGTATCAACGGGAAGCCAGGCGCTATACCTGCGGCTTTGGTCGCGGATCCGAACTACATCGTCACGAGTTCTAAGAAGACCATGGATCCGAACGATGGTCCTGGCGGAATCGGTGCCCGCTTTCGTCGTAATACACAAGACTTCGAAGCTTCCTGCCCTATACGATTCCGTCATCAGCGTCACCGGAACGCGGATCGACACTTCCACTAGGTCGTGCTTCGCGAACGCGGGTCAAGTCTCGGCGGCGGCAGGAGGAGACACCGCCTCTCCTTGTGCAATAGGTGTTGCCGCCGCTTGTCGTGATGCGAATGCCTCACGGACAGCGGAAGGTTGTGATAATGCGATCATCGCGCTCGTCAATCCAGCGTCCTTCATCGGCCTCCCCAACAGTGCTGAATTCTCTAGCGGATATGCTTTCTGGACCGGCACGTCGTTCGCGTCTCCTCTGGTTGCGGGTGGCATCGCCAGAGTCATGGAGAAGTATCCGGCAGCGGCGCGCACACCAGCCACCATCAGGCAGGTGGTCCATTGCGGGGCCATCGGCACGAGCAATCCCGGCCCTCTGCCTACGCCCGACATTAACACGCCGCTAGGGGCCGGCAGTATCGATTGGGCGGTTGCGCTCAGCACTCAATGCGCGCCCTGATCGAGAGCAGGCAACAAGGGTCGCGCTAAACCGAATGATCCGGCAGACGTCGAAGCCAACCGCCTGATCGAACGGATCGAACGCATCGACCTCCCTCACGACGCCCCTTGTCGCCCACGGCAAGGGGCGTCACACCACCCGCCCCGCCCCATCCCGCCGCGGATCCCCACCGGCCTCCGCCTTCGCCCCACCTTCCGCCCAACGCACCGCGTTCGCGCCGCCGAAGTAGCCGCCTCTTTCGCGCCAAGCTTGGACGCGCCAACCCATCGATCTCAGCGAGTCGGGCACTCCGAGATCGTAGCCGGGTTCCAGGTGAAGGACGCCGTCCTCGAAGTGGACCCGTTGGTGGCCTACCGCCCGGGCCACGTCGGAACCGTCGACGATTAGGCGCGCAATCTGCGATAGCGCGGTTCGTATGGGGGCGGAGCCGCCGCTGCCGACGGCGACGAGGTCGCCCTCCGCACGCATCATCAGCGTCGGCGACATCATCGTCCCCAACGGCGCGCCTGCTGGGCCCGCGTGAAATCCGTCCGGGAAGAGATCCGCTTCGCCCAACATGTTGTTGAGCATGAGGCCAGTTCCCGGCACGAGGTAGCCCGCCGTCTCGCCCGCCGACGCCGTGATCGAGACCGCCATCCCGTTGGCATCGACTACGGAGACATGGGTGGTCGATCCGCGGCCAGCGGGCTCGGCCTCGCCGTTGACGGCCCGCCGCTCACGCACCGCGGCGAGCGCCTCGGGCAGCAGGCGGGCGACAACATCGTGGATTTCGCGCTGATCGAACGTCGACAAGTCGCCCGACCAGCCGCCCACCGCCCCATTCACCGCCGCGATCACCACTCCCCAGCGATGAGCGTCTTCCGCCGTGCCGGGTGCAGACGGCGGTTCATGCTCCGAAATCGCGCTCCAAAGGCCGAGCAAGCGGGCTAGCATGATGCCGCCTCGCGACGGCGGCGGTGGGACCAGGATCTTCCACCTAGAGAAGTCGACTTCAATTGGCGGCGCCTCGCGCACCTTCAGTTCGGCTAGGTCGCGCGCCGTGAGCAGGCCTCCGTTCGCCGCTTGGTCCGCGACGATCCGCTCGGCGAGATCGCCCGAATACATCGATCCGAAGCCTTCGTCCCGAAAAGTACCGAGTAGGTCTGCGAGCGGGCCTAGATCAACGGCGCCCGGATCGTTCATATACGCGCCCGCCCCTCCGAAAAGGGCAGCGCACTCCGGGGTGTCGGTCATGATCGGCTCGAGCGCGCGCGAGATCGCGATGTGGCCCGGCGGGAAGATCGCGCCTGCTCGTGCTAGCGCTATCGCGGGCTCGATGACGTCGGCGAGAGGCATCGACCCCCATCGACGGTGCATGTGAGCTAGGAGCGCGACCAATCCCGGCACTGCGACGCTGGCCCTGCCGACATGGAAGCGGATCTGCGTTTCGCTGTATTGAAGGACTTTTTCCCGAAAGTCGAGTTCACCTGCCTTCAATCGCTCGGCCGGTGTGCGCTCGGCCCCCAAGCCCGGCATCGCGGCGATGGAGGCATCGATCGCATTCCCTCCGCCGGCAAGGATCTCCGCAGCGACGTCGGCCGTCGCCGGCGCGCCGGCAGCGACGGCGCCCTTCAAGCGGCGCTGCATGTTGTCGCGTATCTAAGCACGTCGAGTCTCGGTTGATTTGGGGCGGGTATGATCCCGACGCGTGTTACGACGAATCCGGCGAAACGACCCGACGGATCGTACTGGAGGGTTCGATTCGACCAGCCTCACGAATGGTAGCCCCGCCGGCACCCACTGTGGCAGGGAAACAGCGAGATTCGGGACGAAGGGTCATTTCACGCGTCATGGGGGTCGCTCGTCCCTCGACCCAAAGTGTTCTCCGCCACTTCGTTCGAGGTGCTTCTGCACCGATCGATAGAAGCTCGGCCGCCTGAAGTACATTCCATGAGCCGTGCCGAGGTCTGTCCCGGTAGGGTATCGAATGTCGATGGCGTCCTCGAACACCGGTGCCGCCATAAAGCTGAACACATCGGCCGGATCGTAGACATTAAGCCACGCGCCCACTCGGCCAGAGAGGCCGGCGACGCGCTGAGGGTGGCGGATGTCGGTGTTGCTGACCATGAACAGCTTCATCTCTTCGAACTGTGCCACCTGCCCGCCGACCGATATCCACGCATCAACCGTTAGATCGGGCGCGAAGTACGTCAAGATGTCGTAGAAGATATTGCCGCCCATCGAATGGGTCATGACGATCAACGGCTCGTCCGGCGCTGCTGCGCGGGCGTCCTCGATGGACGCGCGGAGGCGGAGCACGATCGGACCGGGGTCTTCAAAGGTTCCGCGCTGGTTCAGGTAGGCGAAAACATCTCCAAGGAAGTGGGCGGCGTATTCGTGGACGCGTCGGCGGCGGGCTTGGAGCAAGGTCATGCTCAGCGTACGGCCAAGACGCGAATGGGAGCGATCCAACAACTCCTTGACCTGCCTGTCGAGCGACGCGATCCAGCGCGGGGTGTACGAACTCTCGAAGCCGCCGTCGATGGCGACAGGGGCTTCGAGGTCAGGCGCGGCGGTCGAGGCGCGAAGGAGCGCCTCGTAGCGACTTCGAATCTGGTCACCGATCACTTCCTGCGCCTGCTTGTCATTCGTCAGGCGCTGGATCGAGGAGCGCAGATTCGAATCGTGCGCCGCCTCGTCGGCCGCCAGCAGCAAGAGCGCTTCACGCTCTCCGCGCCGGCGGGCGCGCGCGCTTTCTGTGGCCGTGGCATCTTCGGGGAGGCCGAGCGCCAGTTCCTCCATGATGATCGGTGAGAGCAGGAGATCGACGGCTTCGGGCAGGTTGGTTTGTGCCAGGCGAAGAAAGACCGGCGATGACCGGTCATCGTTGGCGACGGACTCGGTGCCGCCGGAGTCGAGGGCCAGGCCAGCGAGTGCCAGCCGCTCATCGGTGATGGGGAGCACGAACTCCTCGCTTGCGACACCGCCTTCGGCGCGTTCGTAGAAGCGCACGTCGGGCAGGGACCGCAGGCCCCACGCAAAGTCGACCCCGAGATCGCCCCAATATGGATCGTGGATGGCTGCTTTAGCCAGTCGGCCGCCGGAAAGTGGCTCGAGCAGGCAAGCTCGCAGGAGCCGCTCGCGGACGTGACGATCCGACTCGTAGCGCGGACCTCTCCGGATGTTGACGCCGTGGATGAAGACGAGCGGCATGATCGCGTTGCCTCCGCATAATGTCTTAAGGCCGGACGAGCACGGCGATGATACCTCACCGCCAGGACCAACATGCCCACCTCCGGCCTATCGATGGCCCTACCTGTGGGGTGCATGGTATCTTCCCGGTGGCCGGAGCGCTCCCCGCGCGCGCATGATGCTAGCCGGGCCGCACGCCAAGCCGATGCGGAGGTGTCCTGAGTGCCTGATCACTTCCTGAACGAACGTGAACTGCGATGGGAGCGAAGCGAGACCCGCGCTCTGCACGACCTGCTGAAGTCGATGTACCCGCGCCAAGACGATGCGATCGAAGCGCTCCAGGCTCTCGGTTTCGCGTACCCGGAGGCAGACTTCGAATTTCATCCCAAGATGGATCGAAGCTGGCGCAAGATCATGACGGACTTGCACAGGCGGGCCAGGCTGATCCGCCTTATCGAGATCGCGTCGGCGGATGAGCGGCTGAGCCGATTCCACTACGAACTGCGGGTTCTTAGAGGTGGTGTCGCAGCCGAGCCGACTCCGGACCCAAGCTCCTCCGCGGACCTGGATTGGCGGGGCGCGCCAATTACGTCTGCCGGTGGTTTCGAGCGACTCTTGCGCGACGGCCGGTCGCTCGTTCCGACGAGCTTCTTGTCCGAGGGAGCGCGCGTGGCCGCGGCCGTCGCATGGATCGAGGCTAAGTTTCCGAACGATCACAGCTGCAAGGGATCGGGCTTCCTGGTGGGGCCGGATCTCCTGCTGACCAACCACCACGTGCTCCACGACGCGACGGCCGGCCAGGTGGCCGCTGGCGAAGTCGAGGCCCGCTTCGGCTATGAGGAAAGCGGTTATGGTTTGATGCCGCCTTGGCGTACCGTGGCGGGTCTTGTCGACACCATCCGGGGTGATGCAACGCACGATTGGGCGGTGATCCGCCTCGCGGAAGCGCCGGGCAATGAGTACCGGTGGATACCGCTGGCGCAGGATTCATTGATCGCTGTGGACGAGCCGGTGTACATCATCCAGCATCCGGGCGGGCGTCGGAAGATGGTGTCGATCGATCCGGCCGGCGTGGTGCGCTTCTTAGACGACGACCGGATCCAGTACCTGACCGAGACCGAGGAAGGCTCCTCCGGCGCTCCGGTGTGCAATCGCTCATGGCAGGTTGTCGCCTTGCACCATCGCTGGGAGGATGTGAGTCACGGTGACGGTCAGGAAAAACGAAACCAAGGTATACCTATCGCCCGTGTCATCGAAGGACTTACGGCAGCGGGGATTGCGATCGGCGGAAACGCGGCTGATGCCGCGCCCGGTCTGCCTCCCAGCGCGGTGTCGCTGGAGAGCATCGCACGGCGCAAGGCGGCCGTGGAACCCAGCACCGAGCTGCCGAGCGCCCGCGAACCGATAGGTCATGGGCACGAAACCGAACAACTGCGGCGCTGTCTTGCTGAAAATATCGAGGCCGGCCGAGGCGGCTTCGTGGCCCTGTACGGCGGGCGCGGCTACGGGAAGTTCGCCTTGGCTCGGAGTGTCCTGGAGACATTGGCCGACGACGGCGCGACGGTGCTGGCCACGAGCTTCGGAAGCCCGCCGACGGTGGGAGAGTCGACGGCTTCAGTCGCGCTGCGCGAACGGTGGCCGCAGGCATCGGATCGGGCGGGTTGGGCATGGCTCGATCTCGTGATGCAGGCTGAAGCCGCGATCGCTCAGAAAGGCCGCACGCCACCGTCGGAACATGATACCGACGGCGCCGCGCATCTGCGCGCCCTGCTGCGGGCTCTGGCCGCCGATGGCCCGGTGCTCCTGCTCCTGGACGAGTTGAGCAGGGCCGAGGGCCCGTCGTCGGAATGGTGGCCGCGCTGCCTCCTTGACCTTGGAGAGCAGATGCGGAACGGCCTGCCCTGCAACGTGATCATGACATTACCGCCCCTTCCCTTCGACTGGGGGACATGGATCGGCGAAATGCTTGAGCAGGTCGACGATCTGCTCCAACTGCGTGTAGACCTGGACCAGATCTCGGGTGAGGATGCCGAACGCTATCTCGCTCAGCGCCTCGACGGTGCCGTGGAAGGTATGGTGGCCGAGAACTTGTGTCGGTTGGCCGACGGTGTCCCAGCAGTGTTCGAGGAAATCGTCGATTGGAGTCTCGATGCCCGCGTCCCCGGTCCTGACGGCCGTCCTGTCGCCGCCCTCACCTGGGATGACCAGGAGATGATGTGGCGCGCAGCTCCGGGTACGGGGGATCTTGTTTTCGAGACGGCGCATGACAGTGTGCTGAAGGTGTTGGACGCCCTTGTTCCAGCAGAAGACGCCAGCGCCTGGGCGGCGGCGGCCGGGATGCTGAACCACCGCGATCATCCGTCTCCCGCGGCACTCCGCCAAGAGGTGAAGTTCATCCTGGGCTGCGCTGCACTCGAAGGGCGGAGCTTCACAGTGGAGGTCGTCGCCGCGGTTCTGGGTCTCGATGCCGAACTGCTCATCGACGGGCTGGACGAGTATCTGGTTCGGAATGACGAGACCGGCCTCTTGGAGGACGATGGGTTCACGGAATTGTCGCCGGCGCTAGCGACCGCGCCGCTCCCCGTTCCGCCCAGCGGCTCTGGCGCGTCGCGCTACCTGCATCACTATCGTTTCCGCTGGGCATGGCAGTGGCGGACGTGCGCGAAGTACTTTCTCGACGACACGGGGAGGGCCCAATTGATCGGCCCTCTCACGAGTGCGATCGAGGGGCTGGTTCCGACCATGCATCGCTCCGCGTTCGCGCCCGCGCTGCGTGGCCTGTTCCAGCTTGGAAGCGAACTCGAAGCGCGTGGCGCCATTCGAACCGACGTCGAGAACTATTGGCATCTCCGGGCCGACGAGTACCGGAGCCTGGGCCGCCTCGGCGAACTCCAGTCACCTGCGCTTGCGACCCTCCAATGGCATGTCGAAGTGCTCGATCAGCGTGACGATCGGCGTACGCCCGATCACGACCGGCTCCTTCTTCAACTACGCCTCACGTTGGCAGAGGCTATTTTGCATGCCGTCGCGGACGGTGAGCTGGACGACGCGCGCCTCGCCGCCGCGGAGGCGGAGCGCGCAGCCACACTAGCGATTACCCTCGGAAGCAAGCAGAGCGAGGAACAGGCCCGGACCCTCCACCAAGCCGCCGCGATGGCCGATGCGCTGTTGCGCACGACGACGTCCGACGACGCCCGCGAGTCGCTGTCGAACCTGCTCGCCGCCGGTCTGGGCAAAGCCGCCGACGCGAACCAATTGGACCCGAGTGCCCTGGCCGCCGACTCCCGCCAACCACTGGCGCAAGCCATGGTAACCATCCTCGATCACCGCGAGATCGATCTGGATGCCCGCATCGCGGCCAGTCTGACCCTCGGCCGCATCGGCGACCCGCGCTTCGAGCGCCGCGACGGCCCTGAAGGCGCGTACATTTCCCCACCCCTCGTCGCCATACCCGCGGGCAGCTATCCCATCGGCTCTTCGGCCGACCCGGACAGCCTCTGGTTCGATCCGAAGGGCTTTGCAGATGAACGTGAAGCCCACGAAGTCGAGCTTGATGCCTTCGGAATCGGGCGCTACCCAGTGACGAATGCCGAGTGGGCGTGCTTCATGGCGGCGGATGGCTACGTTGATGAGCGTTGGTGGACGAATCCGGTGGCGCGTGCGTGGTTGGCGGGAGATCCGAAACAGCAAGAGCTCGGCCGCGAGGGGTGGCGAAATTGGTGGCGCTCGGCCCAAGAGCAGGTCAATCTCGAAGCGTGGTTGCAGAGCGAAGCCGCGTCCAGGCAATGGTCAGCATACCAGCTGCGAGACCGCCGCGGGATCGCGCGGCTCGAAGCTCGCCGCTTGGAAGAAGTCGTGCATGGATGGTATCCCGATAGACCTCCACACGAACCATCCGAATGGCGAAATCCGAAGTTCAATAATCCCTCCCAGCCCGTGGTCGGCGTTTCATGGTTCGAGGCATTGGCGTACTCCAATTGGCTCTCGGCACAGACAGGGCTGGAGTTCCGTCTGCCATCGGAGGTCCAATGGGAGGCAGCAGCCCGGGGAACGGCCGGCCGGCGCTTTGCCTTCGGCGACGTCTTCGATCAAGCACTCGCCAATACGGCGGAGACGGAGCTCGAGCGGACAACGCCGGTAGGCGCGTACTCCGGCGGCTCGACGCCGGAAGGAGTGCACGACTTGTGCGGCAATGTGTGGGAATGGACGCGATCGCTTTGGGGCACGAACGGCGAGCAGCCGGACTTCACGTACCGGTACGTCGCCGACGACGGTCGCGAGAAGGAAGAGGCGCCAGCGCAGCGCCTGCGGGTGTTGCGGGGCGGGTCTTGGATCGATACAGAGCTCGGCGCCCGCGCGGCGGTCCGCTACGGGAATTTCCCGACCGAACGGTTCACGAGCAGCGGGTTTCGGCTGGTTTGCGCGTCCCCCATCTCGCTGGCCACTGAGCGCTGATGCCGCGTAGCGGCAGGCAGTTCACGCCGTTGGCATCTCGACCAAGGTTGGTGACCACGATCCACGCTGATCGGTGCGGGTCGTCAGCTCTCGTCCGGACTTTCGACCCCGGCGATAGACTTCGGCTCGGCCCTTGGTCGACCGGACAATGGCCGGCCAAGAATGTGATTGCGCAGGCCCCACGTGTCGGCGTAGCTGACGTGGGCGAGCCAGCCCTGGACGCTCGCGTCGAACTCGGCGAAGGTGATCTGGCCGGCGCAGTACTCGCTCCAGTGAAGGCGGAGGCGGCGGTCGAAGTTCACGATCTTGCGCGCCTTAATCCGTCGGTGGGACGGGTAGACGATGAAGCCTAGCCACGGGGTGCCGGTGGTGACCGGCGCGACCTGGGCGTTATGGTCGTGGATGGTCAGACGCAGGTCCGCAAGGCGCTGGACGATGTCCGACTTCCATCGCCAGAGTTTGCGCTTGTCGTCGGAGAAAAGCGCAAGGTCGTCGACGTAGCGCACGTAGGCGGAGCATCGGAGATGGCGGACGATGAAGTGATCCAGCGGATCGAGATAGCAATTGGACCAGAACTGGCTCGTCAAGTTGCCGATGGGAAGGCCGCGCGGACGCTCGGCGGCCATCAGGTCGTCGCCCGGGAACCAGACCATCTCGTATTCGTCGGCCAGGACGCCACGGCCGCTCTCGAGGATGCGTCCGACCAAGTCCATGATGTCGTCTTCCGGTATGGCGCGCGCCAGGAGATCCGTCAGGATGGCGTGATCGATCGAAGGGAAGTGGCGCACGACGTCCATGCGCAGGGCGAAGCGATAGCGCCGCGCGTGGTCCTGCAACCGGTCCACGGCGCGGTGGGTGCCTTTGCCGCGGCGGTTGGCGTAGCTGTGCGGCAGGAAGCGGCGTTCGAAGCGGGGTTCGATGATGTTGCAGAGCGCGTGGTGCACCACCCGGTCACGGAAGGGTGCGGCGCTGATCTTGCGGACCTTGGGCTCGTGGATGTGAAAGTGCACGTAGTCGCCCGGCGTGTACACGTGCGTATACAACTCGGATTCGAGCTCGATGAGTCGATCGGTGAGCCGGTGCTCGAAAGTGGCCGCCGCGCCCATGCCTCGCTTTCCACGCGCCGCCTTGCGCCAGGCCTCGAGCAGGTTGTCCCAGCCGACAAGACGCGCGTAGGCTTCACTGTGAGACAAGGAGTCGCCCCTTGGCCGACGACATGGTCATCTTCAGCCGTACATTCGACATGCTCGACTGGCTGCTGCCCAAAGGCGAGAGCTTTCCAAGGACCTATCGGAACACGGTCACGCAGCGGATGATGGATTCCGCGCTCGACTTCCACGAGGAGCTGAACGCGGCACGCAACCAGGGTGGGAGCACGCGGCAGCGGCATCTCCGCAGCGCAAGCGCCCACCTCGATTCGTTGCGACTATACCTGCGCTTGGCGCAGCGTTGGGGCTGGATCACGCCGGGCCAGCACCGACACGCCAGCGGCATGCTCGCCGAAATCGGGCGCCTGCTCGGCGGCTGGCAACGCGCCAAAGAGTGAGGCGCCTCGCGGCCCGTGGGCCAGGGAGGCGCCTCGCTTGAATATGTGCCCGGCGGTGGCCCCGGAAGGCCGACCGCGCGGACGGGACGAGCCTGCGCCATCTCGATACCTTCGCCTCGGCCCGCGAACCGTGGTCGGCGGGCAATGCCGGAAGCCTTACCCTTGCCTGCGTCCCAGGACGCTCCAGGGGGCCGGCTCGCAACGGGCGGCATTTCACCCGCGCCTTCGAAGGGGGACAGAGGTGTGGGACGCGCAAACCAGCCGAAACCCGTCGTACGTGAACCGTACGGCAGGTAAACCCCCGCTGCGGACCGCCGCGCGGGCGCCGAGCCCTGAAGAGATCCAAGACCCGCCCCGCAACACCCGCAGGCAGCCGGCGTCAGCGCCGACCTCCTCGCGCCCGTCGGCGGAATCGTACGGGTAAGCGAAGTCGGGTGCCTGGGAATCTCGCCCCCAAAGGCTTAGCGTCCACTCCCAGACGTTGCCTGTCATGTCGACCAGGCCCTCGGGCGTCCGGCCGGCAGGAAAGACGTCGATCGGCGTGGTGCCTCGAATGTGCGTCTTATACGTGTTGCAGGCAGCCGCATCAAAGTCCTTCCCGTATGCGAAGTCTCGACCCTTCAGACCGCGACAAGCGGCTTCCCACTCGACTTCGGTCGGCAGACGATAGTTCCGGCCGATCTTGGCCGAAAGCCAGGCGCAGTACGCTCGCGCTTCGTACCACGACACGCCGACCACGGGTTGGGCCGGACTGTTGTAGCGCGGATTGGTCCACAAATGCGGTATGGAGTATTGCTCGGATGGATACCAGTCATCGAGCTGGGCTTCGAGAGCTTCCTCGTCGAGGCGGCGGAACCAATCGACCCAATCATAATGTGTCTCCGGCAGCCCGGCATTGGCCTCGCGCCACCTCCCGAATCCGTCATCATCCTTCGGGTAACGCGCCCAATCGTCTCGCTGCCACTGCTTAGCCGGCTCCACGATGGTCGGGTCGCCGAGCCGCCAGGCCTTCGCATCGTCCGTTTCCCACCAGCCCTCATCGTCGTAGCCGCCGTCTTCCACAAAGCAGCGATACTCGGCGTTCGTGATGGGGAAGCGGCCGATTTCGAAGGGGGCGATGCCCACCGTTCCGACCGGGCGCTTGTCCGCCCAACCATCTTCGGTACCGATCGGGTACCGTCCGCTAGGGATCGGGACCATCGGCGTGACAAGGTGGCTGAGTCGGCCGTCCGCGGCGCGCACGGTCTCAAAGCGGTCGTCACCGAGCTCGCCCAGGGCGTTGGCGGCGTCGATGCGGGCCCGTAGATCCGCGTGTTCGTCGTCGCAGCGTTCTCTGAGCAGGCGTCGGAGTTCGGACGCCGTCGCCTCTGGAACTTCAGCGCCAGGCTCAACGGTACAGCGCGCGGCAAGCGGCAGGTTGGTTTCGGCAAGCGCCATGACGAAGGCGTCTGCATTGCTCGTCATGGCCGCGGCGAGGCGCATCGTGACTTCCCAGCCGGTCTGTTCGAGGCCTGGCAGCGGGTCTCCGTGCGCCAGACCCGCCATCGTGTGCGCCAGCGTCTCCGCGACCTTGTCCTTGTGCCATTCGCTGCACGCCAGCTGCGGCTCGGGCTCCGCGGCCAAGACGCGCCCGGCGAAGAACTCCTGCATAAGTTGATGGTAGAAGCGCAGCTGCTCTTGCCCGCTCGTGGAGTCGAAGGATAAGTCGAGCACGCCGATCGAGTACCCCGCCCGCAGGATTTGCTCGCGCTGCGCGTCGTCGAAGCCTTCACCCAACAGAGCCGGCGCAGCGTCATAATCGACGACAATCTGCTGGCCGGCGCCGATGGTCGTCTGCATTCCATGGGCCAATCGCGCCAGCGCACCGACCAAAGGCCCGCGAGTCGGAAGTGTGTGGCCCCGCATCTGCGCCAAGCGTGCTCGGTCCAATGGGTGGAGGAGGTCATTGGAGAAGAGTTACTGGTTGTCCCTCATGATCTCGCGCAGCATCGATTGCCGCACGAAGCCTGCGAACAACGCCGCGCGCCCCACTGGAACTTCGCCATCGTCGCCGACCTGGTCGACCAAAAGCCTGAGGTAGTACGGCGTCCGATAGATGTCGATCTGCCCACTTTCGCGAATAGCATTCCAGAGCTTGGAAGCCAACTCAGGTCGGTAAACGTCGAGGAAGTTCCGGATCTGTTCGTCGACCAGGCGCTTGACCAGTACGTGCGGTACGCGCAGCGCATCCGATGACAGGAACGTACTGTAATCGAGGCTCCGGCAAGAGATGATGACGCGGATAAGTGGGTGATCGCGATACAGTGTATGCAGGTCGTCGCGCCAGGCCTTGACGCGATCCTCGTAGCTCGGCCGCGCGCCACCGTAGGGTATCTCGTTGAGCGCATCGAGCAGCAGGATCATGGGTTGGTCGTCCAACAGCGTCTCGAGCGGCGGCATCTTTGTATGAGCAGCCTTCCAACTTTGGGCCAGCCAGTCCTTTGGCTTGACTGCCGCATCCCGATGCTCCGCCAGTGACAGATAGAACGGCAGAAGAGCGGCCGCGCCGCCTTCTACAGGGCCTGCCGCCGCGGCGTCCGGATCGGCGTCAGCCCAGCCTAGAGCAAGACACGCCAGTTCGATCTCGATGCGGCGCAAGAGCGTTGTCTTGCCGGCGCCGGGTTCGCCCAGGAGCACGAAGACGGGATTTTGCGCTCCCGCCGCGCGTACGACTTGGCGCAGATCGTTATAGTCGCGCTCCTGTTCGCTCCAGCGCATCTGGGCGCTCTCGCCCTTGTCGACAAACAGTCCCAGGCGCGTGAAGCGGCGCAAGTCCTCGCCACGACCGAGGAGATGCGGCTCCCGCCAGTTAGCGATCCGCCGCAGTCGATACTGTTCCGCGGTGCCTGGGTCGCTCGTGCGGAGGGCTTGCGATTCGTCATCGGACAGCTCGATCATCGGACCATCCGATCGTACGCGGATCAGGAGCGCTTCTAGTTCGTCGGGGCCGAGGAGCGCGTCGATTGTGCCGCGCGGTGGGCGCTTGCGTATCGCAGACAGATCGGCGTGGTATGCCGTGACCGCCGGGTCGTTCAGCACGTGCGTGACCAGATCGTTCATCCGGCCGCCGCGGCTCAAGAGGTTGATCATGTGCCGCCAGACCTCGCGCGCGGCGCCATCCCAATTGATCTCATATTCGCGAACGCCGATCTCGCTGGTGATCGCTTGGATCTCACGAACGTTGGGATAGGCACTGGCCAGCAGCCCATGCAGCTCCAAGGCTGCCGGATTCGCCCAATCGAGCGGCGCCTCATCGAGGAAAGTTGAAGCGCCGGCCGGTGTCGGACGTACGCCAGTGCCTTTGCCGCTGCTGTATCGAGTGTCGCTGCGATCCGCCATCGGGCACCTCGTCGATCCAAGAAAGCGGTGCCCATCTTGGCACGGGTAGGTAGCCGACGCAATGTCTCGTCAGGGTTCGGAAATCGCGCCGGTCGACTTCAGTGTTGCGGAGTCCTAAGCCTGCACGACAGTCACTTCCCGCCCCGCCGGCGTTGTCGTATCACCCGCGCCCGTGCGCGCCTCGATCGGCGGCTGGCCGCTGCGGCGATCGAAGATCACAAGCCAGCCGGTCGGCTAGCCCAGCCGGCCCAGGTAGGCGTCCAGCTGCTCGAGCCCTTCGCCAAGGGGTCCGGCCGGCCAGCGGCGCTGGCGGCTGCGTCGTGAACGCGGTGGCGGGGGCGCCGAGGCACGTGACGGAGCGGAGACGGGGCTGATGCGCGGGTGCAGGCGGCCGCGAGGCGGCGCGTTGGGGGGCGAACGGGGTGTGCGGGAGGCTGGCGCGAGGCGCGGTGGAGCGGCGTGGGGCCGCCGGAGGTGGTTGAAGGGCGGGCGGCGGGGTGCGATTGAAATTACTATTCCACTGTTTTCCGAAAGTCGAGTTCACCTGCCGTCAATCGCTCGGTCGGTGTGCACTTCGCCCCCAAGCCCGGCAGCGACGGCGCCCTCCGTTGGACAGGTTGTTACCGGACGAGCCCTAAGCACGTCGAGTCTCGGTTGATCAGGGGCGGGCATGATCCCGACGCGTGTTACGACGAATCCGGCGAAACGACCCGACGGATCGTATTGGAGGGTTCGATTCGACTAGCCTCACGAATGGTAGCCCCGTCGGCACCCTCTGTGGCAGGGAAACAGCGAGATTCGGAACGAAGGGTCATTTCACGCATCATGGCGGCGTCCGTGTCCGTTTGGGATCTGACCAGGGGGTAAGCGGTGTTTCGGCCGTTGCTCGTCTAGAACACCGCGATGGGCGTAGCCTACTTGGCGTTCGGTGGCACAATCTGGCGCAGCCTCATCCGAGGTCGGTACGTTGCGGGCACGATCTTCGTGCTCAATCTGCTCGTGCTGACGAGCATCATCATTTCTCTACCGCAGCGGTACGGTCGTCGCGGTGGACAGCCTTCGCGCGTTGACCCTCCTGACGGTTGTCTGGCTGGTCCTGTTCTTCGCCGTAACCCGTCTTGCGCGCCCGCGCACAGCGGTCTAGCATCCGGTTGCAGCGAACGCCGCTGCGCGGTCCGCCGCTGATCCGGAACGTTAGGCGCCAGTACCCCCGGCGCGCCGACTCTATGCGCACACCTGCACGGCGGAATTGTCCGGATACAGACCTGAGGTAGCCTGCTGAAACTCGAAGACCTCCAACCCAACGCGGCCGTTCGCGGCCTGCTGCCAGACAGCACCGTGACGGTCGTCAGCACGCAGTGGCATGGAGCCGACGCGCTCACGCTGATCTACCGCACCCCGGCCGGGAAGGTCGCCGAGGAGATCCTCTACCGGCACGACGAGCCGCGCCTCGAAGTCCTCGAGCAAGGCCGTCCGTGGAGCTTCGACGGCGACGGCGCGCTATTCCGCCTCGTCTCCGAGGCGCACCGCATCCGGCTCGCACACCTCTTCGACCCGGTGCTCGCGGTCCACACGTCGCTCGTCGAGCCGCTGCCGCACCAGATCACGGCGGTCTACGAGGCGATGCTGCCGCGCCAGCCTCTGCGCTTCCTACTGGCCGACGATCCCGGCGCCGGCAAGACGATCATGGCCGGGCTGCTCATGAAGGAGCTGATCGCGCGCGGCGACCTCAAGCGCTGCCTTATCGTCTGCCCCGGCAGCCTGGTCGAGCAGTGGCAGGACGAACTGTCACGAAAGTTCCAGCTGCCCTTCGAGATCCTCACCAACGACAAGCTCGAGGCCGCGCGCACCGGCAACTGGTTCCTCGAGAACGATCTCGCCATTGCGCGGCTCGACAAGCTCTCGCGCAACGAGGACGTGCAGGCGAAGCTCTCGGCCCCCGACTGCCATTACGACCTAGTGGTCTGCGACGAGGCGCACAAGCTCTCGGCCACCTTCTTCGGCGGCGAGGTGAAATACACCAAGCGCTACCGGCTCGGCCAGCTCCTCTCCGGTATCACACGCCACTTCCTGCTGATGACCGCCACCCCGCACAACGGCAAGGAAGAAGATTTCCAGCTCTTCCTGGCGCTGCTCGACGGCGATCGCTTCGAAGGCCGCTTCCGCGACGGCGTGCACCAAGTCGAAGTCTCGGACCTGATGCGCCGCATGGTGAAGGAGGGCCTGCTTAAGTTCGACGGCCGGCCGCTCTTTCCTGAGCGTATCGCCTACACAGTTCCGTACAAGCTCTCCGAGGCGGAGGCGCGCCTCTACAAGGAAGTCACCGAGTACGTGCGCGAGGAGTTCAACCGCGCGGAGGCGCTAGAGAACGACAAGCGCGCCGGTACGGTCGGCTTCGCGCTCACCATCCTCCAACGCCGCCTCGCGTCGTCGCCCGAGGCGATCTACCAGTCGCTGAAGCGCCGCCGCGAACGGTTGGAGAAACGCCTTCGTGAGCTCGAGCTCCTGCAGCGCGGGGTAACCGCTCCCGCACCGCTCGTAATAGCCGGCCTGCTGCTCGATGACGACGACGTGGAAGACCTCGACGAGGCGCCAGAAAACGAAGTCGAGGCGGCCGAAGAGGCGGTGCTGGACCAAGCCACCGCTGCCGCGACCGTGGCCGAGCTGAAGCTGGAGATCCAGACCCTCACGCACCTCGAATCGCTGGCCGCCGAAGTCCGCCGCAGCGGCCACGACACCAAGTGGCGCGAGCTCTCGCACCTATTGGGCGAGATCTTCACGCCGGCCGGTCTCGGTCACCATGTGGCCGAGCCCACCGTGCCTTACGGCGCCGGTCCGATCGCGAAGCCCGTCCCGTCGCCGCGCCAGAAGCTCGTGCTCTTCACCGAGCACAAGGACACGCTCAACTACCTGCACACGAAGATCGCCTCGCTGCTTGGCCGGCCAGAAGCCGTGGTGCTGATCCACGGCAGCCTTGGCCGCGAGGAGCGCCGCAGGGCCCAGGAATCGTTCCTCCACGACCCCGAGGTGCAGGTGCTGCTGGCCACCGACGCAGCGGGCGAGGGCATCAACCTGCAGCGCGCGCACCTGATGGTGAACTACGACCTGCCCTGGAACCCCAACCGCCTGGAGCAGCGCTTCGGCCGCATCCACCGTATCGGCCAGACCGAGGTCTGTCACCTTTGGAACCTGGTGGCCGAGGAAACGCGCGAGGGCGACGTCTACCGCACGCTTCTGGAGAAGCTGGAGCAGGCGCGCCAGGCGCTGGGTGGCCAGGTCTTCGACGTGCTCGGCAAGCTCCAGTTCGAGGGCCGTCCGCTGCGCGATCTGCTGATCGAGGCCATCCGCTACGGCGACCGGCCCGAGGTGCGCGCCCGGCTGACGCAGGCCGTCGCCCATGCGGTGGACCGCCCGCACCTCCAGGGGCTGATCGAGGAGCGGGCGCTTGCCCACGACGCGATGGACGCGAGCCGCGTCGCGCTCATCCGCGAAGATATGGAGCGCGCCGAAGCCCGCCGCCTCCAGCCGCACTACGTCGAGTCGTTCTTCCTCGAAGCCTTCCAGCGTCTCGGCGGCAGCGCGAGCCAGCGCGAGCCGCGGCGTTACGAGGTCACCCACGTGCCGTCGCCGGTGCGCAGTCGCGACCGCGCCATCGGCATCGGCGATCCCGTCCTCCCGCGCTACGAGCGCATCGCCTTCGAGAAGGACCTGTTGACCCCGCCCGGCCAGCCGCTCGCCGCCTTCGTCTGCCCGGGGCATCCGCTGCTCGACGCGGTGCTCGACCTCACGCTCGAGCGCCATAGCGATCTCCTGCGCCGGGGCACGGTGCTGGTCGACGAGCGCGATCCGGGCACAAGCCCGCGCGTGTTGCTCTACCTGGAGCACGCCATCCAGGACGCGCGATTGCTCCCCTCCGGCGAGCGGCGCACGATCAGCCGCCGCATGCTTCACGTCGAGATCGACGCCGCGGGCAACGCGCGGAATCTCCATTACGCTCCCTATCTCGACTACCGGCCTCTCAGCGCGGACGAGCCTGCCGTGGACGAACTCCTCGCGCGCCCCGAGTGCGCCTGGGTCACGCGCGACCTCGAGAGCCAAGCGGTCGGCCACGCCATCGCGCACGTCGTGCCCGATCACGTTGCCGAGGTGCGCAGCCGGCGCCTGGGCTGGATCGAGAAGACCCGCGCCGCGGTAAAGGACCGCCTCACCAAGGAGATCAGCTACTGGGACCACCGCGCCGAGCAGTTGAAGCTCCATGAGCAGGCCGGCAGAGCGGGCGCGCGGCTCAACTCCGGCGAGGCGCGCCGCCGGGCGGACGATCTGCAAGGGCGACTCCAAAAGCGACTGGCGGAACTCGACGCCGAGGCGCAGCTCTCGACGCAGCCGCCGGCGGTGCTGGGCGGGCTGGTGGTGGTGCCGCTGGGCCTCCTGGCGATCATGGCCGGGCGGCCCGCGCCGGAAGCGGCGACTCCGGCCGATACCCAGGCCGCCGCGGCGCGCGCCCGCGCCATCGTGATGGAGACCGAGCGCGGGCTCGGCTTCGAGCCCACCGACCGCGAGCTCGAGAAGCTCGGCTACGACATCGAGAGCCGCGTGCCGGGCACAGGGCGGCTGCGCTTCCTCGAAGTGAAGGGGCGCGTGAGCGGCGCGGCCACCATCACTGTCACGAAGAACGAGATCCTTTACTCGCTCAACAATCCCGAGGACTTCATCCTTGCCATCGTCGAGTTCCTCGATGACACGAGCCATCGCGTGCACTACTTGCGCCGGCCGTTCCAGCGCGAGCCCGACTTCGGCGCGAGCAGCGTGAACTACGCCTTCGCCGAGCTGCTCGGGCGGGCGGAGGAGCCGCGGTGACGACTCCCGCTGAGTTCATGGTTCTGCTCGAACAGCCCGAGGGCACGAACGTCGAGTTCAAGTCCGCAGCGGGCAGCTTTCATTTCGAGGAACTGGCCAAGTACTGCGTCGCGCTCGCCAACGAAGGGGGTGGCATTACCATCCTCGGAGTCACCGACCGGCGACCTCGCCAGGTCGTCGGCACGCGCGCGTTCGAGGAACCTGGCCGCACCGAGGCGGGGCTCTTTGAGCGGCTCGGCCATCGGGTTGCTGTTGAGGAACTCTACCACGATGGCAAGCGGATCCTGCTCGTTCGCGTACCGGCACGCCTTCCCGGTACCGCCTGGCAGGATCGGGGCTCGTTTTGGATGCGGGCCGGTGACGCGCTGGTCCCGATGTCCGACAGCCAGCTCCGCCGCATCCACGCAGAGACCGGGCCGGACTTCTCGGCGCAGGTCTGTCCGAACGCGACCCTCGAGGACCTCGACCCGGCGGGGATCGACCTCCTGCGTCAGCTCTGGCAGCGCAAGTCCCCGGAGCAGGACATCGCCACGCGACCGGCCGAACGACTGCTAGCGGATGCGGAGCTGCTGGCTGGCGGCAAGCTGACCTACGCCGCGCTCATCCTTCTCGGCACGCGCGCGGCGCTCGGCCGGCACCTCGGGCAGGCCGAAGTCGTCTTCGAGTACCGCTCGAACGAGATCCCGGGCCCGGCCGCCGATCGCCGCGAGTTCCGCCGCGGCTTCCTGCCCGTGCTCGACGAGATCTGGCGGACGGTCGCCCTGCGCAACGACCTGCAGCACTTCCAGCAGGGTCTCTTCGTCTGGGACGTTCCCACCTTTGACGAGCGCGCGGTCCGCGAGGCGGTCCTGAACGCCGTCAGCCACCGTGATTACTGCCACGGCGGATCGGTCTTCGTGCGCCAGTACCCGCGGCGGATCGAGATCGTGAGCCCCGGCGGCTTCCCGGTCGGGATCGACCAGGAGAACCTGCTCTGGGAGCAGAACCCGCGCAACCGCCGCATCGCCGAAGTGCTCGCGCGCTGCGGGCTCGTCGAGCGCGCCGGACAGGGTTTCGATCTCATCTACCGTCAGTGCATCCGACAGAGCAAACGGCTGCCCGACTTCTCTCGAACGAGTGCCCACTCGGTCTGGGTGACGCTGCACGGCGAGATCCAGGATCCCGAGTTCCTGCGTTTCCTCGAGGAGATCGGCCGCGAGCGGCAGGCCGCCTTCACGACGGAGGACTTTCTGGTCATCGACCTGGTCCACCGCGAGCAGGTGGTGCCGGCCTATCTTGCGCCGCGGCTACAGGGACTCCGCGAGCAGGGGATCATCGAGCGCACCGGCCGGGGGCGCGGCACCCGCCACCTGCTCTCCCGCGGCTTCTACCGGTTCCTCGGCAAGGGCGGCGCGTACACCCGGCGGCGCGGGCCCGACCGGGAAACCAACAAGGCGCTGCTGGTGCGGCACATCGAGGACTCGGCCGCTGATGGGGCCACCCTCGGCGATCTTCAAGAGGTGCTGCCGAACCTTAGCAGGGATCAGGTGCAGACGTTGTTGCGAGAACTGAAGCGGGCCGGACAGATTGACGTTAGAGGGGCGACCAAGGCCGCTCGGTGGTTCCCAGCCGGCCCAAAACGTAATCCAACGCAATGAAAACGCAATTCCGACGCAATCCAGCCAGAGAGTGCTTGTCTATCAAGTGGTTCTATTGGGTGCGTTGCGGTACGACCGGGAGCGCTGCCACCCAATGAACCACGCAAAGAAACTCATGGAAATCGCGCTTCCGCTCGAGGCCATCAACAAGGCCAGAGCGCGCGAGAAGTTGATCCGGCACGGGCATCCGTCTACGCTGCACCTGTGGTGGGCGCGGCGGCTGCTAGCGGCGGCGCGCCCGCGCGGAGAATGCCGACCACCCGCGAGTCGGAATCTCGAGGAACGCAGGACACTGATCATGACGACACCTAAAGAGGTGGTCTGGGCTCTCGACCCACACTCCGCAGCGAAGCAAGAAATCTTGCGTCGATACCTCAGTGCATGGTTCCGTATTCTGCAGACCTCCCACCGTCGGATCGTCTACATCGACGGGTTCGCGGGACCCGGTCGGTACAAGAATGGCGAACCTGGATCTCCACTCATCGCTCTCGAAGCCGCACCCAGAGAACCCTCGGCGGCCGCCGCAGAGATCGTATTCTGGTTCATCGAAGAGCGCGCCGACCGACCCGCGCACCTGAACGAGGAGCTGGCAAAGGTCAACCTTCCGGCGCACTTCATGGTAACCGCTGACTCCGGACAATTCCACGAGCACTTTAGCAGGATACTTGAATCAGTGGAGGTCGGCGGGCAACAGCTTGCACCCACGTTCGCGTTCATCGATCCGTTCGGCTTCTCGGGCATCCCATTCGAGCTGATCAAGCGCCTGCTCCGCCAGCCGCGTTGCGAAGTATTCATCACCTTCATGGTCGACGCGATCAACCGCTTCGTACAGCACCCCGAAGACAAAATCGTTCAGCACATTGTCGAAGCGTTCGGTGACGACGACGCCATTCGGATCGCCAAGGGTCAAGGCGAACGCGTGCCGAGGCTCCGGGATCTCTACCAAGCGAAGCTCTCGACCGTTGCCAATTACGTCCGGTACTTCGAGATGCGCGACTGTAACGATCGCCTTGGGTACTACCTTTTCTTCGCCACTAACCACGCCATGGGCCACCTCAAGATCAAGGAGGCGATGTGGAAGGTCGATCCCGACGGCGAGTTCCGTTTCTCGGACGCCACGAACCCGGATCAAATGGTGCTCTTCGAGGCGGATCATACTGACGCCCTTGCCCTTGAGATCCGAACCTACTTTCACGGAAGGGGCACGGTCATAGGGAGCGAGGTGCGGAAATTCGTGGAAGGCGGAACCGCGTACCTGAAGAGACACATGACCGCCGCCCTCAAGTACGAAGAGAAGCAAGCCCATCTCGTGGTGGACGATCTGAAGACGGATGGGAAAAAGCGCCGCGCGAACACGTTCCCTGACGAAGCGAGGTTGACATGGGCCTGAAGTCGACGATCGAGTGGACCGAGTCCACATGGAACCCGGTCACCGGCTGCACGAAAATTAGCCCCGGCTGCAAGCACTGCTATGCGGAACGAATGGCCGAACGACTCCGGGCGATGGGACAGGCGAACTACAGGAACGGCTTCCTGCTGACGCTTCAGCCGCAGATGCTCGAGCTGCCCCTTTTGTGGAAGACTCCAAAGACTATCTTCGTGAACTCGATGAGCGACCTATTTCACCAGAGTGTGCCCCTTGAGTACATCCAGCGGGTCTTCGATGTAATGCGACGCGCACACTTGCACCGCTTCCAGGTGCTGACGAAGCGTTCCGACCGACTGGAAGAGTTGGCTCCGCAGCTCCCGTGGGAGCCGAACATCTGGATGGGTGTCAGTGTCGAGAGCGATCACTACCGCGGGCGGATCGACGAGCTCCGCCAGACCGGTGCGAAGACAAGGTTCCTATCCCTGGAGCCGCTGCTCGGGCCGCTCCACGAACTCGACCTGCGCGGGATCCACTGGGTAATCGTCGGCGGCGAGTCGGGCCCAGGTGCGCGCCCCATGGACCCGGCGTGGGCCCGGGATCTGCGCGACCAATGTCGAAGGGCGAAGGTGCCCTTCTTCTTCAAGCAGTGGGGCGGAACGAACAAGAAGCGGGCCGGACGCGTGCTCGACGGGCGGACATGGGACGAGATGCCGATCCTGCAAGGCTCCGCCAGACGCGCGCGGCCGGTCACGGCGAAGGGATCCGTCGGGTGACCACGCGCAAGAAGCTCATCGAAGTCGCCCTGCCGCTCGAAGCCATCAACAAGGCCTCGGCGCGCGAAAAGTCGATTCGGCACGGGCATCCGTCTACGCTGCACCTGTGGTGGGCGCGGCGGCCGCTGGCGGCGGCGCGGGCGGTCATCTTCGCGCAGATGGTGGACGATCCGTCGGCGCACCCGGACCTGTTCCCGACGGAGAAAGAGCAAGAGCAGGAGCGGCAGCGGTTGTTCAGGATCATCGAGGAGTTGGTGCTGTGGGAGAACACCACCAACGAGAAGGTCCTACAGGCGGCGCGCGACGAAATCTGGGCGAGCTGGCGGCGGGCCTG
>JBCLES010000012.1:0-71648 GCA_038913135.1 Anaerolineae bacterium
GCGGTTCGTGCGCCCTGTAACCAATCGCGTTCCAGGGGGTGATCCGGACCGTGGCCCGCACCGCCGATAAAAACGATAACCTTCTTCTCGCCTGGGGCACTGTCGCGCAGGACTTGCTTTGCCTTAGCGAAGCCACATTGATAACAGAGACCAGCAAAGGGTGGACTCGTAGAATAAGCATCAAAAAACGGCACTCTAATCGCATCTCGAACCGCAACCTCATCATTCGTTAATTCCAGGAGAATGGAACCGTTCCGATAAAGATATACTACACCCACCTTAGTATTCGGACTTTCCGACATTCTCAAAGAGTCTACGGCCGCCTTGGAAAATGAAAGATGTAACGCCGGCGCTGCTCCAACGGCATAGCCGAATAGGACAAGCACAACGTTTAGCGGATCACCTGGGCACTGAGGCTGGACGTTGAGCTGGACTTGCGACTGCTCGCAAATCTCGATTGTGTCCGAAGCCAGAGTCCGTGATATGGAGGTCGTACATGTGGACGCGGCTGCGTCGGCATAGACGTGATCCGAGGACACAGGGCGCGTTGATACCTGTCCAAGGACTATGATCGGTGTTGTGAGCGCCGCCGTGGCCAGTGCGAACGCGCGGATCCAGGGTTGGCACATTGGTTTTCTCTCCAATACTGCGCAAGGCATTGTGCCGAGTGGTCCAACTTTGGGCATGGTTCAGATTGCCAAATTTCGAGGTTGACACTTTCTCATGGAGCTTCGCGGCCGAGCCAGCAGACATCCGCCCCAGGCTTCGCGGCCCTTCTACCTCCGCAGCGTACGCGAACGAGCTGCCATTTGTCAAGCTCAGTAAACCACAGATTCGGAAAGGCGCGGTACGACTTGGGCATGGATTCGGTCGCGAACACCTCTTTGCTGCTCGATGGCGAGACGTAGGAAATGGGCCAGATGTCGGAGCTTGAACCGGCGAGTGTCGATCGGGCGACCGGAGCATCCGCGGCGGGGGATCTGACAGTACCGAAAGCGCAGCAGGCTCAGATATTAACTAGTACAAGCGCTATGGCGAGGTAGATGAATCGCAACGCAGGATTGCGGGTGTTGGTGGGCGGAGCGCATCACTTCCCTCATGTCGACCGCTTCCTGGCCGAATCATGGCGGGTCCTGAAGCCCGGCGGCCGAATTGCGATCGTCGACAACATCGCGCCGGAAGATCCGGCAGGCGCCGAGGCGCTCGACGCGTTCGAAGCGCTCCGTGACCCGAGCCATGGACACTGCCTGGGGATGGACGAATGGCGCCGCCTCATAACCGCTGCCGGTTTCGAGATCACCCACGAGGAGATAACGCTGAAGCGGATGGACTTCGAGTGGTGGACCGAGCGGCTGGCAAGCGCCCCCGAGGTCATCGAGCGTCTGAAGGCCATGCTCCGCGAAGCGCCGCCCTCCGCCGCGGTGCACTTCACGCCGATCACGCTCGAAGGCAAGCTCCACTTGCATCAGCGCGAGGGCTTTCTGGTCGGGAGGAAGGCCACGTGAGCAAGGCGATCGGGCGGTGGACTAGGTAGTGCGACACGTGGACAACTTCGAGTGCTTCAAGTTATCGTTCGCCCAGCCATACTATCTCGATCGATCGCGCCCGCCTAGCCGCTCCCTCGGTAACATTCTCATTTGATTTGATACGACCGCCCGTCAGGCGATCTGTATCCGGCGAGCCGATAACCGCCCACCCTACAAGACTGGAACCTGCGATCCACCGGAGACTCCTCCATGCCCGAAGATCATCCTTCTGCCGAGACCCCGCAGCCCGACGATCCGCAGCCGCCTTCGCTCGCCCGCGAACGGGCACCCGACTCCCCCGCCATCCGCTCCTGGAACCGCCGCATCCTAGGTTGGGGCTGCGCGCCCGCCCTGACGCTCGGGCTGGTCGCCGGCTTCCTGCCGGGGTGGGGTGAGCAGGTCGCGCTCGTCGGGACCGGGATCGCGATCCTTGTCGCCGGTCCAATCGCCGTTTACACGTGGCGCCTGCGCGGCGAGAACCAGTCGCGTTTCGACGCGGCGCGGCGCGATGCCGCGGAGCGCGGTGAGCGAGTGCGGGTGGTCCAGCGCGCCGATGGCGGTCACGACTACGTGCCCTATGCCGTCGAAAGGTGGGAGCCCGAAGAGTGGGATCTCGATAGCCAAGCGGCTGAGAGGCGCTAGACTACTCCCGATACACATCTCGATCAAATATAGCCGCGGCCAACACCGCCCGACGCTTGAGGACAGAATCATGCGCTCGCCCTCGACCTCGTTCAGATTGACGTTCCGGCGCATCGCGCTGGCCCTTCGCTCCTTGGGAGGCCGAGAGGGCATGCTCCCATCGGCAGTCGCCGCCGCGGCCCTGTTACTCGCGGCGGGCTCTGTCGTCGCCCTTCCGATAGGCACAGAGTCGACCTTTCCCGATGAACCCACCACCGGCGCTTCCGAGTCGATCACCGCGCCCGATGCCCCCAAAGTCGCCGGCGCGACCGACCTCGTCAGCGCGTCGGGCGTCCGGATCGATCCACGCGTCCCGGAGGCCATCGCCCTCGTCGGCACGGCCGAGGTGATCGTCGCGCTACGGGAGCCGATCTCGGACTCCGCGTGGGAGCACGCCCCGACTAGCGGGGCCGCCGCGACGGCATTCGATGCCGACGCGGCCACAGCCGTCCAAGCCGTCCAGGCACGCGTCCGCGCGGCGCTGCCCGCCGGCTCGTTCGAAGAAACGCATGAATACGTCCTGCTCGCAGCCATCGGCGGGCGTTTGAGCGCCTCCGGACTCGCGGTTTTGCAGGCCCATCCAGACGTCGTCGCGATCGGGCTGGCCGAGGAGCATTTCTCGACCCTGGCCGAGCACGTGCCGATAGTCGGCGGCGACCGCGTGCACGAGGAATATGGTTTCACCGGCGAAGGGATCGCCGTTGCCGTTTTCGACACCGGGATCGACACCGATCACCCGGACCTCGAAGACGACCTGGTCGACCAGCAATGCTATTCGACCGCTGGCGGCTGCTGCTGCAACAACGCGACACAGGGCAGGAACGCCGAAGACGAGGGCGGGCATGGAACGGCAGTGTCCGGGATCATTTCGGCCAAAGGCGTAAAGAGCCCGCCCGGAATCGCGCCGGACGCAAGCATCGTCGCCGTGCGCGTGTTTAACGATCGCGAGAGCGCGGACACCCGCGACATCGTTTCCGGGCTCGATTGGGTTCTGCGCACCTTCCGCACGCACAACATCAAGGTCATCAACATGAGCCTAGGCTCGACATCGACCTACACCGGCCGCTGCGACGACGCGGCATCGGAAACGGCGCGCACCGAGGCCATCACCAAGGTGGTCGCACGCGGCATCGCTATCTTCGCTGCCAGCGGAAACGGCGGCGCCAAGAACGCGATGTCCTCGCCCGCTTGCCTCTCCAAGGTCATCTCCGTTGGCGCGACCTACGACGCCGACCTCGGCGCCAAGGCTTTCAGCGTCTGCCGCGATGCGTCGACCGCCGTCGATCAGATCACATGCTTCACCAATAGGAACCGAGAACTTTCGATCCTCGCGCCAGGATCGTCGACTACGCTGCCCGTAATCGGCGGCGAGGCGGCCGACGGCTGGTCCGGCACGTCGATGGCGTCCCCGATGGCCGCTGGCGCGGCCGCGATCCTGTTCCAGGCTGATCCCGACTTGCGCGTGAACGAACTCCAAAGATTGCTCGAGGACACCGGTAAGCCGATCGATGACGCGGACACGACCCTTATCGTCCCAAGGATCGATTTGTTCGCCGCGCTCGAGGATCTCGTCGGACCCCCGCCGACACCTGAACCTTCGCCCACCCCCGAGCCAAGCGACACGCCTGAGCCTACCCCGGAGCCGACCGAAACGTCGACGCCGGACCCGAGCGCGCCAACGGACGAGCCTCCCACAGCCGTTCCTAGCGAGCCGCCGGTTGGGGTATGGCGGGCTTACATGCCGTGGACATTCCGCTAGGCTTCAACGACGCCGAACCTACCTGGTCGCGGACCTCACCTTCGGCGCTCTCAGCCATCCTCGATAAAGCGCTACGCCACCCGCTCCACCGCCATCCTCGATAAGGCGCTACGCCACCCGCTCCACCGCCATCGCCGTCGCACCGCCCGTCCCATGGCACAAGGCCGCGATGCCGGTAGTGCCACCGCGCGCCGCCAACGCGCCTAGCAGAGTGACTATCAGACGCGAACCCGATGATCCGATCGGGTGCCCGAGAGCTATCGCGCCGCCGTGGACGTTCAGCTTATCCTGCGACACGCCAAGCTGCTGTTCGAAGATGATGCTGCTCACCGCGAAGGCTTCGTTGTTCTCGAAGAGGTCGAAGTCGCCGATCTCCATGCCAGTTTTGTCGAGCAGCTTACGAATTCCCGGCACCGGCGCCTCGGCGAAGCGATAGGCCGGTCCGGCCGCCCAGACGCCGCCGAGGATCTTGGCGATCGGGGAAAGGCCGTGTGCCTTGACTGCATCCTCGCTGGCCAGGATGATCGCCGCGGCGCCGTCGCTCATTTGGCTCGAATTGCCGGCGGTCAGGATGCCCTCCGGCCCGAAGGCCGGACCCAGGGCGGCCAGGCTCTCCTCGGTTGTGTCAGGGCGAATGCCTTCGTCGCGATCGACAACGGTCGTGCCCTTCCGGCTCGTAATCTCCACGGGCGCGATCTCAGCGGTAAGCGCGCCACTCGCCGTCGCCGCGGCTGCGCGGAGGTTCGAAGCCAGCGCTATAGCGTCCACGTCCTTGCGCGTGATCTCCATCTCCCGCGCAAGCCGTTCGGTCTGTATGCCCATAAGCTCACCGCTCATCGGATCGGTCAGGCCGTCGTATGCAAGGAGGTCGACCAGCGGCTCCGTTCGCCCACCGAGGTACTTGTATCCCCAACGCGCACCTTGCGACAGGAAGAATCCGGTCTGCGACATCGACTCGACGCCACCGGTGAGCATCAGGTCCGTCTGGCCGGATTGGATGTAAGCCAGCGCGCTCATGCCCGCGACCATGCCGGACGAGCAGACCATATTGACATGAAAGCCATCGACAGAGTCCGGAATACCGGCCTTCAGCGCCGCCTGGCGTGGCACGAGTTGGCCGTGGCCCGCCGCAAGGACGTGCCCAAAGATGTAGCCGTCGAGGGCAGCGCCGTCGACTTTGCCTCGATCGAGTGCTGCGCGCATGGCGTGCGCGGCGAGATCGGCCGGCCCGAGTGACGCAAGCGCCCCGCCGAAGCGGCCGATGGGCGTCCTGGCGGCGGACACGATGTATACGTCTCTCACGGCGTTTCTCCTGATGTCCGATCGCAGTACACATCCCTCATGGTGTTTCTCCTAGTGCCCGATCGCATCGATCTAATAGGGGCGCGGTCGAAGTCGGATTCTGGGTCAACGCAGTCCTAGCCGTTTCTTCTGGGCCGGCTCGGCTGTTTCGGATCGCGGGGCGGTGCCTCGGCGGTCTCTAGAATCGCCGAATGCGCCGCTCGGAAACCGTCGGTGACCTCGGTGAGCGACCCGCCCTTCGGGAAAGCGTCGGCGGCGAGATCCCATGCCGCTTTCAGCGTGTCTTCGGCCCATTCCGAGCTGTGCTCGACGGAGTCTGCTGCCTCAACTATGACGGCGTAGGCGCCGCGAAAGGCGTCGATGCGCGCCTCGATCCGCGCGGTGGGCGCGGCGCTCAGAGCGCGCTCGGCGAGCTTGACGGCGAGATTCATGCAGGTCTCCGACAGTGCCATGATGTGGATCCTCCTTGTCCTGCCGTGCTCGGCGGGGTGAAACACTTGCCTGTCGCGGATCGCTATTTTACGCGAACGATGTCTCGCCGTGATCGACACGATCAATACGCCGGCATCTCCGGATCGACCTCCACGCGCCAGCCTTCGATCCCGCCCTCGATGTCCGCGACGTCGATAAAGCCTTCGGCCACGAGCGCTCGGCAGACAGCGGCGCTGCGCACCCCGTGGTGACAGACGAACACGTAGGCTGCATCGCGATCCAGTTCAAGCCACCACTCGCGGATCGAGGAAAGCGGCTTGAGTTCGGACGTCTCGATCCTCGCGATAGCCCACTCGTGGGGTTCGCGGACGTCGATGATCCGCGGCGTTTCGCCCCGATCCATCTGCTCGACGAGAGCGCGGGGAGTGATCCTCTTGAAGCGACCTTCGATTGGTGGCGAACTCATGCAATCGATTATACGGCGCCCATGTTCAATGGGGCATTTCGAGCGCTTGCCTGCCATCCGATCCTTCGGCTGCGCTCGGAAGGTCCGGCGTGCTATCGTGAACTTCCGGTACGGGGTGTCCAACTAAGCCTCGCCAGCGTGTTAATGGGAGCATCTACTAGGGGAGTCTCGTGTTCGACGAGGATTGGCTTGTCGAAGCCGCGCGGACAGATCGGGAGGCGTTCGGCCTTCTGTACGATCGCTATTTCGACACCGTTTATAACTACATCGCTCGGCGCGTGGATAGCGCCGAGTTAGCCGAGGATATCTCGGCAGCGGTGTGGGAGCGCGTCTTGATCTCGATCGAACGCTACGAATTGCGAGGGGTTCCTTTCGCCGCATGGCTCTATCGGATAGCCGGCAACCAAATCGCGAATCATCGGCGGAGGCGGCACCTTCTCGCCTTCGTCCCATTCAAGCCGCAGCATAGTGCGCCCGACGAGCCCCAGGTCAGATACGATGAACGAAGAGCGGTACGCGACGCCTTGCAGGATTTGTCCCACGCAGATCAGGAAGTGCTCGGTTTGTACTATTTTTCCGGACTCAAGCCACCCGAGATCGCTGACGTCTTAGGATGCACTCCGGCCGCGGTGCACAAACGGTTGCATCGCGCTAGGACACGCCTGAAGCGGCGGCTCGAAGGGGAATCCCGTGTCACGGCATCAACCTAATCCCAATCATTCAAACAACGCATCGGACCCGTTCTTCGAGCTGCTTGGAGACGAACCGACGGTCGAACCGGCAACGAGTTACCGGAGCGCGGTGCGCGAGAGGCTCATGAGCTTCCCGCCGCTCGCGGGTCTCATCACGTTCCGAATGCCCGTCATCGGTCGCGTTTTTCTACCAGGGCTTGTCGGGACGCTCGGAATTGTCGCGATCGGAGCTGGGATGACGGCATTCATCGCACTGTGGCCATTTGAACGCGGCGACGACATCGAGCCGGCATCCGTGAGTGAACGAGCCGCAGTCATGTCGGAAGCCGAATCGGCAGGCCCGCCACCACCGGCGCTCCCCGCCCGAGACCTGGCGGCGGAAGCCAATGAGGCGCGCACTCGCGGCGAAGCGCTGCGATCGTTCGATCCGCCTCGTTCGCCGGTGAGATTGCCCATCCAAGGTCCGGTTGAGGCCGCCGCGCCACCGACGGCCCCGGAGGCTGCGGAAGCCTTGATCGCAGTGGTCCAACCGACCAGGGCTGCACTTGCCCCGGCGCAGGCGCCTCCGCCGCGCGACGAAGGCGGCCGAGGCCGCCCCGTAGCGCCGATCACACCGGTCCCGACCGCTACGGAAGCGGTTGCGCAGCCTGGCGGAGATTTCGTCGAGTTGCCGCCTACCGCCACGGCTTGGCCGACATCCGAAGGTCGGCCCACGCTCCCGCCCGCCTTCCCAACCGAAACCCCGCCGACGACCAAGACGCCGGAACCTATACCGACTCCGGCACCGTAAGCCGTTGAGGAGAGCCGCCTTGGTCGGTGCTTGGGCCAGGGTTAGCGCATGGGCCAAGGTCGGGTCCGCGGCTTCGGTCGGGCTCGCGCTCGGACTTTGGCCCGTTGCGGTTTGGGCTGATATCGACCAGAGCGGGACCCATACGATCGTACTTCCCATAACCCTGTCGACTGTTCGCACCGAGGCGTGCGGGCCGTCGCATTTCGATCCGTGCCCTGCGGCGGGTTCGTTGAGTTCTTGGACCACGCATTGCGGCGGCATGGGTAGAATCCGGGATCTGGTGGCCCAGGCGCGCTCAGATGAGATGCTCGCCGTTGGGGACGGCGCCGCGACCATCACGCTCGGCGAGAGCGGCCGTTCGTGGTCGCTCAGCTCGCGGCTCTGGTCTGAGGATGGACCTGCCGACGCAGCGCGCAGGGACTCGCTTGGAATTGTCGGCCTCAACGGCTTGTTCGTGCTCCCAACGTGCCGATCGGGCGCCGGCCGCTGCGGCTGGGCAGTTGGCGAGCGGGCGCAGATCCTCAATCTGGCGGGAAACACGAGCGGTCCGACTTGCTGGGATCGGCATGACAATTGGCCCGTGGACAACACGGGCATCGAACTGAATTCGATCTTCGCTCTGAGTCCAAGCGGCAGGAACCCGGTAGGTTGGATAGTCGGGCGCGACGTCGATCTCGCGGAGATAATGGTCCTGTCGTCGAGCGGCGCGACCCCGGTCTGGGAGCGCGAGACGGGGTTCGAGACCGGCGGCACGCCGATTCCACCGCTGCTCGATGTCCAAACGCTCGACGGCACCAACGCCATCGCTCTAGGGCACAACGGGTTGAGCGGCGTCTTCGCGGATCTCGAGTTGGTTGGGATAGGCAGTGATCGGGTCAGGGCAGAAGTGACCGACGTCATCGATGGTCTTCCTGAGCAGATCGCGCTCACACCGGATGGCGGTCCGGTCGGATCTTTGATCCTGGGCTGGGCGTTTGGCCGCGCCGATCCTTCCGGCAACCGGACGCGGATATGGGAACATGCCAGCGAAGGCTGGTTTCAATCCGCACCGGATCGCGATCAAATCTTGATCGATGCGTTCAGCACTCGCGCGTTCGGCCAATGGTTCGGCCTTATCGCCAGCGACCCGGGCGACGCGGTGCTCCATTCGCTGGAGGGTGACGGACTCAGCGTTGAGTGGGAGGCGCGTATGCGAGCCGGCGGCGAATGGGGCGGTCCGGAGCCGGGCGCTGACCCCGATGGACACCTCGCCATCCTCCCACTCGACACAAACCGTGTGGTCTACGCCGCGGGCGATGAAGTATGGCTGGCGGACGTTGCCGAAGAACGGTGGACCCTACTTCAAACTCGCCGAAAGCTAGTCGGATTCGCGCCGAACGGGCGCGGCGGCGGGTGGGCTCTGTCTTCGGATGCTGCCGGCAGTCGGCTCTTCGAGCTGCCTGCAACAGGTTCCGGTCGATTGATCAACTCGGTCGGCGATTTGCCCGCCGGCAACGCCCTGCCCCATCTCAACGCTATCGCGAGCGGCGGTGGGCGTACTTGGGCCGTCGGGCCGAATGGTGAAAGCTGGCGATCTGTGGGCGCACTCTCCAAGTGGAGGCGGGAAGACCCGCCCGAAGTCGGTCCCTTCGCCAAGGCAGCCGATGATTTCCTCGATGTCGACGTGACGCAGAGCGGAGTTGCATGGGCGACTGGCGCAGGCGCGGACGGGCACGGCCGGCTGTGGCGCTGGGTCGAGGATGAGTCGGGCTGGGCCGAGGTGGCGCGCCTCGACGAGCCGATCGCGCTCCGCGCTGTCGCAGCGATCGACGGCGACGGGGGCCGTGTTATCGCTGTCGGGGGCGAGACCATCCTGTTGGCTTTGTCGGACGACTATTGCGGACCGGGCGCCGAACATTGGCGAGGACCCACCGGATGGATGTGCACCGAATCGATCACCTTCGACATTCCGGCCGGATCGCTAGGTCTCTTGGACGTCGACGTAAGCTCGGCAGGGGCGACCTGGGCGGTCGGGCGCGATCATTTGCTCCGTCTCAAGTCCGGCGGAGCGATTACTGATCCGGCTGATTGGCGCGCTGACGCACCACCGGGCATGCCCGCCGGCGGTCACCCGCTTGCGGTGGCTCTCGTCGATGAATCGGAGGGGGTGGTGGTCCATTCATGCTGTGATGGCTTCGTGCCGGCGGCGCGCCAACCATCGAACGTTCGCCGCTACCGATCGATCGAGGGCGATAAGCTTGAATCAGTCGGGTCCACGGCCGTCGTCAACGTTCCGATAGCCGACGCGGTGGTCGATCAAAGAGACGGCGAAGCGCCGAGGGTGTGGCTGACAGGCGATTGGACAACGTTGATCGAAGCCCGCTACTGAAATCTCATCTGTTTCACCCGGCCGAGCATCGATCACCGATTGCGGAGTAGAAGCGGCAACCAGACTCGCACCGGCCGAGTGTTGGCCCGTCCGGGGCTGCCGTTCGAGCGGAGCGCGATCCAATTCGTCGGATCGTTCCCGTAAACCAGCGCATCGACCCGTTCGAGCGATTCGCCATGTACGGCTCGCGAACCGGGCCACGGCGACTCCATCGCATACTTCACGCGATCGATGACCACCCATGGGCCATCCTCGACGGTCGCCGACGAACCTTCAGGCGGAGCGACCAGCACGATCTCGCCGGTGGCACGGCCTAGAGTTCCCTCCCATGGCCCGAGCACCTGCACATCATCCGGCACGGAATGCAGGGTTCGGAAAACGCTTGGCTCTACGGAAGTCAGAAGCAGGAACTCGCCCGGATACATGACGAACCCCGGCGGAAAGTGCACGATAACCGAACCGATTGCCGCCCACTTGCCGGTCGCGTCGCCATCGCCACCGCCCAGAGCCACCGGAGCATCAGAAACGTTCAATAGCTCGACGAATTGAGGGTTTATCCCGCTCGGCCGAGCCAAGATCTCATTTATTACAACCGGCCCAATTGAGGGCGGCGCGTTCGTCGCGCCGTCGCCCGCACGAAATGTTTCGACGGTGTCAGGCGCGGACACACCGAACGTCGGCGTCACCAGCGCCGTGAAGTCGATGCCGCCAGCCGTCACCAACCGACCGAACGAGACGTTCTGACGCGAAGCGAGGAATCGGGCGCGCCGGAAGTAACCGGTCGGCGCGCCGGAAGCGTCCGCGGAACAGAGAGTGACCTCCTCCCCATCCGCGCCGAAAGCAAAGCCCGCTCCGCCGGCCGCATTGCGCAGATCCGCCTCATAGAAGGCTGCGTATCCGCCAGGTTCGATAATCGTCCCGTCCGGAATCCTGAACTTGCGGGGCTCGTCCCGATCGTCCGAAAGGTACCACCCGCCGACGTCGACGGCGCCTTCGACCGAAGGATTGTGGAGTTCGATAGCATCCTCGTAGGGAGGGTCCGAGCTGGCGAGAACCTCGCTTATCACCACGCGGCCGTCGAAGGCCGGCGCCCGATCGGGCCCGCCGGGCGAACCGCCGGGTCTTTCGCTTGCGCGCCAGCTTTCAGCATTCCGGGGAGGGATAGCCGGGTCGCGGAGGACCAAGGAATAGCCCAGACCGGCCGGCATCAGCGGCCAGAAATCGTCGTCGAGATATTTAGCCGACCAGATGACCGCTCCGTTCGGTGCGACGAGCGTGATCCGTTCCCCGCTGTTGGAAAGCCGGCCGTCGTATTCGCCATGTACGCGCACGAGTGGGTGGCGGTCAACGAGCGCTGAGGGATCCATGGCCAGGACGAGCCGCCGGCCCGGCTCCAGCGTCGTCCCTTCCGCAAAGGTGAGAGTGACGCCATCCCGCACCGACACGCCGCTCAAGTCAGCGGTTATAGGCTCGAGGTTGACTATCTCGAGCCACTCCAAATCCGGGTTATCGGTCGGATGGTACATCACCTCGGATACCGCAAGCCGCGGCGTACCAAGGGTCACTTCGGCGGCGGCGCTCCAGAGCCCTTCCGCCGTGCGAAGGCGTGCAACGATCTTGGTCAACCTGTTGGACGGCACGCCGATCGGCCCGCGATACTCACGGGCGCCGGGCGACAGGACAGCGCCGTGCCAAAGGCGTTCATCCGTCCACGCCTTTCGTGGATCGGAGCCGTCCAAGGTGTAGTAGAGCGTGCCTTCGCTGACCTGGCCCCAGCAGCCTTCGGCCAGCAGGTCGAGTGAGACAACGAAGCCTGAACGAGACGTAGATTCTCCGGCCGCCCCGCGGATGCGCGGCGAACTGACCGGTGGAAAAAGTCCCGCGGAGCATAGCTGTTGAAGCAGATCGCCCGATCGGCTGGGAAAGAATTCCGAAAGCACCTGGTCGCGTTGAGGACGCCAATGGTCGTCGAGCGTCCACGTATTACCAAGAATCGGATGTATGAAAGCCCAATTCTCGCTTCGGGTCCTGTCGCCGAATGTAACGTCGCCCCACCGCGCCGATTCCCCGACGATTGCCCGTTCAACTCGGGCCGCGATCCTTTCATATCGCGCCGATGCATTCGCCGGTGCGAGTGCGCCGTCCTCGAAGAGATGCTTCCTGGCCCGATCGGCGAATGCAAGTCGGTACTCGGGGCTTCTGAGGAGCCATCCATGCAGGCCGGCGGCGCCTTCGGTTTCCACATGTTGTCCGCAACGCCTGGTCCCACACGTATCTGCGCCCGGCTTGTCGCTGCACGGACCACAGAAGTCGCCTTCCCGGCGGAGAGGAAGAACCTGTTCGTAATCCCACACAAAGAAACGGAAGCCGTCGTCACCGGCGCGGCTGCGCATCGCCGTCCAATTGTTATGCGGCCAGTCCCAATTGTCGCCATAGAGCTGGATAAGTGTGTAGTCGATGTAGTGATTCATTTCCAGGAACGCTTCCGCGAGCGAATAAGTGTCGCGATCGATCGCGCCGCCCGGTGCGCTTTCCCTCAGCGCCAGCAAGGACCTGAAGGCAATCGCATCGCCATCGTCCACCCGCCATCCGTCGGGACCTGCGTCAACGTCGGCCGCGATCACGTCCCAATCGTCCTCTTGGCCGCCCATGTGATCGGCGCCGAAGGCGTCGTCAAGCTCCTCGGTCACGTTGTACAGTCCCCAATAGAGCCCGTTGAGGTACAGGTGCGCCCAAGTGCCCCTGGATGTCGCCGACCCCATATCGCCTTGCGTCTCCCGCCCCCATTCGTCGTGAATGTACTGCGCCTTACCCGCGAAGTAGTGGAGCGTATCCGCTTGGCCGGCGCGGAGGCGGAGTGCGTCAAAGCTGGTCGAACCTTCCCGCTCGAACAAGGGATAACTCAGCCGTCCTGAGCCATACTCGCTCCGGAACCGGAGGCTGAAGGAGTGCTTGGCCATTCCGTCCGGCTTGCGGCCCCATCCGCCCGCTATACGAATGCCGGCATCGATCTGGAAGCCGGGATCCCCGTCAGCGCGCAACCATTCGGCCGAAGCAGGCCTTTCCCAAGGCCGTTCGACGATGCCGGTAGTCGGGTCGATCCACGACCCTTTTTCCATAGGATGCGAATAGATGCCCAGAGTACCCGACTCAACCCCGAACAGGTCATCCGGATCCATCACGATCGAGATGCTCGGAATGCTCAGCAGATCGTCGCGGATCGTCTCTCTGTATCGCGGATCCGCCAGCGTAATCCGGGTGTCCATGGCGTAGTCGGCTGGTACTGGTCGTCCAACCGATCGGCCCTCGGGATACGTGCCCCAAGTGTCCGGATAGCCTGGAGGTGCGCCAGGCTGGACGACGATATCATCCAGGAAGAGATAAGTCATCGTCATAGTAGGAGAGGGTCGATACCCGCTTCTAAAGGCAGCGGCGCGCACGACTGTGGTACTTTCTATCCGGATGGGTCCTACGTAGACTTCACCATGATCCGGTCGCGGCGCAGTGCCGTCGAGGGTGTAGCGGATCATCGCGTCTGGGAAATCTACGGAAAGATCGAGATCGAATGGCGCGTCGACAAACCCGTGTTCGCGGCTCGCGGAGATTGCCGGTAAGCCGCGGATGACGCTGCCGTTGACCGCTATCGGAAAGTAGAGCGGTCCTTCAGCGGCATGAGCTACCGTCCGCGGACAGACGAGCGGGCTAGCAGTTAGACAGGCGATTGCGATCACCGCAACATGCCTGCGATTCAAGCCCCAATTACCGCTCATCCCACACTCCCGTCGTCGGCGCGCGATGTGCCGCTCTGTTTGCAATGATATCAACACTCGGGCCTTACTGGCGCGGACGGCTAGTAGTCCGATATTCCATGCCCGTTGGTTAAGATGTGTGCCCGGTTAAACTGTTTTCATTGTTCCGGCGATAGGTTAACCATTGATCGTTGAAGGCCCTGCAAGCTTGCATCCGCAAGCACCCGTTCGCCCACTGAGGCATCATGTCGCTCTCCGGATTCGATAGAATCGAACTCAAGTACCTGGTCGATGACGCGCAACGCCGCGCTATCACGGAGGGCTTGCGCGATTGCGTGCCCGACGCTCACGGTGACGCCAGGGGCTGCTATCCCATAACCTCCGCCTACTATGACGGGCCGGATCTGGCGATCTACTGGGATCGCGAGCGTGGCGTCCCGTCACGGCGCAAAATACGGGTCAGGGTATACGGCGATTCCGGTACGGCGGGGCGGCCGGCGAGCTTCCTCGAGATCAAGCACAAGTACGGCAGGCGGATCTCGAAGCGCAGAGTAGAGCTGACGGTATCGGATGGTCTCAGGGTGGGTCGTGGACTGGAGACGACGGCTGAGCTAAGCGCGGCTGGGCGTCTTATCGTCCAAGAAGCTCAGGGCCTGGTGAAGGCGAACCAGCTCAGGCCGACTTGCTGCGTGCGCTACATTCGCCAGGCGTTTCAGGGAAGTGCACCGAATGCCGATCTCCGCGTCACGTTCGACGACACCGTCGGCTGCCGGGCGTACGATCTGATCCCGAAGGCGGACGATACCGATTATCCTGTTCCGATCTTGAGCGACGGACTGTCCATCCTCGAGATCAAAGTAGACGTCAGTGCGCCTAAGTGGTTGGCCGATCTGATCGCATCCGTCGGCTGCGTTCAGCGGCCGATGAGCAAGTACTCTTGGGCGGTTGAAGCGCTTGGCCTGGTTCAACTCTCCGGCGCGGCGACCTTCTCGATGGTGGCGGCGCGCCGACGCACCGCGATCGAAGCACCGACCGGAGCACGTTCGTGACCGAACTGGAGCAGCTCTTCATGCCACCGACAACAACCGCTCCCACGGCATCGCCCTTGACCGTGACGCTCGCCATATTGCTCGCTTTCGTGCTCACGCTGCTAATCGGCGCAGTGTATCAGCGCACCCATCGCGGCACGCGCTACAGTCAAGACTTCGTGCACGCCCTGGTGCTGCTCGGGACGCTCGTGACCGTGGTGATCATGGGCATCGGGCAGAACATAGCTGCCGCCTTCGGCATCTTCGCGGCCTTTTCGATCATTCGCTTTCGGCGCTCCCTGCCGGAGGCGCGCGACATCGGCTTCGTGTTCTTCGCGATGTCGGTCGGTCTAGCGGTCGGTTCGGGCGCCTTCGTGCTCGCGATAGTAACGACCCTGCTGGTGTCGCTCTTCGCCGTTTTGCTGGCCCGATTCGATCTATTCGCGCCTGAGCGTGCAAGCCATATCCTGAGAGTCCGTGTCACCAACGACATCGATTTCGAGGATGCGTTCGAGGAGCCCCTTCGCACGTTGGCGGCGGCTGTCTCTCTGATCTCGGTCGAATCCGTTCAGGCGGGGATGATGACCGAAGTGCGATATGCTATCCGCTTGGCTGACGGTGTGTCGCCACGCGACGTCGTCACGGCATTCCAGGAGCGCAACGGCAACAATCGGGTGATCCTGGCCGCGACGGACCTTGAGCTAGATACCGACTGATCGGACGCGGTCATGACGACTAAGCCCGAAGGTGATTCCCAATTGTCGCCGCCCAGTTTACAGTCAGGGGCGAAGTCGGCTCGCGGGTCGGGGCGGGGCCGTTTGGGGAAGGGCCGTTGGGGCAGACGTCCTGGTCGACCGATCTTCGTCAATCCCCGCTTCGCCAAATTGTGGCGCGACCTGACACTCCGCCGCACGCGTACCATCCTCGTCGTCGTTTCGATCGCGGTCGGAGTCTTCGGGCTTGGCGTGATAACAGGCACGCGGCAGATTCTCGACCGCGAGCTTGCGGCCGGCTTTGCCGCCATCAACCCGGCAAGCGCCACCTTCACTACGATCGAGCCGTTTGGCAACGACTTCGTCGAGAGCATCGAGAGCATGCGCGAAGTCGGCGTCGCGGAAGGACGCAGTTCGGTCCTCGTCCGGGTTGAAACCGAGCCCGGGGTGTGGCGCGACGTCCAGCTCAACGTGATCCCCGACTTCGAGAACATCAAGACCGATCGGGTCTCTCCCGACGCCGGTGCTTGGCCACCACCTGAGCGCGAGCTACTCGTCGAGCGCTCCGCGCTGCGACTCGTCGGCGCTGAAGTCGGGGACATACTGCGGATCAAGATGCCGGACGGACGGCTCCGCGACATGAAGCTGGCCGGCACGGCGCACGATCTGTTCGCTCTTCTCTATGCGCTAGACGGCGTCGCTTGGGGCTATGTGACCTTCGACACGCTCGAATGGCTCGGCCACGACCGCAGCTTCAACGAGCTCAGAATCGTCCCGGCGGAAGGCCGGGATAATCGCGAGCATGTCGAGGAAGTCGCCAAGGTCGTGCGCGACAAGATCGAAAATAGCGGTCGCTCGATCTATTTCATGTCCCTTCCGGAGCCCGGCCAGCATCCTTTGAGTACGACCATCCAGGCCATCCTCCTCCTTCTGGGTGCGATGGGCGCCCTGGCTCTAGGTCTGAGCGGCCTACTCGTAACCAATACCATCTCTGCGATCGTCGTCCAGGAGACTCGCCAGATTGGCATCATGAAGACGATAGGGGCGAGGCAGAGCCAAATCGTCTGGATGTATTTGGGACTCGTCGCTGCATATGGCGTGCTGGCGATACTGGTCGCAGTTCCGCTCGGTATGCTCGGAACGCGCGCGTTCACGCTGATGATCGCAGGCTTCCTAAACTTCGACATCGAAAGCGCTTCCATGCCGCCCTCCGTGATCCTGCTCCAAGTAAGCGTCGCCATCCTTGTCCCCATCGTGGCGGCGTTGCCGCCGGTCCTCAAAGGCTCGCGGATCAGCGTTCGTCAGGCGATCGCGGCGTATGGGCTCGGGCAAGGTCGTTTTGGGACCGGCCGCACCGAGAACCTGGTGCAGCGCATTCTGGATCGAGTCCCGCGGTTGATGGGTCGCATCCCGCGGCCGACTTTGCTTTCTCTGCGCAACACCTTCCGGCGCAAAGGCCGACTCGCCCTCACCTTGACGACTCTCACGGTCGCCGGATCGATCTTCATGGGCATCTTCAGCATCAGGGAGAGCCTACTTGGGACGCTCGACGAAGTGCTCGAGATCTGGCAATACGATCTTTGGGTGATGTTGGAGCACCCATACCGTAGCGACCACCTGACGAGTACGGCGATGAGCGTGCCCGGCGTGGTCGACGCAGAAGGCTGGGGCTTCGCCTCGACGCGCTTGGTTCGCAAGGACGGCGAGGACGAGTTGGGTGACGCCATGTTCGGATTCATCATCCCGACCATGCTCATGGAGCCGCCTGCGGAGACGGAACTCCTGGCCCCGACCATGTTGCGAGGGCGTTGGCTTCTGCCCGAAGATGACAACGCGATCGTAGTAAATTCGGAGGTGCTCAAACGGCAACCGGGTGTCGATCTAGGCGACACCGTCACATTGAAGCTCGGGGGGCGCGACTCGGACTGGGTTATCGTCGGGGTGGCGCAATCTCCATTCCCAAGTCCGATCGTCTATGTCCCTTACCCGCACTACGCGCGGACGACCAACGATGCTGAGCGCGCCGGCACCATGATGGTCCTCACTGCGGAGCACGACCTATCGAGCCAGCTGGCGACGGCAACGGAGCTCGAGGACGCGCTACAGCGGGCCGGGGTCGACGTGACCGGCATCTTCAAGATGGCCGAAGAGCGTTCCGAAGCCGAGTCGACGTTCACTTCGATAATCACGCTGCTCTTGATGGTCGCCGTTCTCCTAGCCGTAGTCGGGGGCCTCGGCCTGATGGGGACGATGAGCCTCAATGTTATCGAGCGCACCCGTGAAATCGGAGTGATGCGCGCCATCGGCGCCTCGACGAGATCGGTCCTGCAGATCGTCATCGTCGAAGGCGCCCTAATCGGCGGGATGAGCTGGGCGCTCGGCGCCATTTTCTCTATCCCGCTCACCATCGTACTCGGCAACGCGATCGGCAATGCGCTGCTTCAGATCCCACTATCCTTCACTTTCTCGGTCACCGGCGCGGTCATCTGGCTGGCTACGGTGATGATCCTGTCGTTGGTTGCCAGCCTCACGCCGGCATGGAACGCGTCTCGGGTTAGCGTTCAAGAATCGCTTGCCTACGAATAGTCCTTCCGGACTATCCATGTCGCGCACTCCGCACCGCGCAGCACCCGATCGGCAACGCTGCCGAGAAACCAACGATCGAGCCCGGTGCGCCCATGGCTCGACATCACTATAAGACCGGCGCCATGCTCCGATGCCGCGTCGATAATGCCATCCGCCACCGTACCTTCGAGGACCGGCTCGACATCCGTCTCGACGGTGATACCGCTCGCCATCAGAGCATCCGCCTTTTCGGCAAGATACTCCTCCGCTGCAATCGCCGAATCGCGCAGCTGCTCCGGTATCCACCCCGCGGTCTCCGGCAGTACGGTCAAGTAGCCGGGAACGACCGGCACCCTAACTAAATGGAGCGTTCCCCCCACGCTCGAGGCAATTCGCTCAGCGGGTTTGAGTGCGAATTCAGAAAGCGCCGAACCGTCGAGCGGTACCAGGATGTTCGAAAAGTCCGGAGCCGAATCCGCGGCTTGCGTCTGCGATCTGACGATGTAAGTGGCCACCTTCGCTCCACGCACCAATCGCTCGGCGACGCTGCCCATCACCCAGCGCGCCGGCCCGGTTCGGCCGTGAGTCGTCATCACGACGAGATCGATCCCTTCGGCATCGATCAAGTCGACTAGAGATTCGACAACCGGATACCCGGGCGTTCGCGACTCGACGGCTATTCCGTCGAGCAAGGGGCGGGAAGCCACTACTTTCAAGTAACTCTCGGCCTCCGCGTGCGCCTCTTCGGTCTCCATGACACGCGTGATCCAGACGCCCGCGCTCATCACCGGTACAATCGTGGATTCAGGCACCCGTGCGAGCACGATCGATGCTCCGAAAATCCTCGCCACGGCCGCCGCATGGCCAAGCGCCCCTTCGGCGACCGCGGAGCCATCGAGCGGAACCATCACTCTAGTCGTCATGAAATGCCTCGCATCAGGGAGTCCAAGGAAGTGGATCGAACTTTTCTAAGGCGGTCGCGAGTGTACTGATCAGGAAAACGGTCTGGCAACCTTTCCGAAACGTAACCTCATCCCCTTCCATCAGCAAGCGTCGGCATTCGACGCCGGAGCCACGCATACATCAGCACCCCGCCCGCCACGGCGACGTTGAGCGACTCGGCGCCGCCGGCCATGGGCAGTCGAACGCGGGCATCGATGAGCGGCTCAAGGTCATCTGAAAGCCCGCGCGCCTCGTTGCCGACCACAAGCGCAACGCCGCCCGTAAGCGCCGTGTCGCCCCAGTCCTCGCCCGCGTGCGCGTCGGCGGCGACTACGCGAAGACCGCAGCCCTTGAGCCATGACACGATCAGCTCCGCCTCCCTCGCTCTGATGAGCGGAATTGCGAAGATCGAGCCCATCGAACCGCGGACCGCCTTTGGCTCGAACGGATCTACACTCGGGGTGATCACCACTACCGCGGAGGCGCCCACCGCATCAGCTGTGCGGCTTAGCGTGCCGAGGTTGCCGGGATCCTGAAGCCGATCAAGAATCAAGACCAAGCCGTCGGAAGGGATCTCGGGCAGTCCGCGCATGCCGGAATCGCCGAGTTCGCCAATTGGAAGGTGCTCTTCAAGGTCAACCCCGAAAATGTCGAAGCTGGCGACCAGCCCCTGAGGCTCATCGCGCTCCGCGAGCGCCCCCATCACGTGCGGCGTGACAGAGATGATGTCGGCTCCGGCGTTGCGCAGGCGGTCGACAATCTCGCGCGCTGGGCCCTCGTCGCCTATCTCGGGGCAGAAGAAAGCCTCGCGCGGACGAGCGCCGGCATCTAGCCCCATTTGAAGAAGCTGCAAACCTTCGACAAGAAAGCGGCCTTGCTGAGCGCGATGCTTCCTCTGCGCCAACTTACGCGCCTCGACGATGCGTGGATTCCTTCGGCTCGAGACTAGTTGCGATTCGTCGTTTGACATGCAGCGCGCGACCATACCTTTCTGGAGAGCAACTGGGCGCACCGTGCCCACCAGACGCACTTGTCAACCTTCGATCGGCTGCGTCCGACACGATTGCGTAGGCATTCTATCACTCGCCGTAGACGAAGCGATCGCACGGCATTCCCTTGGGCTATCAGGTGCTCCATCTGCTAGAATCTCAGGTTGGGCGGCGATCGGGTGCGTCGGCCCTATTGGGCTGTTCGGCGACAATCCGACCTCCGCCCGCTCGCTCTCTCCCGCCCCGCGCGACCTGTGAGCACTTTGCGATGCGCACTCACCAGCAACCAACTACGCAAGACACTCCGCAATCGATCGAGGACAAGCCTCTTCGGGTCGGATCCAGTTCGGTCAGTTGGGCCTTGCTTATTGCAGGGACGATTGCTCTCGGAGGTTGCTCGAACGTCGCGCCTCCGCCGTCGCCGGCATCGGAATCGACCGCGACCCCCGTTCCGCCTGACGCCGCCGCGCTCGCTACCCTAAGCTCCGCGGCGGCCGTCGACAGCCGTGCGATCATGTGCGGAGAAGAAAACCTTGCCGCCTTGAGAGTGGTTTGGGAACGCTATCCTACCGACGCAATTGTTCGAGAGCAGCTTCGCGGTCAACTCGAGACCTGTAAGCAATGGGACGGCCTTGCGGAGGTGCTCGAAGCCAAGCCGGAAACCGAGCGAACGGACGCCGACCGGCTTGAACTAGCCGGGCTCTACCTTCGACATCTAGGGCGCTTCGCCGATGCTGAGGCGGTCGCGGTCCCACTCGCCGAAGGGCGACCGGACAACATGGATATCGTGAGCCTGGCCGCCGCAAGCCTGTACTATCAGGATCGGGTCGAAGAAGCTGTGCCGATGATCGATCGCTTGTGGGATCAGATGGTCGCGGCGCAGAACTCGGACATCATGACGATGCGCGCGGTGGCATTCCTTGACGCGGGGAATCCCGGGCGCGCCGTAAAGATCCTCGATCAAGTGATCGAGCTGTATCCGCGGCACACATTTGCTTTGACCACGCTCGCTCGTGCAAGGCAAGATATGGGCGACGAGGCTGGAGCGCAAGAGGCGCGCGAGATCAATGAAGTCATGCGCACAGAGGCCAGCTTGAAGGCGCGCCAGGGCCAACGGATGGCCGACCTGACACGGACAATCCAAGCAGCATGGGATGCCGGCGAGTTCGAAGAGGTCGAGCGGAACGCATTGCGGATGCTCGACATCGCGCCGGAGGAGACGGCTCCCGAGATCTATCGCGTCCTTGGAGATACTTACAATGAACTGGGCCGCCCCGAAGATGCACGAGCAGCCTTCGAACAGGCGGCCGAACTGGAGCGAACCCTGAAAGCGGAAAGCGAAGGATGAGCGGATCGAGCGAAAATCGTAGGTCGCTCGGTCTTCGTAGACCTTCATCCCTCGCCGGTCGAGTCAATCGCCGGCGAATGATCGCGACCGTGAGCATGTTCGGCCTACTCCTTCATGGCTGTGATCAAACAGCCGAACCGCCGACCGAGGAATTTCCAGATCCGTCGGCTCCGACCGTTTCGGCTGGCGATGCAACCGACACTCCGATTTCGACAGATCTTCGATTCACCGACGGCACGTCTGATTCGGGCATCGACTTCACGCACCTCCCAACGTATACGGAGGAGCGCTTTATGCCGGAGATTCAAGGGGGCGGCGTCGCGATAATCGACATCGACAGGGATGGAGATCCGGACATCCTCGCGATCAACAGCGGAGCGTTGCGCTCGGACGCTCGCCCACCTGGCGGAACCAGCCGACTCTACTTGAACGACGGCAGCGGGCGCTTTACAGATGTGACTGCGGAGTGGGGATTGACGTCGGCAGAGGCAGGCTATGGGATGGGGGCCGCGGTCGGGGACGTGGATGGCGACGGCCGGCAGGATGTCTTTCTGACGGCGTTCGACGAAGGTGATCGACTGCTGCTCAATACGGGTGCCGGCTTCGTCGATGCGACGGATGAGTATGCCATCCTTCCGGACCCGAAGTGGTCCACTAGTGCCGGATTCCTCGACATGGATAACGACGGGGATCTCGATCTCTACGTGGCGCGCTATTCCGAATACGTCCTAGACGAAGCGCAGCGGTGCTACGAGGGCGACCTGCATATCTATTGCACGCCGCACTTGTTCGACGCGATCGCAGATAGGCTTCTCCGCAATGACGGCGGCAAGTTCCTCGACGTCACGGACGCCGCCGGAATAGGCGAGCGCCTTGGCCGGGGGCTTGCCTTCGTCGTCGGCGATATCGATCTCGACGGGGACTCCGACGTGTATGTCGCGAACGATCTGAGCCCCAATCATCTTTGGCTAAACGACGGCTCAGGCTCGTTCGCGGACATTGCTCCTCGTGCCGGAGTTGCCATGAGCGTCCACGGGATAGCCGAAGCAGGGATGGGCGCGGACATGGGCGACATTGACGGCGACGGCAAATTCGATCTGGTCACCACGAATTTCGAGAGTGAGACAACCAACGTACATCTTCAGCAAGACGATCTCACCTTTCGCGAGGTTTCCGACGCGGCGGGAGTAGGCGAGGCCGCCCGAGCGAGACTCAAGTGGGGCATCGATCTATTCGATGCAGACAACGACGGCGACGAGGACTTGATCGTCGCCAACGGGCACATTTATGACAACGCTGGTGAATTCTCCGGCGGTCCGACATTCCCACAGCAAAATACGCTGTACGAGAATCTCGGCGGCGGCGAGTTCATGGACGTGAGCGATGTTTCGGGCGACGCTCTCACGGATCGCCAGGTCAGTCGAGGCCTGGTGACCAGCGATCTCGATGGCGACGGCGATCTCGATGCACTCGTCGGCAACAACGGCGGCACGCTGCAAGTGCTTGTCAACGAGAGTCGGTCGGTCGGGCACTGGGTCGGATTGTGGCTCGAAGGCGCCGGCCAAGGGGTAGAGACCAGCGCCGGACCAGGGGCGAACAAGAGCGCGATCGGCGCGCGCATCGAAGCGCGCATCGGCGATCACACGCTGATCCGTCAAGTGACCAATGCCCTGAGCTACCTCTCGGCGGGCGATCTAAGGGTGCATATCGGGCTCGGCGATGCGGCGTCGATCGACGAGCTGACGATTCTTTGGCCGGGCGGCGGAGTGCAGACGATCACGGGGCTCGCCGCGGATACGTACTACCGTATCGTTCAAGGGGCGGAACCGGAGCCGTTCACAGCTGGCGAGCGGGTGATCGCGCCGTAAAGGTTCGCTCGGCTTTCGCTCTATTCCGATTGTTACAGGTAGAGCATCCCCCAGATCAACACGCCCGTCACCGAAACGTATAGCCACAGCGGGAGGGTGATCTTAGCGATCCGACGGTGCTTTTCGACCTGCATCTCCCAATTCCACCCTCGATAAAGCGTGACGAGAGCAAGGGGGACGATCACGGCGGCAAGCAGGATGTGGCTGATCAAGATGGGGTAGTAGAGCCACGGCAGCCCGCCCTCGTATGGCTTCGGGCCGGCTTTGAAAGTGTGGTAGATCAGATAGCTGACCAGGAATGCGCCGGAGGCGGCGAAGGCCGTCAGCATCGTCCGCTTGTGGGCGTTGATGCGCCCGGCCCGGATGAATCTATATCCGACTATCAGAAGCAGGCCGGAAAGAGCGTTCAACCCCGCGTTGACATGCGGCAGCATGGAAACGTCGCGCCCACCGTCGGCGGAGCCCTGCGGGCGCGGTCCGTAGATCAGGAAGAGCACCGCTCCGACTAGGACGGCTGACGTGATGCCGATTATCCGTAGCCAGAAGCGTTCCTGCGCAGGGGCGTCGGCGGCGTAGCGCACGTCTCGTTTGCCGACTTCGTCGGAAGAATCGATTGGACTGGCGTTGCCAGATCGGTCGGGCGTCGGCATATCGGGCGTCGGCATATCGGGCGGCCTAGTCGGGGCTCCGTCAAATCCGACGGATCGGCGAGAACCTTCGTACTTCTTGGAGTACAGGCGTTCCTCTTCGAATACAGACTAACACGACCCGAGAACGAGAAGCGTTCCGATCACGTCGGAATGGGACGGCGAGTACTGCGCGACTTGTGCGGAACAGCCAGGAACGGATGACCCGGCCGAGCACCGCTCTCATCGACCAGAACCAGGCCCAACCCGGATGTCGAGTCCGCCATCGCCCGAGTACTCTTCCGGATCGATGCCGGCCGCTTCGGCGATCACGCGTCGCGCCCCGTCGATGCGTTCGCCATGAGCGCTGATCCGGCTGATCGCGCCGATCATTTCACGGGTAAGGCAGAGCGATGAGTCGACCTCGCAGGCTTGCATGAGCTTGACCGATTCGATGAAAGTGTCGACCAACCCGGCCTCCGCCAGAAGGAGTCCTTCCGCGCAGGCGGGCGCATCCATGCCGAGCAGGCGGTCGCGGCTCGCTTCGAGCGCCGCGAGGTCTATCGAGTCGATCGCCGCTCGCATGCCGCCGGCATCACTTTCCAAGTCGCCGAGCGACTCGAAGTCCTCGAGCGCGGTGTCCAAACGTTCTTCTTGTCCGTCGAGAAAGGCGCGCACGACCACTTCTTCGCACTCTCCTTCCACCGTCACGGCCTCCAACGGTTCCATTTCCGGAATCGCCTGGCGGACGAAGTATGCGCCGAAGATCCCGCATGCCAAGCCAAGCATGAGCATCGCACCGCAGCCGATCGCGCCCCATTTCATGCACCCGTTCATCGTTAGATACTCCTTGAATCTAGATGGATCCCTTGCCGCCGCCCGCCTTGTCGGTGGCGAACGCCTGTTCTATACTAGCGTGCGTTCGCACCGGTCGACATTTAGAGGCCTACGCATACTATCATCCGGCGCGGCCATCTACGACGAACCGACCGCCGCGTTTCGGCCCCACCGCCCGCATCGATCCGCCGTCCTTCCGGAGTCCCTAATGACCATGGCACCGCTCGGTGCCGACGCCGACACCGCGACGAGCGGACGGCGCGGCGCTTCACGACCGGCAGCGTACGACGCCGGACAAATCACCGAGCTCGGCTTTCCGGAGGCCATCCAAAAGCGCCCCGGCATGTACATCGGCGGTCGGAGCAACCTTGGCCACCTACTAGCCGAGGCCGTCGACAACGCGATCGACGAAGCGATGGCCGGCAGCTGCACGCGGATCGACGTCGTCCTGGCCGCGGACGGGAGCGCATCGGTGGTCGATGACGGCCGCGGCGTCCCGGTCGCCATTCATCCTGACAGCGGCAAATCCGCTCTCGAGATGGCCTTCACACAGCTCCACACGGGCGGAAAATTCGATTCGGAGAGCTATTCGACCAGCGGCGGCCTGCACGGCGTCGGCATCAAAGCAACGAATGCCCTGAGCGAGTGGCTCGAAGTGACCGTCCGCCGCGACGGCGTCCGCTACCGCCAGCGCTACGAGCACGGTCACGTTGTCAGCCCGGTCCAGATCCTCGACCCGGAAAGCGATAAGGTCATCGGCGAGGTCGGGATGAAGGGGGAGGCGGCCGTCGTCGCGCTGCACAAGAAGCAGCCGCGCATCACGAGCACTCGAGTCGCCTTCAAGCCGAGCACGGAGTACCTGGAGGTCACGACCTTCGACTTCGTCACGATCGCACACAGGCTGCAGGTCGCCGCCTATCTGATACCGGGCCTGCTGCTCAGCTTGCGCGACGAGCGCGGTGACGAAGTCCTCGAGCGCACCTACCACGCCGAGGGCGGCATCCTCGCGTACGTGGAGCACCTCAATGCGGGCCGTCGGCTCATCCACAAAGAGCCGATCCGCGTAAACGGGACGACCGAAAGCGGGGCGCGGATCGATCTGGTGTTCCAATACCACGACGCGGACGACGAGGAGATCCTCTCCTTCGTCAACACCATCCCGACGGGCGAAGGCGGCACTCACGTATCGGGCTTCCGCGCAGCCCTGACCAAGGCCGTGAACGTCTTCGGTATCGAAAAGAAGCTGATCAAGGACAAGGAGTCGGTCACCGGCAAGGACACGACCGCCGGGCTGACGGCCGCTCTATCGCTGATGATGTCGGATCCGGAGTTCACGTCGCAGACCAAGACACAGCTCGGCACGAGCGAGATTCAAGGCCAGGTCCTTTCTGTCGTTTACGAACAAGTCCTTGACCGCTTCCGCAAGGACACCAACCTCGGCCGCCGCGTTGTCGAACGCTGTCTTGCGGCGTCGCGGGCGCGCGAGGCCGCGGCCAAGGCGCGCAGCCTAGTCATGCGTAAGAGCGTCCTCGACGTCATCGATACCGGCCTGCCGGGCAAGCTGGCCGACGTGGCGAAGAACGCCGACACCAACAACACGATCCTCTACATCGTGGAAGGCGACTCCGCAGGCGGCAGTTGCAAACAGGCTCGCAACAACCAGTATCACGCCATACTCCCATTGCGCGGCAAGATCCTGAACACGGAGCGCGCTCGTCTGAACCGCGCACTCTCGAACACGGAGATCAAGGCGATTGTATCCGCGATCGGGGCCGGGGTGGCGCGCGACTTTGAGGTCGACGACATGCGTTACGGCGGCATCGCGATCTTCGTCGACGCCGACGTGGACGGCCTGCACATCATGACCCTACTCCTGACCCTTTTTTGGCGCTTCATGCGGCCGATGATCGACGCTGGCCGCCTCTTTGTCGCCCGTGCGCCGCTGTATCAGCTCACCTCCGCCCGCCGCTCGGTATACGCCTATTCGGATTGGGAGCGCGACCAGATTCTCTCGAAATGGGGCCGAAAGGGTGTGACCATCCAGCGCTACAAAGGGCTCGGCGAGATGAATCCATCGCAATTGAAGAGTACCGTCTTCGCCGTGCCCGAGGTGGACGGCCGCCAGACCCCGTTCGCCAACCCAAACCTCTACCGAGTCACGGTCGATGACGCACACCGAGCCAATCAGATGGTCCAATTGTGGATGGGCGCGCGCGTCGCACCGCGCAAAGCGCGCCTGATGCGTATCTGGGACGGCGAGGCGACGTACGGCGCCGACGAGAACGGCAACTTGGATGGTCAGTTCGAAAACGGCGCGGACGATTCGGACGACTTCGACGAGATCGAGACTCAGCTCGGGTTGCTCGAGGACGAATGAAAGCTCTGACGGCGGCCGCGGGGCGCGTCGTCCGCACCGACCGAACTCATGAATGAGGAAAACACGATGTTCAAGGCATTCGACATCGACATCCAGAGCCTGCCGTTCACCCCGGAGCTCGACCGTGCCTACCGGCTTTACGCCGCGAAGACGATCGAGGATCGGGCGCTGCCCGATGTGCGCGACGGCTGCAAGCCGGTTCAGCGCCGCATCCTTTACGCGATGTACGATATGGGACTGCGCTCTGACCGGCCGCAGAAGAAGTGCGCCCGTATCGTCGGCGAGGTCCTCGGCAAGTACCACCCGCACGGCGACCAGGCGGTCTACGGGGCGCTCGTCCGAATGGCGCAGAGCTTCACCATGCGTGCAGCGCTCATCGATGGCCAGGGTAATTTCGGTTCGATAGATGGCGACGGCGCAGCGGCCATGCGCTACACCGAGGCCCGCCTCAGTGCCCTCGGTGAGTCGCTTTTGGCCGACATCGGGGCCGATACCGTCGACTTCCAGGACAATTTCGACAATTCGTTGTCCGAGCCGGTTGTGCTGCCGGCTGCCTTCCCCAACCTTCTCGTCAACGGCTCCTCCGGCATCGCCGTCGGGATGGCCACGAACATCCCACCGCATAACCTGGGCGAGATCGCGGATGCGGTCCAACACGTGCTCCGACGGTGGAGCGCGCGCGACAACATCACGGTTGAAGAATTGATGGAGCATGTGCCGGGGCCGGACTTCCCGACCGGCGGCATTGTTTATCGCTATCGCGACGAAGGTGGTGGCGAGATCGTCGACAGCATCAAGCGCGCGTACGAGACCGGTGCCGGACGCATCATCACTCAAGCGCGGATGCATATCGAGGATATCGGCGGCGGCAAACAGAACATCGTGATCTCGGAACTGCCTTACATGGTGCAGAAGTCGACGCTCTTGGAACGGATCGCGAAAGAGGCGAAGGACGGCCGCATCGTCGGCCTCACCGATCTCCGCGATGAAAGCGACTACGATGACGGGATGCGCGTCGTGGCCGAGGTGTCGCGGACGGCCAAGGCGCCGGAGGTGATGGCTCAGCTGCTGAAGTTCTCGCAGCTCCAAGAGACATTCGGCGTCAACGCGATGGCGCTGGTGCCGGACGACACGTCGGACCCTGAGCGCAGCGGCGTTCGACCGCAGCGCCTAACGCTGCGCGACATGCTCGTCCACTTCGTCGCTTATCGTCTCGACGTCATCGAACGCCGTACCCGCCACGAACTCGCACAACGCGAGGCCAGGCTGCATATCGTCGACGGCCTGCTCAAGGCGCTCGACGCAATTGACGAGGTCGTCGCGCTCATCCGTAAGAGCAAGAACGCCGAGACGGCACGCGAAAACTTGATTAAGGCGCTGAAGCTCAGCGACGAACAGGCGCGCGCGATCCTTGAAATGCCGCTGCGTCGCCTCACATCGCTGGAGATCGGATCCCTTCGCGACGAAGGCAAGTCCCTTCGCGCCCGCATCACGGTCTTGAAAGGCATCCTGGAAAGCGAGGCCAAGCGCCTTGCGGTGGTCGGTGAGGAAACAAGGGAGATCCGGGAGGCTTTCGCGACGGGCCGCAGGACTGTGATCATCGACACTGAGGAGATGGCGGCCGGATCGCAAGTAGTGATGGAGGCCGATCTTCGAATGCCTTCGAGCCCACAGATCATCGTCCTGACCACGAACGGGATCGAGCGGCGTGACGCGGCCGGCTTCCGCCAGGCTCGACCGGCCCCCGGCCTGACGAGCCGCGCGACGACGAGCCAGGTCCTTTCGGTTGTGGCGCAGCCCAACGATCAAATCATCTTGTTCTCGAGCGCCGGCCGAGCTTGGCGGAACCAGGTCGGTTTCGTTCCGGACAAGGCGACATTCAATCAGCTCGGCTTGGTCCGCGACGAGACGATCGTCGGCGCAGCCGTCCAGCCCGCCCAGCCGAACGGTGCCCAAGACAACTTGACGGCGATCTTCGCGACACGCGCCGGACGCATCAAGCGCACCCTTCTCGGAGACCTCTCGCTCACAGCCGGAATCTGGTCAACAGTGGTAGGGCTGCCGGACGAAGGTGACGCGGTGTTGGTGGCGGCGGTCGCCGGCGATGATGCCGAGGTGGTCTTCGTAACTTCCAGCGCGCTCGTTCTGCGCACGGCGGCCGGCGCGGTCAATCCGCAGGCCAGCGGAACGGCCCGTGGGGTGGCCGGGATAGGTCTGAAGGGCCGCGACATTCCTATCGCCGCGGCCATAGTTCCCGCCAATCCGTCGGATGATCTTTCGATCTATGTGATCTCCGAGATGGGCTACGTCAAGCGCGTACCTTACTCCGAGTATCCGCCCAAGGGCCGCGGCTCACAAGGCGTACAGACGCTAAAGATCACCCCCGCCACCGGACGGTTGGTCGCGGCGGCCATCGGCCCGGCTGCGGATGGCAGTGGCCTCGATCTGATCTACGCAAACGGAAAGCGCCAGCGAATCCCTGTCGAAGATTTACCGGCGGACAATAGATATCGGCAAGGGGCTCGGCTGGTCGACCTCTTGGAGGCCGGGGCGCCGGTGGAAAGGGCGGTCGTGGCTTAGTTGGCTAGCGCGGTGGAATGTAGAGGATTTCCGTGACCGCCTTCGCAAGCGTGCGCGGTGCATCGCCGGTTACGACGCTACCGCCTCTGCTCCACGGATCCGTCTACTCCACCACCAGCGCCCTTACGAACCCCATCGGCGACACCCACCGCGTGTGGTACTCCTTCCAATCGTCCGCATGCATTTTGTAAACCGGATCGTCCCTGTACGATCCGGCGTCGCCGTAGACCACCTGGTCCACGTACTCCGGCCGATCGTGTGACGGCAACGGATGCACCGTCTTGGAGTAGGCCGTGTTGAAGTCGCCATCCTTCTCCCAACCCACGCTGACGAATATGTAGTCACGGACCATGTTCTTCGCCGGCTTCGGCGGCGCTTTGAAGGACAAACGGACTTCATCGCCCGCGTTCGCGATCACATAACGATCGTCCATTCCAGACACAAGCTCCCGGACGTCGCCGTAGCGCGTGTAAAAACCCTCTAGATCGAGCCAGATCGGCTCAGTCGAGGCGATGCGCTCATAGTCGGGAATCTCCGGCTTGGTGACCGGCGCCGGCTCGACGCCCCTCGGGGTGTAATGGGTAGTGTACGAAAAGCCCCTCGCGCGAAGCTCGGCCGTTTCGGCCGGCATGTCGTGACGCACCAATTCGGCCGACGGGACACCTATCGCCGTGCCGAGTCGGTCCCAATACACCTCGAGGTTCGTCGAAAGTCGGAGCTTTCGCTCACCGGCAAAACCGGCCGGCCATGCGCCGCTGATATCGATGAGCATCGTCTTGCGCTTCCCGGCCGGAAAACCGAGGTCCGCTTGAAGCTCGCGCCAGCCGTCGGGCGCCGCCTCGTCGGCAACCTCGAGCCGCAGTCCGCGTGGCGGAGCGTGCGACCCCTGGCTGAGCGCGATGTTGATAGAGCTGTCGGTCGGGCGGATCCAACCTTGGGCGATCAGGTATGAAGGCTCGTCTTTCGCCTGATCGGAAAGCGCGTCGGCCTCGCCAAGCGTTATTTCGATCGAGTGATTGTTCGCCACGCCCTGATACTTGCCCAGAGCAAAAGTGTCGATGAAGACTTCGTCCAGCTCTGTCGCCATGACGGTAACATCCCGCCCCTCGTCGTCGATCACCTCCGCGGGCGGCGACACCGGGCCCGTAATGCGGACTTCAATCGGCGGCGGCGGGATCGAGAAGCGTTCATCGACCCAAATCTCGGTGTTCAAAGGATGATCGAAGGCGATCAGTCCGAATTCGTCGAAGTAGTGCGTTTCCCACAACTCGGCCGTGATCGAGGCATCCAAGCGTCCCTCCCGCTCCTGCAATTGATCGCCCCTGACCTTCACCCAATCGCGCGTCATCACCACGCCGGCTGTGACCTGAGCGTTGATTCGCAAGCCCAAAGGTGAGCGCCACAAAACATCGGTCACGAACGCCATCTCGGTGCCATTCCAGGCGTAAAGCCACGGACAGGATCCCTTGAGGCGCTGCTCAGCCGTGATGATCGATGCCTTTGCGAGATCGAACTCGCCCTGCGCCGACCCATTCGGCCACCGCAAGCGGACCACATTCGCAGCCGGGTGTTCGCCGAGACCGAAGTGGATAACGGGGCTGTCGATCGGGCGCTTCTGATACAGAAGTCCGGCACGTAGGTCGATTTCGCCACCGATGCCGAAAGCGTTGTTCCGCTGATCGCCGGTCAAGATGGCCTTTGGCTGGATCGCGAGCCAACTGTAGCCCTTCGCTCCGCCGCCATTGCCGAGAATGTGCGGCTTCCCGTCCGCTGCGCCGAGAAGATCCAGTTTCCCGTCCCCATCGATATCTGCCACCGACGTCACGCTGATCACTGCCGTGTCGGTGTTCTGAAGCTCCGTCAACACGCCGTCAGGGCCTGCAAGCCAGATAGTTGTCGCGCCGTCTGTGGAGACGATAAGGTCAGCCGCGCCGTTGTTATCTAAGTCCGCGTAGACCAAATTAGACTCTCCTGAGCCCAAGGGAGCGGGAAGGCGCGCGAGTTCACTTGTGGTCCACGCGTTCTCCGCTCCAGACCGGTCTAGGCTAACGCTTTCTATCGACCCGTCTGCTCGCAGCACGATGAGATCGAGGACGCCGTCAAGGTCCGCGTCCGCGACGGCAAGCGCCCGAGCCGACTCGGCCGCCGAATCCAGCGGGACCGAAATGTAGCGGTCGGAGCGCTCGTTGGTCAGGAGCTGCAACTGAGATTCGCCGTCGATCAGAGCGAGATCCGGATCGCCGTCGCCATCGACGTCCGACCAAACCGCTGCACGCACCCCTTGGACGTCCGGCAACGGTGACTCTGCGGCCCATGTGCCGTCTCCCAGATTGCGCAGAAATATCGGTGCCGAAGCCGCGGTTCCCAGGAGCAGGTCAAGGTCGCCGTCGAGTTCGGAATCGAACACCCAAGCTCCCGTGTAGACGCCATCCACCACATCTGAAGCCAGCCCGCTTTGGGGCGTCCCATCAACCCACGCGCCCGACTCATTCACTGCCCAGATGCGCACGCCGCCGGTCCCGGCGGTCACGACCTCCAGGGTACCGTCGTTGTCCGCGTCTAGAACCGCAGCTCCTTGCGCCGTGACCCCGGTGGCGTCGAGCGGCAGTGCATCTTCAGGAAGCGTGAGGATCGCCTGCGCCTCGCCTGCCGGCGCACCGCCGAAAATCCGCACCCCGTCCTCCGCCCCGATCACCAGGATGGGCGTTAGATCCGCGCCGCTCGGCACGGCCCGGGCCCAGGAAGTGGTTTCCGGCGATGGTGCGACCACCGCGCGGAAGCGCAACTCCATGTCCGCCTCCGCCGGCTGAGCGCTCGGCGTAGGGAGCGACATGAAGACCTCGATCGGCTCACCAACCGCGGTTGGCGGACTCTTCAGCATCGCGAGACTCTGCTGATGCGGCGGTGTGGAAAGTAGGAGGTTGTTCATCCCGAGGAGCGCGATGGAAGTCGCTCGCGCATCGCCGGCCGCTGCAGCCGCGCGTGCCTTCTCCAACTCGGCGCGTGCATCGTCCGGCCAGGCCGCGGAGAGTGCGGCAAGACGGTCGAGTGTAGCCTTCGCGTCCCCCCCACCCGATTCGGCTTCGAGCACGGCAAGATCGATTATTGCGACGATGTTATCCGGCTGTGCCTCGATAATCAGCTCGAGCAACCCCCGGGCCTCGGCCGTGACGGCCTCTTCGTCTGAGCGGCGCAGTTCCTCGAAGAGCGTGTAGCGTGCTCGCACGTTCCCGTTGTCGAGCTCGAGCGCGCGGCGCAACTCGGCTTCAGCCGTTTCCCGGTCGCCTGAGCGGATCGCGCTGATCGCGGACAAGTGAGCGATCCGGCTGTCGCCCGGGGCAAGCCGCGTTGCCTCAGCAAGCGCCGCCGCCGCCGGCTCAGTCGATCCGAGCCTCATCTCCGTCAACGCCAGATTTGCCCATCCGGACGCCTCGTTCGGAACGAGTTCGGTCGTCCGCGTGAATGCGTCGCGGGCAGTTTCGTTATCGCCGACGTGGATCGCGGTTACGCCGGTATAGAATGCGGCGACGGTGTCCTGATAAGTCGCTTCGTCCACTTCGATCGTCGGGGCCGGCGACGGACCTTCGACGGCGTCGTCCTCGGCGTCATCGCAACCGGTGATCGCAACGGAGAGAGCCAGCGCGGCGGCCAGCGAAGCAAGCCGCGGAAACAGGAGCGGTATCGAACGGTCCGCACCCGCGCGAGCCGGTCGGAAGTCGGTGAACCATCCCAAAGCTATCATTGCATTCCCCCAGGGCCCGGAGTCGACCGCGGGTCGGCCGTCCAGCCGGACATTATACACCGGGCACGGCGCCTCGGCGCCCTCACTGCCCGACATTTCCAGCGAGGCGGTGTAGTAGTCGAAGCATCCCGATCGGCACCCTCGCGGGATCCGACGACCGCTCTCCCTTAAATCCAGGATGTTCGATGAAAACACTGATCGTGCTGAGACATGCGAAGGCCGTTCGGCCGGAGTCAGATCTACACGACTTCGATCGTGGCCTGACCGAACGTGGCCGGCGAGACTCGCGGGCTGTCGGAGAATGGCTTGCCGAAGAGGGTCTTCAGCCGGACATGGTGATCGCGTCGAGTGCGCTGCGAACACGGGAAACCGCGGAGTTGGTGGCGGAAGCCGCCGAGCTGGACGATGCGCCGTTACTCCTCGAAGCCCTGTACGGGTCGGACGAAGCTACGTGTCTGGCTATGCTCAGCGCCCACGCCGAAGGCTACGACACGGTCTTGATAGTCGGTCACAATCCCACGATGGAGGGCCTGGTCGAGCGCTTGACCGGGCAAGCGGAGACCATGAAGACCGCCGCGCTTGCTCATGTCGAACTCGATGTAGAAGCGTGGGAGTCGATCGATCGCAGCGTCGAATGCCGCCTCATCTCGATGTGGCGGCCGGCGAAGTCTGCATGAGGTCGCGTGCCGACGAGTGATCGTCTCGGCGCCAAAGAATCACAGCAAACGCGGCGCAGCTCATCGGCCGCCCCGCGTTTACTGGCATCCGAATAGGTGGTCGGCCCGACCGTCAGGTCGAGGCAGCCGTTTGAAAGCTAATTGCGAACGCGATCCTTCAAACCCTTACCCGCGCGGAAACTCACCGAGTTGCGCGCGGGGATGTTGATCGAAGCGCCCGTCTGTGGGTTGCGGCCAGAGCGCGCCTTGGTGCGGCGCGTCTTGAACGTCCCGAATCCGACGACCGCGAAATCGCGGCCCCCGCCGAGCTCTTGGGCGATCAAGCCCTCGTCATCCTTGGTCGAAAAGATGCAATCGATGACTTCGAGAGCCTTAGCCTTGGAGATGTCCGTCTTCGTTGCGAGCTGGGTCGCAAAATCCTGCTTGTTCACACATCGCTCCTTTATCGTCTGCATTGGCATGCACGTAGGCCGAATTCCGCAGGAATATGCCACATCGGGCGCAGAATTGCCAGTGTTTTCAGGCTCGAACGCAAAATTGAGTCCGCAAACCAACGGATTCAGCAGCTGATTAGATGCGTTTTCGCGCTCCTAATCGCGGCGGCGACTATCCGAGAACGTCGCGCAGTGCGGGCTCGAGCGAAGGGAACCGGAAGGAAAAGCCCTCCGACTCCAGCCTATCCGGAACCGCGTTCTGGCCATCGAGGACCAGAGTAGACATTTCGCCGAGCGCCAGCTTTATCGCGATTCCCGGCGTCGGAACGAACGCCGGACGGCCGAGTACCCTGGCCGCAGTGTGCGCGAATTCCGCCTGGGTCACCGAATCCGGCGCCGTAAGATTGTAGGCCCCGGAGCAGCGCTCTTCCGACATCAGAAAGTGAAGCGCTCCGACTTCGTCGTCCTCATGTATCCACGGCACATACTGCCGGCCGCCTCCCATCGGGCCCCCGACGAAAAGCCGTATCGGCAACACGACTCTAGCAAGCGCTCCCCCGCGTTCGCTCAGAACGATCCCGGTGCGTGTGATCACACGCCGCACGCCAAGCTCAGCGACCGGCTCACTCGCAGCCTCCCAAGCTACACAGACCTGGGCCAAGAAATCATCGCCGGCAGGCATGTCGGACGTCACAGGTTCCGGTCCGCGCGGACCGTAAAAGCCGACCGCCGACCCTTGAATCAGCAACCTTGGCCGATCGTGCGCGCCTTCGATAGCCTCCACTACCGCGCCCGTGGCGAGAAGGCGGCTGTTGAGGATCTTCTGTTTGCGCTCGTCGCTCCACCGCTTTGACAGAGTCTCGCCGGCCAAATTGACTATCGCATGTGCGCCCTCCACCAGATCGGACCACCCTTCAGCCGATCGGCCGTCCCACGAGCGTAGCTGTACCCCTTCCGGCAAGCCGCGCGCCCGGGACGGATCTCGGGAAAGCCCGACGACATCGTATCCGGACTCGATCAAACGTTTGGAAAGCGCGCTTCCAATCAAACCGGTGGCACCCAGGATGATCACGCGTTCGGACATCGACGTCTCCTTGGACAAGGCGAATCGAACGATTTCGGGGCTTCGGACCCTGTTCGCAGCGTGCTCAATCGAAATCCGGATCGGCGAGCGACGGCAGGATGAAAGTCACGCTCATCCCTTTGCCAGCGCCTTCGCTCTGGGCCCAAATCCGGCCCCCGAGGCGCCTGACGATTTCGTGACTCAGACTGAGCCCCAATCCCATGCCTTCGAACCGTCGCGTGATACCGCCATCGACCTGATAGAAGCGGTCGAAAAGTTGCGTTAGGCGTTCGGGCTCGACTCCGACGCCGTCGTCGGCGACGGTAACCTGTATGCCGCTCGGACTCTGCCTCACCATTACTCGTGTCGTGCCGCCCCCCGGACTGAACTTGCGGGCGTTGTCGAGTAGGTTGTTGATAACTTGGCGGAGATAGTCCTCATTCCCCGATACGTAGCCGACGCCATCACCCACCTGGCACGTGAGCCGAATGTTTTCTCGTTGGAGGATCGGGCGCCACGATGAGACGATCGATTCGACGAGTATCGGCAGCATCACGGGGTGAAGGGGCAGCTGCTCGCCTTCGAGTCCCTGGAAGGTCAGGAGGAGGTTTACCAAATGCGTCAGATGATGGGCGCTCGTCAAGATGTTGGTCGCGGCATGGCCTGCGTCGTCATCGAGTGGCCCGAGTACCCCGTCGCTCAGCATTTCCGCCCACGCAGAGATAACCGAAAGCGGTGAGCGGAGCTCATGGCTGACATTTGCAAGCATCTGCTCGCGCGCCATCAGAGCTTCTTGGAGCTGCGTGTAGAGTCGGACGTTGCCGATGGCCACGCTCAGGTGATCGACAAGCGTCTTGAGCACCATCACGTCCACGTCGTCGAAGGCGTCCGGCCGATTCTCCGAGACGGCGAGCAGGGCGACGAATTCTTCGCCCACACGAATCGGGAAGACCGATTCGGAACGAATCGCCGGCCTACCCGGAACCTCGATGAATTCTTCGTACAAAGTCACATCGTTGGCGACGATCGGCTCGCCATCTCGGACGGCGCGCCCCAGCAAACCGGCGTACATCGCCTGTGAATACGTCCGCGGCTCCGCGCCGACTCCCGCATCCTTGCTGGAGATCGACTCGAGCACAAGGCGCTCGTTTGCCCGATCGAGGCTGAACAAGCTCACGTCGGAGTAACCGAAGGTTTCGCGGATCGCCTCCACGACCCGGGAATAGAGCGTATCAAGGTCGTCGAGAGAGTTGATTGTCTCCGCGATATCATTGATCAGGAGGAGCTGCTGATTTCGGCGATTGAGCGCCAGCGTGCGTTCACCGACAAGTTCTTCGAGGTGTTGACGGTAGAGTTCGTTCTCTTCCTCGAGGCGCCGCTTTTCTTGGACTAGCCGAAGATGTGAGATCGCACGCTCGATCACCCGCAGAAGATCGGTTTGATCGACAGGCTTCACCAGGAAGTCGTATGCTCCAAGCCGGAGTGCATCGACGGCCGTCTCGACCGCCGGCCGGCCCGTCGCCAAGACAACCGGCATGTCGGGATAGTGCTCCCGCGCCCAATACAGGAGATCGAGTCCCGAGCCCTGAGTCATGCGGACGTCACTGACAAGCACGTCGGCCGACTCTTCGTCCAGCATTGCTTGCGCCGTCACACCGTTATCCGCGACACGCACCCTATGACCGGCATCCTCGAGCCAGATGCTGAACAACTCGCGCACGACGATTTCGGCGTCGACGACCACAATCGAAGCCGACTCACGTGGCGTCCGAATGGCAGAATGGTCGTCAACGTCGAGTTCCGTAACTATCGGCGTGAAGAGGCTGTCAGCCGACCTTAAGGCGCGCTGTCGCGCCAGTACATCGCTCTCTGTCTTCTGCAATGCTCCCCAATCCTTCTCCGCAATCGAGTCATCCCTTGGCCGCCTCGATATTCGATCTAGGCATGATGGTACACGCTGCGACGTCCGAACGGTGATCCGTAGGCCATTTTTCAATACACACCCTGGGTGAGGACACAGCTCAACCCGGAGGTGGCTGGATGCTCAACCGATCGCCTTGACCTAGGACACTGCGACCCCGAGCATAAGATAAGTCTGTCCCAAATCCGTCATCGACTATAGAGAGGCTCGAATCCAACGTGTTGGAACATTCAGCAGCGCGCAACGCCAATGCCAAGCGATTCGGCGAATCACACTATGCCCGAACCGCACTCGCAGTTCTTTCATTCGTTCTAGCCACTGTTTCCGTCGCCTGCACTCCGGAATCGGACGAGACCGGCCAATCGCTCGTCGTCTACTCAGGCCGCTCTGAGACTCTCGTCAGCCTGCTGATCGATCGCTTTTCCGAAGCGTCCGGCATCGAGGTCGACGTCCGCTGGGGCGACACCGCCGAGATAGCGGCGACGCTGCTCGAAGAGGGCGACCGGAGCCCTGCCGATGTCTTCCTGGCTCAGGACCCCGGGGGTCTCGGAGCCGTGATCGAGTTGCTTTCCCCGCTTTCCGAAGAGACGCTCGAAGCCGTCGAGCCCCGCTTCAGGGATCCGGGCGGACGCTGGGTTGGCGTCTCAGGTCGATCGCGTGTCTTTGCATACAATACGGAACAGGTCCCCGAAGGATCGCTTCCGAACGATCTCCAGGAGTTGACGCTTCCAGAGTGGCGCGGCCGAATTGGCTGGGCACCGACGAATGCATCCTTCCAGTCCATGGTCAGCGCGATGCGCGCAGAGTGGGGCGACGAAGGTACACGCACTTGGCTTGAAGGTATGTTGGCCAACGATCCGATCGTCTATGACAGCAACACCCCGATCGTGGCGGCCGTCGGGGCGGGTGAGATCGACCTCGGCTTGGTCAACCACTATTACCTGTATCGCTTCCTCGCTGAGGAGGGCGAATCCTTCCCCGTGAGAAACCACTTCCTCACAAGCCCGGGTCCCGGTTCTCTGTTGCTCGTTTCCGGGGTCGGAATCCTTGAAAGCGCCTCGCATCGAGAGGCGGCGGAAGAGTTCGTGCGATTCCTGCTTGCCGAGGAGGCTCAGACGTACCTGACCGAGGAGACCTTCGAGTATCCGCTCGCCTCGGGGGTGGCGCCATCGGTAGATCTACCTGCCCTCGATACGCTCGCCGCGCCGAACATCCCGCTCGACGCGCTCGCCGATCTTCTCGGCTCAGTGGATCTCCTGCGGGACGTAGGCGTGCTTCCCTGATCGAAGGCTTCATCGAACGCTCCTTCGGGCGAATCAACCGCCTCCGCGGATTCGCCCGTGGCTCGCCATGGCCATCGCCGCGCGGACTTCCGGTCCGAGCGGCTGCCGTGTTCGTCACAGCCATTATCGCTCTGCCGCTGGCTTATCTTCTCTACCGCGCGGCACTTTCCCCGACGGCCGCATTTCGCATCCTCGTCCATCCTTCTACCGCGATCACGTTGGGCAAGACGCTGCTCCTAACAACTTGCACTGTCGCGCTTTCGATCGCGATCGGCGCGCCACTCGCATGGCTTACGGAGTCCACGGACCTTCGATGGCGCCGGGCGTGGTCCATCCTGCTAACGCTGCCCCTCGTCATCCCAAGTTACGTCGCCGCATATCTCTATGCCGCAGCACTCGGACCTCGTGGGCTCCTGCAGGGCGTGCTCGATCAGGCGTTCGGCGTCCAGCGCCTACCATCGCTTTATGGTTTCCCAGGTGCGTTGCTCGTGCTCACGGCCGTAGCTTATCCGTACGTGTTCCTCACGACACGTGCAGGAATCGCGAGACTCGACGAATCCCAGATCGAGGCGGCGCGCGATCTTGGTCGCGGCCCCGTCGGCGCATTTTTCGCGGTCGCTTGGCCGCAGCTCAAGCCGGCGATACTCGCGGGCGGTCTACTGGTGGCGCTCTACGCCATCCGAGACTTCGGCGCGGTTTCGATAATGCGCTACGACACGCTGACCCGCGTGATCCATACCCAATATCGGGCGGCGATGGATCGGAGCGGTGCATCGGCGCTCGCCCTCGTGCTCATTCTCGTCGCCTTGCTCGTCTTCGTTGTCGAGCGCCGGGCGCGCGGTGGGCCGCAGGCCGTGGCTGCCACCGTCCGCACGCCTCATCGTTCACAACCTACACCCTTAGGCCGGGCCGGTTGGCCGGCCGTTGCCGCCTGCGCTACCGTCGCCACGATCGCGCTAGTCGTGCCGGGAGCGGTGCTGACAATGTGGCTTTTCAGAGGAATGGCTGCAGGTGTTTCGCTAGGTTCCGGAGCAGTTGTCGCTGCGGCCACCGGCCGATCACTTCTGGCCGGAAGTCTTGCCGCAATCGCCACCGTCGCGGCCGCGCTTCCGATCGCCTGGCTCGGGGCTCGCGACCGCGGTCGTTTCGGACGGGCCGCGGAGGCCATCGGGCATGTCGGCTACGCGTTGCCGGGTGTCGCAGTCGCACTCGCTTTCGCCTTCATCGGCGTTCGCTGGGCAGGAGCGCTGTACCAATCGATCTGGATCTTGATCATCGCGTACGTCGTTCTCTTTCTTCCACTTGCGGCCGACCCGGCTAGAGCGGCGATCATGCGCGTCGACCCGCGACTGGAGGCGGCTGCGCGAGGACTCGGGCGGCGCCCCTTCCAAGCGTTCCGTTCCGTCACGTTGCCGCTCATCGCGCCTGGAATCGGGGCCGGCACGGCACTCGTCTTCCTCAGCGCGGCCAAGGAGCTGCCCGCCACTTTGATCCTTGGACCTTACGGGTTCTCGACTCTGGCCACCATGGTCTGGAGCAGAGTTTCGGAGGCCTTCTTCGCGGAGGCCGCGCTCCCAGCCCTCCTCCTGATCCTCGTATCCTCACTACCTACCGCGGCCCTCACGTTGAGGCGACGGTGAACATGGAAGAATCGCATTTGGGCACGCTCGACGAAGTGGTGGTCTGCACGGATCTCTCCCGAGATTATGGCCAGGTCCGCGCCGTCGATAGCCTCAACTTAACGGTTCGTCGGGGCGAGATCATGGCGCTCCTGGGGCCGAGCGGCTGCGGCAAGACGACGACGCTTCGGTTGATCGCCGGCTTCGAGGTCCCGAATGCGGGCGTCGTTGAGATCGACGGGCACGTCGTCGCGTCTTCGAGCCGCTTCGTCCAGCCTGAAGGGCGCGCGGTCGGGATGGTTTTCCAGGACTACGCACTCTTTCCTCACCTCAACGTCGCCCGCAACGTGGCCTTTGGTCTGCACGGGAAGCGCGATCGGACGGATCGACTTGAGTACGTAACCCGACTTCTATCAGTGATAGGGCTTGGCGGGCTTGGAGGTCGCATGCCGCACGAGCTCTCCGGTGGCCAGCAGCAACGTGTCGCCCTGGCCCGCGCTCTTGCCCCGAGGCCGTCTGTGCTCTTGCTCGACGAACCCTTTTCGAATCTGGACGCCAGACTTCGAAACGTCGTCCGCTCCGAGGTCCGCGACATCCTTCGGCAATCCGGGGCCAGCGCTATTTTCGTCACACATGACCAGGACGAGGCGCTCATGATGGGAGATCGCATCGCCGTGCTCAACGGTGGTCGCTTGGAGCAGGTCGGCGCACCTGAGGTGGTCTTCGAACGCCCCGCGAGCCGTTTCGTCGCCGACTTCTTGGGCAGGAGCGACTTCCTGCCAGGGACTATCAACAGCGATGGAGTGCTGACCGAGATCGGACGGATGCCGCAGTCCAGCGGCTTGGCCGACGGCGCGGAGGTCGACGTCCTTGTCCGCCACACCGACATCGACATCCGAGCTATCGATCCGGATCCGGGAGCCGGGGTTGCCCGGATCGTAGAACGCACGTTCCAGGGCCTGAGCATCGCGTATCGTATCGCTCTGCCATCGGGCGGCACGGTGCAATGCCTTGTCGATCGTGCGCGTTGGCTGGAAGTGAATACGGCTGTACAGATCGACGTCCTACCGCAACGAATTGCTGCCTGCTATGTCAACGGCCGGCTCGCCGGCCTGGACAGCGGTGCTATACTCGGGACTCAATAATCGATTCGAGCCTTCAGGGCAGGGTGAGGCGTCTCGAGCGCCAATTCCCGACCGGCGGTATGGATCTGGGAGAATTGCAATTCGGCCTTAGCCGAGCCCATTTTCGAGCCCGCGAGCCGACTCGACATGCCGACGGCCTCTCGCCTGCGAGAACCCGCCGAACGCGGTCGATGAAGCAGACCTGGTGCGATGCCAGGGCCGACGGTACAGTCCGGATGGGAGAAGGCAAGTGCCGGCACGTGAATGCGTGCTCGTGCCGTGGTCCCCAGATCCGGCCCGGGTCGCGTTGCGTGTGGTTCGTGGTGTGGCGCGTTTTATGGCGCGGATGACAGCGCGGTGCCCACCAAAGAGCCGGTCGGCGCGTTCCCTCTCCCAAGCCCTGCGGGTTCTTCCCGGAGGGCGTTTTTCTTGAACACGATGTACGGCGATCCGATATTCGAGGTGTCGCACGCCATGCGGCGCGCGCTCGAGCTTGCTGCACTAGGCGAGGGCCGCACCGCGCCAAACCCTCCCGTGGGCGCGGTGATCGTGCGCGACGGCCAGGTGATCGGCGAAGGCCATCACGCGCGGGTCGGCGAGCCTCACGCTGAAGTCATGGCACTGCGCGATGCCGGCGAACGGGCGCGCGGCGCGACGCTGTTCGTGACGCTTGAACCCTGCGTCCACCAGGGCCGCACGCGTCCATGCGTGGACGCGGTTGTAGGTGCGGGCATCGCACGCGTTCATGTTGGCGTTGTCGATCCGAATCCGAGAGTCTCCGGGCGGGGCATCGAGCTGATGCGCGCAGCCGGCATGAAGGTCGAAGTCGGCCTGTATGCCGCGGCCGCGCGGGCGCTGATCGCTCCCTATGCTGAACTGATGCTGCATGGACGACCGCATGTGACGGCCAAGTACGCCATGACGCTCGACGGGCGCATCGCGACGCGGTCGGGAGATAGCCGGTGGGTAAGCGGCGAGGCATCGCGCCGCAGAGCCCATGCGATGCGGGATGCCGCTGACGCGATCCTGGTCGGCGCCGGGACGGTGCTGGCGGATGATCCATGTCTGACCACGCGCAATCCGGACATCGAACGCGACCCGCCACCTCGATCACCCTTGCGGGTAATTCTGGACAGCCGCGGCCGGCTTCCGCTTACTTCCCGGGTTTTCGACCCCGCTCTACTGGGCCAAACCTTGTTGGCGACGGTCGATGCTCCGGCTGACGTCGTCGAAGCCTTGATCGAGCGTGGGATCGACGTGATTCGCTTACCGGAAGACGGGACTGGACGCGTGTCGCTACCGGCGCTCCTCGACGATCTCGGCGACCGCGGGATCATGGCCCTGTTGGTCGAAGGTGGGGCCGGAGTGCTCGGCGCATTCTTCGACGGGGCATTGGTGCAGCGCTGCTGCGCGTTCGTCGCGCCCAAAATCGTCGGCGGGGCGGAGGCTCCGGGACCGGTTGGGGGTCTCGGTGCAGCCCGGATGAACGAATCGATCGGTTCGATCGAAACGCGGTTTGAACGTCTTGGGGACGACTTGCTGATCACGGCCGAAATGGCGTCTTTCGAGATGGGCGGGATTCGGGAAGACCCCGAGGCGGAGGGCGACAGCTGATGTTCACCGGAATCGTGGAAGAGGTCGGGCGTCTTAGCGCGGTCGCCCGGCGTGGGGATATCGTTGTCTTTTCGATCAAATGCAAACTGGTGGTCGAAGATCTTACGATCGGCGATAGCGTCGCGGTCAATGGGGCATGCCTCACGGCGGTGGCGGTGCGGGCCGACGGCTTCGACGTCGAGCTGGTGCCGGAGACGCTGCGTCGCACCAATCTCGGCGACCGCGTCGCCGGCGATCCGATCAACCTGGAGCGCTCGCTCTCCGCGCACGGGCGCTTTGGCGGACACGTGGTGCAGGGCCATGTAGATGCGACAGGCGAGGTGGTCGAAGTGTCGTCCGACGGAGTGGGCGGTTCACTTCTGATCCGGGTCCGCACGCCGGGCGGCGTGATGCGCTATGTCGTACCCAAGGGCTACGTGGCCTTGGACGGTATGAGCCTGACCGTAGTCGATGTCGACGATTTGAGCGACACGTTTCGGATAGCGCTCATCCCACACACCCTTGATCACACGGTAGCCGGCGCATATGAGCGCGGATCCATTGTCAATTTGGAGGCGGACATTCTCGGCAAGTACGTGGAGCGGCTCGCCGCTGCACGCTTGCGACCAAGTGATGATGAGGAGGAAGCACCATGAGCTGGAGCAGCGCGAAGGAAGCTTTGTCTGAGATCAAGGCGGGACGACTGCTGATCGTAACCGACGCCGCGGATCGCGAGAATGAGGGCGACCTTGTAGTAGCGGCGGAACACGCGACGCCCGAAGTGATCAACTTCATGGTGACGCACGGGCGTGGGCTTGTCTGTGTGCCGATGCGTCCAGAGCGGCTCGACGCGCTTGAATTACCGTTGATGGTCGCCCACAACACGACGCCTCACGGCACGGCTTTCACCGTCCCGGTCGATGCGCGCGAGGGGACGACGACCGGCATTTCCGCCGAAGAGCGGGCCACGACGATTGCCGCGCTCATCGATCCGTCGACTCGACCCGATGCGCTGCTCCGACCAGGGCATGTTTTCCCGTTGCGCTCCGATCCGGGCGGCGTTTTGGCGCGGGCCGGCCATACGGAGGCGGCGGTCGACTTGGCGCATCTTGCGGGCTGCTACCCAGCCGGCGTTGTGTGCGAGATTCTGGACGATGACGGAACGATGGCACGCGGTCCGGCCCTTGAGGCCTTCGCGGCGCGACACGGGATCAAGCGTCTCGCGATCGCAGACCTGATCCAGCACCTCGCCGGCTCGGGCGCGAGCGTTTCAGTCCCGTGGACGGCGACGAACGCGAAAGAGGGTGAGACAGCTGGCGAAATTTATCGCAATGCGCCCCCCTCGGCGCCGGCCGCGATTGCTGAAGGGGCGACTGTCGAAGGCTCGATTCACGAAAGGGCGATTGTCGAAAGCGCGACTTTCGTTGGGGCCACTGTCGATCGGGCGATTCCGGCGGCCGCCGTGAGTGACTCCGCTCAGCCGCATCGAGCCGCGACGTTCGCTCTGTTCAGCGGTTCGGGAGATCGCTCGTGATACACGAAGGCCGCGCCGACGGCGATGGGCTGAAGGTCGGCATCGTAGTCGCGCGCTGGAACGAGCGTGTTACGCGCGCACTTCTGGATGGAGCGCTGGGCGCACTTCGGCGCGCCGGTGTCGACTCGGGTGCGGCAGGCGAAGGCGATGGTGTCGAGGTCGCATGGGTGCCTGGGGCTTGGGAAATCCCGCTCGCCGCGTCCTGGATGGCCGAAAGCGGTCGCTTCGCGGCCATCGTTTGCCTCGGCGCCGTCATCCGGGGCGAGACGCCGCACTTCGACTTCATAGCGGGCGGCGCGATGCGCGGTATAGCCGACGTCGCGATCCGTACAGGCGTGCCGGTCTCGGCCGGCATCCTGACATGTGACACTTCCGAGCAAGCGCTCGAGCGTTCGGGGCTGAAGGGCGGCAACAAGGGCGCGGAGGCCGCGCTCGCGGCGTTGGAGATGGCGCGGCTGCGGGAGAAGTTGGTGGTCGACGCGCCGTAAAAGGTTCAGATCCTCGGTCGAGTCATCGGCGCGATCCCGACCACGGCGTCCGCTACGTCCGGCAGATGGGCATAACCGCTCGGATATCGGAAGCGGAAGATCGGGACTATCTCCACCAAGCGCGCAAGCCGGGCCAGCCTCTGCGGTTGGAGACCGCGGTCTTCGATAGCTCGCGGAGAGAAGGTGTTCTGGGTCAATTCGAGCATCGCTTCGGTCGGCCCAAGCCGTTCGAACCAAAACTCTCCGTTCTCGGGGGGCAGGGGTGCTGCCGATTCGAAAGTTGAAGTCTGGACGCCCTTATCGCGTTCTTCGCGCGTCGGGATGATTATCGCGCCGAGCGTTGCGGGCTCGGAGTGGAATGCGCCGAAGAGGCCGGTCCCGATCGGAACACGCACTTTGCGATAAGCGCGGTGCACTATTGGCAACTGCCGCCACGCCTCGCCGACGAAGTACTCTGCACCATCCGGCCACATCCGCATCTGTGGATAGCCGGGGTTCGCACTGATTCTCGAATTGAATCCGGGCCGAATCCCCTGCTGTCCCGGGTCCACTTTCAGCGCAAGGATGTCGTCCGTGAGCAGTCCATACCCCTTGGCGACAAGCGCCGCGGCAAGTCCTGTCTTTCCACCGCGGCTGGTGGCCATGAAAGCGACCGCCTGGCCATCAATCACCACGGCTGAAGCGTGCAACGCGAGGGCTCCCCGATACTCGAGCCAAGTCGTCATCGCAGAACTCAGAAAATGAATCTCGGCCATCGTGTCGGGCTCACCCGCGGGGACATGCGCTACGATCCGATCTGCGAAGATCCGAAAGTCGACCACATCGGTTACTCGGATGCCCGCCAATGGCGCACCGGACGCATCGTCGCTTAAAGGCACGGGATCAGTGGTCATCTCGAAGCGGAGATCGACTTGTGAGCCCTTCGGCGCCGGCAGTAGAGGGCTCTCGAAATCGTGCTCGCAACCGATCGTCACGCCATAGACGCGCCGGAGCTTCATTTGCGCTGCCTATTGGCGACGTGCGCGAACCGCCGCTGGAACCACATTCGAATCCGTTTTGCACGCCCCGCCTTCCGAAAACGTACGGCCCAAGGTGAGATGAAAGCGGCATCGAAATCATCGTCGCGGACAAAGCCCCGTCGGGCAAACGCCGTCGCCCAATACTCCGGCGGTTGGACGTTCACATGTGTAGGCTCGTCAAGGTCGGTCGGCGACGAAGAGAAAAGGATGTCGTCAGTGTGAGCGCAGAGAACGTCGAGCGCCCGTTCGCCGTCTTCGGCTGACAGATGCTCCAGAATCTCGATACAGGTGATCAAGTCGTAGCGGCCCGGAAGGGGCTCGAGCGCGCTCCCGACCGTGCAATAAGCTGAGAGGTCGGCCGGCACTTGCCCGATCGCGTACTCGGAAACATCGATGCCCCTCGCATCCACACCGCGTTCGCGCAAAGCTTCGACCAGCATCCCGATCGCGCAACCTAAGTCCATGACCGTCTTGGGGCCGATATCGGCCACAATTCTGTCGGCGACATCGCCGAAGAAGCTCATCCAGCGGTCGTCACGCCGGTACGGATGAGGTCCACAGCCACCCGCGTAGTAAGCTGCGTCGTAGGCATCGGGCGGTGGTGTAGAGGGTGGGGGTGACGAGGGCGGAGGTGTCGATGGCAGGGGTGTCGAGGCCGCGCCGGATCCCGATGTGCTCACGTTCTCACCTCGGTTACGGCGGCCGGGATTGGACCGCAATTGTCCGGTACTCCGTATGCCGCCGTGCGCGCCTTGGAACGTTCGAAACGACTGTGGCGCGTCGCGTACAAGTCCAGCCATCCGTGCCCGTCGAGATCCAGTGTGGCCAAAATCTGTCCGACGACCATCTCCTGCCTCACGCGAAGCCGCGAAGGGACTTCCTTCCAGTGAGGCCTACCTTCGCGCCCTCCGCGCCTTCGCGTGAGATTAGACCGGGAAGGATTACCGGACAGATTTTGGCCACACCCGTCGAGATCCATGGTGACCGCCGAAGATGATCAATGATCAACGAAGCATGCGGACTGCTCCGCCATGTCTTCGAACGAGCCGTCGCCCGGGCACTGTATCAATCGTTCGGAACAGTGTCAATGGCGTCGCACTCAAACGCAAAGATGTGCTCGAAAGTGGGAACGTTCTCCAATGGAAGCTGATCGACGCCCTCTCCATCCCGCTGCATCTGTGGGGTTGCACTTAAGCTATTCTGCCGCCCATGGTGCCAACGCTATCTGTGCGGACCGATGGGCAAACCAAGCCGGCTGGCAAGCGATCGCCCGCCCGCCAGCTGCGCGCTTTCGCGGAGCACGCAGCTCTTGCTTCCGCGATCGCTGTCCCGCTCGTCTTTTCCGTATTTACGGATCGGATCTTCGAAGCGGAGAAGGCCGGTCTGATACGCGTGCTCGGCGCCGCGGCGCTTATCGGATCGCTCGCGGCATTGTGGCCCTCTTTCCGAAGCGAGCCTGTTGTCGCGAACACAGACGCGCCTGCTCGGGCGGCTGCCACGGCTCGATTCCGTCAACTCATCAGCGTTCAGGGCAGCGCACTTACAATAGCCCTTGTCGCCGTCCTACTCTCTGAACTCGTCTCCACCGCGGTATCCGTCGCGCCGATGCCGAGCATCTGGGGGAGCTACGATCGCGCTCAGGGCCTGGTCACGACTGCTGCGCTTATCGCGCTGGCTTCGGCCGCCGCCTTGATCGCCATGCAGCCTCGCGGTCCATCGCGCCTAGCGGACGCAATCGGTCTCACAGTCCTACCCACCGGACTTTACGCTCTCATCCAGCGCGCCGGCCTCGACCCCATCCCTTGGCTCGGCGACGTGGTTATCCGGGTGTCGGGAAGCGCCGGAAGCAGCACCCTTTTCGCGGCCCACTTGGCTATCGCGCTCCCGTTTACGGCGCTCGGAGCTGTGTCCGCATGGAAAGCAGTCACGCGGCCGACTAACATCCCGCAACACGATCCCGAGATCGATCCCACGGGCCGGGGTCCCGCCGGCCGGCGCCTTCATAACCATCGCCTTCTTGACCTCCGCCTCGCCATCCGGCTTCTCGCGTTAGCCGTCGGGGTCACAGCGCTTGTCCTCTCCGGCAGCCGTGGTCCTGCGCTCGGCCTGGCGGCCGGGTTCTCGGTCGCGCTTCTCGCGTCGGCCGCCATAGCGGGCAGCTGGCGCCGGGCGCTCGCGGTGGTAGCAGCCGTGTTCGGGGGCATCGCGTTCGTGATCGCCCTCAACCGTGCGCCGGCCGCATTCAGCCCGATCGTCGACCTGCCCATGATCGACAGGCTGTCTACCGCTTTAGACCCTGGTCGAAGCACCTCGCGCGTACGGCTGCTCCTGTGGGAGGGTTCTGTCGATGCGATCGCATCGAATCCGGACCGATTGGCCTTCGGCTTCGGCCCCGAAACCACCGAGCTAGTATGGGCGCCGTACTATCCATCCATTCTCGCCTACGATGAACCGCGCGGCTGGGTGCCCGATCGAGCGCATTCCTTCGCGCTCGATACTCTGCTGACCAACGGCGTGTTCGGTCTGATCGCACTTCTCATGCTGTTCGGCGCCGCCGCGATAGCATGCCTCGATGTTCTGGGCCTGACAGTTACACCGGCGACCCGCCGGAGCGTCATCGCCTCGATGCTCTTCGGCGGGCTACTATGCGGTGCGATCGCGGGGCTGCTCGACGGCGCGTGGCGCATCATTGCTCCCGTTTCCGGCCTCGGGCTTGTCGCCGGGCTCTCTATCTGGCTCGCGGCCGCCACATGGCGGCGACGAGCGGCGGGGCTTTCTTTCGCGTCGAAATCCGAAGAACCGTCTTCGAGCGCCGAATTCGGCGATGCTGGCTTCGCCGTCGCGGCTCTCGGCGCTCTCGTAGCCCACTTTGTCGAGCTCCAAGTGAGCTTCGCGGTCGGCGCTACGCGTTCGGTCTTCTTCCTGGTATGCGGCGCGCTGCTCGGACTCGCAATCCGAAGGGCAAGATCGTCTACCGAAAGCGGTGGTTCTCGCGGCGATCGACCGGCCTCCGCGGCGCTAGACCTCCCAGTTAGAAAGGGCGACTCCCGCCTCCTACCATCGATCATCGCCATCACTGCTATCTACTCCTTCGCCCGGCCGGGCCTCACCGGCGGCGGTGCGCCAATCGTTGTGGCGATCGTCGTCGCGTCGGCGATAGGTTGCCTTTTTGCGCTCGCCAACCGACCCACAGAAACGTGGCATGCGCTTCTTCGACTCGCTGTGATCGCCGGCGCATACGGAGCGGTGCACTTTTTCGTGATCGCAAGACTCACCGTAGGGCCGGAGGAAGCCGTCCTGGGCTCGGCGACATCGCTCGCCCTCTACGTCGCCTCGCTCCTGGGCCTCATCGCATACGAGGTTGCCGGCGCAACCGTGTCCGTACCCAAGTCCGAGGCAGGGCGCGCGATCGATGATCTCGGTTCGGCGCACGGCACAGGCGGTCCGCACGGTACGCGCGTCGGCAATTCGTTCTCGGGTCGGCACGTCGCAACCGGGCTCGCGGCGCTTTCGGCTTTCGCCCTTGCCGTCCCCTTATGGATTCTCCCATCGACCGCCGACGCGCTCCAGAAGGAGGCTCGTCTAGCCTGGGAGGCGCCCGTGCCGGACTTGCGGGCACGCGGAGAGAGCGGGCGTGCCGAGTCTTTGCTGAGTCGGGCACGGGAGCGCTATGCACGCGCCGCGCGGCTAGTTTCGTACCAGCCGCGTCATGCCTTCGCCGAAGCATTCGCCGCCGAAGTTCACGGCGACATCGTGAGCGAACGCTTGGACCGCGCGGTTGCGCAAAGCAACCTGGGCGAGGAATTCGACGTGCCCGGCGGACCGGGGGAGTACTCGCCAGGGCTGTTGGGCGGCGACACTCTGCGGTGGGCCAAAGAGCGTGACAGGGCCTTCGAACTAGCGCTCGGGCACATCGCCGGCGCGGGCAGGCTCATGGGTCCGTCGCCCAGCCCGCCCATCGCTCGCGCCCGAGCCTTGCGAGTGTGGGCTGAGCGCACGCGCACCGATGCGCAGCGCTCCGAGCGTCTCGACACAGCCGCGTCCGCGTACCATGAGGCCATCGCCGCAGCCCCGAACTGGCCCGAGGTTCGCGAAGAGGCCGCGCGGACCGCTCTGCTGCGTGGACTGCCGGATGAAGCGGTCGCTATGTGCGCGGAGGCGCTTCGAATCGACCCTTTCTACTCACGTTGCCACGCGACCTTGGCTAGGGCCTACGCGGCCGCCGGCGACGATGAGGCGGCCGCGGAAGCATGGTCCGATTACTTCAGCGACTCGCGCAACGCCGGCGACGCCGACGCCTATCGCGAGCGGCTCAGGACGCTTCTTGCCTTGGGTCGGACCACGGCCGCCTTGGACGCTGCGCGCGACGTTCTTCGCATTGCGCCAGACGACGCGCGGACACATGCCGACTTGGCCGTACTTCTCGAGCGTAGCGGCGATCTGGATGCGGCGCGCGATTCGGCGGCCACCGGAGCGCTCCTTGCACCCAACGATCCAGGGATTTCGGCTCTGGTCGAACAGCTCGGTCAGCGGCAGGAGTGATCGCCGCTGGCGGCCAGTGGATCCCAATCGACTGTATTCGGCTGTATTGCTCTATCGGTTGTTCTTCACGACCCGCGGCAAGTGAATCACTATCCGCTCGGGAGTCGGCGAAGCTACCGGAGTATCGATCGCCGTAGGTGTGTCGGACGGAGTCGGCGAGCCCGTCGATGCAGGAGTTTCGCTCATCTCGGGGGTGATCGTCGGCTCCAGCGTACCGGTCGGAGCGGGGGTGTCAGACGGGGCCGGCGTATCGGTGAACTCCGACGTCGGCGTTGCCGGAGACGAGCAGCGGAGTCCCCAGGCTTCGCGCTTCGATGAACCGGCGCTATCACCGCCGTAGAAGATCGCCATTCCGGCAGCGTCGCTCCATGCGCCCGTGACCATTGTTACGCCCGCGGGGCTCCTGGAGCCACTCGGATCGAGCTCTTGCCAAGTCGTGAATTCGGTGTTGAGGTCGAGAGCGAACACGTCGTCAAGACGGCCCGTGCCGTTGCGCGTGCCGCCGAAGACCACCATCCAATTCAAATCGGGCACATAGACCGCGGCATGGTCATAACGAACTCCGGGTGGCGAGCCTATCGGATCGAGCTCCACCCAGGTCGCGCCTGCGAGCCCATCGGAGAGATCGAGCGCCCAAGTGTCGTTCAAGCCGTTGTTCCAGTTGCGCGTCCCACCGAAGACGATCATGCGCTGGCCGGCAGTATCGTAGACCGCCGAATGAGCGAAGCGCGCCGTCGGCGAGCCCGGCAAGCTTGCGGAAGACCATTCGTCCGTTCCGATGTGGATCGAAGAAATCGCGTTGGTGGCCGTGTTCGCCTCTTCGCCCGTCCTGCCGCCGAACATGACGAACGAGTCCAGTTCGTCCAGCCAGACAGCCGAGGCATCAGCCAGAGGGCCGCTGCCGTCGGCGGACAGTGCTGACCACGTCGCGCTACTTTCGCCGATTTCCAGCGCGTAGCCCGTTCGAACTACATCGCGTGGGGCAAAGGCGCCTCGCATCCCGTGGTAAGGAATTCCGCCCGCGGTAACTGGCGAACTCCAAGTGAAGGTTCCTCCACCGCCGGCAATTTCATCGACGCCGCCATATGTGTACATGGTCGTCGTACCGTCGCCGTCCCGCGACGCCGACATGTGGTCAGCACGATCCCTGACCGACGCTCCGCTTGGCGAAAGCTCGCTCCAGGTGCCGGCCGCGCTTCCACTTAGATCCAAAAGGTGCACGTCGTCCTTAATTTCAGCGTCGCGCGAGGTGCGCTCGACGCCGCCGAAGGCGACAACACCGGCTCCGAACACCGTCGCAAGCGTATGGTGACTGCGCGCTTCGCCGCTATCCAGGGCAACCCACTCACAGGTCACAGCACCCTGTAGCGCCGGCACGGCGCCGACGAAGTCCATCGAGGCGATCACCACAAGCGGAAAAATCACGATAGCAGCCTGGGACAATCGCTTCACCAACATCGCGGACTCCTCAGCGTGGTCTCCAGCACTAGATCGCAACATTCCAACTTTGGATGTCGCGTTTGCTGATCGGGCCTAGTATACACGGGCGATGAACGATGTAAACGGTTCTCCTGCCCCTCAGTTGAACACCCTGCCGCCGCCGTCGGCGGCGTTCTCTGACGACCTTGACGGCGGTTCGTCTTATAGTCGGCGGCCGTGGAACGCGATAGCGTACGCGTTGCTACTCTGGTTGACGATCGTGTCCGGCTTGACGTTCGTGTCCCATCGCGATCCGCTCAGGCGGGCCTGGCATGCGGCCGAGGATGCATACGGATACTCCGTTGAAGGGACCACGAGCACGCGGATTGCCGGCGTGACTTCGGCTTTCAGCGTCACGGGCGTCGGCTCCGCCTCTGGGCCGCTCGCGCTTTCCGTTCGGCCCTTTGGTTCATTCGAATCACCATCGAGCGACGTTCGAATCGAATGGCCGACGGTTAGAAATGCGGCGGGCGCCGTGATCGCGCCTCGTACTCTGGGCGCGCTGCTTCCCGCGGGCGATCCACTCGCTTTCCTTGCCAGCGGACATGCGGCGAGAAACGGGCCGGTCGAGATGCTGGACGGCCATTCGTGCCGCAGAGTCGACTTCTTGGTCGGCGCGCGCGCATATGCGACGTGGTGGGAAAAGAGTCGGCGGCTTCTTCCCATCAACGCTAGCGCCGGCGGCCTTTGGCGCTTCGAGGGCTCTGGAAGCGTATGGATCGACGAATCAACTGATCGTCCATGCCGAATCATCGCGCGTGTCGAGCTGCCACGAATGGTCGGAGATTCGCCCGGCATAGGAGAGGCGGACTGGTATTACTCCGCGTGGCGCTAGTGAGAGTGCAGCGGGCGGCGTCAGTGACTCCGGCCTTGGCCGACGGCCGTTCGAAACGCTATGATGCAGCAGCGGTCGAGGGGAATGTCCCGAACGCCGCGAAGGTTGGTTTCCACGCACGATCCGCTTTGTCGGCCGCCGGCCGAGGCGCCCCCTGCCCGGGCACAATCCCTTTTTCGAAGGCCCAGGGACAGGAGGGAAACGCATCATGAAAGTATTCCACGATCAGACAATCCACGGTGTTCGGTTCCGCGTGTGGATATTAGCTATCGGGGCGGCCATCTTCGGCCTCACCGCCGGCTTCGGAGCCGCCGCGGCTTCTCCTGCTACCCAGGAGATCGACCTGGTCACGGCACCCACCGACGGATCAGCCGATCCGATGTGCTGGAGCTGTCCACGCCGAATCTATCCCATCTTAGTTTATCCGTGCGCGACGCCGGTCGGCGGTCCAACGGTCGCGGCTCCTCCTGGAGTCCCGACGCTCGCTCCCCCGCCCACACCAACTCCCGGTGGCGTGGCTAGCACGCTGACGTATCGGGTCTGTCCGCAAACGACCGGCAAAATTCCTCCGGCCGTCGAAGTGCACTCCGTCGCGGCGCCGTGGGAAGTCTATGGCTATGGCATGCTCCGTAATCCCAACGTGCCATTCCACCCGATGTGGAACACTCATCGGACTTGGCTGTCGCTCCGCAATCCGAACGTTCCGCACAGCCGATGTAATCCGGTCGTATGGAAGGCGGGCTGTCCATAAGCTCTCGTCATCGCAATGTCTCCATGTTGAGCGCGTGATGCAGCGGCACGGCGCTCGAAGTTCCAATGACGCTGGATAGTCTGCAGATTAGGGCGACCGTCGTAGCGATCGGGGGCAATGCGCTAGCCGACGGCGTAGGCGGTCCGGCCGAGTCGGCGCGTAGGGCGGCTTTCGAGATCGCTGAGCTATCGGCTCTGGGACTGCCACTCGCGATAACGCACGGAAATGGTCCACAGGTAGGGCGAGCGTTAATGAGGGCAGCGGCGGCTGAGCCGGATCAGGCGCCGCTGCCGATGGATATCGCGGTCGCTCATACCCAGGGTGAGGTCGGACAACTTCTGGTCGGCGCAATCGAGAGCGCGATCGAAGCGTTGGAGCGGCTTCGCGACTCGTATGAGCCAGGCGATCCGCATCGGTCGCGCGAAGCGCATCGGTCGCGCGATACGCAGGGGTCGCGCCGGGCGCCTAGTGAGCAGGGGCTAAGCGCCCCATCGCGGCCCGTCGTCTCTCTCGTGACGCGCACACTAGTGGCACCCGATGACCCTGCCTTCGGCGCTCCGGACAAGCCGATCGGGCCATGGATGGGCGAAGTACAGGCGCTACGTCTCGCCCGACTTCGCGCGTGGTCGGTCAAGTCGATCGGAGAACGAGGATGGCGCCGGGTCGTCGCCTCGCCGGAGCCGCTGGCAATCCTCGAGGCCGGCGTGATCAGCGCGCTCGTGGTGCGGGGGACAATCGTCATTTGCGTGGGGGGCGGGGGCATCCCGGTCGTGCGCACGGACCATGAGTTCAAGGGCGTCGAAGCGGTCGTCGATAAAGATCTCGCTTCGGCGCTCCTTGCGGACGCGATCGATGCCGGCCGCCTTGTTATCGCCACCGACGTTCCGGGCGTGGCGATCGACCACGGCGGTGAGAACGAGCGCTGGTTGGAGCGCGTTAGCGCCGAGGAAGCGCGATCGCTTCTCAACGCCGGACACTTTCCAGCGGGCTCGATGGGGCCGAAAGTGCGCGCTGCACTGCGTTTCGTCGAGGGCGGGAAAGGGCGCGTCGCGGCGATAACGTCGCTCGACCGGATTCGAGAAGCATGCGAAGGGCGGGCCGGGACCCTTTTCTTCTCGGCAAGTGACGACAGCTCCGCCGATTGACCGGAGGCACATGCACGGCTACCGTCGCCCACCATGTGTGTCTCGGAAAGGGTTGGCGGCCGTTCGTTTGCCCGAATTCAACGTTCCGTCGTCGGCTGGCCGATAGTGATCGCGGCGCTGGCGACGGCGCCTGTCGGATGTTCGCTACCCCCACAGGAAGGCTCGGACTTCGAAGAAGTGGCGGCTGCACGGACTTCGTTCCCGACTGAGAGCATCATCGGGACAACGCCCTCGCGAATGCCGGGCTCGGTGCCGGCGGAGTCCGGCGCATCGATCGACGGCACATGGGCCGAAATCGGGGTGGGGTTGGAGCTTCGCACCCAAGAATTTCGCCCAAGCTCTGAGCGCTCCGAGGTTAGACTGATCACTTTGCGGATGTCGCCGGAGCAGCATGTCTTCGATATAGCCTATCGACCGGGGCAGCCGCTCGATCTCGGTGCGTGGCAAGCGCGTACCGGCGCCCCGATCGTCTTCAACGGCGGATACTTCACCGAGGAATTCATCGCGACGGGGTTGGTGGTGGCCGGCGGGGAGACATTCGGTTCGAGTTACGGCGCTTTCGCCGGCATGCTCGCCATCACGGGAACCGGGCCAGAGGTCCGTTGGCTCCAGCAGCGTCCATATGATCCGGCAGAGCAGCTCAGCGCCGCGCTCCAGTCGTTCCCGATGCTTGTGCTTCCGGGCGGCACCCGCGGCTTTGATGAACCGGGTGGTGAAACCGCGCGCCGCACGGTTATCGGCCAGGACACTTCCGGGCGCCTGCTGTTGATTCTAGCGCCCGACGGCGGCTTCACCCTATCGGAGCTGAGCGCGACGTTGGTAAATTCGGACCTTGCGCTTGATGCGGCACTCAATCTCGACGGCGGCACGTCGACCGGGTTGATCATCGACAACCCGCCCTTGATTGTGGAGTCCTTCGGACTTCTCCCGACGGTCGTAACTATTCGTCCGCGCTGATGCACTCCGCGGCAAATGATTCGATCGGATCCCAAGACATCGACCGGGTCCCGCGCAATGCGCGGGACCCGGTTCCGATCGTGTGTATGGTCAGCGACTACGCCGCCGACATGATGCGCCCGTAAGCGCCGGAAGGCTTAGAGGTCAGCCTTGATGCCGTTGTACGTAGCGGCATCCATGGCACCCGTGTAGCTGAAGTCGTTGACGATGATCACGATCGGATCGCTGTCCGACTCGACGACCGCCGAACCGTACGTGCCGGCTGGCAAGACGCCCAAGACCGACCCGCCCGGCAGGAAGTTCGCCGAAGCGAGCGGCATGATCGAAGCCGTGCAGCCCGTGCAGCCCGACATCACCGCGCCGGACGAATCCGAGAAGGTGATGGTGACATTGGTCGGCGTCCTGTCCGTGTCGCTCGACCCGATGTTCATCACCTGGATGCCCGTCGTGACCTCGAAGCCAGCAAGGAAGCGGTTACGCGCCAGCGGCAAAGCCACCTTGAGCCCGCCAACGCTGGCCGGCATGGCGTTGTACGCCGCCGACTCTTCCGTGTAGTTCTTCGAGTCGTTCACGATCGCGAGCACGTTGCCGCCCGTCGCCTTGATCACAGCCGACCCAAGGCAGTTGTTCGGCAGACCGTTCTCCGGTACCGGACCCTGATAGAACACGTGGCTCGAATTCGGAGCGATCGACACCGGACCGTGATCCGTCGTCGAGCCGCTGCAAGCCCCGCCCGTACCGATGTAGGTCACCGTCACGTCGACTGCCGACGTGTTCGGGTTCACAACCGAGATGCCGGTGTCGTAGACACCGAGGTGCCGGCGGCGGATGAGCGGCGCGTACAGTACGTCAGCCGCGTCCTCTGCCGGGACGCCCTCGAAGGCGTAAACCGCCTTGTCGCTGGTCGTGATGTCGATGAACGACTGCACGCCCACCGGCACGTCCGCCGTAATGTTCATGGAACCGAGGAAGCCAAGCGGCGTGCTCTTCGGCACAGCCAGGTACTTCGTGTCCGTGCCCGTGTCGATCGTGATCGACTTGCCCGGCCCGACTGTGTAGCTCTCGGTCAGGTCCGGCGAAGCCGACCCGACACCGATCAGATCAACAGTCACGTTCGCCGAACGACCCGTATCCGTGTTCTGGATCGAGATGAGCGACGACTGCCCGTTGTAGTCGATCGTGATCAGCGGCAACGAAACGTTCATGCCCGGCATGACGTTCGAATAGATCGCCGCACCACCGGTCGACAGCCAGTCCGTCCGCGCGATGGCGGCGATTTGGCGGTCAGCTGAGATGATCGCTGCGTATGCGCCGTTGTCGAGCGTCGGTGCGCTCGGAAGATAGATGTTCCACGCGCCGCCCGCCGGAATACCGGCCGCCGTCAGCGTCGTCGAACCCGTCTTCGTCGTGTCCTGCGGATAGAAGTCAGCGCTGATGTTGGCCGCCGACGCCGCATCCAGGTTCTGCACCTGGATACCCGTAGCACCGGCCCCGCTGATACCCGCCAAACGGCTCGCGTGAACGGTCGATGTCTGAGTATCGAACATCCCCGCCACACCAGCCAGCAGCAGCGAAACCGCCGCCGCCATGCTCATGACTACCAGAAGCTTCTTCATTTGATTCCTTCTCCTTGAAGTGCCACACGATCGGTTACGTGCGCTTCGTGGGGTGAAGTATCGGGGTCGGAGTGGAGTCTAACAATGCTCCGGGAGGAGAAGATCGGCCCAAAAACAGTACTCCGAAGGTAGTAGTAGCGTGTGTTTGGGCCAGATTATCGCGGACTGAAGGCGATCGGAGCGCCGCGATCGGTCACTCTTCATCGAACATGAACGGATAGGCGAAATGGCGCGGCGGGTCGAACGTCTCCTTGATCGAACGAGCGGAGATCCAGCGCGTCAGGTTCAGGGCCGAGCCGGCTTTGTCGTTGGTGCCGGAGCCGCGGGCGCCGCCAAACGGTTGCTGACCTACGACGGCGCCGGTCGGCTTATCGTTGATGTAGAAATTGCCGGCTGAGTCCACAAGGGCATCGAAAGCTTCGCCGACCGCCTGCCGATCGTCCGCGAATACCGCGCCGGTCAGAGCATATGGCGAGGTCTCGTCAACGATTCTAAGCGTCTGCTCCCAACGCGATTCAGGGTACACGTGAACGCTTAGCACGGGCCCGAAAATCTCTTCGCACATAGTGGCATAAGCCGGGTCGTCGGGTCGGAGGATGGTCGGCTCGATGAAATAGCCATCCGCGGAAGAGCTCCCGCCGCCGGAGACGATTTCGACGCCGTCGGCGCGAGCGCGCTCGATGTAGCCCGTTATCGAATCGAACGAAGCTCGATCGATCACGGCGTTTACGAAGTTCGAGAAGTCTTCCACGGAGCCCATAGAGATCTCTGATAGCTGGTCCAGCATCGCGGAACGGACTTCCGGCCACAACGAGTCCGGGATGTAAGCGCGCGACGCCGCGGAGCACTTCTGCCCCTGGTACTCGAAGGCGCCGCGAACCAAGGCGGTGGCCAGCGCCTGCGTGTCGGCGGAAGCATGGGCGATCACGAAGTCCTTACCGCCCGTCTCGCCGACGATGCGTGGATACGAACGATAGTTCGAGATGTTCTCACCTATCGTGCGCCACATCTTCTGGAAAGTCGCCGTCGAGCCGGTGAAGTGTAGGCCGGCAAGATGTGGCGATCCGAAGGCCGGATCCCCGATCGCGGCGCCGCGGCCCGGGAGGAAGTTGATCACGCCCGGCGGGAGTCCCGCGGCCTCGAACAGCTTCATGAGATAGTAGCCGGAATACACCGATGTCGTCGCCGGCTTCCATATCACGGCGTTGCCCATCACGGCGGGCGAAGTCGGCAGATTGCCCGCGATCGAGGTGAAGTTGAACGGCGTGACGGCGAAAACGAAGCCCTCGAGCGCACGATACTGCATTCGATTCCAAACGCCTTTGGCCGAGATGGGCTGATCCTCGTAGAGGCGTCGCATGAAGTGGGCATTGAAGCGGAAGAAGTCGATCAGTTCCGCCGCGCTGTCGATCTCGGCCTGGTATGCGTTCTTGCTCTGCCCGAGCATGGTCGCCGCGTTGATCCGGGCTCGCCAAGTCCCTGAAAGCAGCTCGGCCGCGCGGAGGAAGATCGCCGCCCGCTCCTCCCACGGCATTCGAGACCAAGTCTTGCGCGCCTCGAGCGCCGTTTCTATCGCCTGATTCACCTCCGCCTGCCCGCACATGTGCACCGTGCCGAGAAGATGGGCGGTCTCATGCGGCGGCCGGACATCGACAGTGTCCCCGGTTAGCACTTCCTGCCCGCCGATGATGCCGGGAATCTCGATTTCGGAAGCCTTCAACATTTCAAGTGCGGCCCGCAGCTCAGCGCGCTCCGGCGTGCCTGGCGCATAGCTGAGAATGGGTTCATTGATGGGTGGTGGAACGGCGGCGACACCGTTGTTCAAGGCGGTCTCCTTCGAATCGCGGCGCTATCTGCACGCAGGGCGCGGGCATAGAGCAGACACGGGGACGCTGGCAGGTGCGGGGACGTCGGCGGGGCCGGCAGCAGGGCCGGGACGACGGCGCGGGTAGGTTCGGCGGCGGAATGGGCGAAGGATAAGGTAGCCAAGGGAGGGAGGTCAACGCGTGATGTTTCGCGATATCGGCGAGGTGGAGGGGATGCAGCGGTGATCAGCCCGTAGACTTCAGTGTGACGGGGCACTAGACCATGCGGCCTTCAAGTGCGTTCAGCTGGAAAAGGAACCGCTGAATGCAAGATGATTCGAAGATCGCACACAGCGCTTTCGGACACAACGGACAGGAGGGCCATATCGGACACTATGGACATAGCGGACAATTCGATGCATTATCATCCTTGACTCGGAGCATCGCCAACTCGAGGCAAGAAATGGAAGGACCCACGGAGTATCTCACGGCTAGCGACATCGCATCCAGGCTGAACGTCAGCTCTCGCTCGGTGCGTCGATGGATCACGGACGGCCATTTGCCCGGCGCTCGCTTCGGACGTCAATATCGAGTGCTCGAATCCGATCTCGAGTATTTTGTCGAATCCAAGCTTGGTGAAACATCTCGCCTCTCAACTTCTAGTGGCTCCGCAACCGAGTGGAGCGCACTCTCGGCAGACAGCTTCGCCGAAGACTGGGACAACCCGCTCGATGCCGACTATGACGATTGGGAGATCCACTACGCCACCGATGCGGCCCCAACAAGTGCGCTGGATGCAGAATGAAGCCGGTCCAACGTGGTGATGTCGTGCTCGTCCCATTTCCCTTCTCGTCGCTTAGCTCGACGAAAATACGCCCGGCGGTCGTCGTAAGCACTTCGGACTATTTCGCGTCGACCGGCGAGTTGATCGTCGCGATGATCACCTCACAGTCGAGGACCGGGCGCACTGACTGCGAAATACGAGACTGGAGCCAAGCCAACCTGCTCCATCGATCATGGTTTCGCTGCAAGTTGGCAACGCTTAGCCCCAATCTGATCAGAATGCGTCCTGGTCGCCTGAGCTTTCGCGACATCAAAGCGATCGACCGAATCCTCTCCCGCGCGCTCGGGCTCGAACGTACGGATGCGCCGGTGTAGAATGCTCGACTATGGGCCTGATCTTCACCCTTCTGAGCGTGATCTACGCCTGGACCAGCCTCAAGACCGCGCGCGAATTCTTTCAGCGCCGCGCGACTCTCTTCGATGAGCGGCTCACGCAATACGAACGTGCCCTGTTCGACCGGGGCGCGTTCTTTCTGCTGATCCCGATCGGCGTCCTACTCCACGAACTCGGTCATGCTGCCGCCACCTGGCAGGTAGGTGGGACAGTCGAACGCTTCCGCTGGTTCATGTTCTGGGGCTACATCATTCCTAAAGGAGATTTCTCGCCTCTCCAGGACTGGTGGATCGCGCTGGCAGGAAACGTGGTCAGTGTGCTGCTCGGAGTCGCGGCGGCCGCACTCGCGCTTGTGATCGTCTCTCGCCCGTGGCGCTACTGGCTTGCCTCATTCGCGCGCCTCGAGTTCTTCTACAGCCTCATTTTCTACCCCGCCTTCAGCCTACTCACTCAGTTCGGCGACTTCCAGATGATCTACGGCCCGCTCCTGACGCGGGCCGGGTTGGGCGGAAACGTCACGCGCCCCTTCAGCTCGCCCGAGCTGTTCGGACCGGCCGCGGCGACTGCCTTGGTGCATTGCGTCGTGCTCGCGGGGCTTGTCGCGTTAGACCGGCACCCAGACTTCAGGCGCTGGTTGCTCCTGCGAACGACGCCGCCGGGATTGGGCCGCCTCATCGATGAAGCGCGAGACGCGCCGGACGCCGAGGCCTCGATGCGCATGGCCGAAGCCTATGCCCACAACGGCGATACCCTTCTTGCCAACGCGGAGCTCGAGGCAGCCGCTCTTCGCTTCCCGAACGATCCGCGCCCGCCATTCGGCTTGGCCCGAATCGCTGCGGACGCTGGTCGGCATGATCGTGCGCTCAAACTCTATGATCGGGCGCTCACCAACGCACCGCTCGGGGCGACGCGGCTGCGGGCCATGGCACTCGAAGGAATCGCGGACGCCGAGCTGGCCCATGGACGCCCGGCCGCGGCGTTGGATCGGATGGGTGAGGCGGTAGATCTGCTCGAGGGCGCCGGTCTCGAAGCGGAGGCAGAAGCAATGCGGACACGCCGCGCCGAGCTTTCGCAACGTCTTGGCAAAGTGGGATAAGCAGCTTCAAATCGATCGATCGAATAGATCCAATTGTCGCGCAGCAGGCACCACCGCATTGTTCAAGGATCCCGGCAAGATGGCCATCGCCCCCAACCGCACATCGAAGCGGAGCACTTCGCCGACCCTGAAGGGATCGCCGATGCTGATCAGCGCGGTTTCCGAAACACCGCGCAACGCCTCGCGCGCCGCCGCTTCCGCCCTTTCAGGCGAATTGTTCTTGCGGCTCAGATGCACGAGGATTACGTGCTCAAGTCGCGGACCTGCGACGTCGCCCAGCAAGGACTGCATCTGCCGATTCGAAAGGTGCCCCGCGCGTGAAGCGACGCGCCGCTTCAAGTAGGGCGGATAATGACCCGTCCTCAGGAGCTCCGGATCGTGGTTAGACTCGATCACGATAGCGCGACACCCAGCAAGCGCTCGGCGCACCTCAGGCGACGCTTCGCCGAGGTCCGTCGCGATCCCGGCCGTCCAATCGCCTGCGCCCAGTCGGAAGCCGATCGGCTCCGCCGCGTCGTGACTCACACCGAACGGCAGTATCCGCAGCCCGCCGATCATCAAAGGATCGCCGGACCGCATCCGCCCAGGCGAGAAGCACGGCGCGATCCTTGGACCTGCCGCGCGGACAGTCCCTTCGGTCGCGAGGATCTGCATCCGAAGTCGCATTGCGGCCAAGTCCGGAAGCCCGCGCGAGTGATCTCCGTGCTCGTGCGTGACCAGAACCGCATCGATATCCTCGATCCGTTCCCCGATAGCCGTCAGGCGACCGAGAAGTTCAGCTCCGGGCAGGCCGGCGTCGATCAACAAACGCGTTCCGCCGGCGTCGACGAAAAGCGCGTTGCCTGACGAGCCGCTGGCCAGTATGCAAAGCCGAGCGCACGATAAGTCCGTCTTCGCAGCGTTCAGGATCAAGGACACTCCCTCACCCGCCCCGCGATCTGCCTGTAAATGTCGGCCAAGTCCTCGCCGTCGGGTGCGAAGTAGTGATCCCTCGTTTCAGTCGCCACCTCCTCCAAGAGCAACCTGAGCACATCATCCGGCAGTCCGAGCCCGATCGTGAACACGCGGAGACCGGCGGCCTTAACCCGATCGGCCGATCGCAACACGGTTTCCTCTTGCGATCCCGCCGGCACGGGAGTCGGTACCATGTTCGGCAGACCGTCCGTCAGGAGAACCATCACCCCACGTTCGCCCGGCCGAGCATCGGACGCACGCCACGCATCCAGCCCTTGCTCGAGCGCCAGGTCGAGCCGCGTCCCTTCGGCACGCTTGCCGAGCAGCCGCCCCACGGCCGATTCCGCCGCCGCCCGATCGCTCGTCAAAGTCGTCTCGGTCCACGCCCCTCCGTTGAAACCGACCACCGCAACCCGATCTTGCCGCCCCCAACCATCCCACTCAAGGCGCAAGAGTTCGACGAAGCGTCCGGCCGCATCCACCGCCGCCTCGGCTTTCATCCGACCGTCGCGGGTCTCGCGCTCCATCGAGGTCGACATGTCGATCACCAAGATCACGTCGCTCTCGACATGCTCCGGTATGCACGGCTCCGGCGGCGGGACCTTCTCGCGCCCGCAGAACGTGAAATCGTCCGCGATGATCTCGTAGATGCCTTCCAGCTCCTCAGGCACCGGCGCGTGATAGTAATTAAAGCGCTCCGTAGCCATGCCGATCAGCAAACGCGGGTTGATGTCGACGGGCCGACCTAGCCCAATCGTATAGACGACACTCCCCCTTTCCCGCGCCGCATCTGCAGCCCGAAGAACCGTGTCTTCCTGGCGCTCGCCCTTGGACGCGTCGAACGGCACCCGATTGGGCAGGCCGTCGGTCAGAAGAACGATAACCGCCTCGTTCTCCGGAATGCGCTCCGGCCCGTCGATGGGTTTCTGGCCCTGCTCGATCGCGAGGTCAAGACGCGTCCCTTCTACCGTCTTGCCGCGCAGCCTTTCGAGCGCAGCGTGTGCCGCCGCCCGATCGTTGGTCAACGCTGACTCGGTCCAAGCCGTGTCGTTGAAGCCGACCACCGCCACTTGGTCATGTCTCCCGAGGGCGTCCGTAGGATCCGGCTCCAGGGCGAGCACGTCGACAAATCGCCGGGCGGCGGCAATGGCTGCCTCGTTCTTAGCGACGCCTCCGTCCTCTACGCTGCGCAGCATCGACGTCGAGCGATCTAAAACCAGTACAACATCGACGAAGCGCTTCTCCGGCACGCACAGGTTCTCGCCATACGGCAGATAAATCGTGTAAAGGCGCGGCTCAGGCGTTGACGTAGGCGTCGGGCTAGGCTTCGCAGTCGCCGTTGGCGTGGTAGTGACACTCGGCTCCGATGTCACGGTCGGGGTCGGGGTGATCGTCGGCGTTTCTTCCGGCGTCGGCGTCGGCGAACGTGGTGGCGAGCAAAGCTGTTCGATGTCGCCTAAACCGATCGCCTTGCCTTGTGGACCGGAATGCGAGCGCGCGTTGTAGACGATCTCTTCGCGCCTAACCGTGTCGCCGCTACGGTTATCCATCCAGAGGGCACCGGCGGAAACGGCCCCGATGTTCGTCCCTCCGGGATGCGCCCGGAATGGGTCGATCGCCGTGCTGACAACCACGTCGACGCCCAAGAGCTGCGCCAGCCCGCCGAGCGCAATTTCGTCATGAGTTGGTGGTAGATCATCCTGACGGTAGTGCTCCGTCGCAGCCTCGTCGATTTCCCATCCCCGCCCACCGCCCGGCCCTTCCTCCACCGGTTCGAGCCGAATGACATCGCCGGAAGCGACCCGATAGAACTCAGTCAGCGACGGCCCGGTGTCGATCCAACGATCCCGTAGCCCAACGATCATGTTGCCCTCGGCATCGAATTCGATGTCGACCAGCATCGGATGCGGGTACTCTTTGGTCTCCCGCCCCTTGTCGTCGTTCTGCGGCCACGGATTCCAGCGCGGATGCTTACCCCGGTCGTAATCGAGGCCGATGCGGGCGACGAGCTCCATCTCGCTCCCGTCGCCCCGCGACCGATAGACGAACGCCCCAAGATCACTCACTTCGCGGCTCTTTTGTGCCGAGTGCACCAAGCCGTGATAGACCCAACCTTGGTGCACCTTCAGCCCGAACGGCCGTGCATCGTCGGCCCACCCCTCGCCGGCCGCCCCATGCTCGAACGCCCCGAGCCACTCCCCGCCGGGCACCCCGACCCGATGAATCTTCCGATCATCCAGACTCATCACATAGAGCACCTCGCTCCTCTCATCGAGATCAAGATCACCAAGACTCGTCTTGCCGGCATTCGCGCGCCCGCGCTCGTCGGGCTGGAAATCGTCATCCCGATCGTGCATGTCGCGCCCGGCATCGGGCAGCCTGATCAGCCGCGTTATCCGAGATCCGTCGAGCGGCACCACGTACAGACCTCCCGGCCCGGCCGGCCCATGCTTGGCGTTCCGCTTGTGATATGCCCCAGCGTAAAGCACATCGCGTTCAGTATCGTACGCCAACCCATAGGTCGATCCGACATCCCGAATCTTCGCCAACATGAAGGGCTTCACTTCGTCCGCATCCGGCGAGTCGTTGAACGCAACTATCGCCGGCTCGTTGTCGAAGGTCTGCCCCCGGACAAAGCAAGTAGTCGCCAAGAACGCGCCCGCCGACCCGCACCCGCGATCCTCGGGCAGCTCATCGAGAGGCGGCGCCGCCCCGACCATCGTAACGGCGATGATAGCGATCGTGCCCAGTGCGATAGCGCAGCAAACAGCGACCACCGGCTCCTTCAAGACAGCGGCCAATCTCAAGGTCTCTCCCCGACCCGCTTGATCGTCAAGAACGATGGCAGGTGCGGGTGGGCGATTCCGGCGCATGGTTCGCTCCTCCCGTGAGCTTTACTCTCCATGTACTTACCGAAGCAACGCGATGTTAAGGCGTCAGGTTCATTGACACGCGTTTCGCCCTCTTTTAGTTCCTGCGACTTGCGGGAGTCCTATCCCCCTTCCGGCGCCTGCGGCAAAGTGATTCACGACGGGGCGCCGATAGGGGGCGAAGCGAGCAGCGAGTGTCTGAGTGCGGTTTCCGCCCGTGCTGCAGCCACCCCTCATCGAGTTGAGCAGCGCAGCGCAGCCCCCTACCGGCGCCCTCGGGCACACCACCCCCACCCGACACTAGAACTATAACTAGAACGCCACCAACTCCCGCAGCCGCTCCGCGATCGAGGCTTCATTGGGCAAGTAAGCCGCTTCCAGCACCGGATGCGCGGGAATCGGCGTATCCAACCCAGCCAGCCGCGCCACCGGCGCATCCAGGTCGGCGAACGCAGCCTCCGCAACCTCCGCCGCCACTTCCGCCCCGAACCCCGCCGTCCGATGCGCCTCATACACCACGAGCACCCGCCCCGTCCGCCTTACCGAAGCCAGCACCGCCTCACGATCCCACGGCACGATCGACCGCAGATCGATCACCTCGACCTCGACACCCTCTTCGGCCAGCATCTCAGCCGCCTCGAGCGATTTCACTGTCATCGTCCCCCACGCCACCACGGTAGCGTCACGCCCAGCGCGCGCCACTCGCGCCCGACCGATCGGAACCAAGTGCTCACCCGCCGGAACGTCACCCTTCGCGCGCCGATAAAGGTATTTCTGCTCGAGGACGATCACGGGATTCGGGTCGCGGATCGCACTCAACAGGAGCCCCTTCGCATCGGCCGGCGTCGCAGGCATCACGACCTTGAGCCCCGGCACCTGAGCCAGCCACGCCTCAGGACTCTGTGAGTGGAACGGTCCGGCACTGGCCCAAGTCGCCCCCGCCGGAGTCCGCACCACCATCGGCACCGTCTGGCCCCACCGATAGTGAATAGTGGAGGCCATATGCACCAAAGTTTCTATACCGCACGCAAGGAAGTCCGCGAATTGGATTTCCGCTACGGGCCGCATCCCGACCAGAGCCGCCCCGGTCGCCGCGCCAAGAATGGCGTTCTCCGCGATCGGCGTATCGATAACACGCCGCTCGCCAAAGCGCTCGGCGAAGCCCTCTGTCACCTTGTAAACGCCCCCATACGCGCCGATATCCTGGCCTAGGAGGAACACCCTCTCGTCGCGATCCATCTCGCCGCGGAGCGCATCCCTGATCGCCTCGACATACGTCATCTCGGGCATTGTCAGCGCTCTCGCTGTAGATCTTCTACGCCGGGATCGACGTCGACGCCGGCTGCAGGTTCCATTCCTGCTCTCGACGACAGCCCCGCATCCGCGGCTTCCACTCCTGCTCTCGACACGACACCCGCATCCCCGGCTTTCGAATTCGCGAACACCCCGACATGCACATCCTCAGGTCGCGGATCTTCCATAGCGGCCGCCGCGTCGATCGCCTTATCGATATCCTCCCGTAAGACCGCCCACATCGCTTGGTCGCGCTCCGCGTCCCAGTTACCGGCCGCTTCCAGCCGTTCGCGTTGACGGTCGATCGGATCAAGGGCAGCCCAAGCTTCGAGTTCCTCGGGCGGAACGTATTCGGCCGCATCGATGATTGAGTGGCCGCGCATACGCATCGTATGGCATTCGATGAGCGTTGGGCCACCGCCCTCACGCGCCCTGTCCACCGCCGCTCGCGCCGCCTCATACACCGCTTCGACATCGTTGCCATCGACTTCGAGCGCCGGCAGTCCATAGGCCGCGGAGCGCACCGCGATCGAAGAGGCCGCGAATTCGCGTGCCTTCGAAGTCGAAAGCGCCCATCGATTGTTCTCGCAGACGAACACGACCGGCACGCGGAGAACAGCCGCCATGTTCAGCGACTCGTGGAATGCGCCGGTGCTTGTCGACCCCTCTCCGAAAAAAGTCAGGGCAACGCGTCGCTCGGATCGGATCTTGAATGCGATCGCGGCGCCGACCGCAAGAGGAACGCTATCCGGCAACACGCTGATCATTCCGATGATGCCGCGCGTCATGTCGCCTATGTGCAAGCCAGAGTCCTTGCCGCCGTTAGAGCTCTCGCGCTTGCCCATATACTGCGCGAAGATTTCGACCGGCTCGACCCCGCGAACCAGATGCGCTCCCATGTCGCGATACATCGGCGCGATGACATCTTCGGCTTCGAGTGCGTAGGCGGACCCGACCGGGATGGCTTCCTGGCCGTGTCCGGTGTACAACCGACCGACCATCCGGCCCTGTCCCGCGAGCGCCCAAGCCGCGTCTTCGATCGCGCGGCTGCGGCACATATAATGGTAGAGTCGCAGGCGGTCGTCATCGGTCAGCGGCATGAGTACAGGGCTCCGCGGGGGCATCACGATTCTACGTTCGGTGCCGTGCGGCGTACAACTTGCGTGTCAGATTAGGCTCTGGCGGCTAGAAATGACGATTCGCCTCGACCAGTTCACGCCAAAATGTAACGTTCGACGTATCTGATCGGACCGTATCGTCCGAACGACAACCAACCAGGATTTCGAGTCGCCATCCGGGCGGCTCCTGCCGACCTCAGTCTTCGAGGAGTTCACTCGATGTCCCACCCACACACTCTTACTGACGCCAATTTCCAAGCCGAAGTTCTCGAGTCCGACACCCCGGTGCTCGTCGACTTCTGGGCCGAGTGGTGCGGCCCGTGTCGCAGCATCGCCCCGATCGTGGAGTCGATCGCCCTAGAGAATCCCGGCGTCCTTAAGGTCGGCAAGCTCGACATCGATTCAAACCAACAGACGCCCATGACCTTCGGCGTCTTCAGCATTCCCACTCTCATCCTCTTCAAGAACGGCAAGGAAGCCGAGCGCCTTGTGGGCAACCAGCCCAAGGAGCGCCTGATGGCGAAGATCCGGCCGCACCTGACGAGCGTGACGGCGGTCTAGTTCACCGTCAACAAGAATCCCATAGGCTCGACCGCACAGCTCGCGCGGGCTGACCTGCCCGCCATCGATCCGGATCACCGACGCATAGTGCCTTTTCAGACCGTCGAAGCCGCTTGAACGCCCACTCGGCTCTCGAAGCGCTCGACCGATCCCCGTAAGGCCAACTCGCGACGCGCTCGACGGGCAAGCGACCGCTAGTGTATCGCGAGCCCGTTCCGGCCTGATGTTTTGCCACACGCCGTTCTAAATCGTTCGTGATGCCGGTGTAAAGCGAGCCGTCCGCGCAGCGCAAGACGTATAGGAACCACGGCGGCGTCTCATCATTGGACGCCGCCATCTCCGCCTCCATCAACCCGCCGCTATCCCCGCCGCCATTCCTCCCGCCATCAACCCGCCGTCATCCCCGCCGCAGCGCGGCGACCGCGGGCAGCGTCTTGCCCTCGAGGAGTTCGAGCGTCGCGCCGCCGCCTGTCGAGACCCAATCGATCTTCTCGACAAGCCCGGCAGCTCGAACCGCCGCCGCCGAATCACCACCGCCGACGATCGTCCGCGCATCCGGTAGGTCCGCGATCAGCTTCGCCAAGCCGAACGTGCCGTGAGCGAACGGCGGCAACTCGAAGACGCCCATCGGACCGTTCCAGACCACTGTCCGCGCTCCGCGGAGCCGCCGGGCGAAGACTTGAAGCGTTTCCGGCCCGATGTCAAGCGCCCGCCAGCCCTTCGGCACACCTTCGCGCGCCGAGATGATCTGTTTGTTCGCGTCGGCAGAGAAGGCGTCCGCGATGACGAGATCGACCGGCAGAACTAGGCCGCCGCCCGCCTGGTCTTGCAGCCGGGCCGCCGTCTCTAGGGCTTCCTCCTCTACCAGTGAGTCGCCCATCGCGACCCCTTCCGCCGCCAAGAAGGTGTTGGCCATCCCGCCGCCGATCAAGAGAGCATCGCATATCGGCAACAGCGCATCGATCACCCCGACCTTGTCGCCGATCTTTGCGCCGCCCATCACGATCATGAACGGTTTTACCGGTCGCTCGACGACGCTGCCGAGTTCGGCGAGTTCGCGCTCCAGCAAGCGCCCGGCATAAGCCGGCAGCCTGCCGGCGACACCGACCGTCGAGGCCGCCGCCCGATGGGCTGTACCAAAAGCGTCGTTGACGAAGGCGTCGGCCAGCGCGGCAAGCTCGGCGGCGAATTTCGGATCATTCGACTCCTCGCCAGAGTCGAAGCGCAGGTTCTCGAGCAGGACTACATCGCCCGGCGACATCGCCTTCAGTGCGGCCTCGACCTCGGAGCCGATGATCGAATCGAGTGTCCTGACCGGCTTTCGCAGCAGAACCGACAGCGCTTCACCGACCGGCTTCATGCGCAAGGCTTCATCGATACCCTTAGGGCGGCCGAGGTGGCTCATCAGAATCACGTACGCGCTCCGGCCCATCAACTCGAGAATTGTCGGGATGGCGGCACGAAGTCGCGTGTCGTCGGCGACCTTGCCGTTTTCAAGTGGAACGTTGAAGTCCACTCGGACGAGCACGCGCTTGCCCTCCGGCGAAAGATCGTGGAGAGTGGGCAAATCCGGGACCGAAAAGTCGGAGGCGTCTTTGATAAGAATCGTCCTCAGCCTGTACCGTTGGACCGGACGTTGGATCCGGCGACGAAGCGAATAGCATCGACGGCACGATTAGCGACACCCCATTCGTTGTCGTACCAGGCGCTGATCTTGGCCAACGGGCCGATGGTCAGCGTAAATGGCGCATCGACCACGGCGGAGTGAGGATTGCCGATAAAATCGGTCGAAACGAGAGGCAAATCCGAAATCCCGAGCACACCGGCGTACCGACCCACGGCAGCCTCTCTGAGCACAGCGTTGATGGCCTCGCCCGCGACGTCGTGCTCGAAATGCGCAGTGACCTCTATCATCGAGACGATCGATACCGGTACCCTTGCGGCGTAGCAGCTCACCTTGTCCGCGATCTCGGGCAGTACCCGGTGCAGCGCCTCGGAAGCGCGCGTTGAAGTAGGCACGATGCTGGCGGCCGCCGATCGGGCGCGACGCGGATCCGTTGCCGCACCATCTATTAGCCGTTGGTCGGCCGAATAGGCGTGGATCGCCATCACCATGGCGCTCTGTATCGGGAGTGCGGCGTCGATGGCTGCCAGCAGCGGCACCAATGCGTTCGTCGTGTCCGATCCAATCGCGACAACGTGATGCTCGGCAGATCGATAATCTCCTTCATTCACACCGCGGATCAACAAGAGATCGGCGTCCGCACTCGCTCCCGTCACGACTACCTTGTCCGCTCCGGCCTCCAAGTGCGCCGCCGGGCTGACGGTGCCGCCATCGGCCGCTACGACCGCTACGTCGATATTCATCGATCCCCATGGCAGCCCTGCAGGCGCAGAGGCCGAGACCAACGGAATGCGAGCGCCGTCCACAAGGAGAGCATCGCCTTCCAAGCGCACCGCGCCGTCGAAACGCCCCTGGTTCGTGTCGAACTGAAGAAGATGGGCCGCAAGCGCCGGATCCGTCGCGGCCTCGGTCCCGGACTCTAGAGCGATTGCGGCGACCTCGATATCGTCGCCTGGCCGGCTATGAATCGCGCGGAAGACGTGCCGGCCAATATGTCCGAACCCGTAGATGGCAACCCGCGTGGTCATACGGCCGCCTCCATATGAGGCGCGGCGGCTGCGTACACTTCGTCGCGCACTGTAGCGTGGTCGGCTCCCTGCGCGCGTCGGCTCATGTAATACGCCATGTCGGCCACCCTGCAGGAATAGCCCCACTCGTTGTCGTACCAAAGCACTGTCTTGACCAAGTCACCACGCACCTGAGTCAATTGCGAATCCGCGATGCTTGAAAACGGATTGCCGATGTAGTCCGACGAAACGAGCGGCAGGTCGACGACATCGAGAACGCCGCGCTGATCGCCCGCCGCGCCCTCACGAAGCGCCGCGTTGACCTCATCGGCGTTAGCGGGCCTGCGGTCCACAAGAGCCGTGAAGTCGGCCAGCGAGACCGTTGGAGTCGGTATGCGGAGCGCGGAGCCGTGGAATCTGCCGGCCAGTTCAGGTATCACGGCGCCGACAGCCTTAGCGGCGCCGGTAGTGGTCGGCACAATGTTAATCGCGGCGGCGCGCGAGCGCCGTGGATCCTTGTTGGCGTTGTCGAGGATGCTCTGCGACGATGTATAGCTGTGGACTGTCGAAAGAATGCCTTGCCGGATCCCGTAGCGCTCGAAGATCACCTTGGCGGCCGGCGCGAGCGCGTTCGTCGTGCAGCTCGCGTTGGATACCAGTACGTGTCGAAGAGGATCGAAATC